>CACWJY010000003.1 GCA_902761355.1 Fibrobacter succinogenes | reverse complement strand
CGTTCGCCGCTATGCATTGCTGCACCGCTCGACTTGCATGTATAAGACACGCCACCAGCGTTCGTTCTGAGCCAGGATCAAACTCTTCATTAATTTTTTTAAAGTCTTGGTCCCGTTACTTAATCACGTTCGTATTCATTGACTTTCCAAGAATTCTCTTGGACCCGTCACTAAGCACATCTCCGATTCCTTCAATCTTCCCGGCGGCCTCGCGGGCCTCCGTCCTCGTCCGTTCGGCTCTTCAGCTCTCCCGTTCGAGGGTGAGGCCAATTATAGAACTTTCCGTGACGGTTGTCAAGCCCTTTTGCGCATTTTTTTTCACTTTTTTTCGATTTTTCGCCAAATGACGGGATTTAGTCCACATTTCCACTAATCTATCAACATTCTATGAACAGAAATTTTCTAATCACCCGCGATAGGGCGCGCCTATGGGGCGATAAAAACTGAATAGTGCTGTTTGACGATGAACAAAATTTTAGACTAATCGGCATTTTCGACTGAAGAAGGACCGCAATCGAGGCATGTCCATTCCACAATACCGGATCCATAGTTGTTGAAGCGCTTGCGTGTGTAGCTCTCGATGTCAATCAGGAAACCCACCTTGCCGGCATTTTGGGTACAGCAGCCGTCACAGTCGCTATCGGAACACATGTCATACACCACGGCGTCTATCGTGTGGCCACTCTTGCGGAGTCTAAACGTTTTTAGTTTGTACGTATCCCAGTCCTTTTCGTGGACGGCAATGATGTTATGCTCGCTCACCCATTCTTCGGTCTGCTGTTCATCGAGGCCCGCAAACCAGCCCGCCCAGGTGCAGCCGTTATAGTCTTCGCATTCCTCGCTGCCGGGTTCCGGCCAGGACGTATACCACGTAAGGTTCGCCTTGTTCCATACGGTATCTGCGACGACAGGGGCTTCTGCGGAGCTCGATTCCACAAGGTCCGTATCTGCAACCGACTCGGAGCTCACGGTTTCAAGAGAGGAACTCGACTCAGGAATTACCACGATTTCGCTACTCGAGATAGCATCCGGGATTTCAGCCTGCATAGTGTTCGAGCCGCTGGACGAATCATCACAAGCGACCAACACGGACAGCGACACAAAACCCACCGACAAGAAACTCAATTTCATAAAGACTCCTACGCCTCCAAAGAAAAAAGGATAAGGTCGAAACCTTATCCTCAATTTAATTTTTTATCCGAAAATCTTGGAGCAGAGCTCAGGAGCGAACTTGGATAAGTACCCCTGAATCAAGAGGATCGAAACAAGCAATGGCAAGATCCACTTGAAGTAGATTCTGAACGCGGCATTGTACGGAATCTTGTAACCCTTACCAGCGTTCATTTCGGTAAAGAACTTTTCCTGCCCCCAACCATAGCGGCTAGAGCAGAAGATGGCGATGAACATGCCACCCGCCGGGAGCATGGTGTTGCTCACGATGAAGTCTTCAAGGTCCAAAACGCAGCTGCCGGGACCAAACGGTTCAAAGCTCGAGAGCACGTTGAAGCCGAGGGCACAGGGGAGCGAAAGCAGGAACACAAGCAGAATGTTCCAATAGGCCACCTTGCGACGCTTGAAGCCCTTGAGGTCCATCCAGAACGAGACGATGTTTTCGAACACGGCAATCAAGGTTGACATGGCCGCAAACGACATGAACAGGAAGAAGGCGGCACCGAAGAACCTGCCCGCAGGCATCATGGAAAATACGTTGGAGAGCGTCACGAAGATAAGGCCCGGGCCCTGACCAGGAGACTGGTTGAAAGCAAAACAGCTCGGGATAACGATAATACCCGCGACCAGAGCGACGACCGTGTCAAGCGCACAGACGCTAGTCGCTTCTTTTGCCAGGGAATGATTCTTTCCGATATAGCTACCGAAAATGGCCATGCTACCGATACCGAGGCTCAGGGTAAAGAAGGCATGCGCAAAGGCGGCAAAGATAGCCTCGCCCAGACCCTTGCCCGATTGCGTAAGGCGTTCCAGGGACGGCAACAGGTAGAATTCAAGGCCCGCCGTAGAACCGGGGAGCGTCACGGCACGAATCGCGAGGAGCACCATAATGACAAGCAAGCAAATCATCATGGCCTTGGTGATGCGTTCCACACCCTTCTGGAGTCCAAGCGACACGATAAAGAGGCCGATGACAATGGCGACCGTCATCCAGAAAATCATGAGGCCCGGATTCGAAAGCATTTCGCCAAAACCGGCCGCAATCTGGTCCGGAGTACCCATGAGGAACTTGGGATCGGTAACCATCTTGTAGAAGTAATAGAACATCCAGCCGGTAACTACCGAGTAGAAGGCCATCAATATGTAGTTGGCCGAAATCAGCGGGAACTTGGCCCAATGCCACTTGGTACCCGGTTTTTCCAGGTTATCGAATGCGCGAGCGATACCGCTCTTACCGCCACGACCCAAGGCAAGTTCTGCCATCAAAATGGGCAGGCCCAGGAAGAGCAGGAAGCCGAGGTACGGGAGCACAAAGGCCGCTCCACCGTACTGGCCAGCAATGTAAGGGAAACGCCACACGTTGCCCAGGCCAATGGCGCAACCGGCGGCAATGAGGATAAATCCGAGTCTTGATTTAAAGGTTTCGCGTTCCATAGTACGCATAACTATAGAAAAATTTCGCGAAAACGTTACCCCGTCATATGCTATTTCGCCTTTTTGCTCTTACGAACAATATCGACAGCGGCTTTCAACTCGTCTTTTTTCTGCTGTTCCTCTTCTGGCGTAGGTTTCGTATCCTCGAGCAGGCGGTCCGCCCATTCGTCCCAGAAACGGCAACGTTCCCCCTCGAGCTTCATCTTGGCGAACTTGACCGGTTCGGTTTCGACGGCAAGCGTCACGACCGATTCCTTATAGGCCTGCGGGAGGCCCGCCACATGAGCCATGCGCTGCTTGAGTTCGGCAACGGTGGCATCCAAAATATCGACTTCGAAACGGCGCTCGATATAGCGGCGCGCGATGAATCCAAGAGCCATAAAGTAATCGCCTTGATTCCCTTCGGCAAGGTAATTCTTTGCGCGGAGCTCCTTGAGCGCAAGCACCGCCTCTTCGTAAGGAGGAAGCCTGGGAGCTTCGGCCTTTTTCGCAAACTTTTGATGCAGGAACCAGCCGAGAATCACGAGGAGCATCACCCCCACCACAATCAGCAAAATGTATAGCCACTGCGGAAGGCGCGGGTCATCAAGCGGATCTTCGGCTTCGAGAATATCGGTTTCTTCGCCGGTGGTACGGGTAGAAACCTTTACCGCCACGGGATCGGTGCTTGTCTTGACAGTATCGCTACCGACAACGGCATTCACCTGCTGCGGGGCAATCAGAAAGTCGCCGCTGACAAAGGTATTGAGCGTCGCAAGCCAGGTAAACTTGGCAGTCCCCTTTGGCATGCCCTCGGTCACCTTCTCGTTTTTCATCTCCTTGACTTCGAAACTGCCGAGGTTACCGACAAAACTAGGCAAGTCGACCACAGCGTTTTCGGGAGCGGTCACCTGGATTTCGTAGTTGAACATGTCGCCCACAAACACCTGGGCATTATCGACATTAGCCTTGACCGAGACGTCAAAAGCGAAAGCTGCAGTGGTACAAATTGCGATTACGGCAAAAACAGATGCAAAAAAACTCAAAAATCGAGACATAAAAACCTCTTTGCAAAGAATATACAAAATTTGTATCTTTGGGGCTAAATTTAAAGGTTTTAGGAGATGCCGATGAATATCGCGCTGATGGCCTACTTAGTTTTCTTGGTGCTGATTGCCGTACGCAGTGCGCGGCACGTCAAGGACATTCCCGATTTCTTCGTGGCGCGCAAGGGAGCATCGGCAAAGGCTGTCGCAGGGAGCCTCGTGGCAACAATCCTTGGCGGGTCGGCCGTGATAGGCGCAATCGACAGCGGAGCTAGACTCGGCGGGGCCGCCAGCTGGTTCATGCTTACAGGAGCGCTCGGACTAATCGCGCTAATCCCATTTGCGGCCCGCGCCTACGAACACGGAAAATACGCGCTACCCGACCTTGTCGAAAACCTATACGGCAAAGGCCCGCGGCTAGTCGCCTCGCTGGTGATACCGGTCGCATGGACCGGCATTGTCGCCGCACAGATTATCGCCGCCGCAAAACTCCTGATGACTTTCACCTCGTTTACCTACACGACGGCAGCAATCGTTTCGGCAGCCGTATTCACGGGCTATACACTTGCGGGCGGACAGTTGTCTATCTTACGCACCGACTTTTTGCAGGCATGCCTCATTATCGCGGGCCTCCTGGTGCTTGCCGCATTCGCACTATTCGCAGGCACCCCCGAAACGCATTCACTCTCCGAAATCCTGCAGAAGGCCCCCCAATTCCCCTTTAACGCAAGCTTTACGCCGCTAGACTTGTTCCTATTAATTCTCACCTACGGCACCACCTACACCGCGGGCCCCGACATCTTTAGCCGCATGTTCTGCGCCAAGGATACGGCAACCGCCAAAAAGGGAATCGCCATGGCCGCGGCAACACTGATCCCCATCGCATTCGTCATCGGATTCTTGGCGATGTACGGAGTCGGTCTCGAAAATGCCCAGGGAGCACGCATTACGGCAATCGCCACACAAGTCTTGCCCGCCCCCTTGATTCCCCTGATAGCCCTCGCACTGCTAAGTGTCGTGCTTAGCAGCGCAGATACAACGCTCCTTAGCAGCTCCGTAATCCTCTGCGGATTTTTACGAAAAAACATGCAGGGCAAAAAAGAATCCCGCAACCTTGCCAAGGCACGCCTCATCATCTTTTTGAACGGAATTGTCGCCCTGCTGCTTGCGCTCGTGTTTACCGACATTATCGGCACCCTGCTCCTTGCGCTTGCCGTCTATGCCGGAGCATTTACCGTTCCTATCCTGTGGGGACTTCTGGGCCTTAAGGCAAAGCCTCAGTTTGTAGCAGCGGCCATTGTCGTGGGCGGCGCACTCGCACTTGCAGGCAAGCTTTGCCCTGCCCTGCCGGGGGCGCTTGGCGCACACACCGGCGACATCCTGATGATTGCCGCCTTCGCCATAAACGCCTTTATCCTTGCACTGGGACGCAAGCGATAATCCGTCAATTACTTTCGGGCTTAATTTCTTTATTTAAAATCTTGAGACTGCGGATCACCACCGTGGGGTGTTCACGATATACAACCGCAAAAAGCTTGGTATAGGGGATTTCGCATTCCGCCAAGTCGCGCATAGCGGCTTTCGCCTTCTTTTTTCCAAGCTTATCAAATGCGTAACGGTCGGCCTCATATTCCTGATGCCAACAGTACAGGTGGAATACGATGCGTACGGGGATTGCAGCCAGATGCAACCAAAGAATCGCTTCTATAAGAGACAGACCGCGGCTTGCAAATAAAAAGGCGAGTAACCACACGGCAAGCAACAGCAACGCCACCTTTGCCAAATTACGCAGAATGCCGTGACGCAAGCTCGCATGCCCCTCTTCGTGCAGCTTTACAAATTCATTTTCGAGAGGCTCCCGACGATTTTCCGGAAGCGGCACAATATCGTTGACAAGCGGAATTAAACGGAGAAGCGCAAACATTCCGCCATGAAGCTGCGTAAGCCTGCGTTCGCGGATTTCGAGCACAAGCCGCGCCACAAATTCTAGCGCAAGGCAAAAGACGAGCATTGCCCCTAATGAAATCATTCGGGCTTAGTCACCTTTACAATCGTACCCAGACGGCGTAACTTTTCTTCGACGCGAGCCTTTTCCCATTCGGTAAAGCCACGGTCGATGGGGTGTGCGTCATCGTAGTCGTCAAAAATTTCGCGGCCGCGTTCGTTGTCCTTGTCAAGCCCATGCGTCACACGCTCGAACCAATCCTTCTCAAGCTGACGATAGCGCTTAATCAACTCATCGAACGTTTCAGGAAGCGTAACCATGCGCATCGCATCCTTGTTCGCATCGTTGGTCGCTAGGCGGCGCAGTTCTTTGACCGGCTGCGACTGAAGATTCACGTCGGTTACAACCAAAGTAATAATCGATTCTAGAACGTAACGTTCCAGGTATTCCTGATATGTCTTGATAGCCTGCTGACGTACACGTTCGCGCAAGAAGTTTTCGCCGATTCCGTCGATATGTTCCTTGGTGTAGATATCGCGGATAACAGTCACCTGCAGGCGCTGCAAGGCGTCACATACATAGCGCACCACGTCCGCATTAAAGATACTGTAGAATGCCGAGGGCACAATCCCCTTTCCACGCAGCGAGTACTTGTAAAGGTTACGGTCGAGCGCATAGGCATTGCGCGCATAGTTCCAGCCGGGAACAATTTCGTTGAGGCGCGGAGCGACACCGGCCAGCTGCGGGTCTCCCGGACGAATCAGCGAGAACGGGAACTTGACACGCTGCGGGAGCGTCGTAAGGCCCGTCGCAATCAAGGTAAAAGGAGACTCACGGTAGTTTGCCGGGAACTTGATATTGACGCCAAGCCCAAAGAACATCCCCTGCGCAGGCATTACCTCTTGGTCGGGCATGCGACCTGTATGGTTACTACCGACATTCGCGCCATAACCCAGGTTGCCACAGCCTTCGGGCCAAAGGGCCGCGATCAACAGCGAATGGTGATGCATTTGCGTCATGGGGCCCATATACGAGCTATTCACCTCGCCCTCTTCTATATGACAGCAAGGAGCGATAATTGAAGACTTTACGATAGCCTTGCAGGCAACCGTCGTGCGGCTCATCAAGACAGAGCCCTGCACCTCGGCCCCCGTATGGATGGTGACCCCCATCTGCACATTCGAATTTTCGAGAATCACCGAATCATAAACGTGGCTTGGTTCTTCGAGCGACGAAAGCACCACGGAGTTACGGATTTTTTCGGCACCCTCAATACGAGCATGCGCACCAATCCAGCTGTTACGAATAATGTTTGTGTTGCAGATGACCGCACCCTTGCCGACAATGCCAAAGGGGAGGGCCATCTCTTCGCGGTAAGCCTTGAGCTGTTCTGTAAAAGCGGTCGCGACTTCGGGATCCGGCTTGTGGAAAAGCTGCATGTCTACGAGTTCCGTATTGATTTCAGGGAACACGAACACGCTACGACCACCCATCTCGTTGCCCACATGCATGGCGTTGCCTATCATGTAGTTGATCTTTCCGCTACTGACAATAGAACCCACGTTCTGCAACACCGAGCTTCTGCGTACCAAGATATTGCTGAGCATCGCGACCTTGTGTACCAAGGCGTTTTCGACAATGCAGTTATGCACCAGGCTGTCGTAGATGCCCGTCGGGAAAGACACATCACCCGGCAAGAGCAGCGTACCAAAAAAGCGCGGCAGGTAAACCTCTCCCATAAAGGAAGAGCGGTAAATGCGGCTGGGGTCAAAATCACTTTCGACCATCACCTTTTCCCAAGACTCGGAGCGGTTTCCGTTTTTCTCCAGTATCTGGATCTCGTCAGCCTGCAACGGACGATACTTTACCGTTGCCGCACGGATAGCCTTGAAGTTTTCGACGGAAGACGCCAAAACACTGTTCTTTAGCACTTTTTTCAATTTCAACAATCGCTGCATGCCCTAAAAATAGCCTAAATTTTACCTGATGATGAAAGAGTTCCTATTCAATTTGATAAGAAAACGCAAATATGATATTTCTATATACACCGAAGAAATATTCGAAAGGCGTTGTCAAGAAGAAATTATCCGCAGCGACGAGGACAACAGTTCTTTTGTGTACCTCGAATTCAACTTTGAGCAAATCAAGAAAGAGCTACCCGACGAAAGCACCTATACCAAGTTTTGGGAAGTATTTTTAGCCACTCTCAGCAAGAGCACCCGCAGCAGCGACATTGTCGGACTCCTCGAAAATGGTTCCGGCCTAGGCGTCCTGCTCCTGGATTCTAAAATGGACGGCTGGCACAGGGTCAAGGGGCGTATCGTGCAAATGGCAAAAGTCATGGATTTTGCGGACATGGACACAATCCTTGAAAAAGAAATCAAGCCCATCCTCTACCCTACCTGCATTCAAGACCTGACAGCGCAACCCGCAAGCTCCGTTTAAAATGGTCCAGAAAATTCTCGTCATCGGTTCTGTATACCCGCGTTTTCACGAAGACGCCGAAGTCCCCTGGTTACGTACATCTATTGCATACCTCAAAAAGGCTGGACTTGACATACAAGTTCTTGCTCCCGCCTACAAGGGGCTAAAAAGCCACGAAATCGACGGCATCAAGGTGAACCGTTTCCGCTATGCGCCCGCCAACTGGGAATTCTTGACGCACGAAGAAGGCGCCCCTTCCAAGATGGCGAACAAGCCCTGGTTACAGCTTCTTGCTATTCCCTATATCATCAGTGGATTTTTTAAGTGCATTCAAATTTGCCGCCGGTGGAAACCCGACATCATTCATGCACATTGGCCCTTTCCGCATGCCTACATTGCGCTCGGCGCCGCTAAGTTGTTTAAAATTCCGCTAGTACTCAATTTTCACGGAGCAGAGCTCCTGCTCATCCGCAAAAAGAAATGGGTCAAGCCTCTCCTTAAATTTGCAATAAAGCAGGCACAGGCCGTATTCGCAAACTCAAGCTTTACCGCCGGTAAGATCAAAGCACTCCGCAACGTCGACGTAGAATGGAGCCCGTACGGGACCACGCTAGAAAAAGGGGTGCGCAGCGTCAAACCGCACCCTGTCAATGGCAAGTTCAAGATTCTGTTCGTAGGCAGGCATATTGAACGCAAAGGAATCTGTTACCTAATCGAGGCCGCAAAGTACCTACCGCGCGACCTTTTCGAAATCCGCATTGTCGGCGTTGGAGACTTGACGGAACAACTGAAAGAGCAAGCTGCAAACGTCATTGCGAGGAACGCAAGTGACGAAGCAATCCAAAGTGGCTTTGCCGCACTCCCAGCCGAAATCATCTTTACAGGAAAGCTTTCGCCCGAGGCACTCGCGAACGAATACAAGACCGCCAACGTCTTTACGCTCCCCGCCATCGTCGACAGCAAGGGCGACACAGAAGGCCTCGGCGTCGTACTAATTGAAGCAATGGAGCTTGGGCTGCCCGTAGTCGCAAGTAACGTAGGCGGCATCCCCGATGTCGTGGTAGACGGAGTTTCGGGAATCCTCGTTCCCGAAAAAGACCCCAAAGCCCTCGCCGACGCCTACAAGCGCCTAGCCGAAAGTCCGGAGTTCACCGAAAAAATACTCGCCGGTGCACAACAGCGCATCGACGAATGTTTTAGCTGGGACAAGATTATCGAGCGGCAAGTCGCCGTTTACGAAAAGGCATCAGGCCGCTAGGCCTAAGTTTCTGCTGTTTATCAGTAGAACACCTTAACCAAAAGCATACCCACAATCGTAGAAACGATCACACTCGTCATGCCGGGTCGCATAAAGCTGTGGTTCAGCAGGTACTTACCGATAACCGTCGTTCCCGAACGGTCGAAGTTCACGGTCGCGATATCGGAGGGATAGTTCGGAATGAAGAAGTAACCGTACACGCTCGGGAGTACACCCAAAAGCACCGGTCCTTCGATTCCGAGACTGTAGGCCAGCGGGAGCATGGCGACCACCACGGCTCCCTGCGAGTTAATCAGCACGCTCACCGCAAAGAACGCAATCGCAATCGCCCAGGGGTAATGCTGCACGATATCCTTGAGACCGCCCTGCATCACGTCCATGTAGTTGGCAAAGTAGGTATCGGCAAGCCACGCGATTCCGTAAATGGCAACCACCGCCACCATGCCACTCTGCCACACGGCCCCTGCCACGGCTTTTTTGGGGTTCGCCTTGCAACAGATGATCATGAAAGCCGCGGCCGAAATCATCACAATCTGGATGATAATATTCATGGCGAGCGGCTTCACCTGCGCCACGCCTTCGACCACTTTCCCCGTCGGGAACTTGGGACGAATGTCATGACCGATAATCTGCATCACCGAGAAGAATACAATAACGGCAAGAGCAGCTATAAAAATATAAACAGCGCGCTTTGCTTCTTTGGGGATTTCTCTATCGAGGACCGATGCCGTATTGCCGAACATGTACTCCCTCATTTCGGGGTCCTTGAGTCGCGCCTGGAAAGCGGGATCCTTGTCGAGGTCCAGACCGCGCCTGTAAGAAACGGCCGCAGCCGCCATGATGCCACAGAGGCACGCAGGAATCGTAATCGCAATCACCTGCAGGTTGTTGATTTCAAATCCATTCGCATTCGAAATAATCACGAAAGAAGCAACCGCCGCGGCAATCGGCGAACAGGTAATGCCCACCTGCGATGCAACGGACGCAACGCCGCAAGGACGCTCGGGGCGGATTCCCTTCTTGAGCGAGATATCGCATATAATGGGCATCAGGGTATAGACCACGTGCCCCGTACCCACGAGCACCGTAAGAAAGAACGTGCAGAGCGGAGCAAGAATGGTGATATGGTTCGGGTGCTTGCGCAACAGCTTCTCCGCAATCTGGATTAGCCAATCCATGCCGCCCGACGCCTGCATGATGCCCGCGCAGGTCACCGCCGCGATAATGATGTAGATGACGTCGGTAGGAGGTTTTCCCGGCTGCATGCCAAAGCCGAGCACAAGAATCGCAAGGCCTATTCCTGAAATCGCGCCGAGCGCAAGGCTCCCGTACCGCGAACCCACATAAAGCGCCAACAGCACTATCAAAAGCTGGATAATCATAACGGTCATACAAACCTCCGTCCAGTTTTAGTGGCAATCGCCACGATGAATCACATTTTCGGTCTCAAAGGAGGCAGCCATATCACGCCCCCGCTTGATGACGTATCATCTTGCCAATATTCAACTTCATAACCAAAATCCCTAACATTTATGGTTAAGATATATCTTTTTTCTGTATAAAAGAAAAAATTCGCTATTCCAAGTTGGAATAATGCTCAAAACAGACGCAATCTACCCCAAAAAACGTTTTTTTTTGACAATTTCTACTCCGCAGCTACAAAAAAAGTGTATATTCCCTTAAGACACAAGGGGCATTTTTAGAACAAACGCCCACAACCCAAGAAGAGGAAATTATGGCCAACAAGTACGCCGGAACCCAGACCGAAAAGAACCTCCAGGCCGCCTCGAAAAGAACCTCCAGGCCGCCTTCGCAGGCGAATCCCAGGCACGCAACAAGTACACCTACTTTGCAAGCTGCGCCAAGAAAGAAGGCTACGAACAGATTGCCGAACTGTTCCTGAAGACTGCCGACAACGAAAAGGAACACGCCAAGCTGTGGTTCAAGGAACTCGAAGGCATCGGCGATACCGCTGCCAACCTAAAGGCCGCCGCCGATGGCGAAAACTACGAATGGACCGACATGTATGAGGAATTTGCGAAGACCGCCGAAGCTGAAGGCTTCAAGGCTCTCGCCAACAAGTTCCGCATGGTTGCCGCTATCGAGAAGCGCCACGAAGAACGCTACCGCGCCCTCCTCAAGAACGTGGAGACCGCCGCCGTGTTCGAAAAGAGCGAAGTCAAGGTATGGGAATGCCGCAACTGCGGACACATTGTCGTGGGCACCAAGGCCCCGGCCGCATGCCCCGTGTGCGCCCATCCGCAGTCCTTCTTCGAAGTGACCGCTGAAAACTACTAAGACACCGCGCGAACTGCAAATAAGTCAGTTCTTACCATAGGCTTGCGCTCCCACCTAAAGGTGGCCATGTCCACATAAGCACTAAAGTGCTAAGTGGTCAAAGGTCGCAACCACGCCTCGTTAACACGAGGCGTTTGTTGCTCACGGAAGGAGCCGAGTGTCGCGGCAGACTGCTTGCAGTCTGACATGACCGAGGCGACGAGTAATGCGCTTTAGCGCAACTACTAATCACTAGTATTAAGAGAATATGAAAAAGCTCTAGGTGGTAACCTAGAGCTTTTTGATACTTGTTGAAAAATTATTTCAATACAGCATTAGTCCCGCTGACAGAACCATTATGTTCGATCGTCACCATATAGCGACCGCTAGGAACATTATCGCCATTCCATTTTAAAGTGTTGAACCCAGGTTGAGCATTTTCGCTAACAAGTGTTGCAAACACAGTACCATCAGCATCCATAATGGTAATTACAGCCTTACCAGCAGATTTCACTTCAAAGCCAACGGATGTACGGCTAAGCCCCTTCAATGTTGCAGAAGCATTTTTATTCAACTTAGGCTGCTTTACCTTTGGTGCAAACTCATCCGCTTTTTCGACATAGATTCCGTTCAGCGACTTTGCGGAAACTTGCGACTCAGATTTTACCAAAGTCCCGTTTTGCATGACCGCAACAAGTTGCTTATTAGATTCTGTTGCACTTGCATAAGTTTCAAGTTCCTGAGCATTGAACTCAGACTTGTCACCATACCAGGACTCAACGCGTTCGCTTTCCAAATCCTTGACCGTAATCTGAGTGCGACGAAGAGTTGCCGAGAGTGTATCACCATTGCTCACAAACGTGATTTCAAGTGGCTTGTTTTTCAGTCCACGAAGTTTCGCCTTCGATTCTTCGATAGACTTGCCATTGAGAGATTCCCCATTGACAGCAATGATAACGTCATTCACCTGCAATTTTGTTTCTGCAGCAGGAGTGCCAGGAATCACTTCTACAACCCTAACGCCATCGCGTACTTGGTAAATTGACACGCCGATGCCGCCGAAGGATTCAGAAGCATAAATACAACACGCAAAAAAAGCTATTGCATTTAAAATCATCTTTTTCATAATTATTTTTCTTCCTTTGCTTAATAAAGCCTTATTAAATATTTTTTCATTCAACCGACGGATAGGATTTTTGTTCCGAAATGGTTCGGTCCAAATCCTTTAGAGGGAATTTTAAAAGTGCCTCCTCGTTCGCCACATATAAGGTATCCCCTATTGCAGTCATGTCATAAGACGAACCATGAGTCAGGCAAATCAAATTGGGGCAAAAATTGCCTTTAACCTCTCGCCAGCCTTTTTTTTCATTTCCATAGGGAGCTCCATAGTCACCCATGTAAACACTGGGCCAAGGCAAACTTCCCGCTACAAAAAGATGCTTTCCATCCGATGCCAAGGAAAATCGATTGGACGGCATATTACTGTTGGAGGTGTTAGAGGTACTGATAACGCTATCTATGGGATTCCATGAATCCTGATCTTCATCATATTCAAGGATATCCGCAGAAGAACCAAAATCTATAACATAGATTTTGCCCTTATGCACTACGATATCCCTGATAGCATCCGTAGTATCATTATCATCAAGCCATTTTGCCCAATCTGGATATGGAATTTTCGCCATCCTTTTCCAGTTACCGTCGTAGCGCCACATTCCACGAGCACTGCTAATGGTGTACAACTTGCCATTTAGTTCTACACCCTTGTGGAACTGCATCGGGTACTCCTTGGAGGAGTCGTAGTCGTAGGTAACGTCCACCCATCCAGTATCCGTTTGCATTTTCATTGCAAGTTTTATGGTTTCGTCGCGCTTATCAGTACTATCCTCATATCCAGCAAAACATACAACAGGGCGTCCTTTGTATATTGCAATCCCATATACATTGTAATAACCGGTCGAGTCAAACGGCAACACATATATTTCGTCCCATCTACTGCGATCGAAATCGTATTTAAGGACCTTGCCACTAAGCTGGGTTCCAGCATAAAGGCCTGTGGAATCCCCATACACGTAACGAATCCATTCGGAACTAGAAAGCGTGTCCCAATGTGTTGATCCAATCTTCGAGGCAAATACCCTTGGTGTGTAAGTAACAGAACCCGGAGAAGTGTACTGGTTGCTTGACCAATAGTTGTCAACCAGAACAATCCTCTCGCCAACATGATAGATAGACTTTAAGCCACCATACATCTTGGAGTCATGTAGCACCGGGATGAAATCACCCTTGCGCCAGCCGAAATCCGGATCTAAGTTATTTGCTTCTGAATTCCGTGTCACAGAAGGCTCATCGGAACAAGCGAACAGAAGCAGCACCAAAAAAAGAACACAAAAGTTCTTTATCTTAGATTTTCCATACATACTGAACATCCAAAAGACTCGGCAAATCGTATGTTTTGCATTCGTTGACAGAAGGGACCTTTCCAAAAACTACATTTTCTTCGGAATCAAGCAACGCGATTCCACAAACAAGTTTATCAAAATCACTCCAATCTGTCAAATGAAGACCTATGTTTCCTTCAACAACAGTTTCATTCGGGTAAAGCATGTATGTATCAAAATACATATCCAATTCCCAAACATTTTCACCAACGTTATTAAGACTCGGCTTAGACACAGGCGTATACCAATCATCCGTCGGAACATAAAGCGACTTTCCTTCAGGTACGCGGAACCAGAGTTTAGCGTGGTAATCTTTCAAAGCAATTGTTCCGGTATTTTTAATGGTGACACTAGGCTTAAATGCATTGGTTTCCCATGGAGCAGAATCACTCCAAGATAAGACACCCTTCGGCGATGCAATTACGCCATCGTCTATGCTCTTGAACATTTGAGGCTCTTGACCCCATAGAATATGACCATTTACATCGTAAACTACTATTTTCTTATTGATTTGCGGCAATCCAATATTATAATCTGCCGACCAATCATCAAGATGGTCAAAATCAGCCCAATCGTTATAGTATAAACGAATCTGCCATCCATCCAAGCTTGGGAAGACGGACTTAGCCATCAATACAGAATCGGAGGCATCCAAAACAAAGCGCCACTGGTCTCCACCAAGATTTTCCAAAACAACAGGAATTTCTGGATAATCAACTTTAACCTTAGGATTCCTTGCAGGATCTGCTGTGAAATAATAAGCAACCTTGAAACCCTTAATATCCTTATCCGTTGAATTTGCCACAAATATTCTTGGCCTTGACGTATTAGCTTCATAATCCCCACGTGCTTCACGATGCATAACGAAAACATCTTTATTCCTTTTCCAAGCGGTTGGCGAATCTGGAACAACCTGAGTACTCAAATCGCTAGCAGAACCCGCACCAACAACGACTTTAGGAAGCGAAGCTCCTTCATCTGCAATAATGGAGAAAGTCGTTTGCAAGGACAAATTAGGCATAGCATAATCTTTAGAGAACGTCTTACCAGATTGATTATCAAAGCTAACCGTAATAACAGAACCATTTCTCCGAATACGCGGATTGGTCGCAATATCGGATGAAACAACCACATCCTGGTGCAAATTTCCTTCTGCATCTGTGTAATTTACATAAGAACCCACACCATATTCATATACAGCCTCTAGATAGTTAGTACCATCAGAAACACGAGATCCCTGTTTGCCAACTTCAAGATACAAAGGAGACAAATCAAAATCTCCTGTCAAACCAACAGAGCCGTTATCCAAATATATCAATCCCAAGCCAGCCTTTTCAGCAAGCAATTCATCACAATATAAATGCAGAGCACAAGCAATATCTAGTCCCTGTCGAGCAGATGCAGCCATATCTCCCATTTTCAAATCTAAATGAGCAACCGTTTCCCATGGCGCTAACGCGTCATGGAATTCAAATTTGCGAGGCTCTTTCAATTCAAGTATGGTATTGCTGGTTATCCCATATTCTACGCCTTCATACTTTTGACTGTTCGCTTCCACAATCAAATCACTATTTGCAAGCCAATCATCTACCAAACTGTTTAAAATGTTTAACAAGCCCTTATCCAAACCAATATCATCAATATCGATGGTGCCATACGCCTTTTCTTCAAAGTCATCCGATTTTGATTCTAGATACGATTCAAGGGATACGCATGCAACCTTTGAATCCTTATCGTCTAATTCGGGACAAGAGATCTTCAAATTTTCAGCAATAGATTCTAGGGCTGCGGAAACAACGGCTTTAGTATTCCCCGAATACAGTGGCACAATTTCAAGTTTTTCACCATTCGGTTTCTTCGGATAGGACTCTCCATTTTTTCCTTTGTTCAAACCTTGCATAAAAATACTTTTACTATCAAGGTGCTTCCCAATACCTCTTGTATTGTCAGCCTGCTCTCTCGAATCTGCAATCGGATCCAAGTCCATAATATCAATATCAAAACTACCCGGACCAAGCGGATCAACATTTAAAGAGATTGTATAGGGGCCAAGGTACGGTCCTTTCATATTAACTTCATAATCAGATGTTACTACAGCAGCAGCGGTGGTCCAACCAAGAAAAGTGCCAACGGCAAAAATCCCTAAATCGGTCAACCAGTCCGTATAATCAAGGCTAACCTTGATATTCGCCAAATCATGGTCTTTGGGTTTATTTAGATCATCCACTATTTTGCCCAAACCAGGATATTTTGCTAGTGATTCAGACTTAGAATTTTCTGCTGCAGTAGCAGCTCCCAAATGGGGGGTATCAACAGTTATCACACGTCCAATGTGATTTGCGGGATTATCGCTACCAGTAGAAGCATTTTCAGCCTTGAGTCCACGAAGCATTTCACGGACAATAAGTCCTCCCTGACTATGGGTAACAATATCAACAGTCACCTCTGGAGTTTTACGCCAATTAATCGATGACCCTCCAAAATAGTCATCTAAAATTTCCTCTAATTTTTGATATAATTTTCTAGATTGAGAGGTTTGATCATCAGCATTGTCCCATGCCAGCGAAGCCTCTTCCCATTTTTTTTCATCATTTATTTTTCCTGGAGCCTGGAAAAAATACAATCCAACATTATTTATGTTATCATCTGTAATATAGATATTCTGATTACGAGCTATAATATCAGGTGCAGACCCTGAACTATATTTTTTTACGCTTCCCTTCTGAAAATCAGTGTTAGTTCTTAATAAAGCTTCCTTATATGCATTGAATTTTTTCTTTCGCTCGTCTGAACAAGTTGCTTTTTGGATAAGCGCAGCAATGGATCCCTTCGCATAATTCTCATCACAAAGAGATGGCCACATTTCACTGCAGGTTGCGTCATTTTCACACAGTTTATCGGCATCAACAGTAGATGTCACTCCCCAAGATCTATAATCATCGCCCAAACCATGTACAAACAAAATAGGGCTCGCCATCCTTTTCCCAGGAACACCCATATATTTCCATTCTGGATAATTAACTTTTTTACTTTTCCACCGTTGTGCAATAACATTTCTATCAAATTTCGTATAAGTGCTAAACTCAGGATATAATTTATCATAATATGTTCCATCTTCACTAATATAGTCAAGAGGTTTATTCACATAATCATGCGCATGGGATTTAAACTTTTCACTCTCGGAATGACTTGCCCAAGCCTCATTTAATTGATGCGCTTCGCTAAAAAGATATTCAACGCCTTCGTAAACCAACTTATTTAAACAAGTTCCTTGATACGTTACTTTAACTACACTTACCAAATTATGAAAGTGATTAATAAGTGAGCCAGTATCATCCTTACCTTCCCAAAAATATTTAACCTGTTCTTCAATTTTTGTGATTTTTATATTTGTAATATCACTACAAACATTGTAGGGAAGAAATGTTTCATCGTGAGGTTCAAGCCACTGCGATGATTGTGTATGTATAAACTTATCTGTAATGGCTGTTTTATACGTTTCCGCATAATTCAAACTTACAAGCGTAAGTATTGGCAGTATAATCATCCTTAATTTTTTTCTCATGTATTCTCCCACCTTTCTAAGGTAAATATTTTTTTTTGCGACCAAATTTAAAAAATCACAAACAACTTTTCAACAAACTATCTCATATAAATTCATTTTTATAGTTTATTCGTAGTAAAAATTTATAAACAAATTAAAAATATTTTAGTTTGTATTTACAATGTAATACATCATAAATACAACATGATTGTCGCCGCCATTATTGTGCTCTTATTACGATATCGCATACCAACATTGCAAAAAGAGCTAGATCTTATCGAGCTAACTTACCGATTATATTAACTTGTTTTTAGTTAAACAAAATGCCCGATTATACAATCGGGCATCCTTACGTTACCGCTAAAATTAATTTACTAGAAATTGATAAACATTCCGATAGAAGTCGCCATGGCTTCTGTCGTAGAGAATGCCCCGAAGGGGTTGCCCAGGAACTGCTTGGTCAGCGTCATTTCGACAGCCGCCATTTCGTAAGTCAAGCGCAAGCCAATGTTGGCCGTGGTAATCCCCGACGAAATATCCATGGTCTTGGTAGAGACATTATCGATATACGAATCCCTGTACCTAAAGAGATCCCACTGGTGGCTTGCACTGCCGTAGGCAAGAACATACTTACCAAGCATTACCTCGCCAAGGATATTGGGAGTCGCCGTAAAGGCATATTCATTATGCCTGCTGCACACACCCTGAATGCGGTCATAGACAATAAGGGGGATTGCCGTGTTCACGCCCATATACACGCGCGCCTTTTCGCGATTGAGGATAATGCCGCCCAAGTTAAATTCAGGAACAACCTCGATACGCGCGGTAGAATCGGTCGTACGGATAATGGACGTAGACATGTACTGCCTGCCGTTTTTCTCGAAAACACTCTTTTCCGTTACCTTGTTCTTGGAATTATGGCGGAACACGCCGGCTCCAGCGCTCCACGACACTATGCCACCAGTATAAGAAACAATAAACCGACCGCCCAGATTCCAAATATCCGATTCGGATTCGACGTTCCCACCCTTGACGGTACTTTCGTTTTCAGGATGGTCGTAAGCCACCCTGATAGCAACATCCAGACCGCCAAGCATTGCAGACAAGGTACCTCCAATAACGGTACCGGCCGACGTTCCCTTCGTCGTCTCTTCGGTTCCAGAATTATCGTCATCTACATATTTCCACCTTTTGCCGACAGCCGCCTGCAACAGAAAGCCCAGGCGGTCAAACGCCATACCCGCCGTAACAAGGCCAAGGCTATTGGTATTGTCAAATGCAAAGAAATACGTGATTCCTGTCCCAAACGAAACGACGCCTTCCTGGTCGATAGGTTCAAAATAGGCAAAGTTGCGATTATGCATGTGGTGAGGCATCATGAGTTCGCCCGCGACGGTCGGTGCCGCCGCCTCGTTGGCCACAGGATTGTAGGAGTTCCCATGCAGAATCTCGTTGAAAGGCGTCCATTTGACGGTATCCTTATGGACAAGACCCGTATCTGCCGGCGTATAGACCGCATCGTACGATACCGCCGCAGGTTCCGTCTGAAATTCCTGTGCCGTTACAACCGGTTCTGTCGCGACAGGTGCTGACGGCTGCTGGATACTGGCGGCGCCTGCAGTAGAGCCCACCATGTCCGCAGAAGTCCAGACGCCTTCTTCACCGGCCTGACCTACGACCGGTTCAGAATTTACAGGAGCCTGCACCAAGGCCGAATCGGTTTCTGCGGGAGGAATTTCTGCAGGGGCGACTTCTACAGGAGCGGGCGTCTCCACCGGAGCCGTATTTTCGACCGGAGCGGGAACAACTAAATTGTCCAGGGTAGGCGCCGCCTCTGCCGTGGCCTGTTCCGTTACAACAGGCTCCTGCTGCGTGGCAGGGGCAACCTGTAAATCGGCTTCTTGTTGCGCCCAGGCCGCAACAGACACGCCCAAAAATAATGACACAAGTTTCTTTTTCATGTAAACAAATCTACATACATCTGCGCCAAAATGCAACAGGATTTTTTCTATAGCAAAAGGACGCCCCGTCCGGGGCATCCTTCATGCAAATGCAACCGAAAATTCTAGGCCGTTATTTCAATTCGACCATTTCGCTCTTGCCGTCGACAGTCACCTTGTACTTGCCGGGGTAACCGCGGAACTTGACGACACCGTTTTCGTCGGCCTTGAACGTCCCGTTGGTAGTCCACACCTTATGCCACAAGTCATAAATGAGCTTGGCGGCGGGCTTTTCTCGACCATCAGCAGCGATGATGCCGCCCTGCTTTACCCAGTGACGGTTATCCCAGAAACCCCACAGCACAATGCCTTCGACAGCCGGATGGCTGAATGCAATGCGCAGGAACATCTCATAGCGGCGGGCCTGTTCGTCTTCGCCAAAGTACATGCCCTTCTGCCAGTCGCCAAAGTCAAGTTCGGTCACCTTGATGGGGAGGCCCAAAGAGCCGAGCCTGTCGAAGCGGGCCTTGATAAATGCCGGGTTCAGCTGACGGTCGCCAAAGTGGCACTGCACACCGATTCCGTGTACCGGAACCTTGCGGTCGAGCATTCCCTTGACAATGTCATAGAAACGTTCGGTCTCACCCGCGACGATTACGTTGTATTCATTGATAAACAGCCTCGCGTCGGGATCGGCGCGGTGAGCCCACACATGAGCGGAATCCAACAAGTCCCAGCCGCACTTGTTGAACACGAAGGGTTCGTGGAAGACTTCGTTCCATACGTCGTATTCCTTGATGCGGCCCTTGTATTCTGTCATGTCGCGGGTAATGCGTGCCTTGAGCTTTTCGCCGATATCCTTGCAGCTGCCCTTGAAACTGAAATGCTTGTCGTAGCCGTAGCCCTGAATGCCCCACATGAGGGCGTGTGCGCGGAATCCCCAGTTGTAGTCCTTCACGTAGTCAAGGTACTGCTTGAATTCATCGCGGCGGATTTTGCCCTTCTTGGGTTCGTATTCCGGCCACTTGAACTGGTTTTCGGGAACGCCGTACCAGAAGTACTTATTGGCAGTCTTTCTATACCAGGTTTCCACACTGTCCTTGGTCGGGTAAAGCGCAAGCGCCGTACCAAAGGGGAATGCGTGACGCATCAGTTCCACCTTCACCTGGGCGCCGGGGGCGGCCTTCACGGTCAAATCCTTTTTGCGCAGGCTGTCGATACGGGCGGCGGAATTGTTGTACCAAGTCATGTCATCCATGCCTTCGACTTTTTCGATGGTCACGTCATCCATCTGCAGCCAGCCCTTGGCAAGGCCCACATGGAAGGTGACGTTGTTGACGCCGTAACCCTTCTGGTCAGCAAGGAAAACCATGGAGTATTCTTTCCAGTCCTTGGTCAGCATGAACGAGGCGCTTTCTTTCTGGCGCCAGTCAGGAGGACCACCCTGAATGATGGCGTTGATGGGCACGTTGCCCTTCGCCTTAAAGGAGAGCTTGTAATAAGCGGAATCGGCGAGCCACTTGGGCGGCTGCAGCTGCAGGCCCCAGGACGGGTTCGGAAGTTCAGTTACCGTAAGCTTCACGCCTTCGCTGCCATTTACACCAAGGCCTTCGACACCGATTTTGCTTTCGTATTTGGCGGGGCCATCGGGGTTGTTCCAAACGTACCAGCCCCCGTCACCGTAAGACAAGTCGCCATTGGTGAGGAGCGGAGCTGCCGCGAGTGCAGTGGCGCCGATAACGCACGCCGTCATGATTTTTTTCAGCATAATCATCCCTTTTTTTCGACTACGCAATGCCACCAGCATTACAACACCACGTAGCCTGTTTAACCTTTCTAAAGTGGAAAATAAATTGATTTTTAAGGGGGTGGTACAGAAAATACAGTGATTTTGTATACCGCTGTATCAAGTGTTTTTAGGAAAAATAAAGGGAGAGGTCTCTCCCTGGTTCGCACTGCGTAGCTTTCCACCCTCTCTCCTAGGGGTTCCACCCCTAACACCCCGATTTCTTTTATCTACAGCCTTGACCTTATTAATTTGTACAAATCAGCAAATACTTTGTCTGGAGTGCGGTCGGCATCAATCGCAGCAACACAGTCGCCGTAGTCACGGGCCGCGGCCAAGTAACCTTGGCGCACCCGTTCGAAAAAGTCCGCTTTTTCACTCTCCAGTCGATCGGGTGCCTCGCCCCGCTTTGCGGTGCGAGCGCGGCTCGCCTCCACCGTCAAGTCAAGCACTACCGTCAGTTCGGGGAAGCACCCACCGCAAGTGATTTCCGTAAGGCGCTGCACCAGGTCGGCGCCCAGGCCGCGTGCATAACCCTGGTAAGCAAAGGTGCTCCACGCAAAACGGTCGGCAATCACAATCTTGCCTGCATCGAGTGCCGGCTGGATAATCTCGTGGATTACCTGGGCGCGGGCCGCATTGTACAACAGCAGCTCCGTCTTGTCACCCATGATTCCCTTGAACGCAGGGTCCAACAAAATTTCACGAATACCTTCGGAAATTTTTGCACCGCCCGGTTCCCGCAACTTCACTACGGAATAGCCTTCCTTGGTGAGTGCATCTATCAGCATGTCGATCTGTGTCGACTTTCCGGAACCGTCGATTCCTTCGAGACTAAAAAAATGTTTCGCCGTTTGCATACCTTAGCAAAAATAATAAATCGAACGTACAATAAAATCAGTACGATACAAAACAGGGATTGCCCTAAAGCAATCCCTGTTCTAAAAGCCGATAATTTATACTAGTTGTTTGTCTTGAGGCCGGCCGCTTCGAAGGTCGCCTTGTTCTTCGGATCAGGAAGTGCGACCGAAGTAATCCAGTTGTACTCGGCGATACCTGCCAAACCGATACGGGCGCAGACCTGGTCACGGGCTACGTTGTAGGCGTTCAGGATCTGGACCTTTTCGGTGTCGTTCGCCTTGTCGATACGTTCGGACCAGCGTACGCCGAGTTCCACGAGGGCGGCGCTCGCCTTTACGTAGTACCTCGCCTTTTCGGCGGTAATCTCAGAAGATGCCGGAGCGGTAAAGGCGTCAACCTTTACAATAGGAACGCTCTTTGGTGCAGATGACTGCATCTGGCTCATTTCGGGGACGTTCTGATCGGCGCTATCGCAAGCGGTAAATGTCACCGCTACGAAAAAAGAGGCGATCATCAACAACGCCACTTTTAGGATTCGTCTTGACATATCAGCCTCTTTTTCAAAATACTAGCGGCTTGTGGGCTCGAACCACAGACCTGCGGATTATGATTCCGACGCTCTACCAACTGAGCTAAGCCGCCAAATTTTTCCCAAATTTAGTCAAAAAGGTTTAGAATTTCAAGGGGTTATTCAAAATAAACTTCAGTTTCTACAAAATTTTTTTCCCATTTTATGACTTGCCAGCCTGGATTGGAACTTTGCAAGTTAAAATAGGGCACGTTAGGATCAATCTGCATCTGAGTCGACGGTGCCACATGGACAATCTGGCGTCCCATGGATACTTCGAACTGCGAATGATAATGTCCGGTAAAGATATGAGTCAGGTTCTTGATGCTCTTGAGCGTTTCCTGTACTTCGACCATGTTTTTCATATGGTAACGCAAGTCCATAAAACGATGTCCGCAATAACAGGGCGGATGGTGCACGAACAAGATGACTTCGTCCTTGACTTTAGCTGTCTCGACCTTAAGCCAATCCAACTGTTCGGAAGAAACTTCTCCACAGGCGCTATCCAAAAAGAAGATGCTTCTACCCTTTATGTCGTAACGGTAAAAGCACTTTCCATTTTGAACCTTTCCTGACAAGTCAAAGAACTTTTCCATAACCTCTATGCGGTCATGGTTACCGGGAATCACGCACACCGGAACGGGATAGCTCTTTATGAAATCGACAAAATACCTGTAGGCGCCAGGCTCGGCATCCTCGTTTGCCAAATCCCCAGACAGCACCAGCAAATCCAGGTCCCTCATGGACTCAGACTCTATCGCCTTGCGGAAGTTGGCACGGACATCTATGCCCTGAACCAGACTTTCGTCTTCACCGATGTGCATATCGGTAATTTGGCCTATCTTTAAGAATTCGGATGACATTTTGTCTGTTTAATATAACTATTATAGGGCGATTACGCGCAAATTTTAAGGCTTTTTTTCAAAAATGTGACTTTTATCATGTTTACAACCCCATTTTTTCGGGAATTTTCAACATGGTTTTGTCCATTCGATGTGATTTGATATTGAAAACTCAACTTCAACACTTATCAACGTTGAAAAAAGTGAACATATTGAAAGTTTTCAACATTTATCTCCAATCGAATTATCTTTGTAACTTTTTGACCTTCAATCACTTACGTATTCGCTTTCACAAATCTATCCACTATCCACTTAACCAATTATCATTACTATTTATATAAATAAATAGAGTTAATTGATATAGATGTGTATTAGAGGAGGTTCGTCTCCTTTTTGGGAGTAGGAGCTGCTTGCTGCTGAGAAGAAGACTGACGCAGACCCATCTGGCAGTTACCCTGGAAAATGGCACCTTCCTGGATAATGAGCTGCTTGGTCTTGATGTTGCCTACGAACTGAGAAGAGCTTTCGAGGATAAGCTTTTCGCTGACGTCGATGTTGCCCTTGACGGTACCGGCGATAACGGCTGTGGTGGTCTTGATTTCGGCTTCGACAACGCCCTGACGTTCCACGATGAGTTCACCTTCGATAGTGATGCTGCCGTTGACATTGCCGGCTACGCGTACGTCGCTCTTGCCGCTGATGTCGCCCTTGATGGTCACGCTATGACCGATCTGCGTAATTTCTTGTTCCTTAGTTGCCATTTTGTACCTCTTGGTTTATTCTAGTAATTTATAAAAAGTTCCGGGTCCATTTCCTTGCCGTCCTTGGTGATCGCATAGTGCAGGTGCGGACCGCTGGTGTTTCCGGTCTTGCCTACGGTTCCTATGATTTCACCCTTGCTAACAGAACGTCCCTTTCGGGTGCGAATGTCCCTTAAATGTGAATAACTGGTCACGTAGCCATTTTCATGGTTGATGATGACCGTGTTTCCGAGTTCATCCTTTGAACCTGCAAATTCCACGACGCCGCTACCCGATGCAAAGACGGGGTCGCCCACCTGTGCCGAGAAGTCCGTGCCCAGGTGATCGTTTTCTTCGCTGAATTTTTTGCTCACGATGCCTACGACCGGAATCACGTTCGGTATATGTTCCAGGCGGATCTTTTCTTCCATCGGTTTCCAGCCGTTGATTCCTTCGTAGTCGACATTGATTTTTTCGGAAGGCGTGTGGGCAAAACGGTTCTTGTCGATAAGGCTGTTTATCTTGTTGGAGTCGTTTTCGATGAACGTGCCTAGAATATTCTGGATACGTTCCTCGAGAACCCACAGTGAGTCGATTCGCGAAAACAGTTCTTCGTAGTTGGCGTTCTGCTTTACGAGCTGGGCATTTGCGGTGCGGATCTTTTCGTAATTTACGAGGATGCGCCCGATGCGTCCGGCATTGTAGATGACAAAACTGGCAGCAATCACCAGCACCACCAAGAAAATCTTCAGGAAAAAGAACCATTTCGTATTGACACGGTACTTCTTGATTTCCTTGGAATTTTCCGGGATAATCTGTATGGTATAGTAATTGCCTTTCATTTAGCGTTCCATAAGTTCCTGGATTCGGGTAAGGTCGTCCATGGAATAATA
Organism: Fibrobacter succinogenes; assembly: GCA_902761355.1. Classification (GTDB taxonomy): domain Bacteria; phylum Fibrobacterota; class Fibrobacteria; order Fibrobacterales; family Fibrobacteraceae; genus Fibrobacter; species Fibrobacter succinogenes_M. The sequence goes on along the minus strand of CACWJY010000003.1, from coordinate 189,782 downwards.
GTTAATGACGATGGTACCCTTGGTCTCGGTCGAGGCACTCGGATTGAGCTGCACCTTGGTTCCGAAGAAAGTCTCGAGGCGGGACTCGAACTGTTTCATGTCGGCGCTGAGTTCCGGCTTTGGCTTGGTCGGAGTTTCGGGCTGGTCGGCATGAACTTCCGGTTGATCTTCGGAATTTGCTTCGGCGGTTTGTTCCGTTTCGGTTGCAGCTTCCTGCGGCTTCGAAATATCTTCGCCGCGGGCAATCGCCTCAATCTGGCGAACATTCAGGCTTTCTTCGATGGCGCGCTTGGCGAGTGCTTCGGGATCTTCGATCTTGTCGCTGCAGAGGGCGCGGGCCGCACCGCCAGAAATCTTGCCCTCTTCGATCCACAGGAGAACCTGGGCCGGGAGCTTGAGCAGGCGGAGTGCATTAGTAATGGCAGAACGCGACTTACTCACAATTTTGGACAAATCTTCGTGAGTATAGCCGTGGTTATCGATCAATTGTTGATAAGACTTGGCGACTTCGACCGGGTTGAGGTCGACACGCTGAATATTTTCGATGAGCGCCCATTCGGCCATGGCCTTGTCGTCGAGGTTTTCATAGACCTGGGCCTTGATGGTCGGGAGTCCGGCGAGCTTGCTTGCGCGGGTACGACGTTCACCACTGATAAGCTGGTAACGGTCGCCCACTTTGCGGACGGCAATCGGCTGGATCAATCCGTGCTGTTCGATGGATTCGGCAAGTTCCACCAGTTCGTCGTCGCTGAAAACTTTGCGCGGCTGGAACGGGTTCGGGTCGATAAGGTCGACGTTGATTTCGACGATTTTTTCAGAGTTATCAACAGCGGCGGAATTAGCGGCGCCATTCTGCGCATTATTTTCGACAGATTGTGAATTGGACTGTTGAATATCGGATGCCGCCGGAGCGGAATGATCCTTGAGAATGTCGGAAAGGCTACGACCCAGTGCGAAAGATTTTTTACCCATTGACTACTTTCCCTTATTCAAGATTTCTTCGGCGAGTTTCATGTAGGACTGTGCACCGCTGCTCTGCACATCGTAAAGGATGGCGGGCTTGCCGTGGCTCGGTGCTTCGGAGAGTTTCACGTTTCTCGGAATCATTGCCTGGAAAACGGTATCGCTCAGGTTTTCGCGGACTTCTTCGGCGACCTGCTTGCAGAGGCTCAGACGTGAGTCGTACATGGTCAGGAGGGCGCCTTCGATTTTCAAGTTGGCGTTCAAGTTCTTCTGAACTTCGCGGATGGTCTTGAAAAGTTCGGTCATACCCTGCAGGGCGTAGTATTCGCACTGAACAGGAATCAACACGCTGGTGGCGGCGGTCAGCACGTTCAGCGTCAAAAGGTTCAGGCTCGGAGGAGCGTCGATGATGATAAATTCGAATGCCTGCTTGAGGACATTCATCACGCGTTCGAGACGACGTTCGCGGCTCATGGCGTTCACCAGTTCGATTTCCATGACGGCGAGGTCCGGTCCGGAGGTGATGACCTTGAGGTAGTCGAGGCTCGTATCGAGGATAGCTTCCTTGATATTGTCGTAGGTGATGTTGTCCGGATTGTCGGCCATGTTCAGGACTTCGTGGATGTCCACATCCTGCATCTCGTTGTAGCCGAGACCCTGCGACGCGTTACCCTGCGGGTCCATGTCGATAAGGAGTGTCTTCTTTTCTAATGCGGCAAAACTGGCGGCCAGGTTGACGGCGGTCGTGGTCTTTCCCACACCACCCTTCTGGTTGCAGACTGCTATCACTTTACTCATTCATTACCTCGAGTGACTAAGGCGTAAACTTGTTCTTCCTGCGGGAGTGCATATTTATATATGTGTACTTCCGGATTACTTTCCAGGTGAACAATATTGTTGAAACTTTTCAGCGTGAGGAACTGTCCACCGCGCTTGAGTCCCGGCTGGGCACGTTCCCAGTCGTTTTCGAAAGTCGAAAGGGCGCGGCAACTCACATAATCCAGGTAGGCAAGTCCCGAAGTTTCGAAACGCTTGCCCACGACGGTCAGGTTATCCAGGTGCAGTTTTTCCTTGACGAACTTCATGAACTCCACGCGCATGTGGCGGGGTTCGACGGCAAAGAATTCCACCTGGGGCATTACGATGGCGAGCGGAAAAATCGGGCAACCTGCCCCCGCACCCATATCGGCCCATTTGGAACCTGCCGGAATATCCTTCATTATAATATAGGGAACCAACGAATCGGCGATGTGTCTGCTTAAGAACTTCTCGGAGTCCTTTGCCGAAATCAGGTTGCCAAACTGCTTGGTCTCTACGACCAGGTCCGCAAAATCGTAAAGCTTGCCGAGTACATCTTCGGACAGCTGCACCCCATGTTCCGACAGGAACTGGTTCAAAAGATTCTGCTGCGTTGTGTTGTTTCTATAACTCATTACTCGGTTTGCTAATGTTGGGACTTTGGCTTTGCCAAAGTCCGACGTGCTCATACTCGGTCATAAAAATATGCAAGCATATTTTTGCGACGCTCGTTATCGCATCTCTGCTCTTTCGGAGCCAACTCGCTTCGGTTCGGCAATGAAAATACACAAGTGTATTTTCGCTGCGCTCACCTCGCTAACGTTCCACGTGGAACATTTTCACACTTTAGCCATCATAATTTAGTATTATGAAATGTGAATACAAGAAAAAAGGGCTTGCGCCCTTTCACTTTTTTAAAATATCCGTTAATAAGTTTTTAATTGATGTGAATTTTTTGTTTATAAAAATTTTTTGTTACATCTATGACGTTGTCATTTAGCAACTTGCGGTGTGTGGCAAAATCCGAAATTATTCTTGATTGGGCGGCCTAGCAGGTCGAAATGCTTTGTATTTTTATAGTTGACTGCCGGGCGAACCTTGCGTTGGATTGATGTAGTGGAGTTGTTTGTATAGATGAAGAAAGCACTTTGATTGTATTGGGTATTGAAAACTTTGAATCCATTTTCTGTATTGGTGATGATTAGCTGATATGTTCCATTTTCGGATTTATATCCAGAATTATAGATAGTCATATTGCATATGTTTTCATCATTGGGATCAGGGGCGAATTTTTCATTTCCAAAATTGTATGGTCTTCCTTCTGCAAACCATCTATCATTATATAATGTATCATTGCGTAATGGGTTGTAAGAAATGATTTCTAGACTATCCGGTTTACCAGAATCAAGACCATATATAAAAGTGATGGATGAATCCTTATCCGGGAAAATAACGTATTCTTTGCGATCACCATAAGGGAGGTTATGTTGAGTTAATTTAATGGTAGAGTCTGTTTTTTCAATTGTTTGCTTGTGTTTGTAAGTTCTACAACCATAACTACCACATGAAGTTGTGCTGTCTAGCTTGTTGTCGGTATAGAAATACTTCACAGTAGAATAGCTCGTGTCTGTATCATCTATGAAAGATACACCATAGACACTATCAAGGTGAAAAATGTCTGAGATTTCTCCATTGAATAGATAATGGATATAATCGAGGCAGTTGGCTGCGAAGGCGTTCAATGCAACAAAGGAGAGAATGAGAATTGCTTTTTTCATGCGGGGAAATATAGTAAAGTTTTTATTTAGTTAGAAAAGGAGATGCCGCATCAAGTGCGGCAAGACAAATTGTTTGGACACTTCGTGTCCGACATGCTCATACTCGGTCATAAAATATGCAAGCATATTTTGCGACACTCGTAATCGCATGTTTCACGTGAAACGTTTGTAAACCGAGGAAGCGGCAATAAACTTGTTTATCGACATTTCCGAGGTGCAGTAAGTTGGCTCTGAAGGAGCCCAACACGCGTAGGGACAAACATACGATGTCAGAACCAAAGCCCCAACATAAGCGAGGTGAGTGCAATAAAAAAAATGCCGGATCAAGTCCGGCATGATTATAGTCCAAACATTATTTCAGAAAATCTATGGTGTATTTTCCCTGGGCAGGGCGCCCGAGCAGGTCGAAGTGCTTTGCGTTTTCAGGTCTGATTGCCGGGCGGATTTTTCGTTGGATTGAGGTGGCGGATTCATTTTGGACTGGGGCATATAGATACGTCCATTTCCCTTTAGAATTATATTCAGTCCGAATGAGGGTGTCATTGCGAATTTCTATTTGGAATACATACCGGGGATTTTCTTTCTTGCCAGTGTAACATCTGTTTTTGGAGTCCTCATCTTGAATGATGATGGTTTTATCGTAATCCCATTCTCCGTCGCTTATATAGAGTGTATCGTTCCTTAAGGATAAAGTTCTGATAGATTTGTCCTGTTTTTTTTCTTCGCCGTTTTCATAGCTGGTGACTTTTATATCCATGTGGACCGAATCTTCAATAGATTCTATGGTGGCAGTATGTACGATCTTTTCTGTGTATTTATAGTTTTTTTCTGTGGACTGTAGTTTTCCATTCTTATATACGTAGAGAGCAATTATTTTTGGAGTTTCGTCATTTTTAAAATGTTCAAAGAATTGTCGTGTGATTGTTTTAGGATTGTCGCCGGATATTTGGGTTATATTCTCAAAATGCGCAATTAGGTAGTACTCATTTAAAAGGGTCAAGAGTTCTTCTTCGCTTTCTGCTTCAAATTTGTAATCGAGTACGTGAGCTGTATATTTAGGTTTTGTCTCTGGACAACTGGAAATTTCGTTTCCGTCAGGGGTTACTTCTATTGAACAGGTAACGCCATTGAGTAAATAGCCAAAGTGAGCGAATGGAAAAAGTGCACTATCTAGATGTGTTCCTGTATAATAGTACTTTGATTCCTTGTATAGATTGCTATACGGTATTTCACCTGCAAAAACGTAGTTGGCGCCACCTATGGAATAGCCGTCATAATTTGTGGAGTAGGCATAACCATGTCCCTCGTATTCGTTCTTTCTGATTTCAAATTCGGTTTGAACGCAATTTAGGGCACTCGCATAAATTGCGAATGAGACAATTGAAAATGGAATGAGTTTTTTCATATGAAGAAATATAATATAATTGTTCCACGTGAAACCTTATGAGCCGAGTGTCGCAAAAATATGCCTGCATATTTTTATGACCGAGGCGATTAAGGTCGGACTACGATTATATCGTAGTCCAAACATAGTGAGGTCAGAAAGCAAAAAAAAATGCTAGCATTTTTTCATTTGCTGACCGATGGGTGTAGGACTATGGCATGACCATAGTCCCAACATAGTGCGATGTCTGATACCTGACCATTGATAACTATCCTACACTGTTATTTCTACCCTATTGCCTTCGGGGTCGAGGACCACACTTTCATAATACCCATCGCCGGTGGTTCGTGGTTGCCCCACTATTTGAATTCCATCGTTGGACATTTGTTGGATGAGTCGGTCCACCTCTTCTTTGGAACCGACAGAAAAAGATAGGTGCGCATACCCGAGATGTTCCGATTGGGATTGTTTCACATGAAACATTCCTCTGGTCCCAACATCGATGTCAGGGCGGTGCATGACTTCCAGCCGGGCACCGTCATCGAAGGTGACGAAGCGACTAGTAAACTGCTTTGCTGGATTATGGTAAATTGGGTGAACTACCCCACCGAAATACTTTCGATAGAATTCACAGACTTTATCAACGTCTTTTGCCCAGATGGCGATGTGCTCTATTTTCATAAGGAACTCACTATAATATATATAAAAAGTGTGTGCTGAAACCGAGTTTTCAACATCTAGTCACATAGAGGTTAATAATTATTATGTTTCACGTGGAACCACAATTATGTATATTATTCCTGGAGGTTCTTATGATAGAGATTGAAATTATCCAGGGTGATATCACCAAACTTCAGGTCGATGCGATTGTGAATGCGGCGAACTGTTCGCTACTGGGTGGCGGCGGTGTCGACGGGGCTATTCACCGGGCGGCAGGTCCGGAGCTCTTGAAAGCCTGCATTCCCTTGAACGGTTGCGAAACAGGCAAGGCGAAAATCACCCCAGGTTTTAGACTTCCGGCAAAGTTTGTGATTCATACTCCGGGTCCGATTTATCAGGATGGTCGACATGGAGAACCTGAGCTTTTGGAATCTTGCTATAAGAGTTGTCTCGATCTGGCTGAGGAAAACGGCTGCGAGACAGTCGCCTTCCCCGCTATTTCGACAGGCGTCTATGGTTACCCTTGGGAAGCTGCCACCGATATCGCCGTGAAAACGGTCCGAAATTATCCTGCGCAAAAAGTCAAGAAGGTCATTTTCTGCTGCTTCTCTGCTCAGATGGAAGAAATATATAGGCAGTTTGTTGCGGCTTCCCATTAGTCTTTTTTCTATATTAAGAATAGGAAATAGAATATTAATAGGAGATAATCATGGAAGAAGTCAAGGACTTTATCAAGGAATGCGGTGCATATTTTTTGGCGACGGTCGACGGTGATCAGCCGCGTGTGCGCCCCTTCGGCACCATCGAAATTTTCGAGGGCAAGCTTTACATTCAGACCGGCAAGTCCAAGGACTGCTCCAAGCAGATCCAGAAGAACGGCAAGGTCGAAATCTGTGCGATGAATGCTGCTGGTAACAAGTGGCTGCGTCTGGCGGGTACACTGGTCCGTGATGACCGCCGTGAACCCAAGGTCCACATGCTCGAAAACTATCCCGAGCTCAAGTCGATGTACTCCCCCGACGACGATAACACCGAAACTCTCTATTTCAAGGACGCGACCGCCACGTTCTACTGTTTCACGGCTGCCCCCCGCACCATAAAATTCTAGACTTTTTTCTAGAAATTTTTCTAAAAAATTCCCGGCTTGCAAAGTCGGGATTTTCTTTTTTTAGCAATTCAGATACCGCAGTGTTGATAAATTTTGTAAACATTTTACTAACATTCATATTATGCCGAGTGACTGTTTTTTGTTTTTTAGTGAATAAATTTGGGATAAATTTTAAGATTGTATCAACACTGAATTTTTATGTCCTAAAAATTTTGAAAAAATCAAAAGTTTCACGTGAAACAATTTTATGCCTGTGTTGATAATCTGTTTGATTTGAAAATTTATGCTGTTTTACTTTAAACAAAATATTAACTATGAATCAACAATACTTAAAAAATTGTGAACAATTTTATTAGGACAAAATTGGACTTATCAACAGCTAAAATGGATCAATGTTTACGCGTGAGTCCGTTATTTGATAGCCCCCTGTTGGGTGGGGCTATTAAATAAGTGTATATTAATGAGGTCGCGCGGCGGGTTTGTTGCGTGGTCTTTTTTGAGGTTCTTATGAAATTTGCAATTCTCGGATGTGGGCATATCGCGACCAAGATGGCCGCGGCAGTCAAGGCACTCGAAAAACGCGACATGGGGGTCGAGGCGTACGCGGTAGCATCGCGATCCCTGGAAAAGGCACAGAAGTTTGCCGACGATTACGGGTTCGGTCGCGCCTACGGCAGTTACGAGGAACTTGCGAAGGACCCGCAGGTGGACCTGATTTATATTGCGACTCCGCATTCCGAGCATTACGCCAATATTTTGCTTTGCTTGGAACATGGCAAAAATTTGCTCGTGGAAAAGACCTTTACCGCGAATGCGCTGATGGCTTCCGAGGTGATTGCGCTTGCCGAAGAAAAGGGCGTGTTTTTGTGCGAGGCGATGTGGACGCGTTTCTTGCCCGCGGTGCAGATGGTCAAGGACTGGATTTTGGCCGGAAAGATTGGCAAGGTCGAAAGTGTGGAAGCCGATTTTTCGATGCCCCTCACCCATATTGAACGGTTAAAGAATCCGGCGCTTGCGGGTGGTGCCCTCCTGGATCTTGGAATTTACAGCCTCACTTTTGCGGATATTTTCTTGACGGATGCAAAAATTTGCAGGGTCGGCTGCAACGAGGGTTGCGTAGAAAACCATATCGTGCAGACCAAGAGTCGGTGCGTCAAGTTCCACACGGGTGTCGATGCCACGGACTGGATTGACTTGACCTATAAAAATGGACAGGTGGCGCATCTTAAAACATCTATGGTGGCGCCGCTCAAGAATGAGGGGGTCATTTACGGGACGGACGGTTTTATCCGTGTGCAGAATCTGAACGACATGGTAGAAATCCAGCGGTATGATGTTGCAGGACAGATGGTGGAATCCGTCATTCCGCCGCGTATCGAAAATTGTTACGAGTACGAGGTGCTCGGCTGCAAGGCCGCCCTCGAGATGGGACTTAAGGAATGTCCCGAAATGCCGCATTCGAAAACCATGCAGATAATGACGCAGATGGATTCGCTGCGTCAGGCCTGGGGTGTAAATTACCCGTTCGAGCTCTCCCCCGCTCAGGTGTGGGACCGCAGCGGCGACAAGTCGATTCTTGAAGTTTTCGATATTGAAACGGGCAAGTCCGAAGTGCTCGATGAATTTGACCGCGTGATTGAGGCGCCCAACTGGAGCGCCGACGGAAGGTTCCTCACCTTCAATAGCGAAGGCCGCATTTATAAATACGAGATTGCGTCGGGCGACGTGACCGAAGTGCCGAGCTACTTTGTAGACAACTGCAATAACGACCATGTGCTTGCACCCGACGGCTCGGGACTTTACGTGAGTCACCACACCAAAGAAGACGGACTTTCGCGTATTTACAAGATTTATTTTGACGGTCGCGTGCCGAGGCTGGTGACGCCGCTTGCACCGAGCTATTTGCATGGAATTACGCCTGACGGCAAGATGCTCGCCTACTGTGCCGAACGGAATGGCGAATATGACATATACACCATTCCTACTTTAGGTGGCAACGAGGTCCAGCTTACATCGGCGCTCGGCTTGAATGACGGCCCCGAATATGACTGCGACGGTGAATACATCTGGTTCAACTCGGTCCGTACTGGCCGTATGCAGGCTTGGCGCATGAAGGCCGATGGTTCCGAACAGACGCAGATGACTTTCGACAAGCATTGGAACACCTGGTTCCCGCACATTTCGCCCGACCGCACGAAGGTTGTGATGCTCGCCTACCATGAGCGCGACGTACGCCCCGGCGAGCATGTTCCGAACAAGAATGTGGAAATCCGCCTGATGACTGGCAGCGATAGGATTGGCTGGAGTGAGCCGCGTACGATTCTCAAGCTGTTCGGCGGCCAAGGGACAATCAACGTGAACTCGTGGGCCCCCGACAGCAAGCGCTTTGCGTACGTGCGCTACGAGAAAAAGTAATTACTGACAGGTGAAACCTTGAAGTTCAAGGCCTGCACGCATCTCGCCGTATGTCGAGGTGCGTTTCATGTCCATTGCCTTCATAAAGCGGCAGTTATTGTCGATGTGCATGCGGAACCCTGTCATGGTGGGCTCCACCTCTCCCTTTCCGCTTGCGCGAACGTGTTCAATCATCTGTTCGCGCCTGTCGCTCATTTCGGGCGGCACGAAAACGTCGGTCACGATGTCGACGTTTTCGATTTCGGTGGCGCCGAATACGAACGAGATGGTCACTAGGTTCTTGAGGCCGTTAAACTGGCCGGGCGTTTTGCACACAAGGTTCTTCGGAGAATTCTTTGCTTTTTTGGCGGGCTTGGCTGGGGCTTTTTTAGAAGGTGTGTACTGCAAGGCCGCGAGCAATTCTTCTTCTTTGACGGCGCCGACTAATTTATTCACAATCTTGCCGTCTTTGATGAGGAAGAATGTGGGGAATGCCTGGATCGGGAGCGACGCCTTGATTTTTTCGATGCCCGGTTCGTCAATGCCGACCGAGGCAATCTTGATGTCGCTGTAATTTTTGGCGATGCCGATGAGGGTTGGAATCATGATAAGGCACGGTGGGCAGCTGGTCGAAGAAATTTCTAGGATGACTGGCTTCTTGGATTTCAAAATTTCACTTTCGAAATTGCTGTCGTTTACCTTGACGATTTTGATGTCTTCGTTATAAGTTTGTATGACATTTGCTTTGGCGTGTGTCATGGCGCCTGCCATAAAGAATACGGCGCAGGCGAGGGCTAAAAATTTATTCGGTTTCATATGAAATAATATAGGAAAAATCTATTACTTTATTGTAATGTTTAATGTATATTACATTTAGGGTATTTCCGTTTTGGAAAGGTTGGGTAAAAAAGGAGTGTATTTTGAATATTGAATTCGGAGTGTTGAAACGCGAAGAGTTGAAAGAGGCTGTGGAAATGTCGGTTCGGGCCTATGAAGACTACGCGTATTTTGCAAACTATTTCCCTGATAGAACGGAACGCTTGAAGATGCTTTGGGCCGTGATGTACAGGGGCTGGCTGACGTTTTTTAGCCAAGCGCGTTTTTTGACGGCCCGGATAGATGGCAAAATCGTGGGCCTTGCGGAGCTTGAGCCCCCGCATTTTAAGAGGCCGTCGGTTTTCCAGTTTTTGATTCACGGCTGGCTGCAGGTTTATTTTGGTGTGAATTTCAAGCGCATGCAAACTTGGCTCGCCATGGATGAAGCCGCCGGCAAGCCTTGCCACGATTACAAGAAAAGCGGACCGGATATTTGGTACGTGGGCTCGCTGACAGTGGATCCGCCATTGCAGGGAAAGGGTATTGGCACCCAGCTGATCGATTTTGGAGGAGACTATGTCCGCGAACACGGCGGCAAGCAGCTGACATTGTTCACGAATTCAGAGAAGAATATCTCGTTCTACACCAAGTGCGGTTTCGAGACGTTTCATAAATGCGACATTGCCCATGACGGCAAGACCATGGGCAGTTGGAGCGTGAAGAAAAGTTTGTGAGAATTTTATTCTAACCGATTCCAGAAATCGGTGTCTTGATTCACGCCGCATTCCTTGGCGTAGTAAACGGGTTCCTTGCCTTGCTTGCGCTGCTCGGTATAGTTCTTGAGCGCCTTGATGGCAATCGGCGAAAGAATCAAGATGCACGGAATGTTGACGACAACCATCAAGGCCTGGCAAAGGTCTGCCGAATCCCACGCAAAGCCAGCGCTTGCAAGGGCGCCTGCAAACACGATAATAGAGGCAATGATTCTGAAAACCGTCATGACGATTTTGCCCGGACGACGGTTCATGATGAACCGCAGACAGCCCTCGGTGTAATAGTAGTTGCCGATAAGCGTCGTGAAACCGAACAAAAGAATCGCGATCGTAATGAATATCGGTCCCAGTTCACCCAAAACGGAGTGGAGCGATGCCTGCACGTAGGGGATACCCGAAATTTCGCTGGAAGGGGCAACGCTTGTCGAAAGGCACATCAGGGCGGTCGCAGAGCAAATTACGATGGTGTCGATAAACACGGAGAGCGACTGCACCAGACCCTGCTTGACCGGGTGTGAAACGCTTGCGCTTGCAGACGCATTCGGTGCAGAACCCATGCCGGCTTCGTTGGAATAAAGGCCGCGTTTGATACCGTACATGATGCAGCTCCCAGCAAAACCGCCGGCACCTGCTTCAAACGAGAAGGCATCTTTCAGGATGGTTGCAAACATTGAGGGAATGTTGGTGAAATTGAAAATGATAACGCCCAAGGCTACAATGATGTAGGTGATGCTCATGATGGGCACGAGATAGCTTGTAATCTTCGTCAGTTTCTTGGCGCCGCCGAACACGCAAAGTGCAAACAGAATGGCAAGCCCTGCGCCCACGATAATGGGCGTCTTGGTTTCGCTATAAAATCCGTAACCCGAAAAACTGGTCTGCACGTTGTAAGAGGCCAAAAGGTTGTAGCCGACCAGATAGGTGAGCAAAATGAACACCGAGAAAATGATGCCGAGCCAGCGTTGCCCCAAAGCAGTTTGTATGTAGTAAGAGGGGCCGCCGTATGAATGGCCCGTCACCAGGTCTTCGCGCTTGTAGATTTGGGCGAGGGTCGATTCCACAAATGCCGATGCACTGCCGATGATTGCAATCAGCCACATCCAGAAAACGGCACCGGGGCCGCCCATGCAAATTGCCGACGACACGCCCACGATATTTCCGGTACCCACGCGGGATGCCGTCGAAACCATCAGCGCGCCAAAAGAAGAAATGCCGCTCCCCTGCACCGGTTTTTCGTTAAGGACCCGGAGTGTTTCGACAAAAAGGCGAATTTGCGGGAACCCCATTCGAATCGACAGGAACAGGCCTGCTGCTACCAAGAAGAATGGCACGATGAAGGGCTGGTAGAGAAAATCGCTAAGAGTCGTAATGACATTGTGAATGGGGTCTAACATAGGCATCTCCGTGATACTTGACAAAATAATAAAATACTTTGCTTTTGTGGATTGAGATAGAGGAGAAAAAAGCTAATTTGCGGTTGCCTTGCTAGGTAGAAAATGAGCGAGATTTCGTACAGCAAAAAGAACGACCGGATTGAATGCGTGCGTTACAAGGATTGGCGCAAGTCGTACCCGCCGCATACGCATACAGGGCACATGACCGTGGGCTATATTGAAGAGGGCTGCGTATGCATAGTGCTGAACGGCGAGGCGAAAATTTATGGCGCCGGAGAACAGTTCCAGATTCCGCCGAATACATTGCACGAAATCAAGACTGTCGGTGATGAATGTTATTCAATGGTGGTACTGTGTACCGCATTGGAGCCCGACGAGATTGTTGCTGAGGACTGCGCGCGATTGGATGAATTGCAAAAAAGCATTCTTGAAAATCCCGAGAACATTTACTTGATAGAGCAAATGGCGCATGATGCGTGCATCAGCCCGTTTCACATGATACGCGAATTCAAAAAGGCCTTCGGACTCACGCCGCACCAGTTTCAGATGCAATGCAAAGTCCGCAAGGCGCAAAAATTGCTCGAAGAAAGGCCCGCAGCCGAGGTGACATTTGACGCCGGGTTTTACGACCAAAGCCACATGGATCGCTGCTTTAAAAAAGTCGTTGGCCTTTCTCCGAAAGAATATAAACGTGCCGTGAAGACAGACACATAAAAGCGGATGACTAATACGTCATTGCGAGACCGTAAGGGCGACGCAATCTCCTAGCACAGCGCCGGTATGAATTTCGCGAACAGATAAAGCCCCTGATCGCCTGCGTCTACCTGGTGCGGGACCTTCGCCGGCATAATCGAGATGACTCCCGGAATGTATTCGAGCTTGGTGTCGTCATTGATGCAAATGCCGCTGCCTGCGATGACTTCGTGGGTTTCGAGCTGCGTTTCGTGAATGTGCATTTTGATACTCTTATTCGGCGTGATTCTCACCAAATGATAGCTGAATGTGCCGCCGGTTTCTTTCGCGGTGATGATATGCTTGAGTTCTACGCCCTCGAAAGTTGGGTGCTTGGACCACGCGATACCTTTGAAAGCGACCGTTTTGCCCGAGAGCCTGAGCTCGCCCTCGTTGAATTTTTCGAAAATATCGTTACCGAGAATAGCTTTTTCCATGATTTTACTCCTATTTGGGTGTTTTGTTCGCGACTTTTGCAAACCGTGTCGCGATTATGCCCGAGATCTATATGAAGGGGTGTGTGGAAAAATTGGACAAAATTGCGGAAAATGGGATATGTGCATGTAAAAAAAACTATTTACTACAATCTATTAGTTTGTGTAGTAAATTTATAACAAATAATTTTGTGATAATTTGTTGTAATTTATGCTTTGTAATTTATATTTGCAAAGTGATATTTTATTTGTAATAAAGCAAGGAAAATTTTAAAATGTCGTATGATAGTCGAGTTTATCGTATACTAATAGCAACACCATCTGATGTTGAAGAAGAACGTGATGCTATAACTAAAGCTATCCAGAATTGGAACAATCTAAATTCATTTAGCAAAAAGATTGTTTTGTTGCCTTTGAGATGGGAAACTCATGCTGCTCCAGATTACGGAACGCGCCCTCAGGAGGTTATAAATAATGCTATTGTTGATAATTGTGATTTGTTGATTGGCTGTTTTTGGACTAGAATTGGTTCGCCGACGGGTAAAGAGGATAGTGGCACAATAGAAGAAATAAAAAGAGTGTCATCTTCGGGAAAGCCTGTTATGTTGTATTTTTCAAAGAGAGGCAAAGATCCCTCGCAAATAGATTTGGAACAATTAAAAAAGTTGAATGAATTTAAAGAGTCTATAAGAAGTAATTCTTTGGTTGAGGAATATGTTAGTATAATTGATTTTAATGATAAATTAGCAAGGCAACTTGAGATAAAAGTTCGCGAATTAGAAGGAAACAAAGATGATGATAAAGTGGTTGTGAATACATCCTTTGTTTCAATCGATGATGGCAAATTAAAAGACAAAGAAATAGAGGAAAAGGTTTTTATTCCTTATTTGGAGCGTAAAGAAATCGAGGATTTTATTTCAAAAAAGGATGAATATAAAAAATATCGGGATAGAATCATTAGCAAATGTGAAAACTATATTCAAACGAATTCAAGATTTCCAATTGTTTTCGGGATGCTTAATAAAAGTAAGTTTAATTTGACGGATTATCTTGTGGAAATCAAATTCTTGTCAGATAATGAAAAATTTGAAATAGGTAGTCTGGGCGCAACCAATCGAAATTACATTTTTTATCGAGATATTTGTTCTAGAGAAGTAATGAGAAAATTAAATGTACTTGACAATGAAGGGTTCATAAAAAAAGAGGATGGAGTATGTTCTTTTACCTATAAGGACACCTCTCTTCAGAAAGAACGACTGAAAATAGTTCATCCATTTCTGGTTATTGAATTAAAAGAAAGTGCAAAAATTGAATTTGAAACTACGATTTACGCAGATAATTTATTTACTCCTGTTAAAGAAACATGTGCCATAAAATATAATGTAGAGAAGAGGAAAATTAATTTAAGTGAGATTATTCCTGATATTGGTGAATTTGTGAAAGAATCGGATGAGCTATTTTAGCCATCTAAATTATATATCGACAAAAAAGTGATAGTTTTACTATCACTTTTTTTTTGTATCTACACAAACTCGACTATGAGTTGCTTGCCGAGGGCGTGTGCCAGCTTGTAGAGCGTCTCGACGGAGGGTGAACCCTTCGGAGTTTCGAAACGCTGGTATGCCTGCGGGGTGATGTTTGCGCGACGCGCCACCTCGCTCTTCTTTTGGCCCCTGCGGGCTTCGAAGAGTTTGTACGCAATCTCGATTCGCGGGGAAAGCTCGACCGGGTAGAGCCCCTTGTCGGAATCGGGTATTGTCTTGGGGAGAATCATCGTATTGCCGAGATCCAGATCGCATTCCATTGCTCCGTCGAGGGCGTCCTTCGCCTGTTTGAGGGCCTCCTTCTGCGTGTCGCCGAACGCGTTCACGTTGGGCAGATCGGGGAACGAAACTACGAAGCCCATGTCCTTGTCTTTCTCAATTTTCGCTGCGTAATTCATGGTCGCCTCTACTGGTCAAACTGTTTCAAGATGCGCTTGAGATAGACTCCTTCTATCTCGTGCTTGTTTCGTTGTATGGGGACGGGGCGTTTGCCTTGCTTCACGAATATGTGGTGATCGCCGCTGATTCGCCCTAGTTCCCAGCCTCTTTTCTTTGCGTAGTCGCAGATTTCTTTAAATTTCATTGTTTAAAATACAATATATTTATTTATTTGTCAATATAATTATTTATAAAAATAGAGAATGCTCCTCTATTTTCGCCCCTTTTTCACCAATATTTGGATGTCGAGCAGCTTTTCCCAATCGGCCTTGGTTCGCTTTTCGCGGGGGATGCTCCAGAAGTTTTTCCAGATTTCGTTGTTGAGGGAATCGATTTCGGCGGCTTGGGCGTCGGTGACGGTGCCGCTGGCGGTACTATACATTCATACTCCTTTCTGCGTACATGCTTTTTAAACGCAGATGTTTTATCTAAGACTACCTAAAACTACACTTTTGTGCACTACTTGTCAAGAGGTGAAAAAGGATTTTTTTCAGATGCGTTGAAAGTCAAATTTTTTTTCGCGGAGCCACTTTAGTGACTGCGTAAAAACTTATATTCATTATGGTAGTTTATACATAAGTGGTACTGATTTTATGCCTAATCTTTTTACGGAAGCAACGCGCGTTCAACTGACTGCGATTCAGCATTTGGCTCGCATTGGCTATACGTATTTGGGCAAAATTTCGGAGTCCGGAGCAACATCTAACGGAACATCGACAATCCCTTATGATCCCGAAACAAACATCCTTGTGGACATTTTTGCGGAACAGTTCAAGAAGCTGAATCCGACTGCGAATGTTTCTGCGAAGAGCGTTCTTTCGGATATTCAAAAGGAACTGGATGACGACGATTTGGGTCAGCAGTTTTACAAACGCTTGACCATCTATTCTCCGCTTCGCTTGATTGATTTTGAACACCCGGAAAACAACACTTATCATTGCACAGCAGAATTCACTTGTCGCAATGGTGATGAAAGTTTCCGTCCCGACATTACGCTGTTCATCAACGGGCTCCCGCTTGTATTTATCGAGGTCAAGAAGCCGAACAATGTGGGCGGCATGGTGGCCGAAAGTAAGCGGATGAACGATGAGCGCTTTCCGAAGAAAAAGTTCCGCCGCTTCATTAACATCACGCAGTTGATGATTTTCTCCAACAATATGGAGTATGATGCCAAGGGCGGTGTCGTCCCGATTGAAGGTGTGTTCTATTGCACGGCTGCGAAAAACGAAGCGCGTTTCAACTGCTTTAGGGAAGAGAATCCCAAGCGTGCAGCGATTGCGCCGTTCCATGCCAATTATCCATATTTGCCAATTCCTGCGGATCTCGAAAAGAGAGTGCTGATGGATTTCAATGTTCCGGTATTGAAAGAGAATCCGGAATACAAGACGAATCTCGATATCAACACGCCCACAAACCGTGTGCTTACTTCTATGGTAAGCCCAGAGCGCTTGCTCTTTTTGCTCAAGTACGGCATCGCTTATTTGCATGTCGAAAAAGAGAAGGACGGTCAAATCGAGAGCCGCCACGAAAAGCATATCATGCGTTACCAGCAATTTTTTGCGGCCATGATTATCCGTGAAAAACTGGCGGCGGGTGCGACTTCTGGCATTGTGTGGCATACGCAGGGTTCGGGCAAGACGGCCCTTTCGTACCACTTGAGCAAAGTCCTCAAGGACTATTACGCCAAGCGGAACAAGGTTGCGAAATTTTACTTTATTGTGGACCGTCTGGATTTGCTGGAGCAGGCGACCGAAGAATTGAGCAATCGTGGCCTCAAGGTGACTACGGCGAATTCCCGCACGGAACTCATGGAACAGTTCCGCACGCAGCAGGCCTTGCAGGGCAACGCCGGTGTCGATGAAATTACCGTGGTGAACATTCAGAAGTTTGAAAATGACACCGAGAAAGTGGAAATCCCGAATTACGCCACGAATTTGCAACGCGTGTTCATTATGGACGAAGCGCATCGCGGCTACAAACCGGGCGGATGTTTCCTTTCGAACCTTTTCAATGCCGACAAGAACGCCATCAAGATTGCACTTACCGGCACACCGCTCATCGGGAGTGAAAAGGCGAGTTGCAAGGTCTTTGGCGATTACTTCCACACGTATTATTACGACCGTTCCATTCAAGACGGCTACACGCTAAAGATTATTCGCGAAGATATCGAAACCAGTTACCGCAAAAAACTGAACGATGCTTACGAAAGCGTACAGAAACTGGTGGAGAAGGGTTCTGTCTCGAAGGACATGATTATTCGGCACCCCACATACGTGAAGGCGTTGCTCCGCTACATCATCAATGATTTGGTGAAGTTCCGTGCCATGCAGGGCGACAACGACCTTGGCGGCATGATTATTGCTGAATCTTCGGAACAGGCGCGAAACTTGTACAAGTTCTTCAACGAGATTCAGGACGAACTCAATGAAAACCGCATCCAGAAAATCAACTTGAAAGCGGGCCTGATTCTCTTCGATAGCGACGACAAGGAAACCCGCAAGCAGATTATCAACGATTTCAAGAAGAACTACACGATTGATATTCTGATTGTTTACAACATGTTGCTGACGGGCTTTGATGCACCGCGTCTTAAGCGTTTGTATTTCGGTCGCAAAATCGAAGATCATAATTTGTTGCAGGCAATTACTCGTGTGAATCGCCCGTACAAGAACATGAAACGCGGGTTCTTGATTGACTTTGCCGACATCAAGAAGAATTTCGACGAGACCAATGCCGCATATTTGCAGGAACTGAACCGCTATAATGATGCCGATACTGACCCGGACGATAACTTGCCCGATATGTACAGCCAGGTCATGGAAGATAAGGATGCTCTTATCAACCATATGAAGGTGGCGCGTCAGGCTCTGTTCAGTTACACTACCGACAACGCGGAAGTTTTCTCTACAGAGATTTCTAGCCTTGAAGACAAGAAGGTTTTGATAGAACTGCGCAAGGCGTTGGAACTCGCGAAAGATGCCATGAACCTTGTGCGTACTTTCGGTGACGAGGCCCTTAAAAAGGACTTTGAAAAGCTGAACATCGAAAAGTTGCCGCTCATGCTTTCGGAAGTGAATCACCGCATTGCGATGATTAACCAGAAAGAGGCGTGGACCAACAGCGAGGCGACGCAGTTTGCCGTGAACGAAGCCATGATGAACATCGAGTTCAACTTTAGCTGCATCGGCACTGAAGAACTGAAAATCATCGACAACGGCACGGAACTGCGTGAAAAGTATAAACGTGCTCTTCGCGGATTTCTGGATAACTTCGACCACGAAGACCCCGTATTTGTTGAATTGGAACAGGAGTTCAAGCGCATCTTTGACAAGCACGGTTTTACCCCGGAAAATCTTGCCGTTTATAACGAGCAGAACCAGGCTATGAACGACATCCTGAAACGCCTTGAAGAACTCCGCAAATCAAACGAAGCACTTTTGCGCAAGTACAACGGTGATACAAAATTCGCCTATGTTCACAAGCGCATCCGCGAAGAGAACAAGGCCCGCGAACCCAAGCACCAGGCACCGATTATCTCGAAGTTCGACGAAGAAATCGTGCAGGCTCTCTTGACTATCAAGGGAACGATTGACGCGAAGGTTTTCGATCGCAACGACATCCTCAAACAGGACGCTTACTTCGGCAAGACCGTGATGAAAGAAATCGCAGACGGACTCGCGCACTTCCCGCAAATCAAGCCCGAAATGCCCGATTACCTGTTTATCCAGCAGCGCATCGCCAAGCAGTATATTAACCAGTATAACGCCTACTACGGAAATTAAATGAACATCAAAGACAAGACCATTGCCCTTATTGACTCTCTCAAGGCCACTTGCCAAACGTACGGCATGGGCAATGACGGCAACGAATACAAGATTATCACCCAGGTGTTTCTGTACAAGTTTATGGCCGACAAGTTCGGCTACGAACTCAAGAAAATCAACGACCCTTGCCTGAAGGCCCTCAAAAAATCCGAAAAGTGGGAAGAGGAATACGCGAAACTCTCCAAGGCCGACCGCGAAAAAGTGAGCCTCTTCTTGCCGCCCGAAGTCCCGGTGTTCAAGCCCGACTACTTGATTGCAAACCTCTGGAACAAGCAGGCCAAGGGCGATTTCGACGTCATTTTTGACGAAACCATGGTCGCCATCGCGAAGGACAACTTGGATGTATTCTACACCAAGACCGCGCAAGAAACGAAAATCCCCATCTTCGAAAAGCTCACCATCTTCGTGACCGACGACGCCCAGCGTGCAAACTTCGCCCGCGCCCTTGTCGATAAACTCGTGAATTTCAGCTTCGAAGACGCCTTTGCCGAACACTACGACTTTTTCTCGGATATCTTCGAATACCTACTCAAGGACTACAACACCGCAGGCGGCGGCAAGTACGCCGAATATTACACCCCCAAGGCCATCGCGAAAATCATGGCCCGCCTGTTGGTGGGCGACAACGCCGACTTGCACAACGTAGAATGCTACGACCCCAGCGCAGGCACCGGCACCTTGCTCATGGCGCTCAGCCACCAGATTGGCGAAGACCGCTGCACCATCTTTGCGCAAGACATCTCGCAGCGCAGTAACAAAATGCTCAAACTGAACCTGCTGTTGAACGGACTCGTTTCGAGCCTCGATCACGCCGTGCAGGGCGACACCCTCCTGGAACCCTACCACAAGAGCGACGACGGCAAGAGCCTCAAGCAGTTCGATTATGTTGTGAGCAATCCGCCCTTCAAGATGGACTTCAGCGACACCCGCGACGACATCGAAAAGAAATGGAACGCCCGTTTTTGGGCAGGCGTGCCGAAAGTCCCGAACAAGAAAAAGGAAAGCATGGCCATCTACACCTGCTTTATCCAGCACGTGGTGAACAGCATCAAGGCAGGCGGCAAGGGCGCCATTGTCATCCCCACCGGGTTCATCACCGCGAAATCCGGCATCGAGCACAAAATCCTCGAACGCATCGTTGACGAACACATCGTCTATGGCGTGGTCAGCATGCCGAGCAACGTATTCGCGAACACCGGCACCAACGTGAGCGTGCTCTTCTTCGACAAGACCCGCAAAAAGACCGACAACGACAAAGTCACCCTCGTTGACGCAAGCAAACTCGGCAAGGAATACAAGGACGCGAACGGCCTCAAGAAAGTCCGCCTCGAAGACGACGAAATCGAGAAAATCGTGACCACCTTCCGCAAGGCCAAAGCCGTCGAAGACTTCAGCGTAGTCGTGACCTACGGCGAAGTCAAGGAAAAAGGCTACAGCCTGAGCGCCGGCCAGTATTTCGACATCAAGATAGACTACGTGGATATTACCGCCGACGAATTCAACGCCCAGATGAAAGCCGACACCGAAGAACTCGCCGCCATGTTCGCCGAAAGCCACAAACTCGAAAAGGAAATCCAGAAACAGTTGAGTAACTTGAAATTCAATTAGGTCTGCGTCATCCTGGAGCGCAGCGATAGGATCCACACAGTACTTGTCATCCTGAGCGGACTCTGGAGCGCGAAGCGCGATAGGGGAAGTCGAAGGATCTAGGAAAGAAATAGTTATGGATATTATTGCGATTTGTATTAGTTTAGCCTCTCTATTTGTTGCTATTTGGGCAGTTAAGGTTTCCAAAAATATTGCAAAGCAGCAACATGATGATGCCGTAAAAGCCGAAAAAAGACAGGAAGAAAAGTGTAAACGAGAAATAAAGAATAGAAAAGAAGCAAGGCGAATAGCAAATGCTTCTCCGTTGGCTAGACTCGCTGGTGCAACCAAAGAACTTGAAGAAGATATTTTCTTGGATAAACAATTAGGTGAAAGGTAGCGTCATTGCGAGGAGCGATAGCGACGAAGCAATCTAAGTGAAAGCTTGAGAAAAAAGATTATGGAATTGACGAAATACAAATTGGGCGATATTGCGGATATATCTGTTGGTTTTCCTTTCGAAAGTGAACGGTTTAACGAAAATGGCATTGGTATACGTCTTGTTCGTGGAATGAATGTTTCGGAAAGAACACTAAGGTTTGGAGATGAGTCTAGATGGTGGAGTGATATCACTGATAATTTAGAAGCGTATTTTCTAAAGGAAAATGATATAGTCATTGGAATGGATGGCTCTAAAGTTGGAAAAAATTTTGCGTTGATTAAACAAACGGATTTGCCTCTTCTGTTAGTTCAACGAGTCGCATGTGTTAGAGCAAAAAAAGGTATTGATCAACATTATATTTGGCATTATGTTTCCTCGCCAAGGTTTATTGAGTATGTTAATACGATAAAAACGGGGTCTGCAATACCTCATATTAGTGGCAAACAAATAGGGGAATTTCCAATATTTGTTCCCCCTTTGCCGGAGCAAAAGAAAATTGCCTCCGTCCTATCTGCATTAGACGACAAAATCGCCCTGAACAAAAAGATGAACCAGAAACTCGAAGCAATGGCAAAACGCCTATACGACTACTGGTTCGTCCAATTCGACTTCCCCGACAAAAACGGCCACTCCTACAAAACCACCGGCGGCCCCATGACCTACAACCCAACCCTCAAACGCGAAATCCCTGTGGGCTGGGAAGTGAAAAATGTAAATGATGTGACGACATCCGTGAGGGGCGTTTCTTACAGTTCTGATGACGAGAAAAGTAAAACGGATTCCAATGTGGTTCAAATATTGAGAGGCAACAACATTTCTGGAAGCAGATTTGTGTTTGACAGTAATGACGTCTTTGTTTCCTCCGATTTAGTTGCGGAAGAACAGAAAATTTCCAAATTTGATATTGTGATGACAATGTCTAGCGGTAGTAAAGAGCATGTTGGTAAGTCTGCCTTGGCCCTATATGATATGCCGCATTCTTTTGGTGCATTCTGCAGTAAATTTACCCCCAATGAAGAGGCCGGGTATTTCATTGATTGCTATCTGCATTCTGAGATATTCATCAAATACATTCGTCAAACATGCTCCGGAACAGGAATCAATAACTTGACAAAAGGACATTTTGATAAATCTCTATTTGCATGGCCGACAGAAGACATTTTGAAGGCGTTTAATGAAAAGGTTTCTGCTATTTATGAACAACGTGGCGTAATCGAACGAGAAATCATTCGCCTCACCGCTCTCCGTGACAAACTCCTCCCGCTCCTCATGAACGGCCAGGTGGAGGTGGGGTAAAAACGGAAAGATTGGTGAAATAAAGGTGAAGTAGTTGTCTTAATTAGATGAATTTCGACCTTAAAAGTAAAATGGTAAAAATTCCATAGAAATTAACATAAGTGATATCAAAATTGTAAAAGAAACATAAGGAATGTTTTATGGAAAACGAAGAAAAGAAACAAACTTATTTGCAAATGATACAGGAACCTATAGGACGAATGTCGACACTTTCGTCAATTTTTAAGGGCTTTGATGCGACTACGGGTGCCGCGATTTTGGCTTTATCAAAAGATGACTTAAATGTATTTACCTTGATTATCGGACTTGTATTAGTCATTCTTTTTGCAATAATGGATATAAAGTATTTGATATTGGAAAAACAATTTAGAATGCTTTATAAACTTGTTCGACTGGAAAAATTACCTGTTGATTATGATGTTCGTCCTTTATCTAAAAAAGACTATGATAGAGTCTGTACTGATGGCAAATATGATGGATCTGTTTGGGGTTGCATTAAATCATTTTCTATTTGGCTTTTTTACGGCCCAATAATAGGTGTTTATGTATTCCTAATTATTTATGTCTGCAATTGTAAAGCTTAAGGAAAGGAAAATGGAAGAAATATCGGAAAAGTTAAATAGATATGAATTGTTCCAATTGGCGGCAGATGTTTTGAATGGCGATAGTTTAGAAGAGTCGTATTTAAAAAAGGAATTCCTCTTTGAAAACGTAGATTCGAATGTTTTAAATTCAATTTTTTTTAGAGGACAAGCTAATGAAATTAGAAAAATGTTTCAAAACTCTGCGACATTAATAAAAAATTTGGAAAATCGTCCTGACAATGAAAAAAGAGAATTTTCATTCCGTTCTTTGTACGATGAAAATTTAGGCAATGTTGAACATGATTCTTTTATAGAATCCGTACAAGCAGAAATGCAACGTTCATTTGAAGGTGACAGATTCAATTATGACCAGCTTCTCAATCGTTTAATTAGAAGTATCGCGTCTTATCAAAATCGTATTATAGGAAAATATTTGGTTCTTTTATCTATTGACAATAGCGTTCGCTTACGGAACAATCGCCCTCAAAGTTTCCTGTCATATGCTTATTTGGATAGAGGACTTTCTCTTGCATTGTTTTATTACTTTCTTCGTAACAAAGCTTTTTTATATGTTGACTGGATGTGGCGGGGCGCTGTTGGAAATGGCAGACAATTGAAGTATGATCTAAATCGCGCCCTGTGTAGAAGCAATCAATTGCTTTTCTTGCGAACCCCAAATAGTGAGCTGAAAATACAAGGTGGCAATGGCTGTATCCGTCAATGGTGTGCTTGGGAAATCGGTAACTTTTATGCGAAAAGAAATTGCTTTGGAGGATCTCAAAATCACTGTAGAAAATTCATTACAAATTTTTCTGGCAATGATGGAAATAGCGTGGTTTCTTCTAACAATGTTTTTTTAAGTACATTTTCCGTAATGAGTAAAGTTGAAAACGGTATTATTGTATAGTTACATTCCAAAAGGAATCCATAGGAGGATCTATGTATAGAGGCTTTAATTTAGAATTGACTAATCTAAAAGAAAAGTATGATTACTATAAAAAAAATGAATCGAAATTGAATGCAAAACAGCAAGAAAATTATGCCCATTTTAAAGAATTTATTCAATGTGCTAAAGATAATTATATAGAAAAGAAGCAAATTTGCCTAAAGCCTTTAAAAAAAATACTAATAGGGGAAAGAGACGTAATTGATGGTTCCGCATTGAAAAATAAATGCTTTCCTGTCAATCTTTCCTATGATATTTTTTTGTCTCATTCTCATAGAAATTCTGAGTTTGCTTTGCTTGTTGCCGGTATTTTAAAGGAATGTTTGAAATTAGATGTTTTTATAGATTGGGCGTTGTGGGAATATTGCGATGAGCTGTTAATGGAAATTGATGAAAATTATTGTTATAATGAAGATAAAGAAACTTTTTCTTATACTTCAAGAAATTACTCAACATCTCATGTTCACTTAATGCTTAATACAGCATTAATGGAAATGATGGATTGTTGTGAGTGTTTGTTCTTTTTAAATACTCCTGATTCGATTAATTTAAAAATGGGTATTGAAAACAGAACATTGTCACCATGGATTTTTTCGGAGATGTCAATGAGTAGATTGATAAAAGAAAAAGATCCTATTAGAACGGCTAATGAATCGGCGTTATTTGAAGCATATTCTGTGACTGCATCAACAAAACCGAGACTTGAAATTTCATATGCAACAGACATCTCCCATTTATTCCAAATGAATGATGATGTGTTTTGTCAGTGGATAAAAAATTGTTATGATATTGGATATGAATCAAAATCAGCATTAGATTATCTATACGCAAATAGCAGAGGCATTAACGAGAGAATCTGGAATGACGACAGTATTATATCAAATTGTTAATATCGGATCGCCCAAATGGAAAAATGTTCCTGACGAGCTGTCTTTGCATAAGATTGATTTTATTGATATTGATCGAGTCAATCATAATTATCCATGCCTATATTTGTATTGGGGGGCAAGTGTTGTAGATTCCCAATATTGTGGAAAGCTGGATTTGAAGAAATTAGCTGATTCTGGCTTGATTCTTCCGATTGTGACGGATGCGTCTAAATTCAGAGATTTTATTCCACAGACATTAGGAAATGTAAATGCTCTTATATACGATATTAATGGTAATGAAAAATTAAATAAATATATCTTAAATTTTTTTGGGATAATTAATCAAAGTCGTAAAATCTTCATTTCGTATAAGCGGTCGGATACGACAGAATTAGCAATTCTGCTTTTTGATGAGTTAACAAGGCTTGGTTTTCATCCTTTTCTAGATTCTTATTCGATTGAGCCTGGTGTTGATTTCCAAGAATATTTGAAACATGAGCTGGCTGATTCTGATGTATTTGTTTTCTTAAATTCAAAAGATTATCCGAAAAGCGAATTCACAACAGAAGAAATTGAGTGCGCTCAAAAATTGAATGAAGGCGTTGTTAGAGTTGATTTTTACGGAGCTTCACGAAAGTGGCATCTTTTGAATTTTGCCAATATTACGGTTTCCCGTTTTAAATCTTTTTTGGGGCAAATCTTAGGTTTTAGATACGGTATAGGGAAAAAAATTGTAAAGGAAATTGTTGAAAAAATAGAAGAGAGAAGAGCCGCTTTCTATGAATACAGGAGAAAGGCTATGATTGACTCATACCGAAAAATGCATCCGTTAGTTGATATTGTAGGCGTAAATAACGATTTGTTATTTGATGGTGCTGAGATTTCCGCCGTTTGTGTTCATATTCCAAAATCTACGGATTTAGAAAAAGAAGATGCTGAATTAAATCTTTTTTGTAGTCAAAAAAAATTGTCATGCAATAAAATTCTATTGTATGACTCTCAATATTGTAGACGTAATATGTTCAATCATTTAAAATGGTTGAATACAAATATGCCTAATGTAATTCAAACGAGGGATATTAATGCATAAGAATTCAAAGATTTTCCTTTCTGCAGGAATTCCAAGTGAGGGTCGTGAAGGTTTTGATACGATTAATCGATCTGCAACTGCAGGGGCCGTAATGGCTTTTACGCGAGTGTGTGCAGAGTTCAATATTCCATTTTATTTTGGAGGGCAACCTGCAATTACGCCTTTAGTTTGGTCTGTGGCAAAAGATTTTAGTAAAAAAGAAAAGCCTCTTATTACGATATACCAATCACGTTTTTTTGAGGGCAAAACACCTCATGAAGTTGATTATTTTGAAAATATTGTATGGACTGAAAAAATCGAAGGAAATTTGCCTGCTAGCATAAAGGCAATGCGAAATCAAATGTTTAGTGAAAATGAAACTGTAGCGGCAATTTTTCTTGGTGGATCAAACGGTATTCGTGATGAATACAAATTGCTAAAGGATATTTCGCCACAAACAAGAATGCTTCCATTTGCGAGTACCGGCGGAGTCTCAAAAAAAATGTATGAAAGCGAAGGAATAAATGAAGCTGAATTAACGGAAAGTTTTGCGTATTATCAGATTTTTAAGGACTTGTTAAGGGATTATAAGGATGATGCTGGAAACATAAGAGATTCTTGATCTTTTCTGGTCTTTAATTCTTTTATTCTTTCATCAAGAATTGGGTTTATGAATTTCACCCTTTTCTTTGTATGGTGGTAATATAATACATTATACCAATCACGAAAGAAATCATCTTGAAATTCATAATAGTGATAATCGGGCTCTTTTTGTCGCATTTTTTCTTCTTCTGCGGACAGAATTTTAAGCAATGCGTCAAATTCGTTTAAAGAAGAAAATGTTTTCTTGTATTCGAATGAATCATCTTTAACATTTTCAATAGCGGCAATTCTCTCCACAAGATTTTTCTTTTCTTCATAGAAATGCATATTATGTGCTGTATGATAATAACAGCCCAATTTTAAACCTAGTATAGAAGCAAAGTATTCTTGCATAAAAGTGAAGTTGAATATATTAACACCACTAGCTCCCCAGATTAAATCATTTGATCGCATGGTAACTATAAGATTCAATTTATTATTAGATGCATCTTTTATAAAATGAAGCATTCGCGTGCAGGGAAAATCTTTCGTTAGCTTTATTGTTGTGTTGTCGTTCTCAAAACAGTCTTTTGTTGGATCTCCTATATTTATTACAGCTTGTCTTGTTTCTGGATCTCGTTCGAAACATTTTGAAACAAATAGGAATTGATCTATATCTTGGCCTTGAGTAATGAGGTGGTTGCTGATTTTATAATCAATATGGCTTCCATTAAAGTGTCTTAATCTTGGTCCATATCCACCCCTCATAAATAATTCATCATCAGAGAAATCATTCAATGTCGAGCAGTAAGATCTCGCAAACGCCATATCGTTTCGTCCGGATGCTAACCATAACGATTCGGCATAGGGAAGAACAAGACTGTTTCGTCTTTCAGAAATTGTGATTAAGCGAGATGCTGGATTAGTAATTTTAAACATATAGGGTTCTGGTAATTCATAGCATACTTTGCCACGTGTTTCACGACGAATCCCTTCTTTTAATAAGAGTCTACATGTGTCTCTTAAAAAGGTGTTTATCCCTGGAAATTCCGCTGTATACATATTTTATCTCTAACATTCCATTTAGGTGGAAAGAATAAATATAATGGTTTATTTTGAGGTGTATATTTTTGTTTGATTCGCACATTATCTACAACCAATTCAGGTCTCTTTTCTCGTAAATATTTATCTGTTTCGCAAAAACAATTCTGTAAATCTATTAATGTAGGGTAATGTCCCGAAATCGGTTTGAAATCTGTGTAGCCGTAAATTTTTTGTAAGTCACCAAAATTATCTTGGACATACATTATGGCATCTTCAAAATTATTCCCATTGTTTTTAAAGCATTTTTTTATGCCTCTAATTGCTCCGATGCCGGCTTTGACAAATGAATTCTCGCTAAAATTAATAAAAGGGGAATAATTAAAATCTATTGAGTATTGGTACGCTAAGAAATCTCCAAGAAAGGATTTTTCACGCAATAAGTTAAATAATTCTTCTAAAGAAGATGTTTCAAGGATTTTAGAAAAAGTAGATGAGTCGATGAATTCCTTTTTCACCATTGTTAACCATTTTTCATGCTTTGATGACAAATAATTATATAACTGGTGGCTACCTGTCATCATATAGGCGTTGTTGAAAATAGGAAAATTTTTTTGCCTTTTACTTAATATTTGACTAATGAAATGTGGATTAAAGTTCTTGATTGTAATAGGCTCAGGAAGGACTTTGCACAAATAATCCCAAGTTTCAATTTTATTGAAAATTTTGAAAATAAGAATTCTTAATAGAACATCCTCAGCAGAATAAGAAGAAATATCTTTGTAAATGACATCCCTTATAAGATATTGACTTGTTCTATCACAAGCTCTATAGACGTTAGTGAATTTATATTTTTTTAGAATTGGATCATCTGTTAGATTAGAATCACCATTCATTTTACGCCAAAAGATGTTCATTCTTTCTTGAATGAAATAAAAATAGTATTTAAGTATTTCTTCGTTTGGCAGAATTTTACTTTGCTTCACCTTCATATCGCTTGAATTCCTCAAATTTCAAGGGAGTGTCTATTAAGCCATTTTCAGAGTATTTTTTTGATATATAATTCCAAAGCTTTTCACATTCCGAATAATCAACTTTTTGATGTCCTCTATTTTTGCAAAGGCATTTTGAAAAACTATCGGGTAACAAAATCATTGATTTACCTAAATAATAATAATCAGTACATATTAAGACATGATCAGTTCTGCTTGTATCACGTTCAAGATTTTTAGGGTTGGGAGAGCCGTCTTCTAAAGAATGATGAGAATCTTCTTGAATCCATTGTGTACTATCTGATTCTGAATGATGATAAATATTATCTCCATATAATTTCATCAAACTTCCATTCATTACCGGCTTTTTGCAGGCATATTCTGGAGAATTCCAATATTCATCGAATGTTAATATTTTAGATACTTTTGCGATGTAGATTAGTTTATGGTTATTCTCCTTTTGCGCATTTCCTATAATAAAGTCCCCGACTTTGGCATTTTTTCTGATGAGCGGTTTGCATGTAGCTAATGTTAAAACATTATAAAAGGGATTAGGCGCAAAGCCATAATCACGAGAAACGATGTATGCATATCCATTATTTGTGTTTTTCATTAGCATACCCCCCTGTGTGATTGACTAATTCTTTGTGTACCATCTGCATTTTCAAAAGATGTAACTCCGTTCAAAGCGTCTATTATTTTGTCACTCCGCCATCCGACAATTGAACTTGCGAATTTCTGTAAATTTTCAGGAATGTCTGAGTCTGCGGCTCCGTTGCAAAAAACGCCGACAATGTTTTTTCCCATTTTCATGGCTTGTTCGATTTCCCAATTAACCCAATCGCTATCGTGTGTGTGTTGGCCTATTAGGCAAATGAAATCTCCGGCTTTAGCAATTAGAGGACGTAATAGACTTTTGATATAATCGTCATCCTTGGCATTATTAAATTTTTCCGAGGTGACTGAGTAGTTGTGGAGATCGTATTTATCTCCGATTAGATCTTTTAGTTTTTTTATGTTTTCTTCGTCGCCATGATAGTGACTAATGAAAACATTCTTTTGTTCGGGGTTTTTCACTATTTCCTCCTTTTTTGTTATTATTATTTTATTCCCACACGATATCTTCTTCTGCCTTGTTGCGGACTTCAACAAGATTTTCAACATTCACTCGGTTTACAAGCCATCCACGCAGACTGCACTGCTGAATGAATTCGGCAATGCGATTTTTGCCATTGATCTCCTTGAGTGTGATAACCACACCAAAGGGGAGTCCTTCGCCATCATTCTGTCTTAAACGGTTCATTGTGGTGAGTTTAATACCCCAATTCCCGTTGCCATTGGCGTAAACCTTGCGGGGCTTGCTTCGGCTTGTCAAGTTGTCTGCGATATACTTGATGTTGTCCCATTTGCGGAAATACCGACGGACATGTTCTTCGGTAAAATCGTTCAAATCGTCAATGTCCTCGGGTTCTTCTTTATTACCCTTGATGCTTTGCACTTTCCCCTTGTTGTTGATGCGTCCGAACCGGAGCTCCATTTCGGTATTGGTATAATCAACTCCTTGGTTCCGTTCGCAGTTAGGGTAATAGCAGAGTGTCGCCCTTGCCACAAAGGGGTGTGTGTCGTTTGCCACAGGGATAGGGATGCCGTAGTTATAGGTATTGTATTGCTGAGATTCGCCCATCAAAATAAAACGGATTTCATCATCCTTACTGCGGATGATGTCATCGATTTTTTTTGGCGCGACGCCATAGCCGACTTTTGTTGATGATTCTTCGTTTGGAGTCCATCCGGCCGCAGAATCAATAAGCATCGCTTTGGCGACTTCGCGACGTAAACCCATGACATAGATCAAGTAGGCCATTTTTCGGGCAATCCATGGTGCCGCATACGATGTTCCTGAAACTAGCGTTGTTCCTTTGGGGCCGTATGCAACAATCTTTTTCTTGTAGTCTCCGCCGTAATAGCAAAGGTCGGGCTTGTTGTAGAATGAGAGAACGGGCCCTGTACGTGTATAAGATGCAGGTTTTCTTTCAAAATTTACGGAATTTACGACAATGGAGTTGATGGAATCTGCTGGCGCGCCGATTCGCTTTTCGCCCTCTTCGCCAACATCCTTATTTGTCCCTGCGATAATGAACGTTACGTCATTTTCATATTGGATTTTGTCAAGGATGGCGGCTTCTGGGGAAATGTAGTTTTCGGGAATTTCTTGTTTTGAACCGAGCGAAAGGTTCCAAACTTTAATGTTCCTATTTTCGGAGACAATTTGCCTGATGGTCTTTAGTATGGTAAACGTACTACCGACATTTCCAGCGAGAACGCCGAAATGTTTCACGCGAAAATGGCCGCAGCCATCATCAAGTTCCGGATTAAGCGCTGGGCCATCCACGATTATTGAAGAAACTGTGGTTCCGTGTTCGGAATCTTCCTTTTTGATTTCGATTTCATCGGGGACCGTGTTGACGTAATCAACCCATTTTGAAAAATAGGCGTTTGTATCGAAAACGGTATCAATGACGCCGATAATCGGTTCATTTGTTGGCTCGGCAATGCGAGGCTTTACACCTTCGGCGGTTTCAAAATCGTCTTTAGTGTATTTGGAAATATCTGAAACGGCCATTGCAATAAGGTAAGGCGCCTTGTTGTTCAAGATGCTTACTTCATGAGGATTTAATTGCAATGTGGTTCCATTGATGATTCTGTCGTTAGTTATGACGATGCCGAAACTTCTCAGCAAATCGACAGCATCTTCACCGATGTCATAAATGGAAATAAGGGAGGTCTCGTCTAAATTTTTCGGGGCGCGGTCTTTTGCAAAATGGCTTATATAGAAGCAATCCTTGATACACTGCATAAACAATGACTTGGACATGACCTTAATTGGCCAAGTATCAGTTGATAACTGTTCGATATCTTCGGCTGTGACGTCACCTCCAAAATTGTTGTCAATAATTTTTTGACAATTGTCGAGCCGTTCTAGCGCCTTTGTGAATTCGCTTTTGTCGAAACAGTAAGTGATGATGTGTTTCGTTTTTGTCTTGTCAAATTTTGCACCTACAATATGCTCGTCGCAATCGAATGCAAAGATGCTATGCATACGGTTGCTTTTGGCGATAATGCGGTTATAATGCACGTCCAATAGCGCTTTAGGCAGCGTTGAATCGTGCAACCATTTTGATTGCTCGATTTTAAGTTCCTGAATCAGCAGGCCGACATGCTCTGCCGTTACATGGCCTTTGCTGGGGAGCTTGGGTGCACCCGGCTTCGTCGGGTTGGGGGCGTGTTCAAACCGCCCTTTTAAAAGGAGAACGTCATTCATTATTTATCTCCTTGTAAAGCTCTGGCTACTTGGCTCTTTGAAACGCCAGAAAGTATTTCGATTTCGCGGACAGTGAAACCTTGTTCCTGTAATTGCTGCAAATCGCTTGGAATGTGGCCGATGAATTTTTCGTACAGGCGTCTAAGGTAATCGCATTCAATGCTTGCATCGCTGAATGCGACTGCGGTCTTGATGATGTTCTTGAGTTCGCCTGGATTGGGGAGGCTTCCGTTCTTGCTGATAATCTTGAAGAACAGCCTCGTGTTCCGACCGGCAATCTTGAACTTGGTCAAGAAACTGTTCAAAATAGATTCTGCGATTTCCTGCAGGTCTTCTTGCGTGTATCTGTTGAAATCGACAATGGAATCGAAACGGCGGGAGAGAGCCTTGTCAAAATGCTTGAAAAGGTTTGTCGTGGCGATGACGGTAATCTGTTCGTTCAGGTTGTCGAAGCCCTTGAGAATTGCCGACGTGGCACGGCCCATTTCGCGAAGGTCGTGAGAGTTGGTTCTGTCGAGGGCGATGGCATCTATCTCGTCGAACAGGACGAGGATTTTTTCGGGGTGTGCAAAATGGTTCAGTTCATCGAACAATGCGGCGATATTCTTTTGCGTTTGTCCGAGTTTGCTGTCAATAATGGTGTCGAAATCGACGCAGAATAGGTCGCGCTCCAGAATGCGGGCGATTTGCCGTACGGATTCGGTCTTGCCTGTTCCGGGTGCGCCCTGGAACAGGAACTTATTGATTCCCATGTTCCGCTGGATGGCGTTGATGATTCCGATAACGTCCTTTTCAATGGGCGTGGGGAGCGGCAGCGAATCGTGCGAAGGGGCGACCTTGCGGAAAAAGGTCATCTGGTCTTCGTGCATTTGCGGCACAAAGGCGTTCGCGCTGGACATAAGGGCCATGATGTATTCCGAAAGTTGAAAATCGCCGCTAGCGTCAAAATCCCGGGCAATTTCGTATGCCTCCTCGCGGAATGCGGGGTCGTTTTTCTCGGCGTAATAGCGAATTAGATTGATGACATTCTTCTTTTTCATGGACTAGACCTACCTTCTTTCCTAATATAACTAATCTTGGGACAAAAGTCAAGCATTTTGGGACAAAATGTTTGACTTTTATTCAGGCGGACTGTATTTATTTGATGAGATTTAGACGAAAAACGTCGAAATTTGCCGAAATAAAGTATTTTTAGACAAGATTCCTTGCTATAAATTCTTATGTCTTATCCTTTCCTTGCAATTTCTTGTGTCCGTGGCGACATTTGGTCAGGTTTCTAACAGACTATGTGCAAGCTATTAGATCAAGATAAATTGGCTTGCCGATAGGGAGATAAATTATGAATGATATTGATGAAGAATTAGACGAGATTATTGAACCGGATGATATATCTATAGGTTCTGACAATTCGGAACTTGATAAATTATATGAAGAATTCAATGAGAGGTATCCCATTGAAAAGTTAAGAAGTTTGACCATTGAGGAATATACAAACCTCAAAGAAATTTCTGAGGATTATTTTTGTACATGGGTTGAAAGGCGCGCCCAAAAGTTAGGTAGCATTCAGGGCGCAACATCTCTTAAATTTGGAATCTATAAGATTAACGAATTGCCCAAAATTCAGTGTGTAGTTGATGATGTAAACAAATATGCTTGGCCTAAACGGTACGGGAAAGACAATGAAGATCATACCCACTATAAAGTTGTTTTTGAACAGGTAAAGCAAAGTCTTGTTGAAGTTGCAGAAGCGGCTCGAAAAGACACGATTGATTTTGCAACAATAGACAATAGTCCATTAACTCCAATGTTTAGATGGAAAGTGGCCTTTTTATATTCGAAGCAAAGGCTGTTGCCAGTGTATTCACCGGATGCTTTGAAATTCTTGGCACAAGAAAAAGGATTCGCTTTAAATAAAAAAGCAAAGATATCTGAAATTGTATTATTCCTCCTACGTTTGAAAGGGACGACGAATATATGGGAATATTCAAGAAGCCTATGGCGGTTATGGGATGCAAGAAGCAAGGATGCTTATAATGACTTTCCGGTAGAACGATGGCTTAGTCTCTTTAATGAACCTGATGTCTTTACTGAAAAAAGCATGGATGTCCTAAAAAAGATTTTGGAATCCGACGGTAAAGCAACATGCAAACAACTCGCGGACAAGTACGGAGATGCGCCGGAACATTATAATGGAATTTGCATTAAATTAGCGGGACGAATCGCAAAACGATTAGGGTTAGTTCTTGAGAAGAAATCTTCGGGCAGTGAAACTAGATGGAAAATATTGTTTGATGGTCAAAAAGTCGAATCAGAAAGTGATATCCCTGGCAATTTTACATGGATTTTAAAACCGAACCTAAAGACCGCTTTGGAACAGTATTTGAATAATAAAGAAGATTCAAAAGAACCTCAGTTTTTTGTTGCAAGGATTACGGGCAAGCAAAATGTTTTTGAAGATTCGCTGTTGCATAGCTATTGGCGAATGCAGAAAAGATACGATGATCCGGAAGATGATATAAGGTCAGTTACAAGGAATTTGAATGCTGTTCGCCTCGTACATAAAGACGATGTTCTCTTACTTGTAAATGACGGACATATTTATGCATATGGGGTTGTAAAAGCCTCTCCCAATGAAGCTATTGGAATTTTCTCTTTAAAGGAGATTGTTAGTAGCAAAAAACACAAATACCTTGATGACGTTGGTGTTATTTGTTTTGATG
Organism: Fibrobacter succinogenes; assembly: GCA_902761355.1. GTDB lineage: Bacteria > Fibrobacterota > Fibrobacteria > Fibrobacterales > Fibrobacteraceae > Fibrobacter > Fibrobacter succinogenes_M. Next base: position 155,292 of record CACWJY010000003.1, on the reverse strand, counting down.
ATTGTGAGGCGTATTATGAAAAGAATTACGCTGGTTGTAATTTGGATTGGAGCCAATATATTGATGTTGAAGAATGGAAGTCGCGCTGTTGCGAACACCCTGTCGGTGTCAACGGGCTCTCTGATGCTATAATTGACGGATTTCCTCAAAACATAATTATTAATGTAAAGCCAGAATGGGCGAAACAAAAAATCAAGGAACTTGACGAACAGTTTGAAAATAATAAACCCGAAGAGGTTAAAATGATCGAAGAAATGACTAAAATCTTGAATCTCAAGAAAAATATCATCCTTCAAGGTGCTCCTGGCACGGGCAAGACGTATAATACTGCTGCTTTGGCGCTATCAATCATTAAACCGAACTTTTCTATTTCTTCTAATCATAAGGATGTGATGGAAGAGTATAAAAAACAATTGATCAAAATAGATGATGATGGACGTATATGCAATGATGGACAAGTCGGTTTCGTTACGTTCCATCAATCAATGGATTACGAAGATTTTGTTGAGGGAATTAAGCCTGTATGTGATGATGATTCTAGCGACAATAATATTTCTTACCGTGTTCGACCGGGTATTTTTAAGGCTGTATGTCAAAAAGCAAGTGAACAGAAAACAACGAATTTTGAAGATGCTTACAATATTTTAAAGGAAAATCTCCAATCAGAAGGTTGTGTTGGCGATGAAAAGTATTTAACGCTTGAAACAAGTGGAAGGCAAAGTAAGTTTGGAATTTCTTTAAACAAGAAAGGAAATTTAAAGCTTTGGACAGGAAAAAAAGAAAACGAATATAAGTCTCAAGGTGTTTTGACCCGTGAAAATATATTAAGAGCTATTTCTGGTGAAAAGGTTTTTGAAGGATGGGAAGGATATAGCCAAAGCGTTATCAGCTATCTTAAAGATAAATGCGGTCTTAATATAACGCCAAATAGTGGAACGAAGAACTATGTTCTCATCATTGATGAAATCAACCGTGGCAATGTTTCCAAGATATTTGGTGAATTGATTTCTTTGTTGGAAGCTGATAAGCGTGTTAGTGCTGATCATCCTCTTACGGTCACTCTGCCGTATTCAAAGGAGCCTTTCTCTGTTCCGTCTAACCTTTATATCATCGGCACGATGAATACAACTGATCGTAGCGTTGGTTCTATTGACTATGCTGTGCGCCGTAGATTTGCATTTGTGACTTTGGAAGCAGATGAAAATAAGGTTCCAATGGAAGGAAATGCTCGCGAATTATTCAAGGCCGTGAAGAACTTCCTAAATAAATCCAAGTATGATATGGACATCGAAGATTTGATGGTCGGCCATAGCTACTTTATGGATGCAGACAATCTGCAGATGAAATGGCGATATGAAATCCTTCCACTTCTGATGGAGTATCATAAGGATGGAATTATCAGTAAGTCTCCATTGAAAGATGATTCAGGTAATGAAATTGCGGATGTAAAGAAGAATTACGCCAAATTTGTAGAGGCGTGGCAAAAGAAAGAATCTGATACGCCTAATTCGTAATGTCGATATTTACTTTCAAAGAGCATGAATGCCTTTGTGAGGCTGAACAAAAAGAGTTCAATGATTTTGCTTCATTGGATGGGTGTCCGAAATTGCATTCAAAACCGCAGGATGTTGCTTCGGTTAGGGATGTTAAATATCTCGGCATCATCAAAGACGGAGAGTATCCCAAAGCCCATTACTACATTGGCGCCTCTTGGTTTATAAAAGACAAGTGTGCTTTTGTCGTAAGGCCCAAAGTGGAAGTTGATTACGTTAAGCTGTTCATGACGGCGTTGGAGATGAATTCCGAAAATGAGGCCGAGTATTTCTCCAATTACTACTACATTGATTTTGAAAAGCCTGCAATTAAGACGAATGCTCTGGATAATGTAATCACGCCGCTTCTTATTCTGCATTACATATCCTTGCTTAAGCATCTTGTTTCAAAGGGACTCAAGAAGGGCTATGTCGTTCGGGAAGAAAACTTGCAGTCCAAAATCCGTGGGCGAATCCTATTGCAAAGGCATTTGACGAAAAATGTTTTCACGAAGCGTGAAGATCGAGTTTTTTGTCGGTTCCAGGAATTTACGGAAGATATTCCAGAGAACAGGATTCTCAAAAAGGCTTTGTCGTTCTCTGTGCGGTTTATAAATCAATATGATAGTTTCAAAAGTCATCTTCAAGAACTGACGCCGCTGTTATCGGTTATTGGCTCTGCTTTCGAGAATGTTTCCGAGGATGTGACGATTGCCCAAGTAACAAAGGTCAATGCCGGCAAGATATTCCGCCATTACGAAGCAGCAATCAAGGTTGCAAAACTGATTCTTCGGCATTTTGACTATTCCATAGACAAAGCCTCTGATGAAACGCAAGAAGTGCGCCCGTTCTGCATCGATATGCCGCGCCTCTATGAAATGTATGTGCTGAGTTTGCTCCGCAAGGCGTATGGTGACCAGATCCATTTCCAAGTAAAGGGATCGCACAAGACGCAGGTAGATTATATTGATGTCAATGAACAGATTGTTATTGATGCGAAGTATAAACCGCGTTATGAAAAAGGTGATATAGGTATAACTGCAGATGTAAGAGAAATCAGCGGTTATGCAAGGGATAAGAAAATTCTCAAGGCTTTAAAATGGAATGCGAACATCGCTGATAAGAAAGGCAAATTATTGCCGGATTGTGTGATTGTTTACCCTGTTGTACAGGTGGAAGAAAATGACAATGGGGAATTGTCAGGAGTTGTCGCTGAAAATGCTTGCTCCTGCAAATATGAATTTGACAAAAACGCATCTATCGTTAGCCAATGCGACGAAATAAAGGCTTTCGAAGGATTTTATAAAATAGCGATTCCTTTGCCCCAAAAAGCCAACGGGTCGTTGGCTAATTAAAATACAAATGGAAGTTACTCCACCTTTCTAGGGAATGTAATCCGCTTTCAATGAAATTCCATGTTGCGGCGTAATCGCCCGGCACAGCGAAATCCTTAGACTTGATAAACTCTAGAAATGCTTCGGAAGCGTCACCATACAGGTCATCGAATTGGTCGGCCAACGTATTCTTTTCGCTAGTGGTTAATTCCCTGGCTTCGTTATGCAAAACATGTTCTTGGTTTCGCGAGAAATAGAACATCTTGTATGGTTTCTTGTTGATTTCCGTCTTGCCTCTGAGAAGTTTTACAAGCCCAAGCTTCTTTTGGTTGCGCTCAACAATTTTCTTAGCTTTGCTGGCTTGAATGTTCTGCAATGTGTATTGGACGTGCTCTATGTTGGGATTGTCGATGACTGCGGTATCGGGAATAAATGCGCCATCGGTATCAATTAAGTGAACAATTTCCAACAAGTCGGATGCTTTGAAATGATACCTTTCTTGTGTGAACTTCACGATTTCGTTGATGCGGCGAATCACGTTGGACGCGTTGACATCGTCCTTTGTCGTGATATCGCCTTCGGTGATGGCGAAGTGAATCTTTTCATTACTGAGAATAGCGTCAAGGACTGTGCCCAAGGCGGTCTTGTCGGTAATCCCCTCGACAATGAACAAGATGACTTTCTTAGTTTTTCCCATTGACGATTTTTCCCGCCTTTCTGAATGCTCTGGCAATCTTGAAATGGTTAGTTTCTTGGTATATGGGGTCCTTTTGCCCACCGAGGCTGATACTTCTCAGGTAAACGCTGCGCGGGTTGTTGTTCGTCTGCAATCCGGAAAGTCGCGTGTAGCGATTTTCGGGGTTCGTCGTCGTGAAAATCAGGGATTCCTTCTTGATCATTTCTAGGGGGCGTAGATTGTGCGAGGTGAACAGCAGCTTGCCATTCGCCTTCTCCTCGATAATCTCAAGAATTTCTCCCAGCAGGAATTCGAAAACGCCTGCATCCAGTTCATCAACGGCAAGGAACGTCGAGGGATTGTTATAAACCGAGATGAGCAGGCTAAGGATAGAGATAATCTTCTTGATGCCCTCGGATTCAAACAAGAGCGGAATGGCGGGATTGTCATCCCTTTGGGAGAGCAGTTCAAAACGGACTCCATCCTTGCCATCGGAAGTTTGCTGCGGCCCTTCGTTTTGCACAACAACCTTCAATCCAGGGACAATTTCTTGAAGGACGATATTTAACTCAGTGAAGGTATTGTTGATGATGTTGAATATCGACTTGTCGGTAATCGTCGGGCTTGTCAGAGACAATTGGATTGTTCCGTATGAAAGATTTTCTTTTTCCTTGTGCTTAAAATTGAACGGGAACGAAAAATCAAGATTGAATGGTCCGTTGCCATTGTTCCTGATGACAAAAAGATTTTCTTTAGCAAAATGTTTCAGTAGCTCAATTGTGTTGATTCTTTCAACATCGACAAGTTGAGATTCTTTGACAATTTTGGAAAAGTCATTCGAAAAAATAAACGAGCGTCTTTCCTTGCTAGCGATTTCACGAAGAACGCCGAGCTTGATGGCGTAATCCTTATTGGATGTAATTGCCTTCCAGTCGGCGGCCGGAGTCAGCCACAGCGTTTCGTTGTTCTTTTCATACTTGACGAGAGTGGTCTGCTTTTTGTCGGTAACCTTTTCGACTAGCTGTTCGGCTACAACCTGCAAGCCGCTTTCTTGACTCAGTTCTACGGAAAAAGTGTAGCTCAATGTTTTGACTATTTCATCATTTTCATAAACATTGAACAAGAAAGTGCATTCAGATGATTTTTGTCCACGCAAGATATAGTGGGCCGCAATCGGATTCAGGGAGTCCCCCCTGGCAAGGCATTGCAAAAATTCAAGAGCATTGATAATCGCCGTTTTGCCGGAACCATTTTGACCATACACGCCAAGGACGTGGTTTTTGAACTCGATGGAGCCATGAGCCACATTTTTGAAGTTGTTCAGTGTAATGGACTGTATCTGTATGATTGACATGGTGTTCCTTTCTTGCTATCTGTACAAAAAATAGCAAAAAGTATTGAAAAAAGATAAATTTTATGAAAATATTATCAAAAATCAATACAAAATGTATTAAAATTCAATAATAATTTCATTTTTGACGACCTGATTCGGGGTTAAAATGGGGAGGGGTTGCCATTCATTTAGTGCTTTAAATTTGCAAATTATTTCTCAAAAACGATACAAAATGTATTGAAAATACGAAATAATTTGAATATTTCGTCATTTCTTCCTGAAATTAAGGAATGCCGACTGTAAAGGCAACTATAAAACATACTACGAAAAAAGCTTAGGCTCGAAAGGTTCGGTAAAAAGTTCGGTGAAACAGAAAAGTGGCCCAAAATGTGGCCCAAAAAGTGGCCCAAAATTCCGTGCGGATGACACAATAAATGATACAATAACAGCCTCTATTTTGTGGTCGAAATTTCGTCCGCAAATGAAACGTGATAGCAATTGGGTGATGAGTTGGGTAATAAGTTGGGTGATAGGATAAAATCCCCTACCTCACAACCTTAACTCTTTTCCCGTTCTTGAGCTGGTGCGTGGCGGCGTCGGGGAGGGTGTTTTTGCGGCCGACAAAGGTACCGTCGATTCGGTAGGTCTCAACGGGGGCGACCGTGGCGCGGTTCTGTGTCCGCGGCATAATCCGTTCGGGGCCCTGCCCGCAATTTTCACCTTCGCAGGTGCCGCTAGTGTCCGAAGCATTGGCCGTCACCGCGATGGAATCCGTTGATACGGTGAAGTTGTCGTAGCGGATAAAGCAGTCGTGGGTGGGGGCCCATTCGGCGCTGCTTCCGCCGTGGAATGTGGAGAGGTAGAACTTGTCAACTTTCACGGTGTCGTAGTCGCGGAGCCTGAGCGTATCCACATCCAATGCGAGTTCGCCGTCAAGCCAAGTCTGCACGCGGCCGTTCTTGTCGCCGTTGCCGGGAGAGGCGATGGTATTCATACTTACTTTGTTTACAATGTGGTGCCAGGTGCCGGTGGTGAACTGTTTTTGCGGGATGGTGCCGTTCAAGTCCCACTTGAAATCGTCGCCGTATACGGATTCTTGCCCCATGAAGTAGATGAGCTGCACGGCGTTGCCGTCTTTGCGCCACATAATGCGCGCGCTCCAGCCGTCGCCGGTTTCGGGCATGGCGTTGCCGGTGTAGCACTTGCCGCCGCATAGGCCGGGGAGTTTGCCGCCCAGCTGGAACTCGAATCCGTCTTCGAAGAATATGTCGTAGGCGCTCCACATGGTGTCGGCGGTTTTCACGAGCGGCTGGATGATTTGTCCGGCGCAGGCGGGCGTGTCGTTGTCGTTCGGGCCTACGCAGCCCTTGGGGTACTTGAGCTGCAGTACGTTGCCGTGTTCCTCGCCGTCGTACACGATCTTGGAGTTTTCGCCATTGTTCTTTTCCATGGCGTACCACCAGCTTTTGTCGTAATCGTTGCGCTTGAAGTCTTCTTTGGCCTCAGCATTGCCGTACACGCCGACTTCGCGGTTCTCGAAGTTCACGAACGAGACGGTGTCGGACGCCGTTTGCGCAAAAGCTGCTTGGGCAAGCGTAGCGACGGCGAATGTCATTGCAAACGGAATGTATTGAATTTTTGCGCTCATGCTTTTAAAATAATCTTTTTTCGGGGATTTTAATCTATCTTTTTAGCGTATGGCCGATTCACTTGACGAAAAACACAAAGAAAGTGGCACGAACCTTGCCGCAGCCCCTGTTGCGAACCGTGCAACCGCTGACAAGGCTGCCGAAGAGCGCAAGGCTCGCATCCGCAAGATGCGCGGGTGGCTTTCGCCGCGTGATTCCGAGGTAGATGACTTCGGACCCGAAGACGCCGCCCTCTATTATGGCGAAGGGCATAACGGTTGGAACCGCTAACGTTTTTAGTGGCGGGCTTTATTCCAAAATTATCTTGTAGGCCTCAACCAATTTCTCCAGCGATACGGCGCAGTTGGCGGGCGAGGTGGAGGGGAGTTTGACGGCGTCTATTCCGACGTCTTTGGCGCAGAGTTTCTGGTACAGCTTGTGGGCGGTGGCGCCGGTGCAAAAGATGCGCGTGACATTCGACTTTTTCACGAGCTCCTTTATGTTGTTCACAATTGGATCTTCGATGCTGGTATCGCTTGCGCCCACAATAGTGCAGCTGTCGAGAACGTCCCACAATGCCACGTGATGCTTTTTGAGCATGGCCTTCTTTTGCGCGATGGTCTCGGGAATTTCTTCGCCTAGCACAACCGCCATCACCTTCCAGAACCTATTTTGCGGGTGCCCGTAGTAGAATGCCATTTCGCGCGACTTGGGCGAGGGGATGGAGCCGAGCAACAGCACGCGGGATTCGCGGTCGTATAGGGCCGGAAATTCGTGCGTTACATGGGTACGGGTTGGCATGTGCTGAAAAATAGTTATTATTTTTATCAGGCGAAGAATTTTTCAGGAGAGGAACACAAATCATGAAATTAGGGCCTTTTTCTTTTGCTATTATGGCGCTTGCCTTTATTGCAGGTGCTACAGTGGTTTCTGCCAAGGAAATCACCTCCAAGGTTCCTGAGCTTTCTGGCGGATGCTACCAGATTTCAACCGCAGAGGAACTTTACGGATTCGCCGAAATTGTAAACGGACACGATTCTACCGCGGCAAATACTTCTGCCTGCGGTGAACTCACGAAGGATATCGTTGTAAACAAAAACGTCCTGAATAAGTGGGACCTGCTCAATAGTGACAGCGCCGAGACCTTAGCCGTATGGAAACCGATGGTTGACTTTGCGGGAAAATTCGACGGGAATGGTCATACGATTTCGGGGCTGTATTCACCTGACAGTGCGGGTCTTTTTGAGTCGATCACATCTCCGGAGAATTCCGTTGTCGTTGTCCGGGATCTGGGAATACTTGATTCGTACTTTTCATCGACGAATTATCTTGGCGTTCTTGTAAATTCTGTCTACGGGCCTGGAAAGACCCAGATAACCAATTTCTATACATTCTCCACTATCAAGTCCACGAAAAGCAATCCCTATATCGCAGGTGTCGTGGGTTATGTAAGTGGCAATGCGTCATTGACCTTGACAAACTGCTATAGTGTAGCAAACCTTGTAGATAATGGGAATGACTATTATTCCAGATTGCTGGGTTATACAGGGAGTAGTAATGAATCCATCGAGGTCATCAACAGTTATGCGATAAAGCTGAGTTCCTCTAAAAATATCGATTATGGAACATTGGTGGATACGGCTGCATTGTTTAATGGTGCGTTGACATTTCTATTGAGAGAAAATGCAGAAGGCTCCATTTGGGGGCAGGATGTCGGCCGTGATCCCTATCCGATTTTTACTGGAACACTCAAGAATTCCATTGCGGCTAGGTACAATGTCACATTCCATACTTTCGATAGTGATACGGCTAGATATCTTGACAATTATGTTGCCGGCCTTATTACGATGCTTCCTAAGGGAACGTCCAAGGAAAACCTAGTTTTTGGCGGCTGGTATAGGGATGCCGAATTCAGCGGAGAAAACGATACGGCAATTTCCAATACGACAACGGGCGATCTTGAATACTGGGCTAAGATGTATGACCGTTACAAGGTGACATACCATCCCAATGGCGGTAAGATGGAAGAGCCTGGGCCTTATATTGGTTGTGGCAATCCAAACAAGAGTTATCAAGATGTACTCATACTGACTGGCGATGTTTCCTGCTATCTGGGAGGTATTGGGAGCAATCTGCGTGATAGATATTATCGTGACAGCAGCATGTTTCTTGGCTGGTACGACAACGAGGAATTGGAGGGCGATCCTGTCGACTCTATTACAACGAGCGACAAGGGCGACAAGGATTTCTATGCGAAGTGGTACGAATACAAGAGACCGGCGATAGATCCTGAGGACAGCTGCTACATCATTTCGAATGCCGCGGAACTTTATGGATTTTCGGCACTCGTAGACGGATCGTTTACCACAGGAAAATACAATGAGGATGAGCGTCTGGCTAATGTTTGTGGCAAGCTTACGAAGGATATCGTGGTCAACGAGAATGTCTTGATGCGAGATGGTACACTCGATAGTTCAAGGATAAACGATTTTATCCCCTGGAAGGAGATTGTTCTATATAACGGATTTTTTGATGGGCAGGGTCACACGATTTCGGGGCTTTATATGGAAGATGCCGATGGAATGTTCTTTACGGGGCAACCATATAAGTATGCTGAAACCAAAGTCGTTATCCATAACTTGAAAGTACGGGATTCCTTCATTTCGCAGAATTTCAGTGTCAGTGTGGGTGGAATTATTGGCAGCCATTCCAATGCCTATGCCCGTATAGAAATTGAGAATACGCATTTTGACGGAACCATAGTGGTACCCGGTGGTTACTTGAATGCTCATGTCGGTGGATTGGTTGCAGAAGCCCACAATCTGTTGATTATAAGAAATAGCAGCCATCGTGGACTCATCGATGTTGGGGCAGGTGACGGTGCGGCCGGAGGCCTTGTGGGACTCTCCGACTACTATACGTTCCTTATACAGAACTCCAATGAAGGTCGCTTTGTCGGCGATGAGGAAAAAGAAACCCAATTCCCCACCAGAGGATATGTTGGAGGCCTTGTTGGAGAAGTTTCGACGCACTTTTTCATAGTGAATAACTACAATGCTGCCGACTTTGATTGTCATGATTGTTATGTTAATGGCTTGATAGGGGGCTATTATGTTGAAACCGATCAACGTATTCATGCAAGGGCTCCAGTCAGGCCCGAGCAATCCTTTGTTCTTAATAACCATAGCAAGGGCTCGATTATCAGCGGTGTGCCTTCAAAGTTGGATGATTGGGTAGTGACATTCGATAACAACTTCTATCTGGATGGAACGTTGTCTCGCGACAGCATCGGGACTCCGGTCGAAGCTTCGGCGTTTGAAGATGGAACTGTTACAAAGGCGTTGCACGACTATGTGCAAAAGGATGCTCTCGGTAATGAGATAGCGGGCAGTGCTTATGGCGCGAACTGGATTCAGGGCGACGAATATCCCGTATTGACCGGCAGCGAAACGCGCAATGTTGCTTGGTTATATGTGTCCAAAACGCAGGAACCGTATGGTTATGTTCTTTTCTATACGCCCGGACAGGAGATGCCCTTGCCCACACCCTCTCTGAGTGATCAAACATTCTTGGGCTGGGAATATGGTGATGCGCTGGTGACAGAAATTCCTGCCACGGCATCTGGGAATTTGGTCTTATCGGCGCAATGGAAGTCTATCCCGAGCAGTTCTAGCGTTGCTTCGAGCAGTTCGCAGATTTCGTCTAGTTCCGAAAAATCGAGCTCAAGCGAGGCGGCTTCTTCCAGCAGCGGCGTGAACTCCAGCAGTTCGTCGGCGAAACCGTCGAGTAGCAGTTCTTCAGGTGCCAAGTCTAGTTCCAGCAAGGATAACGACGCTTTGCCGGTCATGAACGTGGCTCCGCAATTTACGCTTTCTACGGTCGGTCGCGAAATCCAGGTGGTAAATGCCCGTGTGGGAGCTGCCTATGCGGTGCTCGATCTGCAGGGCCGCATCGTGAAACAGGGTCAGATTGAATCGGCGAATTTTGCCGTGATGGTCGAACGTGCAGGAAACTACTTGGTACGTATCGGTAGCAACTTGCAAATGGTTCAGCTTAAATAAAAGAATTAGATTAGTTTGTCTGCATGAAGATCAAGATTCTGTTTGTGTGCCACGGGAACATTTGCCGAAGCCCGATGGCTGAATTCGTGATGAAAAAGTTGGTGCGGGATTTGCCTGCCGATTCGCCTTTAGCGGATGTAGAATTCGAAATTGCGAGCGCCGCGACGAGCACCGAAGAAATCGGGAATCCGGTTTACCCGCCGGCACGCCGCATGCTTGCCATGCACGGGATCGATTGCTCCGGGAAAACGGCGCGCCAGATGACTGCCCGCGATTACGAGTATTACGACTACATTGTGCTCATGGACCGTAACAATTTGCGCAACCTCCGCTGGATTTTGCCGGCCGACGTGTATGCTCGTGAAACAGGTGGCGCGGGCATTCCCACCAAAAATCCGGCGGGTGTTTCAAGCCGAAATCCCGAAAACCGCAAGGTTTCGCTCCTCATGGATTGGGCGCTCAAGAGCCGTGACGTGGCGGATCCCTGGTACACTGGCGATTTTGTCGCCACTTGGGACGATGTAAACGAGGGCTGCAAGGCGATGCTGGCCCAGATTTTGCAGCAGATTCAGCAATAGCCCCTGTTTCAAGACTAAACGATTTTGAATTGGCATGCAATTTGCTAAATTCTCCCCGTAAATTTTTAATCAGAGACCGCGGGCTGTGCCCTCGGCCGTAAAAAGGAAAAAGATGAGCATAGTCGATACCGTTCTTCACAAGATCTTTGGTACCCCGCACGAACGTAAGGTCAAGCAGCTGCGCCCGGTGATTGCACAAATCCACAAGGCCCGCGAAGCCCTGGAAGCACTTGATGACGCCGCCCTTGCCGCCAAGAGCGCAGAATTCCGCGAAAAGCTCAAGAATGGTGCCTCTCTGGACGATATCAAGGTTGATGCCTTTGCCGTGTGTCAAGAAGCTTGCGACCGCCGCCTGGGTATCTTCAACATCTTTAAGCCGGAATACAACTTTGACTTTAGCCGCCTGGGCCCTGAGCTTCAGGATGCCGTGAACGCCGCGAAGGCCGAACTTGCTTCTGGCAAGAACGAATGGGAAGTTTACATGCCTGCCTCCGTTTACGCGAAGGTTCGCGAACTTTACCCCGAATCGGTCAAGCCCTTCCGCATGATGCCTTTCGACGTGCAGATGATCGGCGGCCTCGTGCTCCACGAAGGTGCCATCGCCGAAATGGCGACGGGTGAAGGTAAGACTCTTGCCGCAGCCCTCCCGGTTTACCTGAACGGTCTTTCTGGCCACGGTGTGCACGTGGTGACTGTGAACGACTACCTCGCTGGCCGTGACGCCAAGCAGATGGGTATGGTCTATAAGTTCCTCGGACTTACGGTGGGCCTCATCGTGAACGGCCTCAATCCGGAACAGCGCCGCGAAAGCTACAACAGCGACGTGACCTACGGAACCAACAACGAATTCGGTTTCGACTACCTGCGCGACAACATGGCTGTGGAACCCAACCAGCTGGTGCAGCGCGAACTCAACTTCTGTATCGTCGACGAAGTGGACTCCATCTTGATTGACGAAGCTCGTACGCCGCTCATCATTAGTGGCCCTGCCGAAGACGCTACCGAAAAGTACGCCAAGGCAAACGAAATTGCCAAGCAGCTCATTAAGAACAAGGACTTCTCGGTCGACGAAAAGGACAAGAACATCCAGCTCACCGAAAAGGGCGTGAACCACATCCAGGAACTCATGCACATCACGAACCTGTACGGCGAACATGCCGACTGGGTGCATTTCTTGGATAACTCGCTCAAGGCCTGGTACCTTTACGAAAAGGACGTGGACTACATCGTCCGCGATACCGAAATCATCATCGTTGACGAAAACACGGGCCGTCTCATGGAAGGCCGCCGTTACAGCAACGGTATGCATCAGGCAATTGAAGCTAAGGAAGGCGTGCAGATCCGCCGCGAAAACCAGACGCTTGCGACGATTACTTTCCAGAACTACTTCCGCATGTACAAGAAGCTTTCGGGTATGACGGGTACCGCCGAAACCGAAGCGACGGAATTCATCAAGATTTACAACATGAACACCTGGGTCATCCCGACCAACCGCCCCTGCATCCGCAAGGACCTGCAGGACATGGTGTACAAGTCCGAAGATGCCAAGTGGCGTGCCATCGTGGCCGAAATCAAGGAACGCCACAGCAAGGGTCAGCCGCTCCTCGTGGGTACGGCCTCTATCGAAAAGTCCGAACACCTGCATGGCCTTTTGGAAAAGGAAGGCATTCCGCACGAAGTCTTGAACGCGAAGAACCATGGCCGCGAAGCTGAAATCATTCAGTATGCGGGCCACAAGGACAAGGTGACCATTGCGACCAACATGGCCGGTCGTGGTACCGACATCGCCCTTGGCCCGGGAGTCACGGAACTTGGCGGCTTGCACGTGCTCGGTACCGAACGCCACGAATCCCGCCGTATCGACAACCAGCTGCGTGGCCGTTCCGGCCGTCAGGGCGACCCGGGTTCTAGCCAGTACTTCCTCAGCCTCGATGATAACCTGATGCGTATCTTCGGTGGCGACAGCGTCAAGAACTTGATGACCCGCTTTGGCGTGGGTGAAGACGAAGTGATTACCCACCCGATCGTGTCCCGCTCCATCCGTGGTGCCCAGCGTCGCGTAGAAGGCCAGAGCTTCGATATCCGTAAGCACTTGCTCGACTACGATAACGTGATGAACGAACAGCGTAAGGTGATTTACGGACTCCGCCGCCGCATCTTGAACGGCGAAGATATCCGCGAAGAAATCATGAACCGCATCGAAGATGCTTGCGATATTAAGGTGTCGCAGTACATTCCGGCAAAGAGTTATGCCGAAGCCTGGAACCTCGAAGGGCTCCACACTGACCTGCAGCGTAGCCTCGGCATGGAATACAGCCTCACGCTCGAAACCGCGATGAACAAGACGCCCGAACAGGTGCTCGACGAAATCATCGCGCTCTGCAAGGTCCGCTACGACAAGCTCACTAAGATTATTCCGGAAGCCGACTTCCGCAATATCGAACGTCGCTTCCTTTTGATGACCATCGACCAGGTGTGGAAAGAACACTTGTACGCCATGGACCAGCTGAAGGATTCTATCCGTTTCCACGGATACGCCCAGAAGGATCCGCTGATGGTCTACAAGAACGAAGGCTTCAAGATGTTCGAAGGCTGCATGGAAAAGATTGCGACGCTCACCGCGCTCCGCATCTTGAACATCCGCATTACGCTCCCGAACGGTGTGACGGTTTCTCCGGACCAGTTGCAGCTCAAGACTCAGGAACAGATCGACGCCGAAAAGAAGGCTGCCGAAGAAGCTCAGGCCGCTGCTGCTCAGAACGGAAATTCTGACGCCGCTCCTGCAGAAAATGCCGAAGCCCCGGCTGAAGCCCCTGCCGAATCTGCCGAAAATTTGAGCGCCGAAGGTGCAAAGCCCGCCGGCCTCGCTGGCCAGGCTGCTACTTCTGAAACCAATGCGATTTCCGAGGAACAGCAGGAAGCCCAGCCGATGCCGCAGTCCGCACTTCCGGGCACCCGTCAGGTGAACCCCGCCATGCTCGCCGCTGCACGCCGTCGCGCTCAGCAGCAGGCTCCCAAGCTCGGTCGTAACGATCCGTGCTGGTGCGGTTCTGGCCTCAAGTACAAAAAGTGCCACGGCAAGGACGTTGAATAAGTCCCTGTAAGGCCGCGCCAAATGGCGCCTTAGCAGATTTATTTAGAATAAATTAATCCCGATGTCGCAACGGCATCGGGATTTTTTTAGGTAAGAAAAAAACAAGAAGTATTTTTGAGCGTGAGGTGTTGTGATGTTGACAACGCCCATCCCTTTTATTTATATTTGGCGCGGTTTTTGGGTTTGTGTAGTTGGTATTAACTATACGGGGTTGGAATGTTTGCACCGTCAAATTACGAAACAACAGTAATGTTGTTTAAGCTCATGTGCATTGCGGGGTTGGAAATCGTGATGCTTGTTTATCTGGATTGGGCTTTACGAAATGACAGCGAAGGAGATTTTCCTGGAATTAAAAAAGCCAAGTCCATTAGCTTAAGGACAAGGTGGCTACGTTTTTTGGTGGTTTGCCGTTCTACTTGGCGAATGACATTGAGATTTGTTTTCCGCTGGCGTGCCGTTCCCGCCTAAGGACAAAAAAATCCTCCCTACTGTGCTGATAAAGCACGGGGCCTGCCTTACTCCTTGGCAGGTCTTTTTTTATACAAATTCTAAAAACCGCAGTTCCAGTTTTTATCCTTGGATTTTTTGGAGTTGCGTATAAACTGTTCCAGTTTCACGTTGTTCAGGTAATCCTTGATCATGGAATTCAGCTCTTTCCAAATGGGCAACGTAACGCAGGATTCCGCACGTTCGCAACGGTTGGGGTTGTCGTCAAGGCATGCCACTGGCGAAACGGATGTTTCGGTAAGTGATAAAATATCCCATACGCTGCATTTTTTGGGGTCGCAGTTGAGCTTGTAACCGCCGGCTTTTCCACGGGCGCCTTCCAAAAGGCCCGCACGTACGAGAGTTCCAAGGATTCCTTCAAGGTACTTTTCCGAAATCCCCTGCTGTTCTGCCATTTCGTGTAACTTGATATAGTTGTCCTGGCCCTTTTCGGCAAGAACAATCATGACGCGGAGTGCGTAGCGGCCTTTGGTAGAAACTCTCATGGTGTATATCCTTATATCGAGAATTTATTTTGCGAGTTCTTTTTCTAGGAACTGCTTGTTTTCGATGACTTTCTGTTTCTGCGGATTTTCAGGGTATTCTGTCAGGCACTTGTCCAGCGGTGCAATGGCCTCTTGCAGCAACTTTTTCTTTTTGGCGGCATCCTTTTGCTTTTGTGCCTTGGCGAATGTTTGGCTGGTCGCCTTGCGTTGCTTGGTGCAGTAAGCGTCCGCGAGCTTAGTGTAGCGCTCGACGGCTTCTTTGCGGAGTTTGCTGGATTTAAGCTTGTTCAAAAGTTCCTTGGCTTCGGTGAACTTTTCTTTCTGCAAAAGTGAGTCGGCCTTGGCGAGTGCTTGGGCGGGGTCGTTTGATTCCCAGTACTTGGCCGCTGCGGCATCGTTCGACTGCGCAAGCTCCCTGATATGGTCAATCAGCGCCTGAATCTGGAGCGCTTCTTCAAAGTCGCGGTAACGCATCTGGAATGTCACCGCCTGCTTTTCGGCTTCGGCAAATTGCGCCTGGTTGTCGGCGAGCGCCTTGATGGCGGCGTATTCCTTTTTCGCCTTGGCAAGCGTATTCTTGTAGGCCAGTTCCTTTTGCGATTTGGCCCATTGCGTCAGGGAATCTCCCGGGGCAAGCGCAATCAGGCTGTCGGCTGTTTCGGCAACGAGTCCGTAGTCGGAACTGGCGCGGTTCATGTTCTGAATCTGGAATACCATCGGCTCAAAGGCCTTTGCCTTTTCGGCGCGGGTCTTGCCGAATTCGTTCAGCATCGAGTCGGCCTTGGTTTCCCACTGTGCCCACAGGGGCTTAATGACGCGGAAACGTTCCAGGTAGGCTGTCGCAGAATCCGTATAGCCGGCCTTGTACAAGGCGTCGGCGTAATCAAAGATGCTTTGAATGAGTGCCGGAATGTCGGTGTAAGGATCGGCAGGCGTCTTGTTGTTGCTTGTGAGGGGCTGTGCCGTGGTGTTTGCCGTTGGAATGTTTTCGGGGGTTGCAAGACGGTGGCTGTCGAGTGCCTGCGAATTAAAGTAAACGTCGCTGGTCTGTGTGTTGCCCTGTTCCGCAGACTTTTGGCCTTGAGTAGCGGGCGCCTCCGTTGCGTTAGGCGCCGAGGTTTCTGCGGCATCAGGTGTTTCTGCCTGAGGATTTGTTTCTGGCGTGGGTGCATTCCCTACGCACGCCGTCAGCATGAATGCTGTCGCAAAAATAAAATGGTAGGCGGAAGTTTTATTCAAGGTCATAAAAGCGTGTTTTGAAAAAATAAAATTCAAACACCCTTAATATAGTAATAATGGGTTTGTTAATATCCCAGTGCTTCAAGAATACGTTCTGCGATTTGCTTGAAAGCCTTGTCGTTGGGGTGACTTGCTGTACCCGCGTCATTAACAATGAATTGTTTTCCCGTCCAAGATATGGTTTGTGTTTCCGTATCGTCAGAAAAATCGTCAACCTTGATTTTGGCTGTGTATGGTGAGTTATTGGCAGAAAAGGTGATTTCGAGAGAGTCTCCGTCGCTTTTATAGGATTCGTATTTCATGGAAAACTGTCGCTGCTCTGGATATTCGACAATATCCCCTATACGGGCCTGGTTCTCGGAATTGTTTAAGTCCGAAATATCAATAAAGGTAACGCCGAATTTTTCGGCTTCTTCTTTAAGGAGCTGTTGCTTTGGAATAGAGGCGTACCATTCGCCAACCCACAGGACTTTGGCGTTCTTGGCGATACCGCAGATTTGGTTCAGCATGGATTCGATGCTTTCTTTTAGAATAATGAATTCCTGTTCTTCGTTTACATTGTCGCCCAGCTGGATAACAACTAAGTTTGTTGAATCGTTTATGAACGGCATGACAGTTTGTTCAAAGTATTCCTCTTTTTCCTGAACGCTTAACATGTTTTCGTAAGACCCGTTTATCTTATGGACTTCGAATGGGATTTCGTTAGAATCGAAATAATTCTTGATATGGGCGAAATAATCGTTGGCATTGTTTGAGGCGCTCACACCAAAAGTGCCATATCCGGCCAAGAGGGAATTTCCCCAGAAGAGGGATTGTGCGGGAATAATGGGTGCGTCAAAATCGGTGCGACACTTGTTTAGTTTTACAGGTTTTTCGATTTCTAGAGTATCAATTTTAAGGATAGTGTCTAATTCCAAAACAGTATCTAATTTGATCAAGGTATCTAGTGTGGTGACTGTATTTAATTGGAGGATTGTATCTGTTTTAAAAACAGTGTCGATTTTTGTAATGGTGTCGCGGGAAACTTGATTCGCAGTCAAAGAATCAATCTCTTTGGCATCAACTTTGGTGATGTCGTTTGAACAGGCACAAAGTGATAAAAATACTGCTGCGCAAAATAAGTTGGCAATGATAATTTTTTTCGTAAGCATCATGATCCCCTTTCATAAAACACCTATGGAGTCCCTCTTAATCGGAATAAGAAAAACTTTGAAGCATTGCTTCTATAAAATAATAAAAAATGGGCAATTTGCCATAATTTGCAAACTACCCATATTCTAACTAGCAATTGCTTTTGCTAAGAATTATTCTGCTTCGATCGGCACGAATGCGTTCTTGTTGTCAAATCCTTCCGGCAGATCCCAGTCGTCATCCTTGGGCATGGCAGCGGCCTTCGGTTGCGCCGGCTGAGGGGCAGGGGCGTGAGTAGCCGGCTGCGCGACGGGTTGGACTGTTGCGGGAGCCGGCGTAACGGCAGCTGGAGTTTCAGCCGGCGCATTCGTCGGTGCAGTTGCCGTGGCTGTACTCGGGGCCACATTCGCCTGTTCTGTTACGTTGTCTGTGGCTTGCGGAGCAGCTGTTGCTGTTGCGGGCGCAGCTGCAGAATCGACTGCGGCAGGTTCCGCCGTGGCAGGCATCGGAAGGCTTATCATGATTCCGTTTTCGGCGGCTGTTTCTGCGGCGGCGCTCTGTACCTGCGGCGGCGTGAATCCCGGAACGTCGATCCACGGGAGCGGACGTCCCTGTTCGGCGCCTGCGCCTGCCATGACGCTTCCGCTCATGGGGTCTACCGTCAGCTGGCCGCGTTCGTTGGGGAGCACCAGCGGCACTTCGCCTGCGGCAAGCATCGAAATATCGAGGAAGTCGATTTTTTCGGGGATTCCGAGAATCGCGATTTCTTTCTTGGCAAAGTCGGCCCATTGCGGAAGGCCGCCGCTTGCGCCTGCAATGCGCGTGCGGCCGGATTTAAGCGGCTTGTTGTCGTCAAAGCCGACGTAGCTTCCGATAGCGACTACGGAATCAGTAGAGATGCCGTTCTTCGTTTCTACATAAGTGGGGAGTGCTCCCATGAAGGCCACGTTGCGGTAGTCGTTGGTAGTACCGGTCTTTCCGAGTGCCGGGTAACGCAATGTAATTGCGCTATCGGGCGAGGTCACCGTCATGCTGCTGTACTGGCTGCGGGCTGTACCGTTCACGAACACGGAATGCAGCATTACTGCCATCTGCGAGGTAATCGTGTCGCCGAGCACCACCTTGCTTTCGGTCTTGTTCCTAAAGATCACCTTGCCGTCACGGTTCTTGATTTCCTTGATAAAGCAGGGCTCGGTCCAGTCGCCGTCCAGGCACTTGAATACCTTGCCCGTAAGCATCGTCTGGTAGGCGGTGGATATTTCGGCGAGCGTGATGTCGTTTACGCCGAGCGGCATGCTGAATACTTTCTGCAGTTTCTGGCGAATACCGATTTCTTTTGCGAACCGTGCGTATTCCGCGAACGAGAGTGAACGCCTAAAGTCGGGCCAGTAGCGTAGATGTTCGGCGTCCAGGTAATCGACTTCGCTATCGACCGGTTCGATCATCGTCGAAAGGCGCTTCATGTCGGCGAGCGTAAAGTGGTTGTACAGCACCACCGAGTCAATCGGCGCAAGTTCAATCGTCGGGTCCAGTTCCTGGGCCTGGCGGTTACGCAGGATTTCGGCATAGTGCTTGTAGTTGTGGTTGATGAATCCGATAATCTTCGAATCCTTTTTCGCCTGCTTGACCGCGAGGTCGTTAAAGGTTCCGTAGCGCAGGTTCATCACGTCGAGCGCCTTGTCTTCTTTGCCTTCGTTCTTGTAGCGTTCGGCAAGGGCGTCGCGTGCCTTGGTGAACTCGATTTCGCGCTTGGTTTCTTCCTTGAGAATCAGGCCGAACTTGTCGCGCAGGCGTTCAAAGTATTTCTTGGTTTCTTCGTTCTCTTCGCGGGCGTAGCCGTTCTCGGCGGCAATCTCGTTGAATTCTTCGAGCGAGAGCTTGTCGAGCAGGTGTTCCAAAAGCCAGATGCTCGCGATGTTTTCGGAACGGGTTGTCGCCCAGGCGATGCTTACGACATCGCCTTTGTTCTTATGGTCGGGACGCGGAAAATAGAACTGGTTGGTGAACTGGAAAACGTTAAAGTCGTTCTCCAGCATGTCCAGGTAATTCCAGTGGTACTTGAGCGCAAGGGCGTACAGAATCGGTTTCCAGCTGGAACCCAGCTGACGCACAGCCTTAAAGCTACGGTCAAATCCGGTGTTGTGGAATCCGCCCTGGCTTGCAATTACGTTTCCGTTCTGAATGGCGAATAGGCCGCCTTGCAGCACAGGCTCGGTTTCGATCTGGCAGGGGGCGAACCCGTCGACGGTCTTGTCGTCCATCACGCTCACCAACAGGATGGCGCCCTTCTTGAGTTGCGGGGCGAGAATCTTGTTCACGTCGCCGCCGGCTTTTTTCGCGAAGTCCTTGACGGCTGCTTCGGAGACCATTCCCTTGAGCTGTCCGAAGTTAAGCTGGAGCGACTTGAGATTGCCCTTGTCGTCGACCATGATGCTGTCGATGGTACCGTACAGATAGTCGCCCTTGCGCGCCGTCTGAGCGCGGTTTGCGAACTGCGCCTTGGGGAGCACGAAACCGCCCAGCTGCATCTGCAGGCTGCTGATGTTTGCCTGGAGCGCCGTCTTTGCGGCATCCTGGCTCCTAGCGTCTATGGTCGTGGTAATCGAGAGCTGAGCCTTGCGCCAGTCTTCGATTCCTTCGCTTTCGAATTGTTTCTGGAAATATTCGCCGTCGAGTTTTTCTTCGATGCGGTCGAGCATGGTGCTTACGCTAAAGCGGAAATTGCCGTGGTTGAATTCCAGCGGCTTGGCGAGCGCCTCGCTCATGTCTTCTTCAGAAATGTAGTTTTCTTCGACCATGCGGCCGAGCACGTATTCAAGGCGTTCCTTGCCGCGGGCGAGAGCCTTTTTGCGGCGTTCGGCGTTGCGCTGGATAAACGGGTCGTAGTTAAAGGGGCCCTTTACGGAGCCTGCGATAAAGGCGCATTCGGCAAGCGTCAGGTCCTTGAGTTCCTTGTTAAAGAAATACTGTGCGGCGATGGCGACACCCTTTCCCGTTCCCGAGACATGGAACTGGTTCAGGTAGAATTCCAGGATGTCTTCTTTACTAAAGTGGCTCTCCATGCGGAGCGCGTTGATGAGTTCCTTCCACTTTTCCTTGATGCTCCTCTCTTCGCGTCCAAAGATGTTTTTGACGGTCTGTTGGGTTAGCGTAGAACCGCCCTGCCGCATGTGGCCGCTCTTGATGTTGGAGACCATGGCGCGGGTAAAGCCGTAAATGCTGAATCCGTTGTGGTGCCAGTAGCCGGCGTCTTCGGCGGCAATCAGGGCGTTCACGATATTTGCTGGGATGTCGCCGTAAGGCACGTACACACGGTGGTTGGCGTCGAAAAACGCTCCCAAAAGCTGTTCACCGTCATTGTAGTAGACGCGGGTTTCGCCCGAAAGTACCTGCAAGATGGTTGCACGGTTGAATTGGTTGTCGGGATCCTGCGTGGGCAAAATCTTGAAGACGACAATATAGGCGGGAATGCAGCAAATCAGGCCGACCAGAGCGAACGCGGCCACGATTTTGAACAGTTTAGAGAAGTGACGCATATAAAAAATGTAGAAATTTTGGATTTTTGCTCTACAGAATGTAAAAAAACGAGGGGTTATGGGGTTAATTTTAGCCTTTTTTGTGCCGTTACCCTTGAAAAATCGCC
This sequence comes from Fibrobacter succinogenes, assembly GCA_902761355.1. Taxonomy (GTDB): domain Bacteria; phylum Fibrobacterota; class Fibrobacteria; order Fibrobacterales; family Fibrobacteraceae; genus Fibrobacter; species Fibrobacter succinogenes_M. The sequence goes on along the minus strand of CACWJY010000003.1, from coordinate 134,051 downwards.
GAATTTTATCTAAAATTTGTGTCCCCAAGATGGGAAGATGGCCGAGCTGGCCGAAGGCGCGTCCCTGCTAAGGACGTATAGGACTTAATCCTATCGCGAGTTCGAATCTCGCTCTTCCCGCTGCAAAGACCCTCCGGAGCGATCCGGGGGGTCTTTTGCGTTTTTTTTTGCTCGATTTGGTCATTTTTTACTTGATTTTTCTATTTTCAGAATGGATATTATAGGAAAAGTTTTTCCAAGGAGTTTAAAAATGAAAGCATCTAGCTTTTTTGCCGGTCTTGCCTTAGGTGCCGCCGCCGCTATTGCCGCTTCCAAGAAGATTAAGGCTCTTTGCGCCGATGAAGATGATTCCTGCGATTGCAACAGTTCCGCCCTCAAGGACGCCGAAAACGCCGTCGAGACGCTCCGTAGCTCCGTAGACAGCCTCCGCAACGAACTCAACACCCGCATCGAATCCGAACAGACTTATGCCGCCCAGTGCGAAGACCTCAAGGACCAGGTCGCCAAGAAGGATGTCGAAATCGAGAACCTCAAGAACGTCTGCGACAAGCAGGCGGGCGAAATCAGCAAGCTCGAAGCGGGCAAGGCCTAATTATTACGACAATCTTTCATTAGGTTTTTGGTACATCTTAAAAAACCGTTCATCCGAATTTCCGGCATGGAGTTCGGATTTTTTGTTTTAAAAGGCTATTTTTGAGCCATGAACGACTTAGCATCGGATAGCCGCTTTTTAAGGAAGGGAGCCCTTTTCAACATATTCGGGACCGCACTCAAGATTTGTGGGCCCGTGTTGACGATTGTCCTTGCGCGTATTTTCGGGTCGACGGAATTCGGTATCTTTGTCTCGATGCAAGCCATATTGCTCACGATCTCGAGGGCGGCTACCCTTGGGCTAGACCGTGGCCTTCACTGGTATTTGCCGCAGAACAAGCTCAAGAATCGCCCCGTTTACCAGGGGATTATGGAGTCGTTCTGGCTGACGATTTCTATTGCGGTTTTGATAACGGTCGTCATATTCCTGGGCGCCAAGGCCGACCTCGTTCTAGATGAATTCCCTTATTACGCCTTGTCGATTGTGTTCTATGCGGGCGTCTATGTGCTGAGCACTTCGTCCGAGGGTAACCGTAAACCATGGTTTGCGATTTTGATCAACGACTTCTTGGTCATGGCGCTTTCTCCGCTGGTTTCTATCTTGCTGTATTTTGGGGATATCCCGCATGCGTTGCCGCTAGGCCTTTTGATTGGCCAGATGGGCGGCTTTGTGCTGCATGCCTTGGTCGTTCGTTCGCAGTTCAGGGACATGCCGATTTTCCCTAAAAGGATTGTCGAAAAGGAACTGTTCCTGTACTCTCTCCCGATAGGCCTGAACGTATTCGTGAGCGACTTGTTGATGCGTTCTACCTTGTGGATGGTGCTTTATTTTCTGGGGGCCGATGCGGCGGGAGTCTTCGCCTTGATGATTACCCTTTCCAACGGCCTGCAGACCATTCGCAACGGTTTCAATCCTTTGCTTGTCCCGGTGGTTTCGGGCATGGACGAGGAGCGCCTGAAAACGGATATTAAGTCCGTGTATTCCTACTGTGTTTCGATGGCGATCTTGATACAGCTGGTGATTGGCTTCTTTATTGTGCTTTTTCCCGAAGAAATCATGTCGATTGCGGGCAAGAACTTTGTGATGCAGCCCAGGGCGCTTGGCTTTCTGCTGGACTTCCAGCTGGTGGCGACTTTCTTCGGCATGGTCAACACGATTATCGACGGCATGGGGAAAAGTGTATTCAACCTGAAGGTGAGCGTTTTCTCTCTAGTGCTTTCCTGCGTTTTCGGGGTGCTCCTGATTCCTTCCCTTGGGTTGGAGGGCGCTGCCATCTCGATGCTGATTTATGGGATTGGCTCGGCGGTCTGCTACAACGTTTTCCTTTTTAGGCGCGGGATTCGGCCCTATTCGCTTAAGCTGTGGCCGGAGCTGGTGTGGATGGCGCTGCTGCTCTTGTTGTATGTGCTTCTGTATAGCGAAACCGTTGTATTCTCGATGCTGCAAAAGATTCTGCTGTATGTAGGAATACTGGTTGTTTTGGGGTTGCAGTACCTTTTTTACAAGAGAAAGTTCTAGTCATTTTCTATATATAGGTTATGGTACCCAAGAAGATTCATTACATTTGGTTGTCCGACGATCCGCTGCCCTTGTTGCCCAGACTTTGTATCGAAAGCTGGAAAAGGCATTGTCCCGATTACGAGATTGTCCATTGGGACATGGCCAAGTGCCAAAAGATTATCGACTCGGTCCCCTTTGTGCGTGAGGCGGTAAGCCTTTCCAAGTGGGCCTTTGCAAGTGATTATATTCGTCTGTACGCCGTCTATAGCGAGGGCGGTATTTACCTGGATAGTGACGTCTACTTGTATCAGAGTTTCGATGGCTTCTTGAACAACGGCTTTTTTACGAACGTCGAATTTACGTCGCATTACAAGAAGAACAAGTCCTGGAACTTCTTGAACGAAGACGGTACCAAGAAGGATCCGCAGCAGATTGTGATTCCGGGCGTTGCCTTGCAGGCCGCTATTTTTGGGGGTGTCGCGGGACATCCGTTCCTCAAAAAATGCATGCAGTATTACGAGAACGAAAAGTTTATCTTGCCCGACGGAAGCCTGAACATCTTGAACATTTCTCCTTGCGTGTACGCCCATGCCGCACAGGAATACGGCTTTATCTACAAGAACCAGATGCAGCGTCTGGAGGGCGACATCACGGTGTATCCGGGTGATGTTTTCTTGCCGAGCATTAACCCCTCTAAGTACAAGCCCTTTGCCATTCACGTGACTAACGGTAGCTGGCGTCCCTTTATGCAGAGGCTGGTGCGTTTTATCAAGAACGCTCCGCGCGGTTCTATTGAAGACCGTCTGAACGCCTACGAAAAAAAGCCGCCTATCCAGTTGCCCCTGTAGTCTCGCCTTGTAAAGCCTAATATTGTAGAGACGTGTTCGTCGTGCAACCGCAATAATTTGTAAATTGTGCCTGTGGCACGGTATTTGCTTAACAATGCTTTGAATAAGGTTCGCCGTCTAGGGCGAAAATTTCCCGCGGCTTTGCCGTGGGGGCTTGTTGTTGCCGCCGGTGCCTTGTTTTTTGCGGCCTGCGAAGAAATCGAAGAAGAAAAGCCGTGGTTGCAGGTAGAGCGCCCCGAGATGCTTTTTACCGACACGACCCTCATGGATAGCTACGACAAGGGCGTGCTCGCGTGGAAGCTCAAGACAGCTTATCTGGAACGCTGGAGCGACAAGGAAGTTGTCTTTGTGCGCCCGGTGCTTGTCGATATCTACGATTCGCTCGGTGAACGTACGGCGTTTTTGCGTGCGGATTCGGGCCGTATGGATTTGAAGTTTACCTATGTGTATGCCTACGGGCATGTGTACGCGCTGACACCCAAGGGCGCCTCGGTGCGTTCCGATTCGCTGATCTGGAACAAGAAAGATAACCTGGTGACCACCGAAAGTTATGTGCGCGTGGTGAGCGAAGAAGGCGACGTGTTGCAGGGCCGCGGATTCGTAAGCGACGCCCACATGGATAACTGGCGCATTCTTTCGAACGTGACTGGAATTTTCCAGGATGCGGCAAGGCGCCTTAAGGACGAAGACAAGAAACAGGCAAAAGAAATCGAGACGCGCGATAGCGCGCAGGCGGCAACTCCCGCAAGCTCTGCTTCTGCGGTGAATGTCGTGCCTAAAAATCCTCCGCCGAAGCCGGTGCAGAATGTGCCGGCGAAACCGGAACCCGCAAATGCTGCTTCTAAGGCGGCGGAAAAGCCTGCTGCGCAGGATTCGGCCGCGGTAAAAGCCAGTATGGGATTTTTAAAGAAATTTCAAGCAAAAAGCGAACGGGCCAAAGCCAAGGCGAGGGAAGAACAGTGATTCCCTTTTGCAAGAATTGGCGTGGGCTTTTACCGCTGCTGCTTGTCGCAATCCTTGCGACAAGCGCCGCCGCCCAGACTTCGCCTTTAATCATGAAGCATGCCGATAGCCTCGCGGTCGCCCGCAAACGCGGCACCCTGCTGTTGCAGGGTCGTGTACACTTTGTACACGACAGCGTGCAGTTCCGCACGCAGCGCGCGTTCTGGCATAAGGACGCCGAGAGTGTGCAATGTAGCGGCGGATTCCTGTTTACGCACCCGTCGGGATACATCGACGCCCACAACGGCTTGTACCAAAAGAAGGTCGGAATTGCGACCGCGTCGGGAGACGTGCATGCGGGGGACTCTGCGAAGAGTTACCTGTTTACGGGAGAGTACCTGGAATACGACCGCGAAAATGAAATCCTGACGATGCCGCAAAAGCCGGTGCTTTACCAGTACGAGAAGCAGAAGGACGAAACGGTCGATACGATGACGATTTCGGCGAAGCGCATTGTCTACAACAAGAAAAATTCTTTTGCCGAAGCCTACAATGACGTGCGCATCGTTAAGAAGGATATGATCATTACGGGCGATACGGGGTATTTTGACCGCTTGAACGATTGGCTTTCGATGACGCATGTGCGTTTGGTCCAAAACGACATGGTCGTCACTTGCGATTCGGGCTTTTTTGACCATAAAAACAATTGGCTCTCGCTGAAAGGGAATCCGACCTGCGACATGAAGAATTACCATCTGACGGGCGATTCCATATTCCTCGAACTCGATTCGGCGGGCAAGTCGCTCAAATCCGCTCTCGTTATCCGTAATGCTCACGGCGTGCAGCAGGAAGAAGCCAAGAAAAACGCCCCCGGCCATGTGACCGAGGCTTTCGGCGATACGCTGTATGCGAAATTCAGCAACGACAAGATTGAGCGCCTGTACGTGAACCTGAATGCGCGCGGTTTCTTTTACGAGGACGACCTCAAGGATTACCGTAACCTGATGGATGGCAACCGCCTGGACCTTTACTTTAACCAGGGCAAGATGGACAAGGCGATTGTTTCGGGCAAGGCGCAGAGCACCTATTTTTACGTCAAGAAGGACCGCTCCGTTTCGGGCAAGAACGAGGCCACGGGAGACACCATCCATATTTCTTTTGATGCGCAAAAGAACGCGGTCAAGTCGCTCAAGCTCTTGGGGGGTGGCACCATGGCGAGCGGTCGCTATATCGACATGGAAAAGACGGAACGCCTCAAGAAAGAGGCGGCGATGGATTCCCTAAAACAGGTAAGTGATTCTACCGCGATGGTGACGACGGCCAAAAAGTCGAATCCGTTTGAATTCCTCAAGAAAAAGCACTATAACCCATCCTCGTCTTCTTCGGATTTAGTAAATTCTTCTAGTAGTAGCAGAAAGGGCCCATGAAAAATTTAGTGAGTACCATACGCACAGAGCACCTGCGAAAGGTGTACGGAGGTCGCCAGGTTGTAAGCGACGTGTCTATTCGCGTGTCGCAGGGCGAGATCGTCGGGCTCCTTGGACCAAACGGTGCCGGAAAGACGACCTCCTTCTACATGATTGTCGGCATGGTGCGCCCGGAGTCGGGACACATCTTCTTGGATGATATCGAGATGACCGACAAGCCCATGTACAAGCGTGCGCGCCTGGGTATTGGATACCTTCCGCAGGAAGCTTCTATTTTCCGCAAGCTTTCTGTCGAAGACAACATCATGGCCATTCTCGAGACGCAGAACATGAAGCGCTCCGAGCGCAAGAGGCGCCTCGAAGAACTTCTCGAAGAATTTAAGATTACGCACATTCGCAAGACCAAGTCCATGAGCTGCTCGGGCGGCGAACGTCGCCGTCTCGAAATCGCGCGCGCCCTCGCGAGCGACCCTTCTTTCCTTTTGCTCGACGAACCTTTCGCTGGTATCGACCCGATTGCAGTGGCCGACATCCAGTCGATTATTTCGGGCCTCAAGGATCGTGGCATGGGAATCTTGATTACGGACCACAACGTGCGTGAGACGCTCTCGATTACCGACCGCGCCTACATTATGTACAAGAGCCAGGTGCTTACGGAAGGTTCTTCGGAACATTTGGCCAATGACCCCGAAGCCCGCCGCATTTATTTGGGCGACAGCTTCAGCCTGGGATAGTGAATTTAAGAGTAGAGTGATTATGGATATTGGTTTGCAACTTGGAACATCTCAGAGGCTTGAGCAGACGCTCTCGCCGCAGCTCAGGCAGTTTGTTACCATTTTGCAAAAAAATTCCCTAGAGCTTGATACTGCCATCAAAGAAGAACTCGAGAGTAACCCGCTTCTGGAACTCGACGATTCCGCTCCGATGGATGAGCGTGAAGTCCGTGAAGACGAGCTCCCGGATTCGGGTGCCGAACTCAAGGACGACAACCTTGACGATTACGACGGCTACGATTACTCTACCCTCGAAGACAGCGCCATGGGAGACAGCCGTCTTCTGGACGGCTCCGGCAGCGACGATATCAATTACGAGCAGTACCTTAAGGATGGTTCCCTGAACGAGGACGCTCCTTTTAAGGACTTGAATTCTCAGGGGGATTCTGATGACGATTGGGATCGCCCTATCAAGGACCACGGCAAGAGTCTGCAGGATCAACTGCGTGACCAGCTTTCGTTATGGTCCGGTACACGCGAGCAGCTAGAACAGCTTGCCGAAAGCAGCTGTTCCGAAAAGCGTTTCCGCCTGTTGGTGGAATACCTGATTGATTCTCTCGACGAGAACGGCTTTTTGCAGGGGGTATCGCCGGAGGTTTCGCTGGTTCGTGAGTCGAACGATATATTTGTCAACGAAATCGAGAAAATGCTCCGTGGCGAAATCAAGCTGGAGGAATGCTCCCTCCCGGTGCGCGAGGCGGTGCATGTGCTACAGGGCTTTAATCCGCGTGGTATAGGCGCCCGTGATCAGCGTGAATGTTTCTTGATTCAGGCTTATGCCATCTCCAACTTTCCGCCGCTCGGCATCAAGATTCTCGAGAACTGCTACGAGGATCTGCTTGCGTTACGTTATGCGAAAATCGGCAAGGCGCTCGGCGTTTCTGCCGAAGAGGTGCAGCAGGCGGTGGCCAGTTTTGCAAGGCTTAACCCGCATCCCGGTTTTCAGCTGTCGAATGCGCGCGTGCAGACGGTGTCTGCCGACCTCAAGGTGGTCGAAAAGCATGGCCGCATGGAGGTCGAATCGGTTCGCTCCTCGATGCAGAAAAGGTTGCGCGTTAACCAGACCTACAAGGCGATTCTTGACGACAAGGGTGCCTCCAAGTCCGACAAGGAATACGTGCGTACGCACCTTTTTAAGGCCGTCGAATTTATCAAGGCGCTCGATAATCGCTACACGACCATGGAACTCGTGATGCGCGCGATTTTCAAGCGCCAGAAGGATTTCTTTACCAAGGGGCCGGCTTTTCTTAAGCCCATGGTGCAGCAGGACATCGCCGACGATATCAAGCGCGACGTGAGCACCGTGAACCGCTCCATCAACGGCAAGTACGTCGATACGCCTTATGGTATCTACGAACTCAAGCGTTTCTTTACCTCGGGTGTCAAGCAGGACAACGTCCCCGGCGGAAACGGCGAGGAACTCAGCTCCGCCACGATACTTGATGCCATCAAGAAGCTGGTGGACGCCGAAGACAAGAAAAAGCCCCTCTCGGACCAGGCCATTTCGGATAAGCTGGCGGAGCAGGGAATTCAGGTGGCGCGCCGCACCGTGGCCAAGTACCGCGAAAAGGAACTGCGCATTTTGCCGGCTAGCCAGCGAAAAAAGGTTGTATAAAATCCCCTTTTTAGCCCAAAATGTGCTTTTTGGACCCGATTATTCCAACTTGGAATAATTTTTTTTCAAAAAAAATTGAAAAAAGCTTTGTTTTTGTACAAAAAAAGATGTATATACTCTAGACGTGAGGCAAAACGCCTCGCAACATACGAACCCTTTCTAAGGAGGTTATATTATGGATATTCAGTTCTCTGCTCGTCACTTTAACGCATCTGCTGGACTTCAGGATCGTATTCAAGAAGAAATGGACAAATTGGCTCGTTTCTATCCGAATATCACTAGTGCCTCCGTTATCCTCGACCACGAAGTAGAACATCAGCGTCATTGCGAAATCACCGTTAACATTACCGGTTCGCAGGTGGTCGCTTCTGCCGATGAAGAAAACATGGGCAAGGCCGTGGACGTGACTCTTGAACGTATCAAGGTACAGCTCAAGAAGGCCAACGACAAGCAGAATGATCATCGTGCACAGCCGGTTTCCGAAGTTGTATAGTCGGTAACATCGTGGCTGACAGATTGAAAGATATCAAGATCCTGCACCGGGAACGTCTCCTGGTGCGGGACTTTTTTTCTCGTTACGGCAAGGATCTCCAGATGGCCTGTCATTCGCAGGAACCCTGTCTGGATGCCCCGATTGCCGAAAGCGGAATTCACCGGCCGGGCCTTGCCATGGCCGGCTATACTAAGGTTTATAGCTCGCAGCAGATACAGGTGGTAGGCCATACGGAATGGAACTACCTGGAATCTATCGGCCCTGAGGGCCGCGCCAGGGTTTTTGAGAATTTGTCTGTATTCAAGGCTCCCATGTGGGTGGTGACGCATTCGCAGATGCCGCATCCGGAACTCCGGGAAATGTGCGCGAAGCTGGGTATACCGCTGTTCTCGACGACGCTGCATACTTATGAGTTCAACAAGGCCGCCCAGCGAATCCTCGAAGAATTCTTTGCGCCCCATGCCATTATTCACGGGAGCCTCGTGGACGTCTACGGTGTGGGCATGCTTTACGTGGGCGACAGCAACGTAGGCAAGTCTGAATGTGTGCTGGACCTTGTCGAAAGCGGACACCGCATGGTGGCCGATGACGTGGTTCATATCAGTAACGTGGGCCGTTCCATTATTGGCCGTCCGGATCCCTTGATCAAGCACCACATGGAAATCCGTGGGGTGGGCATTTTGGACATCCGTTCTATGTTCGGTATCCATGCCATACGCAAGGTCAAGAAGATAGAGACCATCGTGGAGCTTCAGCAATGGCAGCGTGATACATCCTATGACCGCACGGGCCTTAACGAGCAAGAAGAAGTCATTATGGGGGTCCGTATCCCCAAAATCGTGATTCCTGTGGCGCCCGGCAAGAACCTGACCGTGATTTCGGAGGTGATCGCGATGAACACCTTGATGAAATATAACGGCCAAAATGTGGCAGAAGAATTTAACGAAGCCTTAATGCAAAAGATAAAGGCCAAGGCCAAGGGCGAGTTCGTCGATGATTTATTAGATTTCGACTATCAAAATTGGTCTTACTATGAATAGATTTGTCCGGCTTATCAAAGAGAACGTTGTCCCCTTTATTGTCTTTATGGTGATAGCGGTCTCTTGTTGCGGAGCCTGGTTTTTCTTTCACCCTTCGAGCCCGTATCATGACCGGTACTCGTTTGTGGTTTCGTTTCAGGCGGTGGGAACACTTTCGCCGGGCAACCTGGTCGCCATCCAGGGGATTCCCTGCGGAGAGATTACCAAGGTCGAACTCACCGACGATGCCGTGTATGTGACGGCGCGCGTCCTTGCGACTACCGTGATTCCCGTGAATTCGGATTTCAGACTCATTAACTCGGGTCTTATGGGGGAACGCGAAATGTGCATCCTGTCGGGGGATTCTTCTAGGCTCGTTGCCGATGGTGACACCCTCGTGGGGTTCTACGATGCCGGCACGTCCGGTATCGGCAAGAAGATTTCGACGATCATATCGGATGTCTCCGAAATTAAGGACACCCTGAAGGCTGTTGTGGACTCCCTTTCGGTGGGGGCTACAGGCAAGAGTGTGGACCGTGTGTTTCGAAAGGGGCGTGTGGTGACCCAGTCGGTCAAGGGCAACTTTATTTCTTGGAAAGAAGGCGCCATGGGCGTCCTGAATGGCATGGACCATTCGCTCGAAGATGCCAAGGCGACCTTGAATGCGGTTTCTGCCAAGGGCGGGGCTACCCTGAATCAGGTGGACGGTTTTTTGGACCGTATCAACGACCTGCTGGCGAATGTCCAGAAGATGAAGGGGCAGAGCGAGGAAATTCTAGGCAAGCTTTTGAAGGAGGATAACTCGGCGGGACTTCTTATGGATTCCCGGAGCCAGTTCAACGAGGAGCTCAACAAGTTGCTGAAGGATGTCGACAGGCTGCTTGAAGATATCAAAAAGAGCGGTTTGAACATTAATATCGATATTTTTTAAAAAAAGTTTACCTCTTTCCCTAAAAAAAAGTTATTTATCAGTTTATCGGTACAAACGAATTTAATCGCAACCAAGGAGAAAACCATGGCTGAAAAGAAACCTGTAAAAATGAGCGACGAAGATCTCAAGTTCTTTGAGGACATGTTGATTGAAAAGCGTAGGCAGATTGTTACGGCCCAGACTGATTTTGATAAGACGGAATCGTTCAAGAACCAGGCTCAGGCGGGCGAAGGTGGTGAATCCAACAGTGCAGACCTTGCGACCGACTACAATGCCCTCGAAACCAATTTCTCTTTGGCCGCCCGCGAAGGTAAGTACCTGGTGTATCTGGAAGAAGCCCTCAAGCGCATCAAGAAGGGGACCTTTGGTATCTGTAAGGTGTGCGGCGAACTGATTCCCAAGGCTCGCTTGATCGCGGTACCGACTGCTACCAAGTGCGTGAACTGCAAAGAAGAAACCAAGCGCAAGGAAAAGGAAGACAGCCGCCTCGAAATGGCCCGCATGCTCGCCGAAGCCCAGCGCCGCGAAATGCAGAAGAAAGCCGCCGGAAAGTAGTTACGGCTTCGCCGTAGTTCCAAATTCAAAGTTACTAGTTACTAGAAGTGCCCGGTCTATGCCGGGCATATTTTGTTATTTCTAGTATCTGTGTTCTCTAGTAACTAGTATCTAGTAACTAGTAACTTACTAGCGCCTCCGGCGCTAGCCTTTTGCCAAGAGTTCCATCAGCTCGGTGTCGAGTCTTTCCGGATTGTCGTACTGCTTGAGGCTCTGGTGCAGCGATTCGCCCTTGGATACAAGACCGAAGTCCAGGTTCTTGTAGTTCCAGTAGCTGTAGCCCACGTCTGCGTCGCGCAGGATTTCGAGGAAGTCGCGCATCCATGCGAGCTGGTACTTGCGGGCAACCTGTACGTACACGCCGAATTCGTTGCAGGCGACGGGCAGGTCGTACTTCGCGCGGAAGTCAAGAGCATTCTGGATGCTTTCTTGCAGGCGGGCCTTGTCCCACTTGCCGTATTCCACGTCGAGGCGCGTGGTGCCGCCCTGTTCGGGTGTGGCGTAGTCGCCCGGCCAGGGGCGTTCAATCTTAAAGAACGGGTCGCGGATCCATTCGGCACCCTGGTGCGTAAACGTGACCGGGGTGTAGGTGTGGAAACTGTAGATGGCGTTGTCGTCGTCTATCGGAGTCAGGTACTTGAATTCGCGTGCGCTGTTCCACTTGTTGGCGCCTACCACGATGGTGTTCTTCGGGGCATGCTTACGGATTGCCCAGAAGATTTCGTCCTTTACTTTGTCCCAAACCAGGGAATCGGCGGCGGCGGGCTCGTTCAGGAGCTCCATCATCACGCGCGGTTCGTTGCTGTAGCGTTCGGCCATAAAGGACCATACCTTGGCGGTATCCTTGCGGGCGTCGGCGCTTACGAAAAATGGCTGCTCCTGGTACGAACCCAGGTGAAAGTCGTGTCCCGGGCACTTGTGCAGATCAAGAATCACGTCGAGATCGTTTGCCTGGATTTCCTTGATGGCCTTATCCAGGAGCGCGAACACTTCGTCCTTGGGCTTGAGTGAGCCTTCTTCGAACAAATTGAAGTAGTCTACCGGCAGGCGTACGTGGTTGAACCCCGCACTGCGGATGCGCTTGAAGTCGCTTTCGCCGATAAACGTCTTGATGTGTTGGATGATCCCCGGAAAACCTACGGGATCCTTTTCCTGGATGCAGTCCACTTGACTGAACCATCCGCCCAAATTCACTCCCCGCAGTCTTTCTTTAATCATTGTATCATCCGTGTGTGCGAAAAGGCTTTATTGCCCTACTCGTTTACAATCGTGAGGTCTTCTTCGGCAATGTTCAGGCTCATGATGACTTCCATGTCATCGGGCAAGTCTCTGAAATCCACTACCAGGCCTACTTTCTTGGATTCGTCCTTCTGCTTTTCAAACAGGACGACATCAAAAATCTTCATCTTGACCACCGCCTCTTGAGTGACGGGGATCTCTACGGTCATGCCCTTGCTGATGGGCCCTTCTACAATTTTGCCCTTGAACACCAGCGAAGTCTGGTCGTCGCCGAGCGATGTCTTCTTCACGTGAAATACAGCCATTATACCTTAGCCATTTTCGGTTATTCTTCTGTTATTTGATTTTGGACCCTGTTGCAGGTCGTGGCGAAAAATTAACTTTTTTACATGGCTTTACGAGTTGGACGAATCCCTTTTTTGGTCTGTGCGCCGTTTTTTCACGACTTCCTTGGACGAGAGTCCGAATTTGCCGATGTAGAGTTCGTGGACGGAGCTCCGAGTGCACATTGTGCGGGCCTTAAGGATGGTTCGATTCATCTGTCGCCGGCGTCGTCTATCACCTTTGCGCAAAAGCCGGGTGCCTTTGTGCTTGCCCCGGATATTTGCACCTCGTGCTCCTTTGAAGTTCGCTCCGTTAAGTTGTTTGCAAAATACCCTATCGAGGAACTGAATGGTAAGTTGGTAAGGCTGACGGCCCAGAGCATGACGTCGGTTAATTTGCTCAAAATACTACTGCAGGAGCGCTTTTGTCTTGAGCCCCAATACAGGGTGGGGGCGTATGAGCCGACGGACGATGCGTGCCTTTTGATTGGCGACCAGGCCCTCGAAGAAAACGAGCGACATCGTTTTGCCTACAGTTATGACCTTGGCACCCTTTGGCAGGATTGGCAGCATGTGCCGTTTGTCTTTGGCGCCTGGATTGTATCGAAAGAGACTCTTAAACCGGATTTAGAACAAACTCTTAAGGACTACTTGCAGGCGACCCGCGAAAGTGTCGAGCGTTTTAGGCGCGACCCGTCAACATGCCTTTCTAGGTGGCTGGATCGTTATCCGGTGGCGCTCCCCCGGTCGATCATCGAAAACTATTACTCGTCGCTGGACTACCGGTTTACCGATGACCGCAAGCGTTCCCTTTCGCTATTTTTTGAACATGCGGCCGCCCTTGGACTGATAGAAAGGGTTCCGGCATTAGAATTTCTATCTTTTTAGCGGTTGATGTTGTAAAAATTCGGGGTTAGTGTAACTATTCCGGATAAACAATATTATTTTAAGAGAGCCCTTGTTTAAACAGGGAGGTTTCGAATGGTAGAAGAAAAAATTCTTGTCGTAGATGATAATAAAGATGTCCTCGAGAAGACCCGCCACCTTTTGGCAGAAGTCGGGTACGATGTGACCTGCTGTTCTTCTGGCGAAGAAGCTCTGACCTTTTTGAGCGACAACGTTGTTGACCTGGTGCTGCTTGACATCAACATGCCGAAAATGAACGGCTTTGATGTGTGCCTGCGCATTAGGCAGCGCCATCCGCTGGATGACCTCCCGATTATTTTCCTTACCAGTCGCGAAGACAGCGACAGCGTGACCAAGGGCTTTCAGGCCGGTGCGTCTGACTTTGTCATCAAGAGCGCTGTTCCCGAGATTTTGCTTGCCCGCGTGAATGTGCATATTCGCCTGGCCCGCTCGTTGCGTAATCTGCGCGACATTTCGCTCACCGACGACATGACGGGCTGCTTTAACCGCCGCCATGGCGTGTACTCGCTGCGTGAGTGGTTCTCGAGAAGCAAGCGTTACGGTACGCAGTTTGCCATTATCTACTTCGACCTTAATGGCCTCAAGTCTATCAATGACGATTACGGTCACCAGGCGGGCGACTTGCTGTTGCGCTCGGTATCGGGTGCCATCAAAGAAATCTTGCGCGAAACCGACCAACTGTTCCGTATGGGCGGCGACGAGTTCATGGTGATTTGCCCTGAAACGGACAAGAGGGGTGCCTTTATTTGCGCCGAGCGTATGCAGAAGGCCGCTTCCGAAATCACGATTGTAGACAAGCGTGCCTCCTTTGCGTTTGGTATTGCTCATTCTAGCGAAGACTATAAAGAAATGGACGACATGCTGCATAGCGCCGACATCTCGATGTACAAGATGAAAGACGAAATGCGCGAAAAGTCCAAAAAAGAACAGAGCGAAAAAGCAGACGAGACGTAAAACTTGCCTGTGAAAGGCCTTTATCCAATAAAAAAAGCCCGTCTTTTTAAAGATGGGCTTTATTGATAAACAGCTTTTTTGGATTTTAGCGGGTCGCTACCGCATGGAGTAACGTTTTTAATTTGTCTGCAATCGTTTTCCAGTCGCCTGCGGCCATGAGTTTCGGGTCGTAGATGCTTGCACCGAACGAGACCAGATTTGCTCCGGCTTTAAGGTAGGACTGGACATTTTCCGGGTTGACGCCGCCGCATGCCATCAGCGGAATGTCGCGGAATGGTCCACGCAGAGCTTTGATGTATTCGGGGCCGCCGACACAGTTGACTGGGAAAATCTTTACGGCGGTAGCGCCCAGGTCGTAGGCCTTTTGCACTTCGGTCGGTGTGAGTGCACCCGGGATAATTGGGATGCGTGCCGTGGCCGAGAGTCGGATAATTTCGTTGCGCGTATTTGGCGTCACGATAAATTCGGCACCTGCGGCAATGGCCTTGTCGAGATCGCTCCCGTGGCGGACCGTGCCTGCGCCTACGGCTATGCCGTGTGGCTTTGCCGCAGCCTTAAGGTCGGCGATGATTGCTTCGGCGTTAGCAGTGTTCATGGTGACTTCGATCGCCTTGAGACCGCATTCAACAGCGGTCTTGACGCATGCCTCTTCTGCGCCCTGGGGAATGTCGCGGAGAATGCCCACGACTGGCATCGGTTGTAAAAATTCAAGCAGATTCATGCCCTAAATATATATGAAAAAGTTTGAATGTGCAGCTAATAAAAACAAAAAAGTCGGCTTTGCGGGCCGACCTTTTCATGATATGTAATGCGCTTATTTGATTCTAATGGATTTGATGGCAAGGAGCTTGTTTCCCGACACAAGTCTTGCAATCATGGCGCCTCGGTGCGGGAGATTTGCGAGGTCTACCTGGGCGGATGTTCCGTTGAAGGTCTGGGTCAAGAGCTGGTTGCCGAGAACATCAAAGATCTTTACGGTCTTGGTGCCTTGTGCAGTGGCCTGTACAAAGAGGTTTCTTCCGCTCACCTGCATATGGGCGCTCGGTGTCGCCTTGGCAATCTTTACGAATCCGTCGCTAGTGGTACTGCCCGGTCCGTAGCCCCACACCCACTTACCCTTGCTGCGGATAACGATGTAGGGAGCCTTGGGTGCTTCTTGTATATCGCCCTGGTCCTTCTCCCAGAATGGAGCGCCTTCGTAGGCGGGGGTGTTGTTGCTTGCTTTGTGGGCGGCAAAGCTCCAGCCGTCAGCAATCTTGACTTTTGAAGGTTCCGAAAGTAGTTCGCATGTATTTCCCTCGTCGCTAGGGATTCCTGAAGAGACATCAAAGTCCAATCGGAGGCGTGTACCAAAGGCTAAGTCTCCGATGAAGATCGGGGTAACCCAGGTGTAAGTGCCCTTGTCCTTGTTGTAGGTATCCTCGACTTTTTGGGGCTTGCTTTTTCTAAGGCTGTTCCGTATTTGTTCATCGTTTTCGCAGGGGTGATTGAATCCGACGATGTCGTATGCCTGACAAAGATTTTCATTAAATAATACGCCGCATGAATTGACGTCTTCTTCGGTGGCGTCATAGTAAACGTAGACTACGACGCTATCCAAATTGTTCATGTTGGTAATGGGAATGTTGATGCTGAAACTTTCTCTGTCCTTATAAAATTCATAACGGTAGGCTGTTGCATATACCGGCTCAAAGGGAGTGGCTTCTTTTTGCTTGCAGCTTTCGCACTCCTTTTTGTAGTAGTCGCTTCCGCCGTTGCTCACGAGGGTGAGGGCTGACAAAAGAACCGTAGAGGCGTCAAGGCATGTTTCGGAGAGTATGTAGTTTTCCCAGCTATATTTGGCATCACCAGGAGTCCAGGAATTTGCGGAATCCGGCCTTACACCTCCAAACAGGGCGCCGACAGGGCATGTGTACTTATAGTTAAGGCCGGGGGTGTTTCTGCCTTCGGGGTTAGAGGCTCTATGGTGTGGGTGGGCGTCGTTCTTGTCGCCTACGCCGTAAACGAACGAAACGTCCCACGGGTTTACGCCGAATATGTAGTTGAGCTGGTTGATGCCGAGCTGCTTTAGTTCGCTTGCCTTGAGGTTGGTCGATGCCATGGTGGGGAGTTTGAATCCCTGCTTTTCGATATCGGCTGCGACTTCGGCGTATGCCAGGACGTCAAAGATGTTTCCCATGTGATAGCGGTTGAAGACCCAATCGAAATCGATTCGCATTAAAT
This sequence comes from Fibrobacter succinogenes, assembly GCA_902761355.1. Taxonomy (GTDB): domain Bacteria; phylum Fibrobacterota; class Fibrobacteria; order Fibrobacterales; family Fibrobacteraceae; genus Fibrobacter; species Fibrobacter succinogenes_M. The sequence goes on along the minus strand of CACWJY010000003.1, from coordinate 117,690 downwards.
ACCAGGTGGGGTCGTATTCTATTACGGAGTTCTTATTAGAATAGTCGGTTCCTGGTAACGTAACGGCGACGGTGCCTTTACTTGTGCGGGAAAGGTTTATAATCATATCTGCAAGACAATCTTCAATGGCGGCCAATCGTTCCGTTTCGGTAAGCCCGTATGCCTCGGCCTTTTTGCTGTCGGCCAAAATTAATTTATACAGGGCGTATAAGGCATAAGAGTGTGATTGGGACCAACTGGTACTTAAACCGTTTTTCAACATGCCTCTGTTTTTTGTCATGAACCAGCCACCATCAAAACAACCTGCGCAGTCTTCGTGTGATTGTTCACTGTACAGTTCCGTATTGCGTAGGGCGTCATCGGCGTACTGCTTTTCGCCTGTGGCGTACAGGAGTGCAACCGAGGCGATTGCCAGTTCGTCTTCGAAGTCGCTGTTACCTACATAGGCGGAGGAACCCCAACCTGCGGCTTTTTTGTTATTGACAAATGGCTTGCCGTCGTCGTAGCTGGACTTGCCTTGGGCGAGACTCTTGGCGAAATCGTACATCTTTTCGGCGACTGTCAAGCAGCTGTCTGCAAAGTCCTTGTCGTACTTGGCGTAGTCCTTGCTTAAAATGGCAAGACCTGCGGCGATTTCGCCCGAGACGTTGGAACCGAGTTCGCCGAGGCGTATATCGCGATCGGCGGGCCCCCCACGGCCAGATAGAGTTACGTTGTCTTGGGTTTCGGGGCGGCTCCAAAAACTGTGGTCGCTTCCAAAATTGCCTATAGAAACAGGCATGTCATCAATTACGCCTTTAGCAACATTGTAGGCTCTCAAGAAAAAGTCGGCGCCATGCTTGGCTTCGCGTAAAACATCGGGTATGTTATCGGTCTTTACAAATTCGCCCTGGTTGTAGGCGTAATGGTCCACGTCCTTGGCCGGGTTCGTGGCCGATATCACGGCGAGTGCCATAAAGGCGAAGGCCTGGGTCTGAGATTCCTTGAGGTGGTCGCCGCAGTCATACCAGCCACCCTGTAGGTCACCGGCCTTGGGCGAAATACTGTTAGATGTGACGGCGTCCGTTCCTGTGCCGAGAACGACTTTTCCTGCACCGTCCTTTACGTGGCTTGGGCCGTGGAACCAGGATTCGGAATTACCGCTGCGCTGGATTCCGAAAAACTTGAGCGAGGCATCCTTTGCCATGGTGTAAACATCATCGCTGATAATAAAGGTGCTCGAAATGTTGTCGCCGACTTTAATGCGAAGGCGTTTGTCGGTCGGTACGGACTGAGGAATGTTGCCGACCTGGATAATGCCGGAAGGGCCCGTGAAATTGACGGTGTAGCGCTTTTCGTTATTCGAGATGACGCCTGCGCCTGCCGCAATTGTCCAATCGCTGGTCGTCTTGACTCCGGAGGTCTTGAAGGTCCCCGTGACCTTGGTGCTGAGCGACTTACCGTAAGCATCGACCACTTCAAATTCGGTGGCGGTGCCCACGTAATAGAACTGACGTTCCGTATCGCTCTTAAGGTAACCGGCTTGGTTTACGCGGATCGGCGAAATCTTGGTGTTGATAGCGTCAAGGTAGGCCTGGTCTAGGGTGTCGGGCATCAGTTCACCCGCCTTGAAACTTGCGGGTGTCGCTTCTTTGGGCAGCATGCCGACTTTGTGGGCCCCCGTGGTGTCGAACTTGTCGAACACCTTCGCATCCCAGCTTAAGGGCCATGTCGGGCGAATCAGGTCATAAGGCGTGGTGGCCCCCAAAGCCGCCGTTGCCGAAAAGGCCGCGAATGCGGACGCAGCCATAATGGATTGAACTTTTTTGTTCTTCTTCATAATTATCTCCGAAAGTAATGTGCTTACTTTATTTTAATGGCCTTGGTGGCAAGGAGTTTGTCGTTTTGCATGACTCGTGCAATTAGGACACCATGGTGCGGAAGCTTGGCGAGGTTCACTTCGGTGCGGGTTCCGTCGAAGGTCTTGACCGAGAGCTGGTTTCCGAGCATGTCGAAAATTTTCACGGTCTTGGTTCCCTGTGCGGTGGCAAGCACGTAGAGCTTGTTGTTGCTTACCTGCATGTGTGCCTTAGCGATGTCGACTGCTTTTGCGAAACCTACGCGGTCGCTGGTGGTTTTGCCCGGACCGTAACCCCACAGGAGCTTGCCCTTGCTGCGGAGGACAATGTAGGGATCCTTGGGGCCTTTTTGAATTTCGCCTTGTCCTGCTGTCCATTCAGGAATTCCTGCGTATGCGGGAGCGTCCTTGGTGGCGGTGTGGGCGGTAAAGCTCCAGCTATCGGTAGCCTTGAACTTGGAAGTTGTACTGGCTACAAGTTCAATCATGATTTGATTGCCGATATCAAGGTCGCCCAAGAAAATAGGCTGAGACCAAGAATAGGTATTCTTGTCTTTATTGAACGAATCTTCGACTTTTTGCGGCTCGCCGAGTTTTTGACTAGCGATGCTTTCTGCGCAGAGTCTATTAAAACCAGCTAAATCGAATGTTTGGCAAGAGTCTATCTTATACAAGAGCTCATAAGCTGACATGTAATCTTCGGGTGCGTCAAAATAGATATAGGCGACAACGCTGTCTAACTTGCCTAAAGATTCGTTAGAAACGCGGATGTTAATCGTGTCCGATTCGCTAGAGGCGTAATGGAATGCCGCTGCGTAAGCTGTGTCTTCTGCTAAAGGCGTGGCGTCGCCGGTTTTGCACTTGTCGCACTTCTTTTCGTAGTAGTCATCGCCGCCGTTGCTCACGATGGTAAGTGACGACAGAAGTATGGTTGATGCGTCAAGACAGGTTTCAGATAAATGATAGTTCTCCCAACTCATCGTAGAGGGACTTATGGAATTTGTTGTACTTGGAGTTACTCCTCCGAAAAGCCCTCCGGTAGGGCAAACATACTTGTAGCTAAGAGCGGGCGTATTTCTGCCTTCTGGGTTTGCGGCGCGGTGGTGCGGGTGAGCGTCATTTTTATCGCCCACGCCATACACAAACGAAATGTCCCATGGGTTTACGCCGAACATGTAGTTCAGCTGGTTTATGCCGAGTTGCTGCATTTCATCGGCTCTCCAGTTTGGGAAGCCCATAATCGGGAGATTTAATTCCTGCTTTTCGATATCCCTTGCTACATCGGTGTATGCAAGAACTTCAAAGATGTTGCCCGCTTGATAGCGGTTAAAAATCCAGGTCTGGTCTGTCATCATGGCGTACCAGGTGGGGTCAAAAGAAACAGTGTTTTCCTTCCAGCCTATGTCACCCTTGGGGAGGGTGATGGAAACTGTGCCGTTGTTGCTTATATTGCCTAAATTGTAAATCATGTTGGCGAGGCAGTCTTCAATGGCGGCCAAGCGTTCTTCTTCGGTAAGGCCGTATTCAGTAATAGCCTTTGTCTTGTCGGCAAGAATCAGCTTGTATAATGCGTATAGGGCGTAGGAATAGGAGTTTGCCCAGCTAGTGTTCTTTGCGTTCTTGAAGAAACCCTTGTCTGGCGTAACGAACCAGCCTCCTTCAAAAGCGCCCGCACCGTTCGCGTAACTCTGCCCGGTCACCAGGTTCTTGGTGCGAATCATGTCATCGGCATAGTCTTTTTTGCCGGTGGCATACAGAAGAGCTACCGAGGCCAAAGCCATGTCATCGTAGAATTCGTTGTTGCCATTATAGGCGGGAGAGCTCCAGCCTGCAGCATGCGTATTGTTCTTGAAAGACTTGCCTTGGGCGAGAGCCTTGGCAAAATCATACATCTTTTCGGCGACCATCAAGCAGCTGTCCGCAAAGTCCTTGTCGTACTTGGCATAGTCCTTGCTCAAGATGGCGAGACCAGCAACGATTTCGCCTGCGATGTTAGAACCGAGTTCGCCGAGGCGAGCGGTTCTAGATTCGGGGCCGCCGCGGTCTTGGGCTGTGGCAGAACCGTCGGTCGGAAGATAATCCGAAAATTCTGGACGAGTCCATGAACCATGATCACTACCGAAGTTTCCAACAGAAACCGGCATGTCGTCGACAACGCCCTTGGCAAAGTTGAATGCTCTCAAGAAAAAGTCTGCACCATGCTTGGCTTCGCGCAAAACATCGGGAATGCCATCGGTTTCAACAAATTCGCCGTGGTTATAGGCGTAATGGTCCACATCCTTGGCCGGGTTGGTGGCCGACATCACGGCAAGTGCCATAAAGGTGAAAGCTTGTGTCTGCGATTCCTTCAGGTGGTCACCGCAGTCGTACCAGCCGCCTGCAAGGGTTCCTGCACGTGATGCTTCAAAGGGGCCGCGAGCATCTTCGCTACCTGTAACAATCGGACCGCCACCATCTTTTACGTGGCTTGGTCCATGAAACCATGAATCGGAGTTGCCACTGCGTTGAACGCCAAGGAATTTAAGGGTTGCATCCTTCGCCATGGTGTAAACGTCGTCGCTGATAATAAAGGTACTCGAAACATCGTTACCCACCTTGATGCGCAGGTGTTTGTCGGTAGGTACGCTTTGTGGAATTCTACCGATAAGAATTTTGCCGGAAGGTCCGGCAATATCGACCTGATAACGTTTTTGGTCGTTTGTTGATGCATCGGTGCCCGCAATAATGGTCCAGTCACTTGAGGTTGTGATGCCGCTCGGGGTAAGGGTTCCGGTTACTTTAGTGCTGAGTGACTTTCCGTTGGCATCCACGACTTCGAATTCGGTTGCGTCGCCTACGTAATAGAACTGGCGTTCCGGATCTTTTTTAAGGTAGCCCGCCTGGTTTACGCGAATTGGCGAAATCTTGGTGTTGATGGCGTCAAGATAGGCCTGGTCCAAGGTGTCAGGCATCAGTTCTCCCGCCTTGAAACTTTCAGGTGTTGCTTCTTTCGGAAGCATACCTGTTTTCTTGGTGACAGTCGTGTCGAACTTCTCGAACACCTTTGCATCCCAGCTCAGTGGCCATGTCGGGCGAATTAGGTCGTAAGGCGTGGTGGCCCCCAAAGCCACCGTTGCCGAAAAGGCCGCGAATGCGGACGCGGCCATAATGGATTGAACTTTCTTGTTCTTCTTCATAATTACCTCCGAGACGGGCGTAAGGTAATTATAAGTAATGTTGGGCAAACTTTCAAGCAGGTTTGTAAACGAATGCTTTATGTTACATTTTTTTGTGACAGGGTTCGCATAATATGTCGAAATTATTCGAACCTTAATGCTTCAATCGGGTCGAGTCGGCTTGCCTTGCGTGCGGGGTACCAGCCAAAGAATACGCCAGTCGCAAAGCATACGGCAAAGCTCACGATTACGCTGGTCACCGAGACGCTCATGGGCATGTTAAAGGCGATTTTCACGATTTCGGAGGCGGCAATGCCAAGCGCAATCCCTATAATGCCGCCGAGCAGGCTGATAATCACCGATTCGAACAAGAATTGAAACATGATGTCTTTGCCGCGGGCGCCAATTGCCATGCGGAGGCCAATTTCTTTGGTGCGCTCGGTGACAGATACGTACATGATGTTCATGATTCCGATGCCGCCTACAAACAAACTAATTCCAGCGATGATCGTGAGCACCAGAGAAATCATGTCGGAGGTACTCGTAATGGTCTGAATCATTTCTTCTTGGGTGAATATGCGGAAGGGGTCGACGGGCTTGGTCCAGCCGCGGCGTTCCTTGAGGATATTCATGATTTCTTCGGTTGCCTTTTCGGCGTAGCCTTCGCCGATGGAGTTCGCAAAAATCTGGCGGATGTTCGTGGTGGCAGAAAAACGCCGCATTACCGTCTGGTACGGCGTAAAGATGACGTCGTCGTTGTCTTGCCCGAAGTCACCGGAGCCTTTTGCTTTTAGGGTGCCGATAACTTTTAAGGGAATGTTCTTGTAGCGGATGGTTTTACCGATGGGGTCGCCTTCGGGGAACAGGTTTTTGACGACGGTTTGTCCGATGACGCAGACTTTTGACATTCGGTCCGTGACGTCGTCGAACATCACGCCATCCTCGATTTCGTAGTTGCGGATTTTGAGGTAGTCGGCAGAAATTCCACTCAGTGTCGTGGGGGAGTTGTTGTTGCCTACAATCGCCTGCCCGCCAACGGTCATCATCGGCGAAACGCCGTCAATGTAGGTGGCGTTTTCGCGGATAGCGATGATGTCGGCTTCTTCGAGGAGTTCGCTGTTGGATTCCATTTGCACGCCGCCGCGTCGGTCGCGGTTGGGCATGATGATGATGGCGTTAGAACCCATCGCGGTCATCTGTTCCTTGATGGAGATGCGGGAGCCTTCGCCCATGGCGACCATGGCAATCACTGCCGCGACACCAATCACGATGCCGAGTACCGAAAGGAAAGTGCGCATGCGGTTACGCAGCAGTGCCTTGAGTGCGATTTTGATTAAAGTCAGCGGATTCATTATTCCTCCTCAAACGTTTCCGGGGGTGGTAACGCTTCGAAGGCGGCCTTGGCGTCTTGTACGTTTTCGTTCTTCACGTCTTTTTTCAAAAGCCCGTCGCGCAGCGTAATGGTGCGCCCGCTAAAGGTGGCGATATCGGGTTCGTGTGTCACGAAGGCGATGGTTTTTCCTTGGCGGTTCAGTTCCTGGAAAATCATCATGATTTCGTAGCTGGTGCGCGTGTCAAGGTTACCGGTCGCTTCGTCGGCAAGGATAATGACGGGATCGTTCACCAGGGCGCGGGCAATGGCCACGCGTTGCTGCTGGCCGCCCGAAAGCTGGTTCGGCAAATGGTTCATGCGGCTTTCGAGTCCGACCATTTTCAGTGCTTCGATGGCGCGACGGTGGCGTTCTGCGGCAGACACACTTGAATTATATAATAGGGGAAGTTCCACGTTTTCGATTGCGGTGGTGCGGCTGAGCAAGTTATAGCTCTGAAAAACGAACCCGAGTTTTTTGCTGCGGATTTTGGCGAGGGCATCTCTTTTCAGTTTTTCGGTATGTTGCCCATCTAAAATATATTCGCCGGATGTCGGCTTGTCCATGCAACCCAAAATGTTCAGCATGGTCGACTTGCCAGATCCGCTTGTACCCATGATGGTGACGAATTCGCCGGGGTAAATGTCGAAGGACACTCCACGCAGGGCGTGGACCGTTTCGTCGCCCATCTTAAAGTCTCGGCGGATGTTTTGGATAGATAAAATCGGGTTCATAATCATTAATTTGATGTCTGACAAGGACTTTTGGTTGCTTTTTTACAATTTTTGGTGCGTTTTTAGGGGTGATTTTGAGTGTGAGCGGGCTCACACTGGTTTACAAGCTGTCAAAAATATTATATTGGAAGATAAATGTAACAAAAGGTCTTCCATAATCTGGATGCTTTTGTTATGGAAGTGTTTTTTTTCTACGAGGGATACAATGAAAAAAATCATTGCGTTATCACTGGTCGCTGGAGGCCTTGCCTTTGCCCAGTCCGGGCTTCAGGGCGGAACTTCCGGTATACATCAACATAATGCTTACACGCTAGGACAATGGGGTATTGAAGTTGGAACTGGCGGCGATGTGTCGACAGACTCCTGGTCTCAGTCCCGTGGTGGCATGATTTATCAGGGCAACCAAGCACGCTCTTTCCATAGCAATGCAGGAACCCTTTCGGGTAATGTGCATGCTGCGATTGGTCTGTTGAATTTCTTGGACCTCGGTATGGCTCTCCCGCTGTACTATGACCATGCCAACTTGAAGGGCAAGGGCGAGGGTGACCTCTGGACCGCTAGCCGTGGCGACCTCGATGTGTGGTTGAAGTTTGGCGTCGTTGGTGATGCCAAGAGCTTCTTTGGCCTCGCTATCCAGGGTGATATCTACTTCCCGACTGGCGACGAAGCCGTGGGCGTTCGTCCCCGTCATGCCTGGTACTTGAGCGACAAGGCTGGTAGAACTAATCCCTATACCTCTAATGAGTTTAACTTTGCTGGAACCATGGTATTCTCCTTGAACTTCGGTGCACTTGGTGTGCCAGTCCTGTGGAACACCTACGCTGGCTTTGTTTATGCTGGCGCTGGAACCAATACCCTTGTTTACGGTACCGGCGTGAACGTGATGCCGACCAGCTGGATGGATGTCTTTGTGGAATTCACCGGCGAAATGCGTGTCGAAGACGGTGTCTACCGTCGTGACCCGATGGACGACCCGATGCTCCTGACTCCGGGTGTTCGTTTCCACCTGCCGTGGAATATCGACTTCGCCTTGGGTGCAGACATTGCAATGCGTACCCTTGCTAACCTCGGTTACGACGCTAAGGACGAAATGAAGAGCGTTGAAACCCATATGATTCATCATGACAATTCGACAGGTCCGGTTAGCTACGGCTATGCTCCGACCCCGACTGTTGCTGTGACAGCTGCCCTTAACTGGCGCTTTGGTGGCAATGCCAAGAGTGACGAAGATGGCGACGGCGTACCGGATAGCGAAGACCAGTGCTTGCATACTCCGGATGTTGCTACGGTTGACTCCGTGGGTTGCCCGATCGACTCCGACAAGGATGGCATGATTGATGGCCTTGACCAGTGTGCCGATACTCCGGAAGGCGCAACGATTGATACCGTTGGCTGCCCGATGGATACGGATAAGGATGGCATTCTTGATGGTCTCGACAAGTGCCCGACTTCTCGCGAAGGTGCTCCGGTTGACTCTCTCGGTTGCGAACCTGACTTTGACAAGGATGGTGTACCTGATGTGCTCGACAAGTGCCCGAACACTGTTGCTGGCGTGAAGGTTGATTCTCTCGGCTGCCCGATGGATACGGACAAGGATGGTGTCTATGATGGTCTCGACAAGTGCGAAAATACGCCTGCTGGCCTTCAGGTTGATACTACGGGTTGCCCGGCTGATGCCGACAAGGACAGCGTGCCCGACTATCTTGATAAGTGCCCGAACACTCCGGCAGGTCTCCCGGTTGATTCCCTCGGTTGCCCGGCTGATGCTGACAAGGACGGTGTGCCCGATGCAATGGATAAGTGCCCGAATACCCGCGAAGGTGCTCAGGTGAATGCCGAAGGTTGTGAAGGTGACTTTGACGGTGACGGAATTCCGGATGCTGTTGACCAGTGCCCGAATACCAAGCAGGGAATTCCTGTTGACTCTACGGGTTGCCCGGCTGATGCCGATAAGGATGGCGTACCTGATGCTCTCGACAAGTGCCCGGATACTAAGGCCGGTTTGAATGTTGACAATACGGGTTGCCCGCTCGACTTCGACAAGGACGGCGTACCTGATGGTATTGACCAGTGCCCGAATACTCTGCAGGGTGTTCCTGTTGACTCTGTGGGTTGCGCTGCTGACGCAGACAAGGATGGCGTGTACGATGGTCTCGACAAGTGCCCGGATACTCCGAAGGGTGCTGCCGTTGACACCGTTGGCTGCCCGGTCGATAGCGATAAGGACGGCGTGGCAGACTTCCTCGATAAGTGCCCGAACACCCTCGAAGGCGTGCGTATCGACAAGAAGGGTTGCCCGCTCAACAAGGCTGAAGACCTCGAACAGTTGAAGAAGGGTATTAACTTCCAGAGTGGCTCCAAGAAGCTCACCAAGGCAAGTTACAAGACCTTGAACAACATCGTGAAACTCATGAAGAAGTTCAGTACCGCCAATATCGAAGTCCAGGGTCATACCGACAATACGGGCTCCGAAGAAACCAACAAGCAGATCTCTCATGATCGTGCCCAGGCAGTGGTGGATTACTTCATTCAGAACGGCATTTCTTCTGACCGTGTTCGCGCTGTGGGCTTTGGCTCTGACAAGCCTATCGCCGATAACAAGACGAAGAAGGGCCGCTCCAAGAACCGCCGCGTAGAACTCGTACCGTTCTAATCGGAATTCTTGAAAAAGAGTATGCAGCTTTGCTGCAAAAAAGGACTCGCTTTGCGAGTCCTTTTTGTATATGCGAATAACGGATTGCGTGATTTTTTAAATAAGCTACTGTTGGCTTCAAAGATGTGTTTGCACGCTCACGTCACCACCTAAAGGTGGCCATATTCACTAAGGCCTAAAGGCCAAGTGACCAAAGGTCGCCTTCGGCTGCGGATTGTTCGCTTAGCGAACACATCTTTTACGCCATGTAAAGAGGTGTCATCCTGAGCGAAGGGCGAAGCCCGAAGTCGAAGGATCTAAACTATGAAAACTCGTAATAATAGATTCTGTTTCTTAGAACCTAACGTGACTAAGGGATTAAAGTCCCAAGAGTTGTATAACTCTGAATGATACATTTCGTTTTGTCAAAAAATTATCGAATTATTTAAACACCCACTTTTTGTAGAGGGTAAAGCTTGCGACTACGTAGACGGCATTCGCGACGATGTTTGCGAAGAAGCCGGGTTTCATGTACTGTGAGATGACATCGGTGAACGGCTTGCACCAGGTGGTGTTGAGCAAGTAGACTGTTGCTTCGAGGGTGATGAGGTTTAAGGCGTAAGCGGCGACGAATACGATGATAAATCGGATGACTTCGCTGCGCTTGCGGTTTTTGCTCTTGAAATTCCAGATGCGGTTCATCAGGTAGCTGTTGATGGCACCAAAGATGAAACCGAGAAAATTGGAAAGTTCCAGGTTCCAGTCAAGCAACTGGTGCATCACCCAGACCGACGCCAGGGTGATGAGCGTGTTCATGACGCCAATGATATTGTACTTGATGAAATGCTTCACATGGGGGAAGATAGAAAAATGGGAATTATTTATTTTTTAGATATATGAATTGGTTTGATGCGAAGAAGTGTAGCGCGGTCGATGCCGCGGCGATGATTAACGACGGAGATGTGCTGGGAGTTTCTGGTTTTACCTTGGCGGGTTACCCTAAGGAAGTACCCACGGCTTTGGCCGCGCGAGCTGAAAAATTGCACGCCGAAGGAAAGCCCTTCAAGATTACGCTTTTTTCGGGAGCTTCTACAGGCGATAGCTGCGACGGTGCCCTGGCGCGTGCGGGTGCGGTGAGCCTCAGGATGCCTTACCAAAGCAATCCGAGTCTTCGCAAGGCGATTAACGCAGGCGAAATCAAGTACATCGACGCGCACCTTGGCAAGATGGGTTATCTGGTGCGTACCGGTGCGGTGCCTGCGCCGACGGTCGCCATCATCGAGGTTTCTGCGATACTGGGCGACGGTCGCGTGTGCCTTTCGACTTCGGGCGGAAATTCGGTGACCTACCTGGAGATGGCTCCGAAGATTATCCTGGAACTGAATACGCGTCTGGGCGATTCTTTTATGGGAATCCACGACACGGCACTCCCGGAACTCCCGCCGCATGCTAAGCCGCTCCCCATCTATAGTGCCGGGGACCGTGTCGGTGGTGAATTTGTAAAGATTGATACGAATAAAGTCATTGCCGTTGTCGAGACTTCGAGGCTCGATGAGGTGAACCCGTTTGTAGAACCTGACGATGTTTCTAGGAACATTGGCGAACGCATTTTAGATTTTATCTGCTTTGAAGAAAGCAAGGGTAGGCTCCCCAAGGGGCTCGCTTTCCAGAGTGGCGTGGGTAAAGTGGCTAATGCGGTCTTGAGCGCCATGTCTGATGATAGTCGCCTTGGTACTATTGACCTTTATACTGAAGTGATTCAAGAGGCTGTGTTCCCGCTTTTGAAGAAGGGAAAACTCGGGGTTGCTTCGGGAACTGCTCTTACTTTGTCTGAAAATGCGCAGAAAGAATTTGTCGAAAATAGCGCCGAGTGGAAAAAGCACTTGATTCTGCGCCAGCAAGAAGTGAGCAACAGCCCCGACGTGATTCGTCGCGTGGGCGTGATTTCGATGAATACGGCTCTTGAGGCGGACATCTTTGGCAACGTGAACAGCAGCCTGGTTTCAGGTTCGTCGATGATGAACGGAATTGGCGGTGCAGCTGATTTTGCGCGTAACTGTGCTCTCGGCTTTTTCTTGACGCCTTCGGTTGCGAAGAATGGTGCCATCAGTTCTATTGTGCCCTATGTGAGCCATGTGGACCAGACGGACCATGATACGATGATTTTTGTGACGGAGCAGGGACTTGCGGACTTGCGCGGCCTTGCCGCCGAAGATCGCGCCCGGTTGATTATCAAGAACTGCGCCCATCCGGATTTCCGTGAACCGTTGACGGACTTTTTGGAATACAGCCTGAAGCACGCCAAGGGGATTCACATGCCGATCGCCTTGGAAAGGGCGTTCGAGATGCACCGCCGTTTCTTGGATACCGGAAAAATGCTCTAATTAGGTGCGAAATAGCTCCTTTTGGATGTCATTCTTGGCCTCTGTCCTTGCTTGACGAGGATGACCTTTATTATATTGCGTATAAGATGTTTGAACGACGAATAAATCGCCTATTTTGGACTATTGTCTTTGCGGTCGCCGGCCTTGGCCTGGTGGCGTGTTCGGATGATTCTTCGTCGCCTGGTTATGTCGAGGAATTCTCTTCGGATTCGTATTCCGATCCGCTTTCGGACAAAGGTTCTAGCGGTGAGGTGCAAAAGGATTCGTTGGGTCGCCCGATTTCGAGTGCGGGTGGTTCTAGCGGCCAGGGCTCTTTTGATAATTCAAGCTCTTCGACGGGGCCGGTTGTCGGCATCGAAGATTCGGTGGTGACGGATACGACGACGGTGATCGATGTGGACGCCCTTCCGGAATGTACGGCGGCAAGCGAAGGTGAAACCTTTATGGTTCAGAGCGAGAATACGTTGTATTTTTGCTTGGCCGGCCAGTGGGTGACATCTGATTCGGTGGCAGAAACTTCGGGAATCACTTGCCGTGATGGAATCCTCGTGACCGGAGTAGATTCTGATGATGACGACGATGATTCGGGCAGTTCTGGCGGGAACACGTTCCCGTGGGGTAACTATGGCGGCGGCAATTCCGTAAACACGGCCGCGGTCGATACTGCAGAACCGCGCATGCTGGGCGCGCATATTGTAGGCATTGCCGAAAAGGGACCTTTCCGTTACGGAACCTCGGTAAAGCTGATTGAACTTGATAGCAGTCAGCATCTGGCCGATTCTAAGCGTACGCATAAGACCTGTATTTTGAATGCCGACGGCAATTTTAGTTTTGACAGTGTGGATTTTGTGTCGCCCTACTTGCGTGTTAAGGCAAGCGGCTATTTCCGTAACGAATTGACGGGCGGCCTTTCTTCTTCGCTGGTGACGCTCGAAGCCGTGGTGGATGTCACCGAAAAGGATTCGGTGAACGTGAACATGCTGACTCACATGGAAGCGCCGCGCGTACTCAAGCTTGTGGAGAATAGCGGCGGTAATCAGCCGATTCGTGCGGTCAAGGCGCAGGCTCTGCGTGACATTCTGGCTTCGTTCGAAATCCAGTGGGACAAGTCTTCTACTTCGGGAGGCGGAAACGGAGGCATGGGTGGCTGGGGCTTTGGCCAACAGCAACAGACCTTGACGACTGACGGTCGCGCGGCCGAAGATATTGGGCTGTTTGACGGTGACGAATATAGTGGTGCGCTTTTGGCGATTTCGATTATGATGCAGCGCAAGGGCTCGGGGAGCGAAATGCTCCAGTATACTGCGGGCATTGCCGACCGTATCAAGGGTAATGGCAACTGGGACGACAACAACGCGAAGGCGGATCTTGCGGACTGGCTCATGGTGCTTGATACGAGTGGTTCTTATACGACGATTCGCAACAATATTGCCAGCTGGAAAATGGGCGAGGTTCCTGAATTCGAAAAGCACCTGAGGCATTTCTGGACCAAGGTCTACAACTTTGGCGAATGTAATTCAAGTAATGCCGATTCGGTCAAGTTCGTGAACAACAGCTTGAGCAAGTTCTTTGTTTCGGGCTACGATCAGCCGGGTCCGACGGTGCGCTTTATTTGCGACGCCAATACGCACGAATGGCGTGCGGCGACCGATGTAGAAAAGGATACCTACGGTTACGGCAAGGGCGAATATCCGGGACAGCTCAAGAACGGCGTTATCAATAAAGACCGCTATTATGTGTATGACGAAACCAACAAGAAATGGCGTGCGGCGACTTCGGACGATATCCGGGAATTTGAGGATATTGGCGATGTGTACAATAGCCTGAAGTCTGGCGAGAAGGTCATCTTTTTCTTGCGCCATGCCAAGCGTAGCGATGATACCGGCAAGAACGGTCACTTGACTGATGATGGTAAAAAGCAGTCGCAGCAAGTGGGCGAAAAGTTTAAGGGCGAAGACATCTACTTTATGAATTCGACCTATACGCGTAGCTATGAAACCTGCGACAATATTGCGATTGGTGCCGGCATGTCGGGTGCCGAGAAGAACGTCAACGAAAACCTTGACGGCGAATGGTTTGTAAAGGATAATTCTAAGCTTGAAAGCTACAAGAGCAGCAATGGTGGCGGTTGGAATGTGACTTCGGCCTATACGTACAAGGGTGCCTATGCCGATGCGTATTATGATCTTGAAGAATACAGCGAAAAGTATATTACGGAAGTAATCAAGCCTGAATTTTCGAACGTGAAAAAGATAGGTGTGTTCATTTCGCATGACATGTTTGTTGTCCCCCTGACGGCGTACTTTACCGACAAGAAGGTGAATCTGCGCTACTTTGATACCAAGCAGTGGATCAATTATCTGGCGGGACTTGCAATCATTATGGGACAAGATGGAACCATTCGTTACGTGCCGGTAAGGGGACTAGATTCCGGCACCATGACGATGTAGCCCTGTAATTCAAGAAGAGAGAAAGATGGATCAAAAAAAGTGGATGGGTATTTTGGCGGCTATGTTGCTGCTGTTTTGCGCATGTAACGACGAAACTTCGAGTACGTCGCCGCAGGCAGAAACCGTAGTGCGCGATTCCGTGGTGATTCGCGATAGCGTTGTCATTCGTGACAGTGTCCGTGTCGTTGATAGTGTAAATGTGATTGATAGTTTGAATGTCAGGGACAGTGTTCATGTTGTTGACAGCCTGAATATTGTTGATAGTGCGCTCCATGTGATTGACAGTGTTGTAATCAGGGACAGCTTGCGGATTATCGATAGCCTGAATATTACTGACAGTATCCATGTGATAGACAGTATTCGCGTAATAGATAGCTTGCATGTTACTGATAGTGTGAACGTGAGAGATTCCGTCGTGACCTACGGACCGGAACATTATTTTGGCGAGTGCAATGCGCTGAATTCCGGCGTAATCAAGTCTGCGACAATCAATGGCGAAAACCGTGATTACATTTGTGATGAGAATACTCTCTTTTGGCGTGTAGCCAATAAGGTGGATTGGAACGACCTGTACATTTACCAGTCGGCGGTCACTGATTTTACGCCGGTTCGAGAAGTGGTGCAGAACTTGGCCGAAAGCGAAAAGATGATTATTGTGCTTCGCCACGCGGAACGCGGCAGCGACTATTCGATTACGGGGCCGTTGAATGACAACGGTAAAAAACAGGCCGAAAATTTGGGCAAGACGATTGCGGGCAGCCTTGAATTTTACTACGGGGCCTCGCAGTTTATACGTGCACATCAGACCTGCAACAACATTGCCAAGGGCCGAGCCGAAGCCGATACCCTTGCCGATACTATTGCGGTGCTGAATGACGATTGGTTTGTAAAGGATACGGCGGCTTATAATGATGCCAAGAAAAACCATGGCGGCGGCTGGAAGGTGACTTCTAAGTGGGCCTATCAAGGATCGTATTCCGATGCGTTTTACGATTTGAATGCCCGCAGTACAGAATTGATTGACGATTATCTGATTCCGGCGTTTGAAAATTCGGGTAAGCAGGTCGGCTTGTTTGTATCGCATGACGTGGTGATGGTGCCGTTGGTGGTATATGCCTCGGGTAAGAAAATCAACCTGAAGTATTATGAGGATACCAACAATCGTTGGCTGAATTACCTCGGAGGAATCGCGATTGTATTTAAACCGGACGGAACGAGGGTGTTTTACGTGGTGAAGGGCCTCGATTCGGGAACAATGTAAATGGTAGGTTGATGTTTAGGCAAAAGTGGTGTGTGGAATGTTTGGTGGGTGTTGTTTTGGCGGCCTTGCTTTTGGCAGGCTGCAGTGCCGAAAATAAGAGCGGAAGCGCAGTCTCCGTGAACGGGGTTTCTGGGGATGTGGAAAATAATCCCTATATTCCTGAAGCTCAGGTTGTTGAACAGATTGATGCGCCGCTTTATGTCTTTGAAATTTTAGAAGAGTCCGTTGCTGCGGATTCGACTGATTCTATCAAGGTGGGCAACATATTGGATTTATTGTCTCGCCCGCGTGTAGAACAGCTGTTGATGAACCATGTGCCTTTGGATTCTGCTGCGGAGCAAGCGAAGTACGAAACCCTCGCTGCCTTCGGTGTAGATTCGTTGCAGTTTATGATGGATTCTGATGCGGTGTTGCTTGCTATCTCGGCGTTGGTGCAGAATCGTTTTACTAAAGAGGAAACGTGGAATTTTATCAGTTTCTTGGGTGAAGACCTGAAGGGTGATGGCGTATGGAACGACCCTAATGTGAAAATCCAAATCGCGGACTGGGAAGTCGGTGTCGATTCTGCTTGGCGTTACAATGATATTCGTAACAACGTAACGGCTGCTTATGGCGGGAATGTGCCGAACTTTGAAAGGTACATGCGTAGCTTTATTCCGCTCGCTTACGCCTTTGAATCCTGCTCTGATGCGAATGCGGGTACGGTGACCTATGTAAATCAAGGTCAGAGTGCGCTGTTTGCGAACGACTATGAAACATCGGACCATTCGGCCGTTCGTTTTATTTGCGACGTGAATAACAGAGAATGGCGCATTGCGCAACCCATGGAAAAAGATACGGTGGGGTTTGGCTCTGGCGAGTACGATAAAGAAGTTCGTGAAGGTCGCGTGATTCATGACAACTATTACATTTACGATAATGGTGCATGGCGCGTGGCAACCCCGCAAGAAGCCGACGGGTTTACCGATTTAGTAGAAGTTTATGCGAATTTGGCTGCCGATGAAAAGGTAGTGTTCATTATCCGTCATAGTGAGCGCACCGATGAAACTGGGTCGAAGGGGCACCTGACTGAAAACGGTAAAAAGTATGCGCGGGATCTTGGAGCCCGCATGGCAAATGTGAATCGGGAAAAAATCTATTTCGGATATTCGGGCTATACCCGCACCCAGGAAACTTGCGAAGGCATTGCCGAAGGTTACGGACTCATCAATTACAGCCTAGAAATTCTGGATGGGCTGAATGGGGACTGGTACATGATGAATATTCCTAGGGCTGAATCGTACATCAATAGCGATGGTGGCTGGATAGTCTATTCTAGGTATGCATTCTTGGGTGAATATTCGGATGCCTTCTATGATTTGGAATACCGTAGCGAAGAATTGCTGAATGGTGAAATCTTGGCGAATTTAGGCAAAATGGAACGGGTGAACATTTTAGTAACTCACGATTACTTGGTGGTCCCGCTGCTGGTGTACGTGACGGACGGCCATGCGAACGTACGGTATTACGAAAAATGGAAATGGGTGAATTATATGGCCGGGGTGGCCATGATTATCTCTCCCGATGGCTCGGTGCGCTATATCCCTGTAAAAGGGCTCGAAACGGGGACCATGTAGCTTTCGGCGGCGTTAACCCAACGCCGCTTTTTCTAAATTTACACCGCTGATTTTTACAAAACAGAAACCCAAAAGAATGGATTGAATCCAATATGAACGAAACACAGACCAATGCACCCGAAGCTCAGGAAGTGGCTCCCGCCGCAGCTCCGGCCCAGGAAGTGCAGCAGCCGGCTCTCGTTGCATCGAAGCCTGAAGCAAAGGTGAAGGGCAAGTTCGACGAACAACTCGGACTCATGCTCCCCTCCGATGCCGCCCAGGTTCAGGCGCAGCTTTCTATGCCGGGTATGAATGACGACATGGTTTACAAGATCGTGGAAACCCACTCTGGTAACCATTCGGTTCTCTATAAGACCTACGATCAGGCAGTTCTTGCACGCGACGTTCGCGATTCTATCGAAAACGCCGGCGGCCACAAGGTGTTGCCCATCGCCAAGGCCAAGCTGGGCTCGACCTACTGCAAGGGCGAATTTTCGACCGAACAGGGCTGTAAGGGCGATTCCGACACCTTCGGTATCGGCTCCCTGATCGAATTCCAGGCAACCGGTCTTATCGTGGTGATGTGCGTCATCGTGGGCCTCACGGTGCTCTGCTACCTCATGAACTTCATCATGGCCAAGCTCGGCCTCAACAAGGACAAGGCTCCGGCACCTGCAGTTAAGGCTGCCCCCGCCGCCGCTCCTGCTGCCGCTGCTCCGGTGACTATCGGCCCCGCCCATTGCGACTGGGATCCGAACGCCAAGAGCGTGCATCCGGGCTTCACCAACAAGCAGCTCCAGGCTTTCCTCGGCATTGCCGCCGTGGCAGCCCTCGAAGAACACCCGGGCATGAGCAACGACCAGTTCCTCGCCCTCGTGACCGCAGCGGCGACCCAGGCTATCGGTCAGCCCTGCCGCGTGACTGCTTACAGAAACATCAACTCTCCTGCTTGGACGATCGTCAAGTAAGGTAAACTTTTAAAACTCAACAGGCTTATAAGCCAGGAAAAATCAAAATGAAGAAAACCGTCCGTATCAGTTTCGAAGGCAAGACCTACGATGTCGAAGTAGAAGTTCTTGATTCCAATGCCGCCGTTGCCGCCGCTCCTGCTGCAGCTCCCGCTGCCGCTCCGGCTCCTGCCGCCGCTCCTGCTGTTGCCGGTGGTACCGAAGTCAAGAGCCCGCTCGCTGGCTCCGTGTTCAAACTGAAGGTCAAGGTCGGCGACACCGTTACCGCCAACCAGGAAGTGGCTATCATCGAAGCTCTCAAGATGGAAAACCCGGTCGTCGCTCCGTGCGCCGGCACCGTGAACTCCATTGCCGTCAAGGAAACCGACACTGTCGTCGACGGCCAGACTCTCATGACCATCGCCTAAGAGGTACAGATAAATGAGTTCACTTTTAAATTCGGTCGTTGAGTTCGCAGGCGACACCGGATTCGCATACGTCACCCCTTCGATGATCGTGATGTGGATCGTGAGTTTCGTCCTGATGTACTTGGCGATTGTCAAAAAGTATGAGCCGCTGCTGCTCTTGCCGATTTCGCTCGGCGCACTGGCGGTGAACATCCCGAGTGCGGGATTCTACGATGGTGGCTGGAGCATCGAAGGTATGTTTACCCCGACGGCTGGCCTCTATTACTACATCAGCCAGGGTATCCACCTGGAACTCTTCCCGCCCATCATCTTCTTGGGCGTGGGTGCCATGACGGACTTCGGACCGCTTATCGCTAACCCGCGTACACTGCTCCTCGGCGGTGGCGCCCAGTTCGGCGTGTTTGCGACCATGTTCTGCGCCGTGGCTTTCGGTGGCTTTACTCTCGGTGAAGCAGCCTCTATCGGTATCATCGGCGGTGCCGACGGTCCGACCTCCATCTTTACTGCAAACAAATTAGCAAAGCACCTCATCGGACCTATCGCCGTGGCAGCTTACACTTACATGGCCCTCGTTCCGCTGATTCAGCCGCCTATCATGCGCCTCATGACCAACGACAAGGAACGCAAGATCCGTATGAAGGCTCTGCGCAAGGTGTCTAAGGCCGAACGCATTGTGTTTGCCGTGATGGTGATGATCGTGTGCATCCTCGTGGTGCCCGATGCTTCTGCTCTTATCATCATGCTCATGCTTGGTAACATCTTCAAGGAAGCCGGCGTTGTCGAACGCTTGGTGAAGACCTCCTCCAACGAACTCATGAACATCGTGACGATCTTCCTCGGTACTTCCGTGGGCCTCACGATGTCTGCTGACATCTTCCTCCGTCCGCAGACCCTCATGATTATCGCTATGGGTGTGGTTGCCTTCGGTTTCTCGACCGCTGCAGGCCTCTTCCTTGCTAAGATCATGAACAAGTGCACTCCCAACAACCCTGTGAACCCGCTCATTGGTTCTGCTGGCGTGTCCGCCGTGCCGATGGCCGCTCGCGTGTCTCAGGTGGAAGGTGCCAAGTATGACCCGCAGAACTTCTTGCTGATGCACGCTATGGGCCCGAACGTGGCTGGCGTGATCGGTACTGCAGTTTGCGCCGGTTACATGATTTCTCGACTCTCGTAAGAAATCGACAAAAGCAAATCAAGGGAAACCCTCGGCAAATGCCGGGGGTTCCTTTTTTATGGAGATAACCCCTTTTTGTTTGGTTATAGGATTTATTTATTGCAAGCCAAAGAAAAATAGTATAACTGAATAGCCCGTTTTCAGTTGACAGCGTTATTGTTTTTGCCTATATTATCCCTATGAAAAAAGTAGGAAATTAAGAGATGACTCAAAAACCGATGAACATGTGTTGTTGCTGTTGGGGTCGATGTCGAACGGGCGACTAGTTTTTAGGCTTTTATCTAAAACAGAATCCCGCTCGGCTGTGTCTCCGGAGCGGGAATTTTTTATTCGAATTTAAACAATAAAAGGCGCATGGCGCCAAAGGACTTCAAAAATGTCAATTTCAAAATATATCGAAACGAAACTCATCCACGGCGGCATCGATGGCGACAAGGTCACGGGAGCTGTCAACGTCCCCATCTATCAGACTTCTACCTATAAGCAGGCGGGCCTTGGCGAAAATACCGGCTGGGAATATTCCCGCACGGGTAACCCCACGCGCGCAGCGCTCGAAGCATTGATTGCAGACCTCGAAGGCGGTGTGGCGGGCTTTGCTTTTGGTAGCGGCATGGCTGCAACCTCTACGGTGCTTTCGCTGTTTAAGCAGGGCGATCGCATTATTATCTCGAGCAATGTTTATGGCGGAACCTTCCGCGTTTTGGACAAGGTATTCAAGAACCTCGGCATTACCTATTCTATCGAAGATACCACCGACTTGGCGACGCTCGATACCAAGGTGACGCCCGATGTAAAGGCTTTCTTCATTGAAAGCCCGGCAAACCCGCTCCTGACCGTGACGGATTTGGCTGGCGTCGCAGCCATCGCCAAGAAGCATGGAATTCTGACAATTGTCGATAACACCTTCATGACGCCTTATTTGCAGCGTCCGCTGGAACTTGGCGCTGACATCGTGGTGCATTCTGCGACCAAGTACTTGGGCGGCCATAGCGATGTGGTGGCAGGCCTTGCAGTGACTAACAATAAGGAAATTGCAGAAAAGCTCGCATTCAATCAGAATGCCGTGGGTGCGGTGCTCGGCCCCTTCGATTCCTTCCTCCTGATTCGCGGTATCAAGACGCTTGGCGTGCGCCTTGATCGCCATACCGAAAATGCGGAACGCATTGCCCGCTACCTGGAACAGCACGAAGCCGTGAAGCATGTTTACTATCCGGGACTCCCGACTGCTCAGGGTTATGAAATCAACAAGAAGCAGGCCAAGAACGGTGGCGCCATGATTTCGTTTGAACTTTACGAGAATTATGACATCAAGAAATTCTTCAAGGCTTTGCAGCTGATTTCGCTGGCCGAAAGTTTGGGCGGTGTTGAAAGCCTCGTATGCCATCCGGCCACCATGACCCATGCCTCTATTCCGAAGGAAATTCGCGAGAAGGTGGGCATTACCGACGGACTCATTCGTTTGTCTGTAGGTATCGAAAAAGTCGATGACATTATCTTGGATTTGAACGCCGGCATCAACGCCGCGAAGGAAGCATAATATGCATTACTATGAATCGATGCAATCTTTAATCGGGAAGACTCCGCTTGTAAAGCTTACGCACGTGGGACTCCCCGAAGGTGTAAACCTGTTTGCCAAACTCGAGCTTTGGAATCCCTCGGGTAGCGTGAAGGACCGCACCGGCCTTTACATGGTGAACGACGCGATTGAAAAGGGTCTCCTGAAACCGGGTGGAACCATTGTCGAAGCGACCGCAGGTAACACCGGCCTCGGCATCGCTTTCGCAGCACTCAACCGCGGCATCCGCGTGATATTCGTGGTGCCCACCAAGTTCTCGCAAGAAAAGCAGACGCTCATGCGTGCCCTCGGCGCAGAACTCATCAACACCCCGCGTGAAGAAGGCATGCTCGGTGCTGAAAAGAAGGCCGAAGAACTTTTGACGCAGATTCCTGGCTCCGTATCGCTCAGGCAGTTCCGCAACATGGCCAACCCGCTTGCCCATTACGAAACCACTGGCCCCGAAATCTACGAAGATTTGGACGGACAAATCGACTACGTGGTCGCAGGCGCAGGCAGTGGCGGCACCTTCAGCGGAATTCTTAAGGCACTCAAGGAAAAGAACCCGAACATCAAGGGCGTACTCGCAGACCCCGTAGGCTCTACCATGGGCGGCGGCGAACATGGCGACTACAACATCGAAGGAATCGGCAATGACTTTATCGCCGACACCATGGATATGTCGCTTGTGGATCAGGTCATCAAGATTAACGATGACGACGCTTTTGGCGGCGCTCGCGAACTCGCTAAGAAAGAAGGAATCTTCGCAGGCTCCTCTTCGGGCGCAGCATTCACCGCAGCCAAGAAACTCATCGCCTCGGGTGCCCGCGGAAACATCGTGTTCGTGGCTCCCGACCGCGGCGATCGCTATTTTAGCAAGGGATTGTACGAATAAACTTCTCAAATTGACTTTTTGCCATCTCTATTCAAGGCTCCACCAAATGGGTGGAGTCTTTTTTTTGCATAATTTGTTTATATTTCTAGAAAAAAAGGAGGATTTCTATGAATCGTTATTTTTGTCTGTTGGCTTCGGTCTTGTTCTTTTTTGCCTGCTCCGACGACAGCAGCTCCAGTTCGCCGGAAAATGCCGAAACGACAGAACCCCAGCAAGAATCCCGGCATGTGTCTATCGACAAGGAAAATCGCCGCATTGTTGTAAGCCAGGACGCCCACACCGTAGAATTCTGTACTCTACATCAAAATGCCTTTAGTTGGGGTGAGATTTCTTACGAAGAGGATCAGGGTTCCGATGTATCGACCTACGAGATTCACGGAGACACGCTTGTCGTTTTCTTTAACGGCAATACGGATGACCCGCATTACTACCTTGGCGGTTCTACCGAAAAAATCTACGGCGAGTGGAAAAATACCGGTTGTTTCAAATATCAAGACAACGTAATTTGTCCGTCCAAAGAGGAACGCGGCTTTGAGGAACAATACAAAGAATTGATATTGACCATTTCCGAAAATAAATTTCAGGAAGAACAGGTGTATAAATCCGCCTATTTCAAGTACGACGACTACATGAATTCGGTATACTTGCTCAATCTTTATGCTGTGCTTGAAAATGAATTCACGGGACTCACTGTAGGCTTATCCAGCACCCTGTTCTCTCCCGAACCGGAAGCCTACATAAAGACCATTGAAAAAGAAACTGATATTGAAGTTTTAGAACAAACTAAAACATCGAAGAAGTTCAAGTTGGATGGAAAGACTTACGACGTCAAGATAACGGATATTGAACGCGATTCCCTGGACTACAAGGTCGCCATTAGCGTAAAAGCGGGCGACAAGGAATGTTCATACGAGGAACGTCAGGTTAACGTGACGAAGGAAAACTGCAAGGACCAGACTACGGAAGGCCTGCAGAACTACGATGCCCAAAGGAACTCCCAGGACACGCTTGCCATCAGGGGAACTATCGTGAATGCGGTGGGACTTGATGAATTTGATTTCAAATTCTATTTTATTTCACACAAGATTGGTAGGAATAACAAAATGTTTTGCGATTCCTAAGCATTCGAAGGAGCGCCTATGATAAGTGACTGTCGAATGCCGAGAGGCATTCTGAAAACGAACTAGCCGAAAGTCTTACGTCCTTAAGGCTTTGCGGGTTAGAAAAACAAGCCAAAAGGACACCCCAGAAAAAATTTTAGCGAGCAAGGGTCGACGAAAAACCCCGTTGCTTGCTGCAACCTAAAAGGAATTTTAACCATGACGACTCAGAACAAACTCCATTTTGAAACTCTTCAGATTCACGTTGGCCAGGAACAAGCAGACCCCGCAACCGACTCTCGCGCAGTTCCTATTTACCAGACCTCCTCTTACGTGTTCCATAACGCACAGCATGCCGCTGACCGTTTCGCCCTGAAGGACGCCGGTAACGTCTATGGCCGCATCACCAATACGACTCAGGGCGTTCTCGAAGAACGTATCGCTGCCCTCGAAGGCGGCGTTGCCGCTCTCGCGGTTGCTTCTGGTGCCGCTGCCATCACTTACGCCATCACGGCTCTTGCCCGCAGCGGAGACCACGTGGTTATCCAGCGCACGGTTTACGGCGGTACTTTCAACCTGGTGCAGCATACGCTCCGCGACTTCGGTATCGAATCTACTTTCGTTGACACTCACGACCTCAAGAGCGTCGAAGCCGCTGTCAAGAGCAACACGAAGCTCATCTTCATCGAAACTCTCGGCAACCCGCATTCCGACATCCCGGATATCGAAGCCATTTCCGAAATCGCCCACAAGAACAAGATTCCTCTGGTCATCGACAACACCTTCGGTACTCCGTACCTGATTCGTCCGCTTGAACATGGTGCCGACATTGTGGTGCATTCCGCTACCAAGTTCATCGGTGGCCACGGCACGACTCTCGGCGGTATCATCGTGGACGGCGGCAAGTTCGACTGGGCTGCATCCGGCAAGTTCCCGCAGTTCACCGAAGTGAACCCGAGCTACGGAATTCCTTTCACCGCGACGGGTGCCGCTGCTTACGTGATCTACGTTCGCACGATTCTCCTCCGCGACGAAGGCGCTGCAATTTCTCCGTTCAACGCATTCCTCCTGTTGCAGGGTGTCGAAACGCTTTCTCTCCGCTTGGATCGCCATGTGGAAAATACCAAGAAGGTTATCGAATTCCTCACCAAGCATCCGAAGGTTACCCGCGTGAGCCACCCGAGCCTCCCGAACCATCCTGACCACGAACTTTACAAGAAGTACTTCCCGAATGGCGGCGGTTCTATTTTCACCTTCGACATCAAGGGCGGTCAGGAAGAAGCCTTCAAGTTCATCGATAGCCTGAAGATCTTCAGCCTGCTTGCAAACGTTGCCGACGTGAAGAGCCTCGTGATTCATCCGTACACCACCACGCACGCCGAACTTTCTCCGGAAGAATTGGCTGCAGCCGAAATTACCCCGGCAACGATCCGCGTGTCTATCGGTACGGAACACTACGAAGACATTATCGCTGACCTCGAAAACGGTTTCGCAGCAATCTAATTGTTTGCATTGAGTTTCCAGTTCCGAGCGCGTTTTCACCATTAGGAAACGTTCGTCGGACTGGATTCTTTTTTTTAAGGCCGCCGCCAAGGCGGTAACGGAGAGTATTACATGATTGACTTCGAATATTATAATCCAGCAAAGATTGTTTTTGGCGAACACAGTGAACAGAAACTGAAATCGCTTTTGGCCGCATACAGCGTGAAATCGCTTCAGCTTGTATACAGCGGTGACTTTATCAAGACGCTCGGCATTTACGACGTCATCAAGGATGCTGTTGCGGAACTCGGGATTCGTTTTTCGGAAAACGGGAACGTGGTGCCGAACCCCTCTATTGACCTGGTGCGCGAACTCGTGAAACAGGGCAAGGAAAACCAGGTGGACTTTGTGCTCGCGGTCGGTGGCGGAAGCTCCATTGATACAGCGAAGGCGGTGGCGCTTGGCATTCCGTACGACGGAGACGTGTGGGACTTCTTCGAAAAAGGCGTTTCGCCCAAGCAAGTTTTACCCATTGGCGTGATCGCAACCACAGCATCGAGCGGTTCCGAAACATCCAATGCGGCAATTCTTTCTAGCGGTGAATGGAAGCTCGGTTTTGAAGATGACCGGATCATTCCGAAGTTTGCCATTATGAACCCGAAATATACGGTGGGCCTGTCGGCGTACCAAACTTTCGTGGGGGTTGCAGATGTGCTTTCGCACTTGCTGGAACGCTATTTCTCAGATGAAAAATATTCCGACACGACAGATTACCTGATTGAGGGAGCGATCAGGGCTCTGTTCGTGAACGCGGATAAGCTCTTGAAAGACCAAAAGGATGTGAACGCCCGTGGCGAAATCCAGTGGCTTGCCAGTGTTGCCCATGGCGGATTCCTGGATGCAGGACGTCGCGCGGACTGGGGCTCTCACCGAATTGAACACGAACTTTCGGCACAGTACAACATTACGCATGGCGAAGGCATGGCCGTAGTGACGGTGGCGTGGACAAAGTACATGGCGGTTCAGAAGCCTTGGAGACTTGCGCTCCTCGCGAGCAGGGTTTTCGGCGTGGATTCGTTCAACTATAGCGAAACCGAACGCGCAGTTATCTTGTCCGAAAAACTCACGGAATTTTTCAAGAAACTCGGTCTTGCGACAAAGCTTGCCGACTTGAAGATTGGCGACAAGGACTTTGATGCAATGGCTGCGCGTGCAACGCGTAACGGCAAGGTGGGGCACTATGTTCCGCTGGATGCCGCAGCGATCAAGGAAATCTTGGCTTTGGCCCTATAAATTAAACAATGAAGACTTGAAAGGATTCCGCTAGGCGACTGGCGGGATTTTTCTATCTGCAAGAATGTCCCGGACTCGAACCGACAACATCCAGAATCACAATCTGGGACTCTAACCAATTGAGCTACACCCACCATGAGTGTGAGCCCAAATATAAAAAAGCCACCCCAAATTTCAAGGGTGGCGTTAAAATTTTTATGTAAAAAGCCGATTTTTAGTCGTTTTTGAGCTTCGAGATGATGCGCAGGAAGTTCGCGCGCTTGAAGTCGTTGCGGTGTTCGTCGCAAAAACGGGGGTAGATGTACTGCTTGGGGAACAGGCGGATGGTGAACATCTCGTTGCAGCCTTCGAGGCAGCACTTAAAGGTGAGGTCCATCGATTCCGTGTAGTTGTGACGGATGATGATGTTCTTGGACTCGATGTTGACGACATCCTTTTTCTGCTTTTGACGCTGCTTGATGTCGCGGTGCAATTCGCAGTACTTGGCGATCGGGTGGCCCCAGAATTCGCGGCCGCAGCCGGGTTCCTGGCAGATTTTCAGCTTGATGCGCTTTTTCTTTTTGTACTTGGGTAATTGCATAAAAACCTCGGGTTAGGTGTAAATATAGTAAAAATTCAAAATAATGCCATTTTGAGGGGCGAGAATGGAACTTTTGGAGGGGCTTGTACGTGTATAGGTAAAGACTGCCTTTTTAGGGGAATCTTTACCTTATGGAATCATTTCGCAAAACGAACGTGTGGATTTTTGTCTGGGTGCTGCTGTGTGCCGCGGGTTGGGCGGGGGCGTTGCTGCTGGTCGGGTGTACGTACAGTTCCGAGGGCGAGCGCGAACCGGTGCCGCTGCGGGTGACGTTCTTGGATGTGGGGCAGGGGCTCGCGGTACTTTTGGAGCGCGAGGGTCGCTACGCCCTGTACGACACCGGGCCAGATTCGGCGGGACTCGTGGATTCGCTGTTGGTGCGGGGAATCGGAACGCTGGAATGGGTGCTGGTGAGCCACGGGCACCGCGACCACGGCGGCGGGTTTATGGAAATGGGCGCGGGGTCGGTGGCGGGTCGCCTTCATGTGGGGCGCTTGCTGGTAGGGCCCGATACAGCGGCGGGACTTGTGAACGACAGCATCATTGCCCTGGCGCGGCAGCTCAGGATTCCGGTCGATACCTTGGGGCGCGGCGATACAGTCTTTTTTACGGAAGGCGTGCGGATGGAGGTCCTTTGGCCGCCGGATTACGGGCGTTTTGGTGAAAATCAGGCGAGCGTGGTGATGAAGGTCTCGATGACAGAAGATGAATCGCGCGCTTCGCTTTTGCTGACGGGAGACTTGGATTCGGCGGGGGAGCGGCAGCTGTTAGAACTCTCGCCGGGGCTTTCGGCGGATTTGCTGCAGGTCGGTCATCATGGTTCGTCGGGAAGCAGTTCTCTCAAGTTTCTTTCGCAGGTCACCCCGAGATATGCGGCTATCGGCGTCGGCAAGGATAACCGCTACGGTCACCCGACTTTAGAGGTGCTTCAAAAACTCCGTTACGTGACGGGGGATTCGGCGGCGGTATTCCGCACGGACCTTCAGGGGAGCTTTTCTTTTGAAATGTGGCCCGGTGTCGGTGTAGTTACGCCTTAAAGCCGACGCGCGCCTGAAAGTGGCAGCGGTTGGTGGTGGGGCTCTTTTCCATGTCGGCGTTCATTCCGAAGAATACGGCGTGGTGGTTCGTATCCTTAAATCGAATAATGTTGATGTTGGCGCCGAGCGGCACCTGCTGTACAAAATTCAGCTGGATGGAACGAATCCCGCGTTCCTTGAGTTCCTGCTTCGAAAGGCAGTCTATAATCCAGTCCACGTAGCGGCAGTGGTTCACGTGGTGGTTGATGTCAAGGTCGCTGTTGCGGGCGTGTTCTGTATAAACTAACTGCGGATCTTCGCCAATGGGCAGCACCTGGAGCATTTCGGGCAGCGCGCTCTTTTCGAGTTGCACGGGGAAGGGGTAGGGGCTATGCGAGGGATTTTCGGCATAACCTGTTTTGAGGTTTACCAGAATCCACGACGAAGTCCCTTCGGCAAGGATATTCCCTTGACTGTCGAGTACGCTGTAGTCCTTGAGTACGACCTTGTCCTTGTAGATTTCTTTGATCCAGGTAGAAACGCTGAGTTCTTCGCCCATGAGCGGAGTATGGTTGATGCGGACTTTCATGCGCGTGATGGCAGAAGTGTAGCCCGCTTTCATCATTCGCCAGAGTCCAAAACCGCCTCGTTCGGCGTCGGAAATGGCGGCCTCTTCCATGAACTGGAACAGGCTCGATAGTTTGAGTCTGCCGTATTCGTCGCAATCCGAAAAACGCACGGTAAATTTAAGGTCTGTGATTTCGCTCATCATTTTAGGCTCCGCATGTCTATCTTTATATTTAATTTATAAATTTATACTTATGGAAGAACCTTTTTTTCGCCCCAGCAACATACAGATTCCTGCTTTAAAGTCTTATGACGGTGAACTTCGCGTTCCCGGTTCTAAAAGTATAACGAACCGTGTCTTATTGGTGTCGGCCCTTGCCGAAGGGACTACTCGCCTGCATAACCTGCTCAAGAGTGATGACACCCGTTACATGGGCGAGGCTCTCAAGTCTCTTGGCGTGCATGTGGAAATGTCCGAGGACTTTACGGAGGCCGTTATCGAAGGTTGCGGAGGTCCGATTGACGCTCCCTCGATGCTGATAGAAGATGGCCAGTATGTCGCGGGCCTTTATCTGGGCAATGCCGGTACGGCGATGCGCTCTTTGTGTGCGGCTCTCGCTCTTGGCCGTGGTGTATTCCAGCTGAGTGGCGAAGAACGCATGAAAGAACGCCCCATCCGCGACTTGGTAGATGCGCTCCGCATGCTCGGTGCCGATATCGACTATATGGAAACGGAAGGTTTTCCGCCGGTGTGCATCAACGCGCATGGCCTTAAGGGCGGTTCGGTGACGGTGCGTGGCAATATTTCGAGCCAGTACCTGACGGCGCTTTTGATTTGCGCCCCTTATGCAGAATCTCCGCTTCATATCCACGTTGAAGGCGAGCTGATTTCTGCCCCGTATATCCTACTCACGCTCGACGTGATGAAACACTTTGGCATAGAAGTAAAGCATAGTGACCTGACGAATTTCTATGTGCCCAAGGGCGTCTACAAGTCTCCTGGCGACTACATGGTCGAGGGTGATGCGAGCTCTGCGAGCTATCCGCTTGCCGCTGCGGCCATTGCGGGTGGAAAGGTCCGCGTCCTTGGCATTGGCACGGAATGCCGCCAGGGCGATATCGCCTTTGTCGATGTCCTCAAGAAAATGGGTGCCACGATTACGATGGGTCCCGACTGGGTTGAATGTGTAGGCCCGCAGGGTAAACTCAAGAGCCTGGGCGAATTCAACGCGGTCGAAATCCCTGATGCGGCGATGACGGTAGCGGTGCTTGCGCTCTTTGCCGATGCCCCGATGACTATTTCGGGGATTGCAAGCTGGCGTGTCAAGGAGACCGACCGTATTGCAGCGATGTCGGCGGAACTTCGCAAGGTGGGGGCCGAAGTCCGCGAAACGACCGATTCCATTACGATTACGCCGCCGCAACAGTTGCAGCCAGCGACTATCGAAACATATAATGATCACCGCATGGCCATGTGCTTTAGTCTGGTAGCTCTGGGGGGAGTGTCGGTAAAGATTATGGATCCGGCCTGCATCAATAAGACTTATCCCAAGTATTTTGATGATTTTTTGAGAATCGCAAAGTAGATTCTTTATATATATTGAGAAATGTGGTATTAAGAAGGTAACCCATGATTAAACGGCTGTACGGCATAGCGTCTTTTGTGATGGCTCTTGCTCTTGGAGGGGGCGTGTCCGCGTATGCGGTCCCTGAATTACGCGCCGCTCCTTCGGTGCCGGATACGCTGGTTTTATGGGTGATGGACCAGGATATCAATACGGGGTCTGCCCTGCAGAAGCAGATGCGTAAGTATTCGCAGCAGAGCGGTATTCCTGTCAAGATTCGTTTTTTGGACTGGGGCGCCGCCTTTGTAGAACTCAACAAGACGCTTGCGACTGAGGCTCCCTCGACGGGTACGGATTATCCTGACGTGCTGCAGCTGGGTTCGAGCTGGGTTCCCTATTTTGCCAAGGCTGGCTTGATTTCGCCGGTGACGGAATTGCTGGATGCGGTCGATACGAGTCGCTTTTATCCGGAGGCCATGAAGTCTGCCCATATTGGTCGCGATTCTGTGGCTTATTCGGTGCCGTGGTTCTTGGATATCCGTGGCTTTTTTGCGAACGAGCGCCTTTGGCTTGAACTGGGTCTGCATGATACCGAAATAGATACGTATCCAAAATTCTTTGGAGTATTGCGTGCCATTGCCGAAGCCAAGGTGCAGAATGCGGCGGGTAGTTTGGTGGCTCCCTTTGAGTATGGCGTCAAGGAAGACTGGACCGGTTACCAGCAGATGTCTCCGTTCTTGTGGAATTTTGGTGGTGACTTTGTCGTAGAAGCGGATGACGGTTACCGCAGCGCCTTAGGAGATTCGTTGACGTTAGAAGGCCTGCGTCACTACTTAAAGTTGCTTGGCGATAAGGAAATATCTCCCAATAACCTCAAGGAAAATTCCAGTGCTGCGGCAGACCGCTTTGTGCGTGCCGAACAGCTGATGATTTTTGGTACTTCAGAACTCATACGCAAGATTGAATTCGAAAATGACTTGGGTGGTTTGATCGATAGCCCGATAGCAAAGGACGGCCTGATTACGGTCGTCCCGCCCAAGGGCCCGGTGGGCAACTACACTTTTGTAGGTGGCAGCCACTTGACTCTTCCCAAAAACGGAAACCCTGCCAAGCGTCAGCGTGCATACGATTTGTTCCTGTTCATGCTGCGTGCCGATAACATGGATTACTATTCTAGGCACAGCGGCTTTATTCCGCCGGACAGGGGCCTTATTCGCATCTGGATGCAGGATTCCCGTTACAGGCAGTTGATTGACGGGCTCGAAAATCGTGGACGTAGTTGTCAGAACATTCCTGAATGGAGTGAAATCGAAATGGCGGTGAATGCCATGGTGACATCCATTGCGGCGAGCTTGCTGAAAAATGAAGCCGATGTTTCTGAAAAGATGGTTCAGTCTGTTTTTAATACTCACGAGAAGATAAATTCTATTTTAGGATATAAGGGCGATTATGACCGTGTCGCACTTAAGCGTCGAATCAAGGCCGCCTTGGCGCAGCCGGTCGAAGAAACCCGTTACGAAAAGGGCATGGGCGCCGAAGTCAAGGACTCGGTGAGCCCGCGTCTGGTGGTGGTGATTTCGCTTGGGGCGATTGCTATCATATTGCTGTTGGTCTTTATTATCCGTTTCCGTAAGCATTAGACGATGCGAAAAATTTTTGGATTACTTTTTGGGCTTGCTGTTGCTGCCTCTGCTCATTTTCAACTGGATTCGTTTCAGGTTTATGTAGATTCTGTAGTACCGGGCTCACGTTACGGACTTTCGATTCGCTCGGTAAAGACGGGTGCAGAACTCGGCAATATCCGTGGCGTAGAAAAGTTTACTCCGGCAAGTACTCTGAAAACATTGACGACTGCGACTGCGCTCCATTATTTGCCGCTGGATTATGCTCCCAAGACCGAGGTTTCTTTGAACGGGAGTGTTCGCAAGAGAACTTTTGTGGGCACGGTGAATGTTCGCGGTGAAGGTGATCCGAATTTTTCGGGGCGCTATTATGCGGACCCGTTCTACATGCTGAATGCCATGGCGGATTCTATCCATGCCCTAGGTGTCGATACGGTCTCGGGCATGATTCGTCTAGACTCTAGCTATTATAAGGGCCCGTGGCGCGCGGAACATTGGCGCAAAAATTTTTATGATGCATGGTACGGTGCCGAAATTGCTCCGCTCGGGTTTAACGACAACTGCACCATGATCCGCTTTAAGCCGGGCTTAAAGGTGGGCGATACTGCCATTGCTGAAATTCTCCCCGATGTGGGTTATGTTGTCCTTAAAAACGAAATGCTTACGGTGCCGGGTAAAAAGCGCAAGTGGACCTGGGCGCTTGATTCGGCAAAGCCGGAAATTACGATTGGTGGGGCGATTGGCATTAACGTGGATTCTAGCCAGTTGGTGCTCCCGGTGCGCAATCCGATAGCCTACTTTAAGGCTGCCTTTATCCATGCGCTCAAAGAACGCGGTGTTGCCTTTGTCGAAAAGCAGAACGTACCCGCAGGGATTCAGATTAGGTCTTTCACTTATTCGGCGGCCCCCTTGCTGAGTATTCTGGATGAAATCAATCAGCGTAGTCAGAACATGCATGCCGAGACCCTGTTCCGCAACCTGGGCGCCCAAAGGGCGGGCGAGGGGAGCGTGGAGGGCGGCCGTTCGATGGAGATGAAGTTCCTTGTCGAAATGGGGCTGGATACGGCCGATTTCGAAATTTGGGACGGTTGCGGTCTTTCGCCCAAGAACAAGGTGAAACCTTCGACCGAGACAGCCTTGCTTGCCAAGATGGCTCGCCACTCCAAGGGCAAGTATTACATTAACAGTTTTGCGGGCCCTGGCCTTGGTACCGGCGGCAAGCGCATGCTCGATTTGCCGTACCCGTGGCTTACGCGCTTTAAGACGGGCTTTATCGGCGAGGTACACGGTTTGGTGGGCTACATCTACACGCTTGATGGCGATACGCTTGCGGTTGCGATGTACCTGAACGAGACCGGAAAGAATCCTGACGGAAAACTCAAGGATGTACTGGATACCTTGTGGACGCGGCTTGTGTTCCAGACAAACGATAATTATGCGTCGCTCATGAAGATGAAGCAGATGTGGCTTTCAGCACAGAACGTGGCGGGGCTTGCCGCAAGGCTTGAATATTTTTCGCGCCTGATGAAGGGAATCCCTTACCGTCTTGGACCCATGGGCGAAAGCTATCTGGATTCTATCGAGAACAAGCCGCTTGTGTACATGGATTCGGTGGACTGCGTTACGTACCTGGAACATGCTCTTGCGATGGCGCTTGCTCCTAACGAGAATGCGATTTTTGCTCTGCTCCAGAAAATCCGCTACAAGGACGGTGTCATTGATTTCTTGCACCGTAAGCATTACCTGCTTGCCGATTGGGTAGGCGAAGGCAAGTTTGCGCGCCCCTTAAAGGTCCCGGGTGATACCGTCGTGATGCGCACGATGCCTAAGCAAGAATTCTTTAGGGCCAAAAAGCTTAAGTATGAAACTCCCGATGCTCCGATGGAGTTGCGTTACCTGCCTTATGACCGCGCCGTCGAAATGGCGTCTAAGCCTTATGAGGGGCCACTCATGGTGACGGGTGTTGCCTTTGTGGCGAACATGGATAATCTGGATGCGACGCACACGGGCTTTGTCGTGTTCCGTAACGGAGAGCTCCCGGTGCTTCGTCACGCCGCTTTCAAGAAACAGGTGCTTGAACTTCCGCTTGTCGATTATCTAAAGGGCCGCAGCAAGGCTAAGCTCCCTGGAATTACTTTATTTGAATTTTTGAAACCGTAGCCGTCTCGGATACGGTAAGGGTTATTCCCCTAAATCAAACGCAAGTATCGCCACTAGCTCGTGCTGGCTGGCGTCTGTATGGTCTTCGCCTTTTTCGAATAGCGTCCAGGCGTCGGGCATCCATCCGTAGGCGGCCATGGTGAGTTCCTTGCCCATGGCAATTTCGGCGTTCTCGACTTCTTCCCAGCGTACGGGCCCCGCAGGGGCCTTATAGTAGCGCAGCATGCCGAGCGCATCCATGGATTCGGGATAGTTGTCGACCAACTGGTAAACGCAGTCCTTGTAGCTTTCGCCCTTTAGGCGTATGACTCGGTACAGTCTTCTGTTCCCGAGGAATTTAGAAAGGTCGCCGTGGTGGACTTCTATCTTGGCCCCTTGCCCGAAAAATGTCGCAAGTTCCTTGAAAATTTCGGAATCTTCCTCCATAAGGGGGGAAAGTTTTTTGATAAGGGCGTTGATATCGTTTGGAGCCATGCCTTAATTATAGATTTTTTAAATTTGGCGACATGGGTGCCGTTATTATAGCATGCCTTACCGCGCTTTACGTGCTGCTGTTCCTATTCTTTATAATAGGGGTTGTCCGCACGCACCGTTATAGGGGCCCCAAGGCGACCCCGAGTGTTTCGGTGGTGGTGCCCATGCGCAACGAAGAAGAATTTGCGCAGCGTACGCTCGAAGCCCTTGCCGAACAGGACTATGCTGGTGAATGGGAAGTGATATGCGTGGACGACCGCTCGACGGACTCCACCAAAGAAATCCTTGAAAAGTTCGCTGCCACGCACCCCAGGTTTAGGGTGCTCTCGCTCTCGCCCGACCTGCCGCAGATTGCAAGTCCCAAGAAACGCGCCCTCGAAAGCGCCTTCAAGATTGCAAAATATGAGGTGCTGCTGACGATGGATGCCGACTGCGTTCCGCGCAAGAGCTGGATTACCGCGATGGCCGGCCGCTTTATAGACGGCATCTGCATTGTGCAGGGCCCCAAGCAGAATAACGGTAGTCGCACGCTCCCGCACCTGTACCAGAAACTCGAAACGCTTGGTTACACGGCCATGGAAGCTGCTGGTTTTAGTTGGGGACACCCGATTGTGGCGTCGGCTGCCTGCCTTGCCTACAAGAAGGATCTTTTCTTTGCGGTGGGTGGCTTTGGCGACTTGGTGAACCTTTCGAGCGGCGACGATGACATGCTTATCCACAAGATGATGAAAATCCCGGGTACCAAGGTCTGCTACAACCTGGACCGCGATGCCGTTATCGAGACCGCGCCGGTGCATACGTGGAAACAGCTTTTTAACCAGCGTGCCCGCTGGAGTAGCAACGGTACCAACTACGAAAGTAAGGCGTACATCCTGCTGCTGACGTTAATTTATACGTACTACATCTGGATGTTTGTGAGCCCCTGGTGCGTTCTCTTTTTGGATTGCCCTTGGCAGTGGTGCGTGTTTAGTATTTTGCCCAAGATTGTAGTGGATTTCGTGTTCCTGATGATTGCGTCGTGGAAACTTCATTCTAAGCGCAAGATGCTCGCTTTTTTGCCGACCGAACTGATCCAGATTCCGATGATCGTGTTTGCCGTACCCGCTGGGATTACGGGAATGTTCCGCTGGAAATAGGCGCCGTTTGTAAAAAAGCGCCCCTGAATGTAAATAATCAAAATAATCTGGCACTTTCGTGCTCCTATGAACGTTTATAGCATAGGAGAATTTATGAATAGGCACGAATCTATGCTGAACATTGTTGCGGGCTCCGATGTTTCGGTACTTTTGCTCGGAGAATCCGGCTCTGGCAAGGAGGTGGCGGCCCGCTATATTCATGCGCACAGCTCAAGGGCGGGCGGCCCCTTTATTGCACTCAATTGCGGCGCGATTGCGCAGGGGCTTGTCGAAAGCATTCTGGAGGGGCATCGTAAGGGGGCGTTTACCGGAGCGGTCGGGGAGCGGCTCGGCGTGGTGCGCGCGGCGGAACACGGTACACTCTTTTTGGATGAGGTCGGCGAAATGCCGCTTGAAATCCAGTGCAAGCTGCTGCGCATTTTGCAGGAACGCAAGGTGATGCCGCTCGGTTATTATGAGGCGTTCCCTGTTGATTTTAGGCTGGTATGCGCGACCAATCGCGACTTGCGAGCCGAGGTGCTGTCGGGCCGCTTCCGCGAAGATCTTTTCTTTAGGCTGAACGTTTTCCCCGTAAAGATTCCGCCGCTCAGGGAACGCGAGGACTTTGCCGAAATAGCGAATGACTTGTGGAGTGAAATCCTTGAAGATCCTTCTGTGGTACTCAATGCCGGCGAAATTGCATTGCTCAAGACAAAACCCTGGCCGGGGAACGTGCGACAACTCAAAAATGTCTTGCAGCGTTACGCCCTTCTAAAAAACTATGGAATTAAGTTGTATAAAATTCTGGAAGAAGAATTTGTTCCGCGTCAAACAGCATCTCCAGAAAATCCTGCGTTAAATATGCGTCGGCGACTCAGCTCCGCCTGCGAAAGGCCTCGTTACTATTCGACTTCGCCTGAGTGGAATTTGATTTGCTCTGAACTGGCCAAGAATGACGGCAACAAGAGTGTCACGGCACAAAAGCTGGGAATCAGCCGAGGCTGTCTCAACTATCAAATAAAAAAGCACGAAAGTTAGAACTTGAGTCCGAGAGTCAGGTAATGGTAACCGCCGTCGAAGGCAGGTCTTGGACTGTAGGCGTAGTCAAAGGCGACCATGCCGAATACGAAACCGATACCGGCGCTGAATCCGTCTTCGGTGTCGGGGCGAGCGGCGTAACCTATACGCAGCGAAAGTGTCTGCATGTAGTTCAGTTCGCTGCCAAAACGCCATTCGGGGTCCTGCATATCGGCGCGGCGGTAAGCGTCTGCCGAAAGGTGCAGATTCCATTGGCTTTGCAGGTCAAAAAGTCTAGAGAGGGGGATAATCCCCGTGAGGCCCGCCTGCAGCGCCATGGGGGCGTGTTCTTTTTCGCCGTCGTAATCGCCCATGTAGCCGAAGTTGGTGAGGGTCGTGGCGAAAGCGAGGTATTCGTTGACGCGGTAGCCGCCGCCGATGTCACCTAGGATGGCGATGGCGGTTTGGTCGTCGATGGTTTGCGTGGCAAACCTGGCCGCCATGGCCCAGTTAAAGACCTTGCCGCGATTGCCGAGGCCCATATTTGCGCTCCAGGCGTAGGCGCCGTATTCCGACGTCTTGAAACCTTCTTCGTCGCGGCCTTCAATTCCGTCGTAGCCAAGGAATTCGGCGCCCAGCGAGAACGTGAGCGGGAAACTGAAGAAGGTGAAGGGCTGCGTAAAATAGGCCGTAGAATAGTCGTCGGCGGTGTAGTCCGGGAATATAACGTGGTTAATTCCGGCTTCGGATTCCTGGACGATGCCCATGGCAAGGGGGTTGCGCGCGACTTCGGATGCGCGCGTGGGGTCTGCGACTCCTGCGCCCGAAAGGGCGGCCCCGCGAGCCGAAACGTGCATCGTAAGGAACTTCATCGAAACGTCGCCGGCGTCCAAGTTCCAGTGCTCCCCGGCGAGTGCAAGGGAGGCGGTAGCGAGAGCAAAAGCGGCGAAACGTTTCAACATATAGGTATAAGATACAAAAATTACTTTCGCCACCCTTCCATGATCTTCATGCAGCCGGCCAAAAGTTCCGCGGAACGAACCTTGTCTTCGGTTTCGACGTAGCAGCGGAATTCCGGGGCGTTACCGCTCGGGCGCAGATGAACGATGTCGCCGGAGTCGAATTCCATGCGGTAGCCGTCGGTCTCGTCGATAGAGACGATTTCACCGTGGAAAGGTGCCGGGGTAGAACCGTCCTTGGGCTTAAAGCGACTGGGCTTTGCGGTAAGGGCACCAAAGAGTTTCTTGCCGAGTTTCTGCTCGCGGATTTCGGCGAGCTTGGCCTTCGAGATTTCTGTCGGGAATTCCTTGAGGCGGTCGGATAGCGTAAAGCGCTTCGGGAGTTTCTTCAGGAGGTCCACGATGCACATGCGTTCTTCGCGCACGCGCACCATCACGGCAAGCATCGGGAGGAGCGCGTCGCGGGTGGGGAGGGCCTTGAGCGTACGGGTGGCACCGTCCTCGAAGGTGCGCGTAAGGTCGGTTTGCAGCAGGAAACCGCCGTTGGCCTCGTAGCCTGCCACGGCTGCCTTGTCTTCATCGACCAGGCTTTCCATGCCGGCGATGACGTAGGGGCTACCGATGCGGGTGCGGCAAATCTTGTCAAAGCTGCCAGATTTTTCGAGCGACGTGTTGCAACTCACCGGAGTTGCAATGCGCTTGATGCCAAGCGCCTGGGCAGCGAGGATGCCCAGCACGTCGCCACGGAGCCACATGCCGGTGTCGTCTGCCAAAAGCGGTCTGTCAGAATCGCCGTCGGTGCTAAAGATGGCATCGACAAAATCCTTATGCGAAAATTCGCGGGCCAGTTCTTCGTCTTCTTTGCGGATGGCCTCGGTGTCGACCGGAATGAACGTTTCGCTGCGGGCAAACGGTTTTACGGTGGCCCCAAGACTTTCGAGAACTTTCACCACGATGTCGCGGCCTACGGCCGAATGCTGGTACACGCCGATGGTGAGACCCGAAAGCGCCTTGGTCCCGAAAAATTCAGGGTAGCGCTTGATGTAGTTTTCTTCGGCTTCGGTTTCTATGGCCGGGAGCGCGGGGGCGTTCTTTAGCATGCCCTTGGCGTCAAAAATCGCCTCGTCAAAATCGACGGACTGCGAGACGATGCCCTGTTCGTCCTTCTTGGTGATTTCGCCCATCGGGTGGTTGAACTTGATGCCGTTACGGTCGGCGGGAATGTGGCTGCCCGTGACCATGATGGTCGGGAGGGCCTTGTCGATACCGTAGAGTGCGATGGCGGGGCTCGGGATGCGTCCGCAGTAGATAACCTTCCATGCGGAATCTTCGCCGGCCTTTACCAGTGACTTGAGGATGCGTTCGGTACTTGGGCGCAGGTCGCCTGCTATTGCGATGGTATGGTCGCATTTGTAGTTCTGTTCGCAGTACTTGATAAAGGAACGTGCGTACACGTAGCATACGCGGTCGGTCATTGCCGTTACCAGGCCGCGGGCCCCGCTGGTACCGAATGCCACGCCGGACTGTTTCATTACATCTTGCATCGAAACGCTCATAAAAACCTCTAGTATTTTTCGTCCGTAAAAATACAAAATTAAAAGTATCCAATAAGAAAGCTCTGTCGAGGTTGACTTGTAGTAGGCAAGTATCTATATTTGTGTCACACAAAGGTTCAACCCTCAAATCAAGGCAATAATATGTCAGATCGTTTTATCGTGACCGGAAACTTCACCGACGATCCGTTCGCCATCGACATGGCGCAGTATATCGGACTCCGTGAAGACATTTCCGACGTGGTCTCCTTGAAGACCTTCGCTAACTCCGAATTCTGCCCCCGCTATATGCTCGACGTGGACGATATGGAACATATCGGCCGTCGTCTGGAAGGCAAGATTGTTTTGATTTGCTCGGTTTCGAACCATGAACGCAGCCGTAACGACTACGCCATGCGTAACTGCATTTTGGCCCGCGCCGCCAAGGACAACGGAGCCGAACAGGTGGTGCTCGTGGAACCGGATTTGTTCTACAGCGCCCAGGACCGCGGTCCGCACCGTGTTGGCCCGCTCGAAAAGGATCGCCCGGACACAGACCTCAAAAAATTCGACGGCCAGGCCTTCACGAGTCACCTCTATGCAGAACTTTTGAAGACTTCCGGCGTGGATGCCGTCGTGACTTGCCACAACCACAGTGTCAAGGTACAGAACCTCTTTAACGAAGTGTTCGAAGGCAACTTCCACAACCTGATTCCGACCGACGTTTACGCTCACTACATCAAGAGCAGCAACTTCGTGCAGACCGGCAAGGACGGCAACAACCTCGTGATCGTCTCTCCGGACAAGGGCGCACGCCCGTTCATGAACGCCGTGTTCGATGCCCTGCAGCTCCCTGAATGCAAGCGCGTGGTGATGGACAAGGTCCGTACCGGCGAACGTGAAATCAGCATGACCTTCAACCCGGAACTTTCCGACATCAGCATCGAAGAAATCGAAGGCAAGGACGTGATCGTATTCGACGACATGGTGCGTACCGGTACGACGATCGTGCAGTGCTGCGAACACATCAAGAAGGGCAACCCGAACCGCGTCTGCTTCGGTGTCACGCACTTCCACACCAGTGCCGAAGCTCGCGAAAAGCTCAACAGCCCGGCCATCGACGAAATCCTCACGACCTCGACGCTCCCGGACATCATGAACCGTGACTGCCAGGGTCGTCTGCGCAAGAAGCTCACCGTGCTCAAGCTTGGTAAGTGGATTGCTCGCCACGTGATGCAGATGTACGGCATGGACGACGGCCGCTTCGAAAAGGACTTCTACAAGATCGATATGTCCTCCAAGAACCCGCGTTGGCCCCCTCAGTTCTTCTAATTTGTAAATAAAAATTTAATCAAACTAAGGCACCTCGATTTTTCGGGGTGTTTTTCTTGTTGTATGAACAAATTGAATACGTTGTTGAATAAAACAACAAAAAATGCGTTATTTCTTGAGCGCTTTTGTTAATTATAGGTTATATTAGTGACAACTTAATACAAAACAAAAGGAATACAAATGCTTATCAAGAAAATCGCTTTGCCTATCGCTGCCCTCGCTATGACCGCCCTTGTCGGTTGCGGTAGCGACAGCTCCTCTAATTCCGCTCCTGCAAATGGTGGTACCATTGACCAGCTCCCTGCAAGTGTTGATACATTTTTTGATGTAGAAAAGTACACTTGTACCGAAACGGTCAATAAGTGCAAGACCGTTGCGATCAAGGGTCAGACCGAACCTGCTCAGTGTGCTGGAAACAACACCTGGGGTATGGTCATGTTGGGCAAGCCGGTTGCTGGCTGCACCAGCGTGCCGGATCCTGTTGACCCGGCTGATCCGTCTACTGACCCGGACCCGTCCACTGATCCTGTTGTCGGCCCGACACCGGTTTCTGGCACGGTCGCTTGTCAGGATGCAGCTGGCATGGGTTGCTCGGAAGGCCCTGCCTCCTATGCAAGTGAATGTGATACTTCTGATGGCGAAGTCCTTCTGGATGCCTGCCCTGCCGGTGGCACGCTTTGCGAAATTCCTGGTGCTCCGAGCGATATTAAAGTGTATATGTACGGTGCATCCGCTGCAGATAACTGCGAACTCATGAAGGCGTTTGCTGCCGGTGCCATGTAATTCGGACGACCTAAATGGAACAGGGCTCCTCTGTCAGGGGAGCTTTTGTTTATATT
Source organism: Fibrobacter succinogenes (assembly GCA_902761355.1). Lineage (GTDB taxonomy): Bacteria > Fibrobacterota > Fibrobacteria > Fibrobacterales > Fibrobacteraceae > Fibrobacter > Fibrobacter succinogenes_M. Next base: position 76,620 of record CACWJY010000003.1, on the reverse strand, counting down.
TAGGAGTAGGCTAAAAAGAAGGAGTTCTTATGATTTCAAAAAAAGTGATAATGCCCATCGTGGCCCTTGCCATGGCGGTATTTTTTGGCTGTGAATCCAGCACGACGTCTGCGACCAACGTGGTTTCCCAGAACAATGTGGCTGGTCAGGATTCTACGGTGACACCTCCCGCAAATTCCAAGGATTCTACTGTGAATCAAGTCGAAGAACCGAATTCCAATTCCGTATTACCGGGGCCGGGCGATGTTGATGGCGACTCTTCGAAAACGTCTGCTACGGGAAAACTGGTGTCTTGTGACGTAAACACTCTTGGCGATGTTCACACCTGTATCGAGGCGGATGCCGTGTTTGCTGATTCCGTAAAGATGATGTGCGATCCCAGTAGCGCATACGTTCTTTCTGCGGTGTATCAGGAGAACGGTTGTGATGCTGGTGCTGCCAAGACTTGTGTCGATTCCGCTGACGGAGAATCGGCGACCATCCATTACTACAATCCTGTATTTGCAACGATGTCTTGCGAGAACCTTATTGCTGGTGATCTCGATGATTATGAAGATGTGATTGATGTCGAGCTTACGGGCGAGAAGGTTGCTTGTTCGAATTCCATGTTCTGTGCAGAAGGCGATGCCGCTTATGCATCTGAATGTGATGAAGAAAGTGGTGGCGTGCTAGTGGATGCCTGCCCTGCCGGCGGAGAAAAGTGCGACCTGGGTATTCCGGGAGTTGACTTATACGTTTATCCGGAGAGTATCCTCTCTTGCGAAATGCTTCAGTCATTCATGAAGTACGAGTAACGCTTTTCCATGAAGTTGTATCTAAAAAGGCTCCCCCAAAAATGGGGGAGCCTTGCTGTTTCTAGAGGGAGTACTCTTTAAAGACCGTTCGGCTCTATCGCACCATGGCAATGTGATATCGCCTCACTCTCGCGTCTACGACTCGTTAATACGAGTCGCTTGCCGCTCACAAAGACCGTTCGGCTCTATCGCACTATGGCAATGTGATATCGCCTCACTCTCGCGTCCACGACTCGTTAATACAAGTCGCTTGCCGCTCACAAAGATCGTTCGGCTCTATCGGTGCTCGCTTTGATGGGGTCTACAGAGCCTGCAGCAGGATGATGGCGAGCACCTGTCCGCTCAAGATTCTAAGCAACATGGTGAGCGGGTAGACTGATGCGTAACCGATATTCACTGCTTCGCTGTTGGCCTGTCCGTTTGCGAAGGCGAGGGCCGGGGGGTCGGTGGTGGCGCCTGCGAGCACGCCGCAGAGCGAGAGGAAGTTTACCTTGAAGACCAAGTGACCGATCGTAGCCATGATGGCGAGTGGGAGGAAGGTGATGAGTGCTGCGAGTCCCATGTAGTAGAGTCCGTCGCCATTCAGGAGCACATCGAAGAACTTGATACCGGCATTCAGACCGACGCAGCTAAGGAAAAGTGTGAGGCCGAATTCGCGGAGCATCAGGTTTGCGCTGTTGGCCATGAAGAAGTTCAGCGGACCGATCTTACGTTTGCGGCTTAAGAGGATGGCTACAATCAGCGGGCCGCCGGCGAGACCCAGCTTGAGCGGGGTCGGCATCCCTGGGAGGGCGATAGGGATGCTTCCGACGATGACTCCCAGGAAGATGCCCAGGAACGCGGGCAATATTTCGGGGTGGTCAAGTGCGGTAAGGGAGTTGCCCAGTTCCTTCGCCGCGGCTTCGATGCCTTCGGCAGGGCCAACGACCATCAATTTATCGGCGAATTTGATTCGCAAGTCGAGGCGACCTGTAAACTTGAATCCGCTGCGAACGACGCGGCTGATATTTACGCCGTAGCGTTCCGCAAGAGCCAAGGAACCAATCGTGCGACCGAGAATTTTCTTGTTCGTTACCAGAATGCTTTTAACCTGAATCGGTTTTGCGGTGTCTGAGGCGAACGTGGTGATTGGCGTTTCAAGGCGCTTGCCGATGATTTTTTCCATAGCGGTAACTGCTTCGGGCATGCCCACGATATGCAACTTGTCGCCCTGTTCAATCACCGTTTTTCCGTTAGGAGTGAAAATGCTTTCGCCGCGCAAAAGACGGGTGACAACAACTCCGCTCGAAATTAGATTGGGAATATCCTTGAGTGCTGTCCCGAATAGGTTCTGGTTTTCGACGGAGAGGCTGCAGGATTCGATTTCTTCGCTGTTGGCGGCGATGTCTGCCGCGTAGCTTTCGGCGGCCTTGGCCGGGTCCTGCCTAAAGATAACACGCACCAGGATCATTACCAGGATAATACCGATGACACCGAACGGATATGCAACAGCGTACCCGATACCCGTAAGAGATGTATCTACCCCGGCCGCGGCAAAGGCTGAGTTAGCGGCTCCAAGGGAAGGTGTGTTTGTGACTGCGCCACAGAGCATCCCAATGAGTACGGGTACGTTGTTATGCATATCAGTGAAAAAGTAAAGGCAGAGGGTCACTACGACGCCGAGGAGGACGATGCCTGTCGAAAGGACGTTCAGCACCAGGCCGTGGCGGCGTATGGAATCCATGAAGCCGGGGCCCACCTGCATGCCGATCGTGTAGACAAACAGGATAAGGCCGAATTCCTGGATAAAATGAAGAACATCGGGGTCGACGCGGAGTCCGAGGTGCCCGAGCAGAATGCCCACGAAAAGTGCTCCCGCCCCGCCAAGGCTGATTCCCTTGACCTTGATTTTGCCTACCATAAGGCCGATGGCTGCGGTGAGCGCAATCGCCACCACCTGTTGCCCTACCGAGGGCTTTGTGAATAAGTCGATTAGCCAAGTCATAGTTTAATCACCTGTGGTTGGGGGTGGAACATCTTTTTAAAGATAGTTCTATTTCTTGATGCAGCGAACCGAGGCGGCGATGGTTTTGTTGAAGTGTTCTGTGTGAACGGCCGTGTCGAGGCGAATCATGACGGCGCGGGCGTCATCGAAGGCGTCCTTGGTCCAGAAACTGGCGCTTACGTCTTCGTCGGCGTACTTGCCGTCGTAATAGCGGAAGCCGACCTTCAGCGTTTTGAATTCTTCACTTGCGACGTTCGCGTTTTCGAAGTCGGCCTGAGTGGGGAGCTCCCAGCCGTCAGGGCAAATTTTGAGTGCGGTTTCGAAGGGGTAGAGGCTTCCATAGTTTTCGCAGTTAGCAGGAATGTCGCTGTAGCAGTAGCTTTTGCCGGTAATGTCGTGGCGCACCAGGTTTTCGGTCATCCAGATTTTGCCACCGATGTTTGCGGTCTTGTAGGTCTTTTCGACGCAGGCGAGCTTGTGGGCGGCCTCGTCGTAGTTGCAGGCGTTGGCTTGTTCGCAGGCCGTGAGCGCTGCGGTTGCGGCGATGGTCGTGAGAGTCATGAGGACTGCTTTAGAAAACTTTTTCATATAAAACTCCTTAATTCGCCCTCAAATTTAGAACTGCCAATTCATGCTGTCTAATAGATTATTTATATTTAATTCATCAATTATTTTGATAAATTGTTTTAAATAAGAAAATTGTATGGAACTTACCCACTTAAAATATTTTTTGGAAGTTGCCCGTACCGAGCACGTGACACAAAGCGCCAAGACCCTTTGTATCGTGCAACCAGCGCTCACGCACGCCCTCCATAAGCTAGAAGATGAGCTTGGCGTAAAGCTGTTTAAGACGCAAGGGAGAAATATTAAGCTGACCGAAGTCGGCGAATATTTCTATAAGAAAGTGAAACCTCTTTACGAGGATATCGAGGCGCTCCCGGCACAGCTTCGCGCTATGGCCGACGAACAATCCGCGACGGTCAACTTGAACGTGCTCGCGGCTTCGTCATTTGTGACGAATGCGGTTATTCTATACAAGAGAAATGATCCCGATCTTCGTTTTAACTTGGTGCAGAACGAAGAGACTACACTTTATGATATCTGCGTGCGTACGTATGCCAAGGCGCCTGCTTTAAAGTATGGCGAAAATTCTGAAGAAGAAAATTTTGTATGCACCGAAAATATCTACCTTGCCGTCCCGAATACCGCCCAGTACCGCAAGCGTGACAGCATCAGCCTCATGGAACTTCGCGATACCAACTTTATCGGTCTTTACGGAAGCAAACAGCTGCGTAGCATCTGTAACGGATATTGCGAAAGCGTGGGTTTTAAGACGCACATCATTTTTGAAAGTGACAATGCCCTTGCCGTAAAAGATGCCATTGCAAGCGGTATCGGGGTGGGTTTCTGGCCTGAGTTTTCATGGGGGAGAGTCAACAACCGCAAAATCCGATTGCTCAAAATTACTGATACCGAATTCAAGCGCGATATCGTGATAACGTTGCGCAAGAACAAGCAGGACAATTCCCGCTCCGAAAGGTTTTACCGGTTTTTGACGATGTTGCTTAAGAGGGCGCTCAGGATGCGCCGTCGTTAGAATTCGCCGCTAGAATGAAGGGCGTTCGCGGCGGTCGTGCTCGGGCATGGAATAGTATGCGATTTTTTCTTCGCGCATGCCATGGTAGATTTCGTTGATAAAGTCTTCCATGCCCTTTTCGCTGTCGTAGTTGAGGGTGCTGAAACAGACGGAAAGCTTGTAGGGCCTTTGCGTGGATTTGTTGAATTCGGTAATCCTAGACTTGATTCGCGTGATACAGACACTGATGGCGATTTCGTTCTGCGTGTTTATGAATGCGATGAACTCGTCTCCCGAGTAGCGGATGACGTTGCCGAGTTCTCCGACGGATTGCGTGATGAACTTGGCGAGCTTGACCAGGAGCTGGTTTCCGACGGCACGGCCGTAGGTCTGGTTGATGTGTTTGAATCCGTTGATGTTTATTAGTATACCCGATACGTGAGAGACTTTTTTGCGGGTGTAAAGACGTTTGAGGTAGTCGAGGTAGGCGTAGTTGAATACTCCGGTCAGTCGGTCCTTGAAAACGCGCTCGCTTTGCAGGGTTGCAAAGATACCTGCGATAGAAACGGCGATACTTGCCGAGATGGCGGAAATCCCGTAAAACAGCGACTGGATGGCGGTACCGATAATGAGAGGCACAAAGTAGACTAGGATCGGGAACGATTTGAACACGCCGCCGCGGTGCTTGCAGATAAGGTAGATAATGACGCTGTTCAGCAAGAAACTGTAATCGATAATCATGTACAGCCAAAATCCATTTCTGCGTTCGTAGACATTGCTGGGGCTTACGTCAAAGGCCATCGGTACAAAGTGGTTGAGTATGGCGACGGCGACCCCGATGATGAGGGCTGCAGCCAGGATGGTGCGGTGTAGGGCAGTAAATCGCCACTTGAGGTGCTCCGCCAGGAACAGCAGCCAGAAAAAGGTCCCGAAAAGGTCGGAAAGGTAGAGAAGGGTGTTGCTGCTATAGACGACAATTCGTGCCAAGACTCCGGGTTTTCCGTCGGCCGTATAGGCAATCGGGTCTAGGACGCAGCCGCAAAAGGAGAAGAATAGGATCAATAGCAAATAAGTGTTCTCAGCGTTCCTTTCGCTGAGACGCCACAGGTTACCGACGAGTAGGACACCGATTAGGACGATGCCGAAGATGTTGGTAACATAGACCGTTGTTAGTTCAAAGGCCGATTCCATAACTCTACCCCGTTCTTAATATAATAAAAAAATAAGAAAAAGGGCGATTTTTTTACCGTTTTCGGCGGTCGTAAAATTTATTATGTGTATAAAAAGCCTTTTTGTCTTCGTACATGCGGTTGTCGATGGTATTTATAAAGTCGTCGATTTGCATTTTGGTGAAATCGAGCTTGCAGAAACCCATTGATGCCGATAGTTTGTACGGCTTGTTCATTTCGTCGTTGAACTTGTCGAAATTGTAGCGGATTCTCTTGATGCAGGATTCTATGGTGTCGTCGTCCTGCGTGTTGATGAATATGATGAATTCGTCGCCGGCATAGCGCATGACGTTGCCCATGCTGTTGATGGACCTTTGCAGGATACGCGTGGTGGCGATAAGGGCCTCGTCACCGACGGAATGCCCCAGTTCGTCGTTGATGCGCTTGAAATCGTTCAGGTCGAGCATGATTCCCGTAATCTTCAGTTTCGGGCGCTTGGCAATTTTTTTGAGCTGGTAGTCCAGGTAGGTCCGGTTAAAGATGCCCGTCAGCGCATCGCGGTAAATCATCTCGTTTTGGAGGCTCGCGAGGATGCCTGCAATCGAAATGGCGATGCTTGCGGGAATGACGGAAATTCCGTAAAACAGCGACTGTATGATTCCGCCAATAATGATCGGGACGATGTACACCCATATCGGGAAAAACTTGAGTACGCCGCCTCTTTGCTTGCTCCTGTAATAGGTGAACAGGCTGTTGATGACAAGCAGGTAGTCTATGGCCGTAAAGAAAAAGTAGAAGGACTTTCGCTTGTAAAGGTTGTTTGCGTCGATAGAGAAGACTATGGGGTGGAATAGGTTGACTATAAGAACCGCAACTCCCGCCACGATGATGGCGTTCAGGGTAATCTTGTGCCTTCTGGTAATGGAGCCGTTCAGGTAGTAGCCTAAAAAGCGGACCCAGCAAAGGACGGCGAGCATGTTTGCTGCAAAGAGCCAGGTGCTAGTCGCATAGACCGCAATTTTGGGCATTAGGCCCGGTATGCCCTTCATGGTGTACGAGATGGGGTCGGCAATGCAGCTGGTGAGCGCGAAGAACATCATCAGGACCAGGTTCTTGTTGGCGGGAGTCCTGCTCTGCAGACGCCAGAGATTACAGATAATCAGGACGACTATCAGCACGATGCCGATGATATTGGCAACATAGATGCTTTCTAGGTTAAACAGGGGATTCATTGCCTTGGTCTGTACTGGCCTTATTCGATCGGGGTAAAACGGGGGAACGGGCGGAGTATCTCCTTTCTTCTCGTGATAATAATACATAATAATTTTGTATTTTTTGTAAAAAACGGAGTATTTAATGTCAAAACTAATGCGTTCTATTTCGGGTATCCGCGGAATCGTGGGCGATACCCTTACCCCCCAAGTCCTTAAGAGCCATGTGAGTGCCTTTTTGCAGATTACCAAGGCGAAGCGCGTGGTCATCGGCCGCGACAGCCGCCCGACGGGCGATGCCATTAGCCAGTTTGTCGCGGGAATCTGTCGTCTGTCGGGTGTCGATGTGGTCGAAGTCGGCCTTTCGACGACTCCCTCGGTGGAAATTTTGACGACTGAACTTAAGGCCGATGCGGGCATCATCATTACTGCAAGCCACAACCCGCTTGAATGGAACGCCCTCAAGTTCCTGAACAACAAGGGGCTTTTCCTCGGTCCCGCCGACGTGAAGCAGCTCTTTGAACTTGCCGATGCCGACAACTTTAAGTATCCTGACTACCGCGGCATGGGCAAGTACGAGTTCATGAAGGATGCCGACGGCGTTCACGTGGACGGCACCCTCAAGATACCGTTCGTGGATGTCGAAGCCATTCGCGCAAAGAAGTTCAAGGTGGCCGTTGATGCAGTGAACGGTGCGGGCAGCTACATCGTGCCGCGCCTTCTGGAGCAGCTCGGCTGCGAAGTGGTGCGTGTGCATTGCGAACCCGACGGCACGTTCCCGCGCGGTGCCGAACCGATTCCCGAAAACCTGGGTGACCTTCGCAAGGCCGTCAAGGACAACGGCTGTGCGGTCGGTTTCGCCGTGGACCCCGACGCGGACCGCTGCGCACTGGTCGATGGCCTTGGCCAGAGTATCGGCGAAGAATATACGCTCGCCATTGCGACCGAAGAAGTGCTCAGCCAGAAGAAGGGAAGCGTCTGTGTTAATTTGTCTACGAGTCGCATGAACCAGGATGTCGCCGAAAAGTACGGCTGTGAATTCAGCCGTGCAAAAGTCGGCGAAATCAACGTGAGCCTTCAGATGATTGAGAACGGCTGCGTGATTGGTGGCGAAGGCAACGGCGGCGTGATTCTGCCGGCGCTCCACTATGGTCGTGACAGTCTCGTGGCTGCGGCCCTCGTGCTCAGCTGGATGGCTCATCACGACGGCGGCCCCGAAAAGTTCGTGGCCGAAAATCCGTCTTACGCCATGCCCAAGAAAAAGTTCGAACTCGGCGACAAGAAGGTGGCGGACATCCTCCCGAAAGTCAAGGCTGAATTTGCCGGCTGGGAAATGGACGAACGCGACGGCCTCTGGCTCGGTCATGAAAAGTCCTGGGTGCATGTGCGTGCTAGCAACACTGAACCGGTTATCCGTGTTATCGCAGAAGCTCCGACTTCTGAAGAGGCCGAAAACTTGTGCACAAAAGTTGAAAAACTTATTTAAGTTTTTCTTTCTGTGACTATTTTTTCATGGCCTCGCTATGCGGCGTTCTCGCGCCCTCACGTATGAGTTAGTACGAAAAAAAAAACGCTCCGAAAAAATCGGGGCGCTTTTGCTTTTTGAATTTTAAGAGGCTTAGGCCTTGAACTTGTCGAGGGCCTCGTTCGGGCCGATGACAACAGCACGTCGTTTTCTTTGAGCACGTAGTCGGCGATGTTACCGATTTTGGGTGTGGGTTCCAGCGGGTCGCGGATGGCGATCACCTGGATGCCGTACTTGTGCGTCAGGGAGAGGTCCTTGAGGGTCTTGCCGAGGAAGGCGTCGGGGCAGGCGATTTCGACAATGGAGAAGCCTTCCATGAACGGCAGGTAGTCGAGCATGTTCGGGCGGTTGAGCCTTTCTGCAAGAGAAATGGCCATGTCGCGTTCTGGGTGGAAGATGTCTGCCACACCGAGCTTTTCGAGGATAATCGTATGGGCCGGGCTACTGGACTTCGCAATGATGTGCTTGACGCCCAGTTCCTTGAGGTTGAGGACCGTCAGGAGCGATGCCTGCAGGTCTTCGCCGATACAGCAAATGACGCTGTCCACCTTGGAAAGCGGGAGCGACTGGAGCTGCTTTTTGCGGGTGCCGTCGGCAACGACCGCCTGCGCCACCTGGTTCGAAATATCCTGGATCTTTTCGGGGCTCGGGTCTACGACCATCACGTCGTGTCCGAGTGCGGTCAGGTGGCGGGCCAAGAAATAGCCCGTGTTTCCGAGACCGATTACTACGAATTGTTTAGAAGCCATGACTCTAATTTAGTAAAAACCCGCTGCGGGGAGCCGTTAGCCCACCATGATGTCTTCTTCGGCGTACCACATGCCCTGTTCTTGCTTTTTAGCCACTGCAGAAATCAGGAACAATGGGCCCATACGGCCGATAAACATGACAAGGCAAATCACGATACGGCCTGGGATCGAAAGATCCGGGGTGAGCCCCATGGAAAGACCGCAGGTGCTGTAGGCGCTGGCCACTTCGAAGAACACCTTGAGGAACGATACCTGTTCTATAGAATTCCCTGCGGCTTCGGTTTCTAGCAAAACGAGTGTCGCCACGACGATAACCACGATGGCCACCACGAAAATTCGCACGGCCTTATCGACGGTGGTTTCGGGAATGGTTCTGCCAAGAATCTGCGTCTTGTTGCGGCCCAGTAGGCGGTTAAAGCCGAGTAGGAAAATCACGGCTGTGGTGGTGGTCTTGATACCGCCGCCGCAGCTACCGGGGTTTGCTCCAATCAGCATGATAATGACAAAGAAGAACAGCGAACCCACGCTGAGGGCGGGGACATTTACCGTGTTGAGGCCTGCCGTACGGCTGGTGAACGCCATGAACGCGCTTGATTCCAGCTTTTGCCCGAAGTTCAGGCCCTCGAAGGTGTTGCTCCATTCGCTGAACATAAAGAACAGGATACTTACGAGGACGATGATCAGGGTGAAGCCCGTGGCGATGTGCGTATGCAACGACACCTTGCGGATGGCGCGCTTCTTGAAGTCGAACAGGTAGCGCATTTCGGTAATCGCGAGGAAGCCGAAGCCGCCCGCGAGGGCGAGCACGCAGGTGGTAATGTTCATGAGCGGGTTCAGCTGGAACTGTACGAGCGAGTCGGGGAACAGCGTGAAACCTACGTTACAGAAGGAACTGACCGCCTGGAACAGGCTGCAGAATAGTCGGTCGTAGAGTTCCATGTCGCTGAACTGTGTAAAGTAGATGACGGCGCCGATAGCTTCGAGACCGAAGGTAAAGGGGAGCACGGCCTTTAGGATGCGGCCTGCGTCGACGTTACCTTCTTGCGTGTAGTTGGCGAGGAGGGCCGACTGGTGGTTGAATCCTGGGTGCATGCCTGCAAGCAAAATAATCACGGTAGAAATCGTCATGATTCCAAGACCGCCTGCCTGCATCAGGAGTACGAGCACCCAGTTTCCGAAGGTGGTAAAGCTTGCGCTGATGTCGATGGTCGAAAGTCCGGTGACGCACACGGCCGACATGGCTGTAAAGAAGGCGTCGATAACGCCGACGGGTTCACGCTGCGCAAACGGGAGCGACAAGAGGAGTGCTCCCAAAGAAACCAGCGCGAGGTAGCCGGACACGATCATCAAAATCGGGTTGCCCGACTTTTTTTTGACTTCGGCCTTCTTTTCCACGAAGTCGAATGCTTCGTACCTAGAACGTAACATAGGTGCAAATATAGAATAAGGTGAGAGTCGCGACAAGCATAAAATATGCTTGTCATGACCGAACCGATCTATATGCACGCGAAGCGTGCCAATATAGAAATTAATCCCTATCTTGCCTAGGTTTTGGCGGTTTTCTACATTTGGGCGCGTATGAAGAATTTGCGTGCCGTTTTGATGCCGATTGCAATTTTACTCGGGATTTTGCTCCCGCAGGCACACGTGCTTTCGCCGTTAATGCCGTTTTTGATCGGTACCATGATGTTTTTGACGTTTGTGACTAAAATTCCGCCGCAGACGCATGGTTACACGTTTAAAATTGAAATTCGTGCCTTAATTGTGAGTTTGCTCTTGGTGGCAGTAATTGCGGGAATCGTGAAACTTTTCGACCTTCCGCGCGAGGTACTTTTGGGCGGTGCAATTATTGCGCTTTGCCCGCCTGCGAACGCGGCGCCTGCCATGGCGAAAATGCTCGGTGGTTCGGCCTCGCTTGCCTTGAAGATTTTTTTGAGCGGAAACCTGATTGCGTGTTTTTCGATTCCCATCGTGTTTGGTTACTTGACCGGAACCGATGCGGAGTTGAGCGAAATTGCGATGAAGATTTTCAATACGATTCAGCCTATCATCAGCATTCCGCTTGCATTTGCCTTGGGCCTGCGTGCATTCTACCCCGAACTTGCTGATCGTGCCGCCAAATACCAGAAGTACACCATGTTTGTGTGGACGTTCTCGGTGTTCGTGATTTTGGCGAAGGCGAGCTACGACATTCGCGAGATGGGATTCACGGAACTTTGGAATAGCGGTAAGCTCCCGATGATGGCGGGTATCTCGCTGATTCTCTGCATTCTCCTATACGCTCTCGGTTGGTATGTAGAAAGGAACCGCCGCCCGATTGAAAGTGCGCAGAGCATGGGTCAAAAGAACACCACTCTTGTAATTTGGATTTCTACTTTGTATGCGGGCCCTATCGTGGCTCTTGCCCCGACTTGCTATGTGGTATGGCAGAATCTGGTGCTCAGTTATTTGAGTGCAAGGATTAAGCCGAAAAAAGAATAATTATTATTGTTGTTGCGCAAGCGCATCGTGACAGTCTAAAAAGTGGGGGCGTAATGAATCATGCTGAGCTTATTAAGCGTCTTTTGGCCGAACAGGACCTAAAGTACCGTGACTTTCATGCGTCGCTGTTGCCGAACATCGACAAAAAATCGATCATTGGCGTGCGCGTACCCACGATGCGAAAGATTGCAAAGGAATTCGTGGGTTCGGCAGCGAAGGATGTCGCAAATTTTTTGGACAAGTTGCCTCACAAGTATTTCGAAGAAAACCAGGTGCATCTTTTCGCGGTGGAGCGTATCAAGGATTTTGACGAATGCCTGCGCCGCATTGAACAGTTCTTGCCTTACATCGACAACTGGGCGGTATGTGACGGCAAATCACCGAAGGCATTGCTCAAGGACGAGCCTCGCTTTTATAGTAAGATTTGCGAATGGCTGAAGTCAATCAAACCTTATACGGTGCGATTCGGCGTGAACATGCTGATGAACTTTTTCCTAGATGAACGCTTCAGCAAGGAACATTTGAAACTTATTGCCGCTATCGACGAGAATAAATTCGACGACGATTCGACAGGCGTTGTGCAAGCTTCGGTAAATGCTGCCCGCCCCACCGACCGCTACTACGTGCAGATGGTCATCGCCTGGTACATGGCGACGGCACTTGCTAAGCAATGGGATGCAACGTTCCCCTACATCAAGGAACGCAAACTTTCGCCGTGGATCCATGCAAAGACGATTCAGAAAGCCTGCGAAAGCTACCGCATCACTGACGAGCAGAAAAAGATTCTGCGTGGTTTAAAGTAGCGCTAGTATAGCCAAGAAAAGCCACCTACCCCACCTCAAACCCGTCCAAAACCTTATACAGTAACTTGTACAGGGTCTTGGCCTCGGCATCGGTGAGGTTGACGCAGCTGGCCATGGACTTGGGGACGCTTGCGGCTTGGCGCTTGAGCGATTCGCCTTCGGCGGTGAGGCTTACGGAAAGGCAGCGCTCGTCGCTCTGTTCGCGGGTGCGCTGGATGTAGCCCTTGGCCTCGAGCTTTTTTAAAAGCGGGGTGAGCGTCCCGGAATCGAGAAACAGCTTTTTTCCGAGTTCCGAGACGTTGCACTTTTTTTCTTCCCACAGCACGAGCATCACTATGTACTGCGTGTACGTGAGGTCGAGCGGCTCCAGGTACGGGGCGTAACGGCGCGTGATCTCCTTGGACGCGGCATACAGCGGGAAGCACAGCTGGTTTTCGAGTTTTAACTGGGGACAGTTCATGGCAGCTCCTAGAGCAACTTTTCTACGCAGGCGCGCACGGCGTCCATGTCGGCGGTGGGTTCGAAGCGCGCGACCACGTTGCCTTCGCGGTCCACGACGAACTTGGTGAAGTTCCACTTGATGTCGGGATTTTTCTTGTAGTCCTTGTCGATACTCTTGAGCAAAAGCGCCATGGCGGCGGCCTTCACGCCAAAGCCGAATCCTTCGAAACCTTTCTGCGATTTCAGGTAGGTGTAGAGCGGCAGTTCGTCGGGGCCGTTCACGTCGGACTTTTTCATTTGCGGGAATTCGGTGCCGTAGTTGAGCGTGCAGAATTCGTGGATTTCATCGTCGGTGCCGGGAGTCTGGCCCTTGAACTGGTTGCAGGGTATGTCGATGACTTCGAAACCCTTGTCGTGGAAATCGGAATACATCTGTTCTATAGGCTTGTAGTGCGGGGTGAAGCCGCAGCCGGTCGCGGTGTTCACGATGAGCATCACCTTGCCCTTAAAGTTTGCGAGCGGGACCTGGTTGCCCTTGCCGTCGGTGAGGGTGAAATCGTAGATGGTTGCCATGATGAGCCTCCGTTTTTTTTGTAGGTTGGCGTGATATTTAATTGCGTACAATCTAATTTTATAAAATCTATTTCGAAAAAGCAATAGGAAAAAGAAAAAAATATGATTTTTCTTTCTGTTTATGCGAAATAAGGCCGATTTTCGCCATTTTCTACTTTTGCGGAGCTAAGAATTGCAAGGCGACGGATGCCCCTGATTCTGTTTCAAATGGTCTGAAGAGACAAATTAATCCCCCAAAAGTCCACATTTGACAATGTTCACTTAATGGGGTATATTTATAGGAGGTCGCGTTGCTTTCGCGGCGAAAGGATTGGATTATGAGTAATTACAGGTTGCCTGTGGGTGCGGCATGTGTGATGTCTTTGTGCCTTATGGGTGTATTATCGCCGTCACAGGCGCAGACAAGGGTGGTGGTGGACCCGGGCAAGCGCTACCAGGTTTTTGAGGGCTGGGGTTCCAGTCTTTGCTGGTGGGCTGTGAAGGCGGGCGCCTGGAGCGAAGCAAATCGCAGCAAGCTGATTGGTGCGATTGCGGACCCTGATACGGGTCTTGGCTACACGATTTTCCGTTACAATATTGGCGGCGGAGACCAGCCGGGGCATAATCACCTGACCAAGGGGGACGGCGGTGGCGCTGTGCCCGGCTATAAGCCTACCGAAAGCGGCGATTTCGACTGGACGGCGGATCCGTACCAGCGTAACATTGCCTTTGAACTCGCAAAGCGCGTAAAGGACCCGATTTTCGAGGCGTTCAGCAATTCGCCGCCGTGGTGGATGACCAAGAGCGGCTGCGTCTCGGGCGGCAATAACGGTGCCGACAACCTGAAAGAAGATTACTTTGACGATTTCGCCGATTACCTTTCCGAAGTGGCGCTCCATTTTAAAAAGGAATGGGGAATCACGTTCCGTACGGTGGAACCGTTCAACGAGCCGAGTGCCGGCTGGTGGAAGGCGAACGGTGATCAGGAAGGTTGCGGCTTCAAGAACAATCAATCTAAAATGATTGTGGAACTCGGCAAGGCGCTCGAGGCGAAGGGGTTGTTCCCCGAAACTTCGGTGAGTGCAGCTGACGAAACGAACATCGGCGATGCGCTGAACCAGTTTAACGGTTACAGCAGCGAGGCTCTTTCTTACATGTTCCAGGTGAATACGCACAGCTATTCCGGCGGCGATAACCGCGCTAAGCTATTCAATGCTGCATTTGCCAAGAACAAGCGCGTGTGGCAATCCGAAACGGGACCGCTCCACAAGAGTGGCGACGAAAATATCGCGCTCTGGATGGCGGGCGTGATTCTTGCGGACCTTCGCGACATGAAGGCGAATGCTTGGGTGGACTGGCAGCTGGGCGACCCGGCGGAAAACTGGCGCACGTTTGCGCTTGACCATAGCAAGCAGACTTTTACGCCGAACGCCCGCTTTTACATGCATGCGGCATTTAGCCGGTTTATTCGGCCGGGGTCGCGCATTATCGACAGCGATAACGGCAATACGCTTGCGGCGCTGCGCGAAGATGGCTCCTTGGTACTCGTGGTTCGCAACAGTGGCGCGAGTGACGTGAAGTATGAATTTGACTTGCGCGGGTTTGACAAAATCGGCGCAAGCGCGAAGGTGGTACGGTTCGAATTGCCGGGCAGCTTAACGGTGCAATCCGATATCGCGGTGTCGGGTAAGACGCTTTCGATGACGGCTCCGGCACAGACGATTACGACGATGGTAATTGACGGCGCCGAAGGTGGCGTCTGCAAGCCGGATACGATTGTCCCGTACGTGAAGGTGCATGACGGTGGCTGGAACGAAACCACCGACGTGAAATTGAACAAGGGTGACTCGCTGGTGATTGGGCCGCATCCGTGGGAAGGTGGCCGCTGGGTTTGGAGTGGCCCGAACAATTTCACTTCGACTGACCGCGAAATCCGCTTCAAGAATCTTGACGGAAAATCGAGTGGCTACTATAAGGCTGTCCACACAAACGCCTCGGGTTGCGAAGCCTCCGTAACGATCAAGGTGGTAGTAGACGATCCAGAAAATCCGTTCGTAGAACCGGATACTAGCGCAAAGGATTCTTCAACGGCGATTACGCATGGACTTATGGATTATATGCTGTTTGACGCTGCTCAGAATATTCAGGTGTTTGACATGCAGGGGCGTTATCTTGGACGCTCCTTGACGAAGGTGCCGGGAATTTACCTGGTGCGGCATGGCGTGAAAATGCGCCAGGTGATTGTTCGCTAGGAATGGTTTGCTGTTTTCTAGACGAACCAGAAATTTCAACTTTGTACGGCCTTTCGCAGGCCGTTTGTTGTATATTTAGAGAAAAAGGCGGTACTTTATGCTGATGGAAAAGATTGCATCCCCGAGAGATGTGAAAAAGATGGACTTGGAAAGCCTCAAGACGCTCGCGGCAGAAATCCGCACGGCCCTGATCAACAAGATTTCTAAGTGCGGCGGGCATTTGGCTCCGAACCTCGGATTCGTGGAGCCGACCATCGCATTGCATTACGTCTTTGAATCGCCCAAAGACAAGATTGTCTACGACGTTAGTCACCAGAGCTATACCCACAAGATTTTGACGGGCCGCGCTGAGGCGTTCTTGAATCCGGATAAGTACTGGAGTGTTACTGGCTACACTGAACCTTGCGAAAGCGGACATGACCACTTTATGATTGGCCACACATCAACGTCGGTGAGCTTGGCTCTCGGGCTTGCGACCGCCCGCGACGTGAAAGGAGAAAAGGGCAACGTCATCGCCGTCATCGGTGATGGTTCGCTCAGTGGCGGCGAAGCTTTTGAAGGTTTGGATAACGCCGGCGAATACGCCACCAACTTTATCGTCGTTGTGAACGATAACGAAATGTCTATCGCCGAAAACCATGGCGGTCTCTACGGGAGCCTCGCGGAACTCCGCGCCACGCAGGGCAAGAGCGAAAACAATTACTTCAAGAGCCTCGGCTTTGATTACCTGTATGTAGAACAAGGTAATGACGTCGAATCGCTCATCGCTGCATTCAAGCAGGTGAAAGATTCCACGAAGCCCGTGGTCGTTCATATCCACACGCTCAAGGGCAAAGGCTACAGCTTTGCCGAGAATTCCAAGGAAGGTTTCCACTGGGTTGCGCCATTTGATATTCCAACTGGAGTTGTGAACTGGGGCAACGGAGAATCTTACGGCAACATTCTCAGCGAATACCTGATGAAGAAAATCAAGGCAGACCCGAAAGTCGTCGTAATTCATTCCGCGGTTCCTGCAGGTATCGGATTCTTTGCCGACCGCCGCAAGGAAGCGGGCAAGCAATTCATTGACGTGGGCATCGCCGAAGAGCACGCTGTCGCACTCGCCTCGGGCCTTGCCAAGGGCGGCGCAAAGCCTATTTACAGCACGCACGGCACATTCATCCAGCGCACCTACGACCAGCTTTCGCAGGACCTTTGCGCGAACAACAATCCCGCAACGATTCTTGTGACCATGTCGGGCGCCGACGGCATGAATGATACCACGCACCTCTGCATTTTCGATATTCCGATGATGAGCAACATCCCGAACTTGGTGTACCTTTGCCCGACTTGCGTGGAAGAGGCTATCGCCATGATGGATTATGCGATTGACCAGACGGAACATCCGATGGCAATTCGCATTCCGAACGGAGTCGCGCACCGCAATATTGCTTTTGACACCGATTATTCCAAACTGAATACGTACAAAGTAGACGGATGCGGAAGTAAGGTCGCCTTAATCGGTCTCGGAAGCTACTATGCCCTTGCCGAAGAAACTGCAGCAGAACTTGCGAAGCAGGGAATCAAAGCAACGATTATCAACCCGCGCTTTGCAACGGGCATCGATGCAGAAACACTTACAGGATTGCTCGCTGACCATCAAGTGGTTGTGACGCTCGAAAACGGTGTCATCGATGGCGGCTTTGGCGAAAAGATCGCCCGCTTCTACGGCAATACCGACATGCGCGTGCTCGTGAAGGGACTCAAGAAGGAATTCTACGATAAGGTGCCTTACGGACAGCTTATGGAACGCAACCGCCTCACGCCCACGCAGATCGCAGAAGACGTGATGGCCGTGCTAAAGTAATCTTACTTCACGCAACGTACTGAGCGCGACTCGTCTTTGCCGAATGCGCTAATCTTGGCGGCCTTGCTGCTGAAATCGAGGAGTAGATAGTGGGCGAGACCGTCGGGAGTTTCTGTGGCGCTCCAGAGATGGGCGTAGCCACCGATGCCGTCGAACTTGCCACCTGTAGCATCGTTTCCGGCGAGGCGGTAACCGGCGGGGAGAGCATAAAAGCTGAAATCGTCCGAACCGTTCCCTTTCTTGAACCAACCGCTAGTCGACTTGAGAGCGTAACCTGCCGCTTCTGCGCCACCTGCTGCTGAAATGAGTTGTTCGAAATCTGCGCTGTCGGGAAGGCGCCAGCCATCGGGGCAAATGCGCTTGGCTACTTCCCAGGTATAGAGCCGTCCGTACTTAGAACAGTTACGCTTGTCGCCTTCTGGGCATGCACTCGTTTCGGTTTCATAGTTTAGATTTTCGGCCATCCAAGTCTGTGAACCGATTTTTACGATGTCGTAACTTTGGCCGTCACGTGGGTCGGTAAACGACTCGGAACAAGCTGAAAGCAGGACAGTCAAAAGAATCGAAATATATAGAATTGTCTGATGCATCAGATTATTCAGAGATTAAGTGATTTTACCCAGTCAATGTCAGGAGAGGCATGGAGTATCTGCAATCCGCAATTTGCGGCAGATGCAACATTATCAGCATTGTCATCGATGAAAATTGTTTCGTTTGGATTCGCGTTCAGTGTGCGAATCGCTGTCCTGAAAATTTCTGGGTCGGGCTTTTGCAAATGGAGCTCCTGACTCAGAAAAATATGGTCAAAGAAATCATTCAGATTGTTGCCGCATGCATTGAACCATTTTTCGCAGCAGTATTCCCAGTGCAGTTCGTTGGTGTTGCTCAGGAGCGAAACGGTAACGCCTTCTCTTTGGCGAAGGTGGCGAAGTGCGTCCAGCTTGCATTTGGCGATACCGAGGCAAATGGAATTCCACGCATGCTCAATATCGTATGGCGTTGTCGTCGAAAAGCTTTTGCCGGCAATTTGCTGGCAGAAATCCTGCGTGCTCAACAGGCCGAGCTGGTAATCTTCCATCCACTTGTAAACGGATCCACCCTTTTCGAGTTCTGTGGCAGGAAGCCCCAGGGCCACGAATTGTTCGTATGCATTTTGCATCCGTATGTCGAGAATGACCCCGCCCAAGTCGAATATGTAATTTTTGAGCATGCGCGAAAAATAGAAAAATACGCAGAGGAGTTCTAATTTATTATGTTTTTTCCATAATAGCTCTATAAGAAGGAATCATATATGGAAAACGAAGAAAATCAGTTGTTTGCGGAACTGAACCGCAGCCGCTCCATGAACAACAGGAGAATTCAGGAATTTGCTTGGGATGCGATGAGTGGTCATTGGTTTTATGGAGCCATGATTTTAATATTATTCCTGGCGATCGTTATGGGGATCTCGACGCCGCAATTCTTTATGGAAGAAGACTCCGCGCTTTACTATGCCTGGGAAGTAGTCTGTACACCATTTACATGGGTTTTGTGGATTGGCATTGTTGCTTGCTTTTTGAATATGGCACTTAAGACTAAACCTTCTTATGCGCGACTGTTCTTGGGATATCGCAGCATAGAATACTTCTTGAAGATCGTGGTGACGGAATTTCTTCAATGTGTCATGCTTCTGCTGTGGTTCCTGCTTTTGATTGTCCCGGGCATCATGAAATCGTATTCCTACACGATGACGGAATTTGTCCTTATTGAACATCCCGAATACGCTCCGTTTCAGGCCATTACTGCAAGCAAGAAAATGATGTACGGTCACCGTTGGGAATTTTTCTGCTTGCAGGCTCGTTTTTGGGCGTGGTACTTGCTGTGTTCCGTGACGTTAGGTATTGCGGCACTGTGGGTGTATCCGTACTATATGACTGCCAAAAGTAAGTTCTATTTGGAACTGAAAGAACGCGCAGAAGCCAGCGTCTAGGGACTTCTAGATTTCGGGGGAGCATGTTCACCTTGCGATCAATAGTTCGCATTATATTTTCTGCGTAAAATATATAGCGGTCCTGCGTATGTTGCAGGACCGCTTGCCAGTATGGTTTATGCCGTCGTTCTATTCGGTAACTTCGTTCAATCCAAACGTGGTATTGCCAAATTCAAACGTTAAAGTTTTCCCGCTGATGTACAGATTTGATTCCTTGCCATCAGCATTTTTTCCTTTTTCCAAATGACAAGACAATCTTGCTGTTGTCGCCGTTATCTACAAAAGCCTTTATTCCACCCGAAGTCATGTCTAGGTACGACATAAAGAACGTTTCGTCAAGCATGTCGACATTGACAAAAGATGAATTGCGCGTCGATGTGTAATGCTGAGTCAGGAACAAATCGTACGTCTGTTCTTTTTTCTGTTCAGGGGATTCGTCCCCCATTAAGCTTTCATCAACAGACTTGTGAGTTTCGTAGGTGAAGTGGTACGGCAAGAATATGCTGTGTACCATGCTCCAGTTATCGTTAGAAAGTTTAAAGGCAAAGATAATATGTTTTTACAAAGGAACTGGTTGGGAAATTTCTTTTATACGCTGTTTTTTGTAAGGTTTTCGTAATAAGTTGGCGTTTGTCACTGAAAAGAATGTTACATTATGCACGATAAAAAAAAAGAGGTGTTTATATGGATATCGAGTATCTGCTTCTTTTGCAGAATTTCAGGAACGCGATTAACGATGCGCTTACGCCCTTCATGGAAATGATTTCGCTTTACGCGATTACGTTCCTTTGTATTGTTCCCGCATTCGTGTACTGGTGCGTCAGCAAGCGCATGGGGCTTTTCACCTTTACGGCATGGTCGCTCACGACCGCCTTCAATGCGACCCTCAAGTTGACCGTTTGCGCTTACCGTCCGTGGATCCGCGACGCGAGAATTCTCCCCGCAGGAGATGCCATCGCCACGGCGGGCGGATATTCCTTCCCGAGCGGACACACCACCACGGCTACCCCCATTTACGGGAGCTTCGCGGCCAACCTATGGAAGCGAATGCGCATTGCCGCCTTTATTTGCGTCGCGGGTATTCTCCTAACCGGATTTTCGCGCAACTACCTGGGCGTCCACACGCCGCAGGATGTGCTGGTGGGTCTCGCTGAAAGCTGCCTTTTCATTTTTGCGACCTACAAGATATTCCAGTATCTTGACGCGCATCCCGAAAAAGAAAAGTGGTTCTTGCTTGCAGGATTCGTTATCGGCTGGATTTTCCTTGCCTATGTCACCTTCAAACCCTATCACGTGGATTACGTGAACGGGAAAATCCTCGTAGATCCGCAGCGCATGATGATTGATGCCTACGGGGATATCGGCCAGCTGATATTCTTCTGCGTCGCACGCTTTATCGACAAGACCTGGATCAAGTTCAAGGCTGAATTCAACAAAAAGAACCTTGCCTATGGAATTATCGGCGCAGTCCTCCTGTTCTTTATCATCAGCCTTGGCAGCGGGCATGGTTCTTCGACCGCATCGGTACAGGCGCAACAGTGGGCCAAGTTCATTTCGCGTGGCGTCCTCATTTTCTATGTTATGGTGTTGTGGCCCCTGGTGATGAAACTTTTGCAAAAGAAAAAATGAGGCTTAATAAGGAAGCCTTAAAAAATAGCCCCCGGCCGTTAGGTCGGGGGCGATAATGCTTCGCTGGTCTAGATCCTTCGATTCAGCGCTTCGCGCCTCACTCAGGATGACATTACTGCGTGTCACCCTGGATTCTATCGCCGCTTTACGCGGCTCCAGAATGACAGTAGCGATAGGGTCTACTTCACAAATGCGCCGTAGATGGCCTTAATGGCCTTCTCGGTATCGGCTTCGTCAACACCGGTGATGATGTTGATCTGCGAAGAACCCTGGTCGATGATGCGGACGTTGACCTTGTTGTCTGCGAGAGCCGTGAAGAGCTTTGCAGCCACACCGATCTTGTTCGTCATGCCATGACCCACGGTAGCGATGAGCGAGATGCCCGGGAACACCTTGATACGGTCGGGGCGCATCTGCTGCGTGATGTCTTCGAGAACCACGTCCTGCACGGCGTCGAGAGCCTTGGAGTCGACCACGATGCTCATGGAGTCGATGGCGCTCGGGCACAGTTCGTAGGAGAGGCCTTCGCTTTCGAGCACGGCGAGTACGCGGCGACCGAAACCGACTTCCTTGTTCATCATGGACTTTTCGATGTAGATCATCGAGAAACCCTTACGGCCGGCAACGCCCGTAATCGGGAGCTTCGCTTCTTCCGGAGTGGGGCCGATGATGGTACCCGGATCCTGCGGGCGGTTCGTGTTGCGAATGTTGATAGGAATCTTCTTTGCGCGGCACGGAGCGATAGATTCGTCGTGGAGCACAGAAGCGCCGGAGTAGGCGAGTTCGCGGATTTCGCGGTAGCTCACGTATTCGATCGGCAGCGGATTTTCGACGATGCGCGGGTCAGCCATGAGCATGCCCGAAACGTCGGTCCAGTTTTCGTACTTGGCGGCATCGATGCCGTTGGCAAGGATAGCGCCCGTGATGTCGGAGCCGCCACGGCTGAAGGTCTTGACTTCGCCACGGAGGTTGCTGCCATAGAAGCCCGGCAGCACGTAAAGCTGGTTTTCGTCAGACAAGGTCTTCGCGATGTCTTCGTAGGTCTTCGGCGTAATGCGGTACTTGTCGTCGAAGGTGATCAGCGGGAAGGTATCCACGAAGTTTGCGCCCAGGTACTTGGCCATGAGGCGTGCGCACAGGAATTCGCCACGGCTCACCAAGAAGTCGGTGCTGACGGATTCGGGGTGGTTCTTGAGCTTGTCTTCGAGGCTGTCCAAGTCTTCAGTGAGCTTGTCACCGAGGCCGAGATCGTTGCAGATTTCGTCGTAGCGCTGACGGATCAGGTTCCACGGGGTCGAAAAGTCGAGGCCCTTGGAGGCGAGGTCGTAGGTGCTGTAGAGGAGGTCGGTAAGCTTGGTTTCCTTAGGATTGCGCTTGCCGGGGGCGGAAACGACGATGACCTTGCGGTTTTTGTCGGATTCAACGATGGCCTTGATCTTCTTGAACTGGCCTGCATCGGCGACAGAGCTGCCGCCGAACTTACATACGATTCTTTGACTCATTTTTTCCTTTCGGGCCACCAAACCTCTCGGCTTCGAGCGCAATCGCTTTCCTCGCGACCGTCGTGCCCAAGCCTACCCATCTGGCCAGCCACTTGGTTATGTTTAGTCTATGTCTGCGACGGCAGTTTACCGCCGCGCGGGGCACAAAATAGAAAAATTGGATTAAAAATTCAAGATGCGGAGTTTTTTGCCCACTCTAGGGCTTCTTCCGCATTTGCGATTTTGCCGTCCAGCTGCAGTTCGAAGCTTTTTTTGATGATTTCGCCCATCTGCTTGCCGGGCTTTACACCCAGGTCCATCAGCATCTTGCCTGTAAGGTAGGGTTGCGGTGCTGCTTCGAGAAGATCGTTTTCGTTGGCGACTGCCCATAGTTTATCGGCGAAGTTCGCGTCGTCAAAGAATTCTTGAGGAGTAATCTTGACCAGCAGGCACAATAGCTTCAGACCGCCGAGCTTTACGGCGAGGCGGCGCAGCGACGGGATGTCTTCCACAATCGAGGTCTCAAGATTGCTGTAGGCGCTCAACAGTTGCGGTACGACCTTGAGCAAGTGCGTCTCGTTGGTGATGCGTTCCAGGAACTTGAGTGAGGAGTCCGCGTTTCCGCAAAGGAGTGCCGCAAAGGCGAATTCCATCGCCTGCGCTTCCGAAAGAAAGTCTTCCTTGTCATTGGAGCTGCGTAAAACAGCCATGTTGTCGAGAATTGCACCGAGTGTTTCCCATGAACCCTTAAAGGGGGTGATTTCAGGGAAATATTCGTCGAGCTTGATATCCAAAAAGGCGCGCAGCCCGAGCGAGGGCTTGCCGGGCTTCAAAAGCCATTTCTTGAATTCTTCAAAAAGGCGCTCTACCGAAAGATCGTCGAGCGAAAGCGTGCGGCAAAGTTCAACGGTCTCGGGCGCGAGCGTGCAACCGAAGCGGCTTGCAAATTGCACGCCGCGCAAAATGCGCAGAGAGTCTTCGGCAAAGGCTGGGCCTACATGCCTAAGCGTGTGACGCTTTAAATCTTCGATTCCGCCGTACGGGTCGCAGAGCGTTAGTTCCGGGAGTTCCATGCCCATCGCATTGATGGTGAAATCCCTGCGGAGGGCGGCTTCCTTAAAGCTCAGCTTTTCGTCGGTATGCACCACGAATCCGCGGTGCCCATAGCCGACCTTGCTTTCGGTACGCGGAAAAGAAAAGTCGAGCGAAAGCCCCTTCATGGCTAGGTGAATCACGCCAAATGCCTTGCCTACCAAGTTGGTGCGACCGTATTTAGAAAGAATCGGCACTAGCGCATCTTGCGCCATGTCGTAAACTTCGACATCGTAGTCGCGGCACGATTTACCTAGGAGTGCGTCGCGGACCCAGCCGCCTACCAAGAAGGCGCGGCCACCTGCTTCGCGGATGTCGCCGGCGATTTTCAACAAACGGCCCGGTAAATCCGGCTCGAACCATTCACCTGCAAGTGTCTGGATTTTTGCCATAAGCAGTTTGCCGCCTTACTGGAAACTGGCTGCGTCTGCAGCGGAAGTGTCTGCGACTGCGGAATCAGAGGGCGCTTCTACGGACTTGTAGCGGTCGTAGATGCTCTGGGTCTTTACGCCCGAAGAATCGTGGAGCGCTTCAGAAACAGAAATGCTGTTTGACGCTGAACCATCTGTATTAGTAGAATCGCCTGTCGATTTTTTCTGCGTAGAATCGGAGGCTGCAAAGCGGTCATAGATGCTTTGGCGCTGGGCTGCTCCTGCGGCCTTTTTCTCGGCTTCCTGTTCGCGGCACACGCGCAGTTCCTCTTCCATGTAGGCTCGCTGGTCCGGGGAATAGGTCATGGTGTTCAGGCGGTATTCGATTTCTTCGCAGACCAGGCCCTGACGGGTCCCTGCGCAACTCCACAATAAGACTGCTGCTCCGATAAATAAAACTGTACCAAAAATCTTTTTCATAGGATTCCGCTAGTGGACGATGATAAACTTGCCTTTCTTGACCTTGGAGCCGTTATTGATAACGTAATAGTAGACGCCCGGGGCGACCAGCTTGCCGCTCTTGTCAAAGCCGTTCCATTCCAGCTTGCCGCCTGCAACTTCGTCTTTGTTAAAGGAACGGACTAGTGCTCCGCCGCGGTTAAAGATGCTTACGGTCGACTCTTCTGTAAAGCCTTCGATGGTAAAGAGTCCGTGAATCTTGGGCCTGTACGGTACCGGGTAGGCGTGAACGTTGACGGCGGAAGTTGCAATCGTGTTCTCGCTGGCATTTTTTAGGTCGTTACGTTTGTAGTAGGTGACGCCCTTTTCGTGGGCAAACCAGGCGACTCCGAGGACGGGGTCTATCGCGAGGTCGGCGATGTTGTTGTCCAGAAGCCCATTCCTGGTGGTAAAGTGCTGCACGGTCAGGGTGTCCGGAGACTTGTTCTTTTGTGTCAGCCTGTAGGCGCCCTGGTTTGTTGAACCGAGCCAAAGGTTTCCGTGGGTGTCGATGTCGATGGCTGAGTAGTCCGCTCCTATCAGGCCGTTGGCCGATGAGGGGGTGACCACGGTGTCGCGCTCGTCGTCAAAGTAGTAGAGGCCAGATGTCGTGACCAACCATAGTCGTTTTTCTTGGGTGTCGTAGGTCATGTCGATGGCGCCCGGCGTTAGTCCCGAGTATACCTTTTTGGTGTAGTTGGAAAGTTCGCCGCCGTTGTACTTGGGGGCCGGGAACTTGAACACTTCTAGGTTGCCGGGGCAGGCGTAACCGTTGCATTCCCTGTTGCCGACATAGATCACCCACGAACTGTCTTCGTCAAATGTTGCAAACAGGGCGCCTGCATGTGGATTGTCGCCGACGTTGTTGGCACAGTGTACATCGCCGTTTTTTGTAACATATACGAGTGTGTAGCCGTAGTTGCTAGAGGCAGCGGTCAAGAATCCGGAGTTGTCGGGAGCAGGCGTCGTAGAGATGGACGTCATGTATTTTTCCTGCTCCATAAAGTAGTCGATGCATTGCTTGTTTTCTGATGTAATGGCGATGTCGAGGTCTTCGCCCCAGTTAGAATAGACCAGATAGGCGTGCCCCCAGATATGGAAGAATACGTGACCGTCCGGCAGGTAAGAGAGTTCCTTGAGGCGGCTGTCGTAAGAGCTTACGGAACTTAGCAACTGGTTGTAGGCGAACTTGGGGACTCTCCAGCCGTACGTGTCGGAATAGCTCAAGATGCCGTTGGCGGTCGCTACCATGGCGCCTCCGGTGGGGAGCGCTTTTAGTTCGTAAATCTGGCTCAGCTGGAAAGCGGAGTATTGCGTAAGTTCGGTAAAGTTCTTTTTGCCGGAGCGCTGGTCGAAATAGTAGATGTGGAAGTTTCCTACCAGGTAGTAATCATCACCCTTGGGGATAACCCACTTGATTTTACTTGTGCCTGCGTCGTAAAGGATTTCGTCGTCCAGGGTGATTCCGTTGACGACCACCTTGGTGGGGTCGTAGATTTCAAGTCCCGGAATTTCTTGGGTGGCGGGGAGTGCCGTCCATGTGGCGGGATCGCTCAGGCGGAAATCGGACGAAAGGTGCTCCCAGTCCATGGCGCGAACAAAGATGGAGTTGTTGTTGAGCCTAATGTAGAGTGAGTCGCCGTGTACGACCATTTTGTCGACGGGGTTCGACAAAAGCGATTCATTGCCGATACGGTTGATGGTTAGGATAGAGGTCGCGCCCACAAGGTCAAAAAAGGCGAGTCGGTCTGTAAAGGGGATGACAAGGACGGTCTTTCCGATAACGGTTGCACCGGGAATGGTCTTCACGTTGTTGGCGACGTACGAACGGTTCATGACGCGCCAGCGCTTTCCGCCGTCTTCGAGGGCGGTGATGATACCGAATTCGGATACGGCGAACACGCCGAGCTCCGAAGAGGCCAGGGCGTTGAATATGGAGGTCTCCAGGCCGGTTTCGGGGTGGTAAACGTAGTCGCCGCCTACATGGCGGTAGCGGATACCCGCATCGGTTGCTAGCAATACGCCGTCGCCGAATGCCATGGCGTCGTTGATGGGGAATGGATGCGAGAACGATTTCCATTCATCGACAGCCAGCGATGCCGACCACAGGACTAGAATAATAAATAGGAAAAGTCTTTTCACTCCCTAAAATTACGAAATTTCGGTCGCCTGCGTTAGCAAATCTTGCAGTAGAAAGGGAGGGGCGTCCTTGTTTTGCAGCAAAATGGCCCGTTCGTCCTTCTTTTGTACCATTTTCTTTAGGGCCTTGCACCTTTTTTTGTAAAAGGAACTCTTGGTCAATCCAAACATTTTCCCCGCCTCCGTAAGGCCGATCCCGCCGATAAAGGAATATTCGATGGCGAGTCTTTCGAACCGGTTCAGGTTCGACATCAGGTAATTGAGTTCGTGGTGGAGTATCTTTTCGTGAAAGATGCCGGTAGAATAGCCCGCGACATGTTCGCAGAGGTCGTACTGGAATCCCTTTTCGCGGCTTTTGTTTTGATTGATTTTCGAAATGGGGATTGATCTTATGGACTGGCGACGCTGGTCAATAGCGGCGTTGCGCAGGACCAGAAGAAACCAGGGCAAAATGGGTTTGTCGTGGTCTAGGCGGGGTGCGTTGTAGCAGAACTTTAGGGCGACTTCTTGAAAAAGGTCCTTGGCCGATTCTGAATCGCTACTCCGCGCGCGGCAGAGTTTGTAAATTTTAGGGGCGTTCTTGCGCCACACTGTTTCTACCCAGTTGGAGGGTGTGTCTGTTAAAATTCTCGATTTGGACATGAGGCAAATGGGGAATTTTGACAGCAATCTTTCAGTTGAGATAAAATTTATGAAAATGAAAGAAAAAAAACGCATTCTTGAGAATTTTGCAAACAACTGTTTGCAGCTATCAACAGTTTTTTTTGGCTTTGCCCTTTTTGTGCTGAGTTATCCACAAAATGTTAACGCGCAGGAATTCAACATGAACTCCATGCCACCTCCCGAAATGCACATGGAGTATAGCGCCGGTGCGCTTAAGGATGGCGGAAAGCTCTCGGTGAGTGTCACGATTCCCGGCAACTGGCATGTGAACGCGAATGAGGTGACCGACGAATTTTTGAAGCCGTCTTCGATTGAGGTCAAGGCCGAGGGTATTGAATTTGGCGAGGTCGTGTGGCCCAAGCCTATCAAGGAATACAACGAAGCGTTGGAACTCGAAATTTTGACTTTCCGTGGGACGTTCACGATAGAAATCCCGGTCAAGTCCGCAACGGGCAATTATGACAGTCTCGGAACCCAGGCGACATTCCGCTACCAGGCCTGCGACAATTCTATTTGCCTCGCCCCGGCGAGCAAGACGATTTCTCTAGACGGAGAGGCCGTGGACGGCCTTGCAAAGGGCTCAAAAAAAAACGATTCTAAAATAGAGGGCGCTGTGATAAACAGCCCTGAGCCTGCGGCACAAAACAGCTCCGCGGTGCCGGCCGAAAATCGCGCGGGGATTGTGGTGCTTCTCCTTTTCGCATTCCTCGGCGGAATCATCTTGAACTTGATGCCGTGCGTGCTTCCGGTGCTTTCTCTCAAATTGTTCAGCCTGATTAAGCAGGCTGGCGAAAGCCGCGGACGGCTCCTCGCTTTGGGAGGAGCCACAACGGCGGGAATCCTCGTGAGTTTTTGGGTGCTGGCCGCCGTTGTCGCCGCCGTCAAGGCCGGCGGCGGGTCCGCGGGCTGGGGCATGCAATTCCAGAGTGCAGGCTTTATTGCTTTCATGGCCGTCATTTTGACCGCCTTTGCCATGAGTTTCTTTGGTGTTTTCGAAATCTGGCTCCCGTGGGGAGCCACGACCAAGATGGATGCGGCGGGCAAAAAGGCGGGGCTCGCTGGCGCCTTCTTTACCGGTGCGCTTCTGGTGCTCCTGAGCACCCCCTGTTCGGCGCCGTTCCTCGGGACTGCCATGGGCTTTGCCTTTTCGGAAACGGTCCCGGTGCTGTTCCTTTTCTTTACGGCGGCGGGCCTCGGACTTGCGCTGCCTTATATGCTGGTGAGCGCGTTCCCCCGCGTGCTTAAGGTTTTCCCGAAACCGGGTGCGTGGATGGTAAAACTGCAAAAGGTGATGGGCGTTTTGCTACTTGCAAGCGTTGCATGGCTTTTGTGGATTGTGAATGAACAGGCTGGCTGGTTGGGCGATTTGCTCTTCATGGTCATCGTTGTGTTGAGTGTAGGCTCTGGCTTTGTTATCGGCAAATTCGCTCCGCCGGGAGTCTCTTTTAAACGTGAAATTGCTGCAATTGGCGGAAGCATCGCCGTTCTTACTGTAGTATGGTTTACTGCTATCGGGCCTCAATACGAAACCGCCGTTACGGAGCAATTCAACGCCCGTATGCAGGCGCAAATGACGGAGGATGGCTGGTATAATTACAACCCCGCCCTCATCAAAAGTTTCGCAAAGATGAAACGCACCGTATTTATTGACGTGACTGCCGACTGGTGCCTCACCTGCAAGGCGAACGAAGCCGCCATACTCGACGATGACGACTTTCGCCAAGCCATGGATAGCCTCGGTGTCGCTCTTGTAAAAGCGGATTGGACCCGCGAGACGCCCGAAGTCAACGCGCTCCTCAGGAGCTTGCATAAGTCGGGCGTCCCCGCCTACGCCATCTACCCCGAGGGCGATGCCTCTAGGCAGATTGTGTTGCCGGAACTTTTGACGACGGACGCAATTGTCGAAAAGATAACGGGTGAGTTTTAACGGCATGATTATTGACAAGAATAAAATGTCACAGCGCGCCGCCGGTCTGGATTTATTCCGGGTAGTCGCGGCGTTGATGGTGCTCCTTTTTCATTGCCATATTCATCATGAATGCAATTTTGGACCGTTGACGGGCTTTGTCTCGATGGGGGCCGTATTCATGACGGCGTTCTTTATGCTGTCGGGGTACGTGCTGTATATGACCTACCGCGAAAAGTCCCTGGTTCAGATTTTACCCCTTAAGAATTTTTACCTAAAAAGGCTGATTGGCATATTGCCCCTGTATTATCTGGTTTCGGTGATTTATGTCGTGAGCTTGGGGACCGAAAGCTTGCTCCAGAATATCGTGCTTTTGCCGATAGAACTTCTTGGACTGCAGAGCGTATTTTCGTCTTTGTTCGACATTAGCCATAATAGCGGCACCTGGTTTATCTCGTGCCTGCTGATTGCGTATTTGTTTTTCCCGCTGATGCAGGAGGTCGCTAAGCAACTGGCAACTCGCGCCAAGATTTTGCTGCTTGTCGCCTGTGCCCTTGTGTTGTTCTGGTCGCCGCTCGTGGTGCATTCGTTTGCGACGGATTCCATTTATGCAAATCCGTTTTTCAGGGGGCTTGAATTCTTTATCGGAGTTCTGCTTTGCTCGCTTTCCGTAAGGCTTGAATTTTTAAAGACCTGGAAGTTCTTTGTAATAGAGGTCCTTGTCTTAGTTGCGGTAATTTCGGCGGCGGCCCGCTTGAACCTCTTTGTCGGAAACTACATGCTTTATGACGTCGTGGCGGTTCCACTGTTTGCGTGCATGATTATCACCTTGTCGGGACTCAAGTCTCCGCGTCTGCAGAATTCAAAAGTGTTGCGTTATGCGAGCGCTGTTTCGTATGCGTTTTTCTTGGTGCAGACCTTCAATACCGAAATAGAGAATTTTCTTTTTGCAACTCTGGATGTACAAAACAACTCCTTGAAAATCGCCTTGTCAATAGCGCTATGTTGTCTAATGGCCGTTTTGTTGCATGAATGTGTAGAAAAACCGTGCGCCAAGGCGCTTAAATCGCGATTCTGCAGATAAAGTGTTGTTTTTTGCTTAAAATGAGGTATATTTATTGCTGTATGCGGTTGCTTGCGGTATATATTCCTTTTTTGATAGTCTTGCTAGTAGTGTCGGGGTGCGGCTTTTCTTTAGGAGGAGCGGATCCTTATGTTAAGACTTATTATCATGCAGAAATCACGAGTCACACGAAAATGGATTGGGACATCCGTCTAAAGGTTAATGACGATTCTGTACGTTCGGGCTCGTTGGAACTTTGGATTAGGTATCCCGAAAAATTAAGCGTCGATACCCTGTACTATACGCGCTTTTTTGCTCCGCCTAAAGATACTTCGATTGAAGACTCCACGATGGAACCGTGGGAAAGGGATTATAGGGCGAGTATGTATCAACAGGGAGATGTCGAGAATATAAAAACGTATCTGAATGAAGAAGTCGATGGAAAAAAACGTTACGAATTGATCCCTGATTCCAACGGACATGTTATCTTTTCTTTCTTCGACAAGGATAGCGTAGAAAAGAAATACGATATTGACGTGTCGGGATTTATAAAGTTCTTGGAACATCCCTATGAGCTGCGTGGGGACTCGGTAGATGTCTATATTCCCGAAGGGATTACGTCGCTGTCGTATTATGGGGTCTGTACGTGTGCAGAATGTGGATCTTCGTACTGCTTTAATTCAATCATTGCGGATTCTCTGGAAAACCGTACCTATTCTACAGATATTGCGGATCTGTGGGGCAGATGGGGACAGATAGAATTGGGTACCCTGTTAAAAAATCAGAGTTCCATGAAAACGGATGATATCAGCATAATCCTTCAATACCGTCTAGTTTATTGAGAATCCAAATGATTTTTTTTAAAAATTTATTGCTGTCGTGTACATTGGTGACCTTGATTGCCTGCTCGCTAGATGTAGAGGACTATAGCGACTATTGCCCTGTTGCGACTAAGCTTATTCCGCTAGAGATATCGGTTGTTTTTAAGTGTGCACCCGATGAGGAGTGTTTTAAGTATCCGGCCAGAGTGGAATTCGGACGTGTCAGTCGTCCTCTTGGCATTGACTGCTGGGGCGGGGTTTATAGCTATACGTTTGTTTCTGGCGACATTAGGGAAGAAGCTACGAATAGCTATGTCCATCCGATATATGAGCTGCGCCCTGATTCAAGTAATAGAATCGAATTTTCGATGATCGATAGATATGGCGCCGAAAAAAAGTACGACATCAAGTTGACGGATTATATTCCTAAATACAAGGTCGTTGGCGATACGCTAGAAATCGATGCCCGCAATGGGGTCTACTATTATTACAAAGGTCGTAAGGAATGGGGCGTTGATTCTCTGCTGAAGCTAGAAATTAATGAAAACATTCTGCCGTTCTTTGATTTTGTCTATGCGGAGCGAATGGCGAATGAAGATTCGCTGACGTTCACGGGAACGGTCTATTGGCGATAATTGGTTGAACCTTGATTTTGTTAAATTAAAACCATGAATACTTTAGAAGCTATCAAGACCCGTCGCAGTACGCGCAAATTCAAGGCGCAGACTGTTGAATTAGAAAAGTTGCAGACCGTTGTCGAGGCGGGCCGTTTCGGACCCACCGGCGGTAATGCGCAGACTAATCATTTCTTCGTGATTTCGGATGCGTCGGTGATTGCAAAGCTCAAGGAACTCGTGCAGTCGGCCTTTGCCGCGATGGAACTCCGCGAAGACCTTTACAAGAGCCTCAAGAATTCGATTGCGCTTTCGCGTAAGGGCAATTACTCCTTCTGCTACAATGCGCCCGTTTTGATTGTGGTTGCGAACAAGAAGGATTACGGCAACAACATGGCCGATGTCGCCTGTGCCGTAGAAAACATGATGCTTGCGGCAAACGAACTCGATCTCGGTAGCTGCTACATCAATCAGCTCAAGTGGCTGAACGAGGATTCCTCGATTCGTGGCTACCTGGCAACGCTTGGCCTTAAGGAAGACGAACGCGTCTATGCGTCTGTTGCTCTCGGCTATGCCGATACTGAAAGCGGCCTCCCGAACCGTACGGAATCGACCCGCGTCGGCAACGAAGTCGTGTTCGTTTAAAAAACAATTTTTATCGCGTCATCTTTTGTCGCAGTAATAATATATATTAAACCGCAGAGGTTTAATATGGCTGACATTACCCGCGCAGACCGCGTCCTTCAACTATTCGCACTTCTGATAACGAATCCGAGTAGGAGCTATTCCATCAGTGATTTGATGGAGGCTCTGGAAATTCCCGAAAATGAGCGACGCAACGTGCAGCGTGATATGCAGACGCTGACATCTGCCAATGGGGGCGCCTATATCCGTGTGTTAAGTGATAGTCGCGCTTTTCGCTACCAGTCGGCCATTAAATCGGCAGATAACTTACTATTCCCGAATTTTGAAAATACGATGTTGCATTTCGTGTTCCTGCAGCGCATCGCGAACATGTACCCAGCCGCAAGCGAGACCGTCACGGATTTGCTCGAAAAAATCCGGAAAAGTCTACCTGCAAGCGAAAAGAAGGCCGTGGAGCAGCTCGCCCAGGATTTGAATTCGAGAATCCTTTTTGCGGGAACCCCGCCCATGTTCGAGGAAGATTCCAGCGAAAAGCTCAAGGTGATTCTGCGGGCGATTCATGAACGCCGTAAAATACGCGTCACCTATATCAGCGAAAATGGGAACATCCCCAGCATACGAATTCCGCTAATGGTCATCTTGTATCAGGGTGAAATCTACATCGGTTGCGAATCGCAGTCGCACCCTGGCGATACCTACACGCTCAAGTTCCGCCGAATTCAGAAAGTCGAACTTACCAAGGAAACCTTCCAGGACAATCCGAAAACGCTTGAAATGTTGCGCAAGCGAGTGCAACTCGGTTCCGCGATTTACGGCCCGCAAGACCCCAAAGCCGAAGATGTGGAAATCGTGTTCAGTAGTAGTGCGCAGTATTACCTTGAAGAAAAACCGTTCCAGCGTTCCATGAAAGTGGAAAAGATGTATGACGGCCGTCTACGCGTCACGATGAAGGCTCTCAACGATGAACTCCTGTTTCGTTGGGTACTCTCGTATGCTGACAGCGCCGAAGTTGTCAAGCCAGCCTCGCTCCGCCAAAAACTCCGCGAATTCTCGTATTACCTCGACAGCACCTACCGCAGAAATCCTTGGCGCTAAAGAGTAGAAAGTCATTCGACAAGCTCATAAACCAAGTGAGGCCCCTGAACTTGCCGAAGGGCCGAAGTACTTATCGAAGGGTGTGGCGATAGGATCCAGCGGGCATTTCCTTAAGAAAAGTACCTTCAAACACGACATTATTTGTCGCAGTAAAAACCTATTTTGATGATATATCAAAATAAGGAGTGCAAATATGAAAAAGGGGTATTTTAAGGACGTTTTCAAGTCCCTGCAAAAGGACTCCGTAAAAAAGCTGAAGGATGTCAATTTTGTTATTCTCAAGGGCTATGAATATTGGATTCGCGTGCTAAGAAATTCAAAAAATTATCCCGTCGCAGGCGATTGCATCGGTATACTCCCAAAAGAGAATGCTTTCCGAATATTGAAAGGTCTTACCGCGCATTTTGAATTTTTAAACAAAATCGAGGACAAACAACCAAAGGCTAAAGGCAAAGTGCATCGGTCTCGACGAAACGAAATCGACGAATGTTTTTATGGGGACAAAGAAGATGATAAATCGGAATCTTATCAAGAGCGTAGAAGGGCGATTTGTAGAATACGCGATACCATTAAGAATTGTGAAACTACTGAAGAAATTAAACGTATTACGCTTTGCACCCTTGATGGCGAAGATATATTCAATGATTCTGCCAAAAAGATTTTTTTCGAAGGAGTTGCTAATGAACTTATGGGAATTCTCAAAATATGGCGCAACCTAGATGATCCCTATTTGAAACGATTAGACACCGTTCAAAAAGCGTTCAATCTGAATTCTACTGAAATGGAAATCCTTATATTTTCATGGATTTTCTACAGGAAAAATCTTTGCTCTCCTCTTCGCGATATGATTATTTCTCAGAGAGCGGGTGATTTGGAATTTGCAAATGCGATTACCTTTATTTATCCTGAACTTGACATAGAAAAAGCGTGCTCCAATAAGTCGACCCTCAAGCGTATGGGGCTTCTTAATAGTGGTCTGGATATTTCAAATCGAATAAGCAGTTTTTTAAGTGGAAATTCTGGTGACGATTTGGACTCGCTCTATTTCAAAATTTACGAGGGAAACTGCATTCCTTACAAAAAATTATGCAACAATAATCCAAAAGTTGAAATCGCTTTTGAAATGCTAAAACACGTAAAATTGGAGCAAGGTCTCAACATATTTTTTTACGGAGTTGAAGGTACGGGTAAAACGGAACTTGCGAAAGCTATTGCGAAAGAACTCAAGCGACCTCTAGTACTGACCAATATCAGCATTGACGGAGTCCATAGAGAAAATAAGGAGGACTCTACTATTCAAGAACGTTTGGGAAGCATCCTATTTGCGGCAACCAAGTACCAGAACAAGCGAGCTATTCTTTTGGTTGACGAGGCCGATGTGATATTGAATTGTTGTGAAAAGGGGGCTCTCAATTTTTTTTTAGAACAAATCAAAGTGCCGGTCATCTGGATTTCGAACGATATTGGGTTTATCGAAAATAGTACTCTTCGTCGATTCGACTATTCCATCGAATTCAAACGCCTTGATTTCGAAAAAAGATTGCAGATTTGGCAATCCGTCATTAACGAGCAGAAGGCAACAGGATTGCTAGCTCCATCGATGGTACAGCAATTTGCGAACGTTTTCCCCATTGCAGCCGGTGGTGTGACGCAAGCGATTGCCGG
This sequence comes from Fibrobacter succinogenes, assembly GCA_902761355.1. Classification (GTDB taxonomy): domain Bacteria; phylum Fibrobacterota; class Fibrobacteria; order Fibrobacterales; family Fibrobacteraceae; genus Fibrobacter; species Fibrobacter succinogenes_M. The sequence continues at coordinate 41,586 of CACWJY010000003.1, read as the reverse complement.
GGCAAAATTCTTACAGGAAGCAGGAAGCAAAATGCCTCCCGAAAAAGCGGTGCGCATCATTGCAGAAGCCCAGACGAATCTGCTTTCACTGAGCTGCGAATACGCCAATCGCGATAAAGAAAGCCATGCGCCCAAGTACATTCTTGACGCATTGAATATCGAAGGCGACATGAACCGCATTATGAAGGTGATGCAGTCCTTTAATGCTAAATGGGAAACTATGCAAGAGATGGACCGACCGGAATCCTTGAACATATTGTTCTATGGTGTTCCCGGTACAGGTAAGACGGAACTCGCCAAGCACCTAGCGAGAACACTTGATCGCAAACTGATTATCAAAAAGGCGAGTGATTTATTGGATTGCTTTTTGGGAGAAACCGAAAAGAAAATTCGCAAGATGTTTCGCGAGGCTGAAGAAAAGAAAGCAATTCTCTTTTTAGATGAAGCCGACAGCATGCTCAGCGAACGTGCCGGAGCAGAACACAGCTGGGAAGTGACGCAGGTAAACGAACTCCTTACGCAGATGGAAAACTTCAAGGGAATCTTTATCGCAGCGACCAACTTCAGCGACAATTTGGACGCCGCCTCGCGCAGGCGCTTTGCTCTAAAACTCAAATTCAACTACCTAAAACCTGATGGAATCAAAAAAGTGTGGCTGGCGTTCTTCCCTAAGGTTGAATGTACCGCAGCCGCATGCGACCTGATGGCGCTTACCCCGGGCGACTTCAAGGCCGTTCATGACACTTTCCAATACTATGACGAAAGCGAAGTAACCACAGACAGCATCTTGGAGGCACTCCGTCACGAAATAGAATGCAAAAACACCCGCGAAGGTAGACGGATGGGACTATAAAACAAGGAGGCTGCATGAATATTTGTATAGACGGCGACGCCAGCAGCCGACTGGCAAAATTTTTCGCAAAGGACGATGAGGAAAGATGGATTTGCATTCCTAGTCTAAATTTGGGAACATTATCTACACCCGGCAACGAAGACACCCCCGTTCATCCCGATTACTCCGCAGGAATGACGCTTTCTGTTGGCTCTGGAAAATTGCGAATATTGACAGATATTTCAAACAATGTTGATTGGAAAATATTGAGACAATTGGTTGCCACGAAAAACATCGAAGTTCGTCATTGCAGATGTATTGATATGAACTTATTTCTTCTTCCTCAAAAGCAATATGGTATGGTGCTTGTAAAAGAATACAGTGGTAGCTATTGGATAGGTTACTTTGAAGATGAAATTGTCTTATTTGAAAGTGATGCTTATGACGGACAAAAAAGCAGTCGATTGTTTTCGATGTTCGTTGAATTATGGGAATGGGCAGAAACCATCACGTTGCAGAAACTTGAGATGTTTTTGACTCTTGCTCAGAAATTTCCAAATTTTTCGCTATCGGAGGATGAAGTTCCCGCAGGAACATATTTGCTTCTATCCAGTAAAGCGGATGAGGCTTGTTATCATGGTGTATTTTGTTCTCGATTAAAAGACGAGTTATCTTCATTAGAGGAATCAGTCTCGTTTCCATATATTATGGGATTGGATATTCCAAAGGATGCCAAGTACATAGTCCACTGCGATTGGATTGCAGAATCAAAGAGGTTGGTTGTCAATTGGATATATGCTGTAGATACGTCTAGTCAGCTCGATTTTGACGATTTTCTATGGGAGCATGTTGATGGCAAAAATGGAGAATTTGTTGTTGTCAGGCCAAATTATATTGATGATGATGTTTCAATATATCCCACTCGCGTATTTCATTTTGAGTTGCCTTCTCCGGAAATCGCAGCTCGAAAAGTTTTCATACTGTCCGAAGTCAAGTGCCGAAAGCGAGATGCGAAACGCCTTGAGACTTTACTGAACAGAAAACTTAAAATAGAGAGCGGGCTTAGGGAGAAACTTTTTCAAAAAAGCTTTATACAAATAGAATAAAACAAGGAGAGATGAATGAAACTTTTTATATCAGGTTCAAAGTCGATTACAGAACTGCCTATAACATTCAAGTTGCTTCTTGATGATTATATGGTTGAAAGTACAGAATTCCTCGTGGGAGACTGTTACGGCGTTGACACTGCGGCGCAGAAGTATTTGGCATCCAAAGGATACAGCAACGTGACCATTTACTGCAGTGGCGAAGCGCCAAGAAATAATTTTGTTTCAGGAGCAAAAATACATTCTTGTGCAAAAGCAGCCAAAGGGCTTATGGGGAGAGCATTCCATTACGTAAAAGATATCCAAATGGCCAACGACTGCGACCAAGCAATTATGATTTGGGATGGGAAAAGTAAAGGCACTAGCGAGAACATTCGTCGCATAAAAGAAATGAAGAAAACATATATTGTAACACGAAACAATTTCTTCGATTTAATAAAAAATACCACAGACAGTCATACTGAATATGGATTTGTCTTTGGAAGCGATCGCCAAAAAATTCTTCTAATAAAGGGTGGATTAGGCGATTCTATATACGGAAACAGCCTCAAATACTTAAAACTCGCGTGCGAAATACGAGACCAATATGGTTTTTCAGTAGTTTGTGCATCTACGCCGTCGTTCGAAACAAGCCCAATGAAGCAATTTGCTGAAATGGTAAAATCGGAATTCGAGATCACCGAATGAACTCAAATTCTCTTTATGGGCGTGAAAAACGGAGCTACTATCGGATATTATGAACAAGAGTATTTTCCAGAAGTCAGCCGATTGTTATTAATAGATCCGTCAATGATGCCAACAGAACCAAAGATTTGCCACGGAACTAAAGCTTTTGAGTGCGGAATGATAACCTTTGTTTTGAGAGCTTCAATGGGAAAAAAAATCAAATCACACGAAAGCGAGAAGATACATATTGTCGTCAAACCCAAACAAAGTGACCTCTTTTCTAAGGATATAGTCCAACTATTGAAAATGGATGAGTGACTAGATTCTGAAAACAATCCAAAACAAGGAGCGCAACTATGAGCACCGTTACGACATCGACACAAAAGTACAACGATTTAAAAGCCCTTGTCATGCGTTCGTACGCAGATGAGAAGGAACGAAACGAGATATGGGAATATATCAAGAACGATATTTTGATGGATAACAATATTAAAAGTCAAGAGCGTCGTTTAGAGGCGTACTTTAGGCTTGTTGACCCCAATGGGCGACTCGCTCATATTGATATTGTTGTCGATGCGACCGATTTCGATAAGCATACCGCCCAAATGGATAAAGCATTTCCTGACGCTATTGACAAGGCTTGGCCTAATCCATGGCTTCTTGCCTGCTATGGCGAATCTATCGGAACAGACCACGAGCTGAACAGATTCTTTTATCTTAAAAAGGAATAAAAAAGTTGAATTAAAATCGGTTTTGTGATTCATTGACATAGGCTACCGTTCGTTATCTGTAATAGCATCGTCTTCGGACGCCGAGTATTATCTACAAATCTATTTGACGACACAATGATGTGTTAAACCTCAATGGATTTCGCGATAATCAAAGGTTTGCTTAAAATACAGATAGCAATGTTAGCTACGTTGAATTCTTGGCTCGTTCCATGTTATTCAAAAATCTAGCGCACGTTCTATTAGAACGCGTGATAATTGAGGCTTGACGGATAATTTTTCCATCAGTACATGATAAATTTCCGTGTTTTCAATCTGCATGATGGTAGTGATTTTGTTGCCTGCATCTTTACTTGATGCACCGCAGTGGAAAAGTTTTTCGCCTTTTAAACCATAGTCCAGAAAGATATAGCGATCGTGGAACTTTTCTTTCGTTTCTTTCTTATTGAATTTAACATCAGGGCGCGCCTTCAAGAAATCCTTCTGAATCTGTTCGGTCAGTGATTCGTAACCATTTTCATCGCTATAGATCGTTACGGAAACGCCCTTGGCGATTCCGCGCAGCAGGTCAAGCGTCTTTACACCGACATAGTCATCGATAAGCGTGATGGACTTCTTCGCCATACCATAAATCTGCGTATAGGCAACATCGGCATCCAGCTTCTGCCCGTTCAAAATCAAGAAATGCTTGAAAGTCGAAGGATCGACGAAGTTTTCCATGACCTTCTGAAGATCGGACTGAATGACTGCGATATCCTTGGTATTCCGTTCCGTTTGCACGGCAATTTGGGCAATGCCGTCGTAACCCAACAAATTCCGATTTTCGGCGACGATGTAATCCTTCATCTGCTTAAAAAGCCGGATAAGAGCCTTGCTTTGTGCCGTTGCTCGCTCACCTTTAAGAACGGTCATAAGCATGTAAATGCCTTGCTCAGTAAAGGCGTAAGGGCTTGTTTTTGAATATTTTCCCTGTTCTAGGGTCAAAAATTTTGACCCTAGAATTTCACGGTATTCATTTCTACACAGCTGAAATCGAAAGTCTTCATCAAATTTTTCGATATTATTCTTAACCTGTTGGTTAAAAGCCTTCGTACTATATCCATAAATTTCCGCCAAGTCGGCATCAAGCATGACCTTGAGCCCGCGAATTGTATATATCCGCGACTTGAGCATATTTTCGTCTATCAGGGAAAATTCGGATTTAGCAATCGCCGTTACATCTTTCTTCATTTAAACTCCTTCTCGTCTACATGCAAAAAAGACGAGACTACACGCTTGTTCACTACAAATATAAATTCATGGATGACGATTGTCAAGGGGAATAACAATTAAAGGTGAAAATTTTGCACCTTAGAAACTTGAAGCCGGAATTTCCGACTTCAAGTTTTTTCTTGCAACTGAATCGTTATCGAAAACGGGATTTCTTTCACGAAGTTTTCCGTTTGTTTCAAGATACCTTGCAAAGCCGGGATTCGTTCTAGGTAATACATCAAAACGACAACCGTTCAGGCTATTTTTCTTCCTTCAATTGTGCTAGAAGTGTAGAAAAAGCATCTTTATCTCCCAGATTTAAACAATATATACTTACTGACAAACCATCGTTCCTATCTTTAAATTCTTTATATTCTTTTATTTCCCCATCCATATCTTTATTTTTGGGATAAATAAGCCAGATATTTGGACAATTATATTTATGTCCATAGGCAAACATCTGGTACATATCTTGCTGAGAAATACCATAATTTAGAGAATCGTCATTTACAAGCCGTTTCCATTTTGTATCTAAAATGATATTGATTTTATCATTTTTTTTCATTACGATGTCTGGGCGCATACAAAATTTATTTGATGGCGATTCAAATAAATATCTTGCACCATATTGTGAATGAACATTCCATTCACTCCAGTAATCATCAGTTGTCTCTTTGATGACCGCTTTACGCAACATTTTTGCGACATACGCTTCAAAGACTTTTTCCATCGGAAAAAGAATTGACCTTACAGAAGTGTTGCCAGAGAATGTGGAGAAACTTTTATTTTGAAGAAAGACTCGTGCCCATGCCATTAGGTTTTCATATTCAGTCGTATTTCGATTCTTTATCACTTTTGAAAAATCTGCTTCATAATTGACAGATGCATCAACCTGTTCAAAGAACATCAGTTGCCTTCGAATTTCTGCAAGATTGGAATCACTATTTGATTTTTTATTGAGATATAGTAAAGTTGATTTGACAAGCCTGTTTTCCGGACGATTTAATTGAAATTCATCATATTCTACGTAAAAACGCTCTTGGTGAACAAGATTTTCTCTTATATTCTGCGAAACAAGTAGTTTTCCTTTAAACGTTTTAGAATTTTCTTCTACATGAACATAACCTGATTTTAAGCCAACACGAGTTAACTTCTGTACATCGTTCAAAAACATTTGGATAAAAATTTCAAACAAAGGCATCTTAGATGTATTCAAATTCGCAAATTCTGAAATTTTGAACTGATTTTCATCCATGCATTGAAGCATCTTCAGAAAAATTTTTCGAGTTACATCATAACCAGAATCACTTTGTCCCAACTCAACTTTAGGCAAAATTTCTATACGAAATCCATCAGGGAGCTCTATGACACCGACATAATTCTGAACCTTGATGGCTTCCTTTCCGTTTTTTGAAACAATCTTAAAAAAATCTGGAGATTTATCTTTTTCAGTGCGAGAACCAGCTTTAAGAACATAATCCCTTAAAAGGTCAAACCGTTTCTCTGAGATTTGTCCTTCAGCCGTTCCTTGTTCAATAAGTTCAAATTCTTTTTTTACAAGGGTCTTCATTAAATGATTCCCTTATAGCTTTCTTGCAAATTAAAAGCCTTTTCGTTTACCTCATAGATGTATTTTTCGTCATCACTTCCGTCTTCAAAAACATGTCCTCTAAAAAGATTTGGCTCAGGCTTTTTTTTCGTCACAAACTGATGTTCTTCGCTCTTGCCGTCATCACCCAGCACCAGGCGAATCTTTTCATAGTCATCATAGAAGTATTCCTGAAGCAACGGAATCACCTTATTTCTAAACACAGATGACAAACCAGCAAAATCATTTATCCCTATAAAGAACGCATGCCCAATAGTATGTTCACGGTCATATAGATATTCTATGCGATTATTGATCGTTATCAACATTTTACAAATGTCAATACCTTCTATTATCTTGCCATTTAATGGCGACGACTCGCTAGTATCTGGCATCATTTCAACAAAATTAAACCTGCGACGAAGTGCTGTGTCCATCATTGCAATGGAACGATCTGCAGTATTCATTGTTCCAAGAATATAAACATTATTTGGAACGCCAAATTCATCTCCAGAACAAGGGAGCGTGACTTTCATGCTTTCCTTTTCTCCCAAACGTTTAGAAGGCTCGATAAGCGTTATTAGCTCACCAAAAATTTTGCTGATGTTTCCACGATTGATTTCATCTATGATAAATACATAGTTCTGATTTGCGTTATTGTTCACCTCTTTTTTCTTAGTGTTTTTAACCAAGCCGCAATATTTTATCATATATTCAACAATACGTCTTCGGTACGAATCTCTCGCACCGCTCGGAACACCATGTTGTCCATTATAAATATTTCGTAGCTGTTTTTTGTTGAAGTAACGACGACCTCCTGCATAAAGTCCTGTTCTTGTTTCATTAAAACCGATAGAAAATGATTTCTTATTTTTTAGTTCTATGGATATTTTTTCATCTTCTGATTCACTTAACTTCTTCAACAATAGATTCCAGCTTTTATCAAACGCATCATCTTTATCTGAATCAGGCAAACTATTAGTGAACGATTTTTCTGCCGATTCACAAAAGTTTTTGAATATACCTGGATGTAATTCATAATTCAATCCTGGATTGTCATCATCTCCAAGAATTGGTTTAATCCCTTCTATAAAATCCTCATAACCATACGATTGATGGAAAGTTACAAACTCGATACGTCCTTCATCCTTAAGAGCATCATATCGTTGTTTTACGGGAACGTAATTCTCCTGCATTTCTTTTTTTACATCATCAACATTTTTACCTTCGCAAATAGCAACGGCGTAAGCCATTGTGTTGAACGTTTTACCTGTTCCCGGAGGACCATAAAGAATGGTATTCAAAGCGATTTCTTCATTTATCCCTTTTGATGTACTCATTTTAATTTCTCCACTAATACTTTTTTCCGAAGGAAGATCACCTTTACTCTTTTGAATTAATTCTAGAATTTTTGATCCATGCTGCTTTTCAAACTCAAGCATTCCATTAACAGCTTCATTGACGAGTTCTTTACTTGAGAGTGGGATTCTTTTGTAATCAATAGTTGTTTTGTTCTTAGAAAAAGATGGCTTAAATGGATTTGACTCCTTTTGAACTAAATTTTTAAACTCAATTTGATGTAAAAATTTGTTTTCGCAATGAAAGCAAATTTGCAGATTTCCTTCGTCGTCTTCTAGGAATTCATAATGACAAGCTTTATCTCGCCAATCCGCCGAATTAGCATTCACTGGTTTATATTGTAAGAACCCATTCCCTAATTTGATACACTCAAGAATCCCCTCACCTAGAGCATTCATTGCTGCCTGAATTTTTCTTAAAAGGGCTCGGCCGTTGGTATCAGAATTATCTGTCAAAGGTTTTTCCATATAGTCACTCATTAATTCGATGGCTGAAAGTGCCGTGTCTAAATCATTTTTTATTTCTTTGCCCAATTTCCGATGAAGAGGAAAAAGCACACAAAAACCGCTACGTCTATCGTTATCAATACTGTTGAAGCCATTTACCTTGTATTTGTGGTAATATGTAACGTTTTTCCCCAAAAGCGCTTGAAAGTCATTAGGATGTTCTTCTAATATATTACGTTTTGTTTTTATGTTTTCATTTTGGTTCTGCGAAGTTTTTTCTTTTCCCTCTCCTTCCCAAAAACGTAGAAAGGCATAAAATTCGCCACTAACATCAAAATCCGCACCAACAAATGTACCTGTTATCAATCCGTTTGTTGTATTGAAATAATATCCTGCATTTCTGCCAGCAATACCCTTTCCTTTAAGAAAAGAAAATTTCTCTTTCGCCTCTTCTAAATAACCGTTTAGGAAGGCTATTATTTCTTCTTCTAAATTGACATTCATGTGCTCTCCCTTTGTTTTTCAAGAACAATATAAATATATATCCTTTTTTAGAAAAACTCCGTTTTGGCTTAAAAAAACTTAATCACCTCTTTTTTTTCAAGAAATAGATGCACATTTTGCGTTAGGGACAGTTACCCGAAGGGACGAGACTTGTGTAAGCAAGGCTCGGTGAGCGCGCCGTTAGCGGCGTGCGAATATGGCCCGACCCGGCCAGATCCTTCGACTTCGTTGCACTTCGCTCAGGATGACACATCGATTTGGCCGGGGAACGCCAAAAGGAATTTTATCACTACGGTTCCAGTTTGTTGTAATTCGGAATGGGTAAATCGTAGGGCAAGATGCGTTTGTCATCATCGCCTTGGACTTCGTTGTTGAACGCTCCGATGACGCTCATCCAGTTGTTCGTGCACTTGTCGCTAAAGATGCTCCTGCATTTTGTTTTCAGGAACATCATGAGCATCTTTTTCTCGTTGTCGTCCAGAAACCAAACGGATTTGTTGTACGAGGAGCCCAGTTCGTATTTGGGTTCCAGAAAGGAGATGCGTGCGCATTTGGTCGCGAGTCCTCGTTTCCAATGGTTGTACAGCGTGAAATAAGGCTTTTTGCCGGGGCCGATGTCGATGACGGCGCGAAGGTCTATATTCAGGCTCTTGCTCCACGCCCCGTTGCATGACATCATGTTGAATTCCGAAAGTTGCAATTTGCCATCGGGCGAATAGACATTGATTTGCCTATCGGATTCATAATCCAGATCGTTGTCGACGGGCAGGTACATGATGGAAAAACTATAGGTCGGGCAATAGAAATCTCCGCCCTTGACGTAATCCCGTAGCACTTTTTTGGCGGTGCGCAGCGTCGTGAAAATTCCCAGGTCGTGATCGACGGTGTCGTAGCCCAGCCCATTCGGCAGTATCGTTGCTGCCAGCTGATAGATGTATCGTCTTCTCATAGATCCTCGCTTTTGTTTAAAATCTCAATGTGTAGCTCACTTCAAATTGTTCCGGTTTCATGCGAACCATATCGTGGAAGGTGTAGAGGCTTGATTCGCTGTCGTAGAGGAGCGAGTCGAGTTCCCAGGAGACGCCGTCTTTGACGAACTTGTCGACGAGCAGCATTTGTTTCCAGGCGGGAACGAGGTAGACCTTGTGGCGTTCGGGGTTGTGTTCGTTCGTGCTTGAGCAGATGTTGATGGAGCCCCAGTTCGCGTACCAGAAAAGCAGATCGCTGATGTATTCGTGCTCGCCGAGAATGTCCCAGTCGTTCGCAGGGCAGATTTCCGATTCGAGTTCGTATTCCCTGTACCACTTGTGATTTTGCGCGGTGAGTGCGGCAATGTCCCTTTTGGTCGCCTCGAAGGTGCGGGCGATGCTCCGGTGCAGTTCCCTGAAACGCTGATCGAGCGCAATGAGCTTTTTCATATTCGCGTAGGTCCAGCGGAATTCCTTGTTCAGCTTTTTGTAGCGGTCATTCAAAAATTCGGTGTGGATTCTGGTTTCGAAAAGTTCCTGTTCGGGCCTATTTTGCGGCTTTTCCTTTTTCCATTTCTCGACACAGCCGCGCTTGCGACCGTTATCGAAGTCGCGGTAGAAATTTTGGAGAATATCCCACCGCGGTGCGCGTGAAAGAATCCTTGTCATTGGAGCTCCCTTTTGGAGTTTTTTAGTGAAATCCGTTATTCACTAAAAATAGCCTGCGACTGCGACAAATAATGTCGTGTTTTAGGGTATGCTGTTCACGCCCGAAAAAGTCGGGAAAGACAAGTGGACTGATAGCTCCTTCTAAGCTCGCGTCAAGGGGAAATCAAATTGAATAGAACGCGGGGTCGCGAACTTTTCGAAGGCGATTTCGTAGCAGAAATTCTTTTCGTCTACGGTCTTCACGGTTCCAACGCCAAAGATTTTATGCATTACGCGGTCGCCCTCGGCAAACTCAGCCGAAGGCGCTTTTTTTACGAGCCCAAGGCTTTCGTCGCTCAAAAATTCGCGGTCGCGATCGATGTTTGCGATGTAGGCTTTCGCGGCCTCGAGAAAATCTTCTGATATGCCGCGGGCGATGTTTAGGCCGCCCATATCCATTTCGAGCAGGAATCTGGACGGATAGCGGGTTCCGCTTTCGCCTGCAACACCGTCTTCGGCATCGCTCAAACAAAGTACATTCTCGGCGCGGGTAAACGCCACATAGGCCAAACGGCGTTCTTCTTCGAGCTGGATTTTGTTCTGCACACGCTTGACTGGGAAAAAGCCTTCGTTCAAGCCGCAAACGAATACATATGGGAATTCCAAGCCTTTCGCATTGTGAATCGTCATGAGCTGTACGCGGTCTTTTTCTTCCGTGTCTTCGTCGGTGTTCGTGAACAGCACGATGTTCTGCAAGTATTCATCTAGCGAAGCGTCTTCTTCGTAGTAATTCTCGAATTCCAGAATGCCCTGCTTGAGTTCCGCCAGATTGTCGAGGCGGTCTTCATCGCCATCTAGACGCAGCATTTCTTCGTACTTGGTTTCGCGCAGAATTTTCGCGAGAACTTCGGAGACGCTCATGTCCTTGTAGCGGGAACGATACTTTTCAATCAGCTTCACGTATTCCACCACATTGCTTCGGGCTAAAAATCCCTTGCAGTCAAAATCAATCTTTTGATTTTTGTCGCCGACAGATGAAAGTTCCGCCTGCGACGAAACATCGGCCGCCACATTGTTCAAAAGCCCCGCTTCCGAAACAATTTCAAGCAGAGCCTCGTAGAGCCCGACGCCGCGAGCATCGGCAAAGGCCTGCAGCGTCGCAATCTTCTTCGGACCGAACTGGCGCTTGGGTGTATTCACCGTACGCATGAACGACAAATCGTCGGCGTACACAAGCATTCGCAAATAGCAAATGACATCCTTGATTTCTTTGCGCTGGTAAAAGCCGACTCCGCTGTAAACCTTGTAAGGGATGTTTTCGGCCATCAAGGCTTCTTCTACAGAACGCGATTGCGAGTGCATGCGGTAAAGTACCGCGATATCCTTGTAATGGGCTGCGCTTTGCACGGCGTTCTGAATTTGTTCGACAATCCATTTGGCCTCTTCGCGGGTGTTCTTGGCATGGTAAAAGACGGGCGTCTTGCCGCCGACACGCTTTGGCCTCAAGACTTTCTCGATTCGGAACTTGTTGTTCTTGATAACCGCATCCGGCACCTTCAAAATGCTGGGGGTGGAACGATAATTGTTTTGCAGCAAAATCGTCTTGGTGTTTTCGTGGGTCTTATCAAATTCCAGAATGCGGTTGACATCGGCTCCGCGCCAACCGTAAATGGTCTGGTCCGGGTCGCCCACCACAAAAAGATTCTTGTGGTAGCTTGCCAGCAAATCCGCCAGCTGGTACTGTTGTCCATCGATGTCCTGGTATTCATCGACCATGATGTACATCATGCGCTTGCGCCACTTGTCAAGCTGTTCCGGGAAGTTTTCGAGAATGTACAGCGTCGAAAGAATCAGGTCGTCAAAGTCCAGTGCATAATTCTTTTTCTGTTCGTAAAGGTAGCGGTAATAAACCCGCATCCACTTGTCATCGGCCGCTTCCGAAAGCGCGAGCAAATGATCTTTAGTGGTCATGCCTTCTGATGGCAGTTCCGCAAAAAGCGAAATGTAATTGATGTCGGCCGCCTTGCGGCCCCCGATATAGTCGATGACGCTGCTGATTTTCAAATCCTTGAGCGAGTAACCCAAATCGGCGTAGGCCTTGTGCAAAAGGGACTTCTGATCGTCTTCGTCCAGAATCATGAATTCTTTCGGATAATTTAGCACATGGATTTCTTCACGCAGGAACCGCACGCAAAAGCCGTGGAAGGTAGAAATATAGCCGCTATCGTCGCCGCCCAACACCGTACGGATGCGCTTCTTCATTTCGTTCGCGGCCTTGTTGGTGAACGTGACGCAAAGGATGTTCGACGGCGAAATGCCCATCTCCTTCACCAGGTACAGGTAACGCTGGGTCAGTGTCCGGGTTTTACCGGAGCCTGCCCCAGCCACCACGCGCACAAAACCCTCGGTAGTTTCCACCGCTTCCCGCTGTTCCTGATCCATATTTTCTAGGGCCATGTGCACCTCACAAACTTTGCGAACACTATATAGTGAACATTTGTTTTGCTGCACAAAAATATAGTAATAATAGCCGGGCCCAAGAGGTCTGCAACTTTTGAGAGCAATTCAAATAAAAAAATGCTAGAAAATCACGCGATAGCGAATCTGTTTCTCATAGTGGCGGCCTTTGAGGTCGCGATATCCCTTCATGTTATTGGAACGGACCGGCGTCTCGGTGCCAATTCTCTTTTGTGGCATGATGCGAGACGCTGCGGAACTACTCGAAAGTCCGTATTCGAATGCGCCGAGATCAGGAGCTTCGCCTGCAAACGGGAATCCTAAATCTTCTCCCTTGTCGATGGCTCGGCTTCCTTTCTTGAGCTTCAAGAAATCTACGTTTGGCAAACTGCCGTCCGCATTGCGCGGGCCAAGCATTCCCGGAATCGTCGAGAGGTCTTCGCCCGTTACGGTCATGCTTGGGTCATCGAGACTTGCAAAGTCGTCTTCTGTCAAATCGAGTTTCAAGTTCCAGGTATTGTTCTCGCCGGCGGGGCATTCCACGTAATGGTCGATGCCCTGGCTCTCGATTTTTTCCCAGCATTCCCCGGTGCGCGTTGTCGCCGGTGAGGGGCGCCACCTCGGCAATGCGGTTCCCTTCGGAATCGAAGAGCGTCGATGCCATGGCAAATTCGCGGTCCTTGTTCATATAGGATGTATTGTTGATCCATTTGCTGCCGGCACCGGTGTAGTTCGCATAGAAGCCCGTGGACTTGTTTTTCCAGGCGACGCAGAACTTGATGGTGTGTCGCCCGCCACCGAGCGTGCTTTCGCCCATCTTGATGCCGTGTCCGTTTCCGTTTTTCGGATTGCCAAGCCCGTAATCGCTGTAGCCGTTTCCCATGGCGTAGCAGTTTTCCAGTACCACGGGGAATTCCTGGTTGATGAAGTCGAATCCGTCGTCGCTGTTCCACCAGGCGCGACAGCCGATAAACTTGGTCGTATCGCCTTCGCCGGGTTTCTGATAATGGGCGCCGAAGCCGTCAGCGTTTTCGCCGTCGCCCTGCCATCCTAAAGGATCGTAGTTGTCATGGGCGTCGCAGTTCAAGAAAATGTGTCCACCGCCGTCTGCTGCACCGTCGTTCGCGAAGAAGCCCGGCCCTGCGTTATGGTGGCTGTCAATTTGCTCCAAGAAAATATGCTTGCTTGCGTAAAGGAAAATTCCGGAATTGGAATTGTGTATCATGGGCGTGTTGCGGACATCGAATCCCTTCAGGTGAAGGAACTTTGCCGCAATCACGATAGGCGAGGTGTACATCGCCCCTTCGGGGGTACCGTCGCTGTGCTCCCCGCCTGCAGCCACGGGGAGGTTCGTCGCGTCAAAAATCGGGCGCTCGCCCGGGTAGGCCAGGTAATGGATGCGGTTGTCGTCGCTCTCACCACTTGCGGTCAAGAGTATTCCCGCCGTCATCTTGTACCGAGCGTAAAAGATGGTGTCTTTCAGGTCGTAGATGCCACCGCGAATCCATACGGTGTCGCCCGCATGCACTACGGTATTTGCCTTGTTGAGCGAAGCGAATGGCTTGTCCTTTGTGCCCGCAGCACTGTCGCTGCCGTCGGTCGCCACGTAATACACGGCGCCGAACGCCTGAGCCACCGAAAGGGCTAACCCTAATGTCAATAAGAACTTTGCTCCCATATACACCTCAAGTATGGTATTTTTAATATACTCTTTTCTCATGCCACCGTCATTCAAATTTTGTATTATTTACGCAGAGATTGAAATATGTCAGAACAAATTTTAACTCGTGAATCTTTAATTGAATTTTTCGGTGAACAGGAATATGAAAAACTTTGCCGCCACGAGGCTGGCCACGCGCTGATTGCGATCCTGTTCAAACGCCCCGTCGATTACGTCAAAATCAATAATTCCAAAGAAAAGCCGAGTGTTACGCGCATGCCGGGGAATTCGCTCGAAGGTTCCGCTCACATCGCGATTGCGGGACACCTATCGGAGTTCTTGATGCGCAAGAATTTCGCCTGCGATCTTGACACCGTCATGAAGGAACTTCCGATGGAACTTTACCGGAGCGATCCGGATTACCAGAGTTTCCAGGCGTCCTGCTACTACTACCAACTTTCCGAAGCGAATGTCGTCGAGCAGGTGTACAACCTGATGATGGCCTGCCAAAAGCAACTTACCGCGATTGCGGCCGCCTTGAATGAAAAGACGAACTTGAACAATGCGGACCTCGTCGCGATTTTAAGCGGTAAGTAGCGGCCCTTCGATGCACCAAGGTTGGTGAGCCTGCCGAACCATCTTGGTGTGACGTCCTGTGTTTGATAAATCGTCCACGCTATTTTCGACGTGGATTTTGTTTTTCCCATGACAGGATGTATATTTAATTTGGGTTGTTTAAATAAGGGTTGCAAGCGCATCCCTAAAGGGTTGTTTATGCTTAAAAGCATTCTACGGACTGCGGCAGTGGCCGCTTCCTTCTCTATGGTTTCGTTATCGGCGGGGGCTTTGCCGGTACAGGCCGAAACACTTCCGATTGCAAATGAGATGTTTGCGAAGATGGGGTTTGGCATCAACATCGGTAATACGATGGAAGTGCCTGTCAATCCCACATGGTGGGGCAACAAGTTCCCGACCGAGGCTTACATCGATTCTATCAAGGCGGCGGGTTTCAGCACGGTGCGTATTCCGTGTGCGTGGTATAGCCACTCGAACGCCATGTCGCGCGATTCAAGTAAGGCTGACATTGTTCCGGGCGGTGGCCCGAACGAGATTGCTGCAAGCTGGATGGATTCGGTGCAGACGGTGGTGGATATGTGCATGCGCGCGGGGCTCGTGACGATTCTCAATATCCATTGGGACAACGGCTGGCTCGAAGGCAAGCTGAACGATACCGATAAGGATGCCGTGAATGCACGCCAGAAGGATTTCTGGACGCAGATTGCAAGCCACTTCAAGAACTACAACGAGAACCTGCTTTTCGCGAGCGCGAACGAGCCTGCCACAACGGATGCGAACTACAAGCACGAAACCGAAATCTTGATGACGTATCACCAGACCTTTGTGGATGCCGTACGTGCGACGGGCGGAAACAACGGGAGCCGTACGCTCATTATCCAGGGCCCTTCTACAAGTATCGACCGTAGCTCCGAAGTGATGCCGGTTGACAAGCTCCCGAAGGATGTGATTGAAAATCGCCTGATGGTGGAAGTGCATTTCTACGATCCGTACACCTACACGCTCCTGAACGATGTGGTGGACTGGGGTGCCCAAGTCTATCCGCAGTACTACTGGGGTACAGAAGACCTTGCAACGGGTGAAGACATTGTGCATAACTGCGGCTACAACGCCTGGGGTGGGGGCATGGGTGACCCGTGTACGAGTGCCCAGATTCAGGACCAGTTCGGCAAGATGAAAAAGAACTTTGTCGACAAGGGTGTGCCTGTGATTATCGGTGAGTTCGGCGCAAATGACCGCGTAGGTGTTCTGACGGGTGACAAGTATGCCAAGCATCGCAAGGGTCGCCTTGCCTATTACGATGCCGTGATGAAACTCGCCAAGGAAAACAAGGTGGTGCCTATCGCCTGGGATACCGGTCACGAGGGTGAAAACAATATGACGATTATCCGCCGCCAAACAGAACCGGACGGCTCCGTGTTCGATATGGACATTCTGAACATCATGCGTCACGCTTATGGGCTTGCCGACTATGTGAACAACGGAATTACGCATATCGAAGACTTTGGTGGAACATCGAAAATTGCGGCCGCGAAGTCGGTGCGTGCAAACCTTGGGAGTATTGTCCGCGTGGGTAACCGTCTGGAATCTGATGGTGAAATGGCCCTGTTCGATATGAACGGTGCGCTGGTGCGTCGAGGAACGCGGAGCCTTTCGCTGGAAAATCTTCCGCTCGGCATCTATTTCGCCAAGGGGCAGGGTTCTTTGGTGAAGGTGGATGTCCGTTAGGGCAATGCAAGGGCGTTGTTTTTTCTATCTTTGGCCCCATGATGGACTTTAAGAAAATGGAAGACGGCTTCCGGATGATTCTGGAAGGCATGGGCGAAAACCCGAACCGCGAAGGCCTTATTGATACGCCCAAGCGTGTCGCGAAGATGTACGCCGAACTCATGACGGGCCTTTCGGGCGAAATGCGTGCCGAGGATATCCTCAAGACTCGCTTTCACGAAAAGTACGATGAAATGATTATCGTGCCGGATATCGAGTTTGCGAGTATGTGCGAACACCATTTTCTGCCGTTCACCGGCAAGGCTCACGTGGCCTACATTCCGGGTGACTGCGTGGTGGGACTTTCCAAGATTCCGCGCGTGGTGGAATTCTATGCGCGTTTTCCGCAGATTCAGGAACGCATGACCCGACAGATCGCGGAACTTATCCAGAAGGAACTGAACCCGAAGGGTGTGGCCGTTGTTTTGGAAGCATCGCACATGTGCATGACGATGCGTGGCGTGAAAAAGCCCGGCGCAACGATGGTGACGACCCAACTTTTGGGCCGATTTAAGACCGACGAAAAGACCCGCGCCGAATTCATGTCCAGAATTTACGCCCCGCGCTAAAAAAGAGATTTTTTAACGTCAAGTGTGTTAGAAATATTTTTGTGACGACTCTGAGATGTCCGCTAAAAGGCGGGCATTTTTGTTTTTTACGCTTTCATAGTGTGTAAAAATAACCATGTCCAATATGGATAAATTGTGTACAAATTAATTTGTTAAAATTGGCGTTTTTAGCGTAATTTATGGATTTTTTGTCCATAACGCTTGGATTTTTTATCCATGGAAACTCGTGCCTAGCGAGCGTTTTTCGCTTTTTTGCAAGGTATCTTTAGAATGGTGTTAAGGGATAGGTATAAAAGGAGTCACAATGAAATCGAAATACTTTAAGAATTTGGCCAAGGGCCTCGTTGTTGTAAGCGCAGCCCTGGCTTTGGTCAACTGCGGCGAAGTTGCCAATCAGGTCAATTCCGCACAGCAGCAGTATCAGCAGAGCTTAAATCCGGCTGATCGCAACAATCCTAATCCTACGACCAATCCGGCTCAGCAGCCTATTGTTGATCCTGCTTCGGGTCAGGTTCTTTATCCGGTCGTAGACCCTGTCACTGGCGAAACGACCTATACTCCGGAGAATCCCAATCAGCCTGCTACGGGTGACGTAACTGATCCTGCTACAGAACCGACTGTTGATTCCGTTACCGGTGAAATCATTAACCCGCCTCAGGGTGGTAATGAAGAACCTGGTCAGCAGGGGACCGATCCGATCGTTAATCCGGGTAATCCTTGCGAGAACTCTACCTTGCCGAACGCCTGTGGCGAAGAACCGGGTCCTGGTCCGATGGACACGACCATAATAAATCCTCCTGTACTTTCTAGCAGTTCCGAAGCTATCGTTAATCCTGCTCCGCTTTCCAGCTCTAGCGAAGTGGTAAAGCCGCAGTCTAGTTCTAGCGAACAGAAGGTCGAATCTTCTTCTAGCGAAGCCAAGGTTGAAGGCGGCATTTTCCTCGCTGAAGATACCGACGAAAACAAGAACTACATGGAAGTTGAATATATCAAGAATACCGCTGATAACGGTGGTGGCGTCCTTTGCTATCCGAAACGCCTTTCCGATACCAAGAAGCATGCGGTTGTTTTGTGGGGCCCGGGTGGCGGCAGTAACCCCAACGACTACGAAGGTATTATCCGTCGTCTTGCCTCTCACGGTTTCGTAGTGGTTGCCACGAGCGAATCCCCGAGCAGCACGGCTCGCGGCAAGCCTGCACTCGATTGGCTTGCAAAGAAGAACAACACTCCGGGTGATCCCTTGTACCAGAAACTCGACATGACCAAGGTGGGTGCCTCTGGACATTCCATGGGTGGTCTCCAGTCCGAACAGATGCTGATTAACGATGACCGCGTGATTACCGCACTTCTCAACAATAGCGGTGACCTCGGACATACCGCCATGTCTTACGTTTCTACGTCCAAGACCATCGCAATTGTGTATGGTGAAGGCGGCATGGAACGCCCGAACGCCGAAGCGGATTACAATAACCGGGGCGTCAAGGCTCCGGCATGTCTCATCAAGATGACCGGTGGCAAGCCTTCCAACGAATGTCAGAAGAACGAATTTGGTCAAACGGAATGCGGCTGGGGCCACGGTTCGGGACCTTGGGGCGGCATGGCTGCAACGGTTGCCTGGATGCGCTGGCACCTCGGTGGCGAAGACTTCCGCAAGGCGGACTTCGTTGGTACGAGCGGCAAGTACATTGACGGTAACATCATTGGCTCGCAGGGCAAGTGGAAAGGCCAGTGTAAGAATTTCTAAGATACTCCACACTCACTCCTTACACCCCGTCCGAATGGGCGGGGTGTTTTTATTTACTACGTAAATTCAAAACATGGCACCTCGGTCATGGGCATGCAAGCCCGCCCGCGACTCTCGGCTGGGTTATAAAAAAAGAAGCTCGACTTTTGTCGAACTTCTTTTAACTCTTTAGGAATTTTCTGTTATTCGCTCTTTTGCATCTCGTTGATTTTTTCGAGCGCTTCGGAGTTGTCTTCTTTGGCGCCTTCTTTTTCGAACGGGACCAGTTCTACGCGGCGGTTCTTGGCGCGGCCTTCGTCGCTTTCGTTGTCGGCGAGCGGAACGCGGGTTCCAAATCCTACTGCGCGCAGACGCTCTGCCGCAATACCCTTCTTGATCAGGTAATCCGTTACGGTGTGCGCTCGGTCTTCGGAGAGCTTTTGGTTATAGTCTTCGGTACCGATGATGTCCGTGTGGCCCTGCACTTCTACGTTCGCCTCGGTGATTTCTTTCATCAGTTTCACGATGGCGTCAAGAGTGGGGTAGCTGTTCTGGGTGAGCTTCGAGGAGTTGAATTCGAAGTTAATTCCCTTCTTGAGCTGATCCAGGTCCTTTTTCTTGTTGTGCGGACATCCGCGTGCATCTACGGGTATGCCGGGGAGCGTATTCGGACATTCGTCCTTGTAGTCGGGGACGCTGTCCTTGTCGGTGTCGAGCGGGCATCCGGACTTGTCGACCGGGGCGCCTTCCGGTGTGTCGGGGCATTGGTCCTTGTAGTCGGGCACGATGTCGCCGTCGCTATCAAGCGGGCATCCGAGAGTATCGACCGCAACGCCTTCCGGCGTATCGGGGCACTGGTCCTTGTAGTCGGGCACCTTGTCCTTGTCGGCATCTAGGGGGCATCCGAGAGTATCGACTGCAACACCTTCCGGTGTGTTGGGGCACTGGTCCTTATAGTCGGGTACCTTGTCTTTGTCGGCATCCAGGGGGCATCCCAGCGTGTCGACTTTTACGCCCTTCGGCGTGTCCTTGCACTGATCCTTGTAATCATAGACGCCGTCTTCATCGGTGTCAAGCGGGCAACCTTCTACGTTGACTTCGACGCCTTCGGGGGTGTTGGGACACTTGTCCTTGCCGTCAAATACGCCGTCTTTGTCGCTATCGATTCCGCAGCCGACAGAATCTACGACAATCGGCTTGGGCGTGTGCAGGCACTGGTCCTTGTCGTTTTTGACTCCGTCACCGTCGTCGTCGCCTACGGGCGGGTGGCCGAATGTCCAGGTGAGTTTGGCGATTCCTGCGATGAGCGGGTGGGCTACGTAGCAGTAGCTGTGCTTGGAGCCGTCCTTGCCTTTATGCTGGAGCATAAAGTCTTCGCAGCCTTCCATTTCGTCGTGCGTGTCGTAGCCTATGTTCGTCAGGTTGCGAACGCCGATATCGATACCGCCAGAAAAGCGGATATCCCCGAGAAAATCAAGGAAGAATACCTTGAAGTTGAAGCCGGGCGTCAAGAGCATCGGGTCGACTAGCGGATTGACCGGATAGTCGTTGAAACCGATTCGCATTTCACCGCTAAATTCCAGGAAGGGCTGGAAATACTCGTGGATAACCCAGTTCACGCCGGTGCTATACACGAGCGTGTTGGAACCTTCGCCGAATACGGCAACAAAACCGAGGCTAGAATTCCACCACAGCGGAATCCCCTTTTTGGTGTAGTCTACTTCGAAAACGCCGGTGAGCCCCGCCACGACGCTGTTGGCTGTGTAGGCGTAGGTGGGGCGGTCGCTGTCGCTATTCAAAAACCAGGCGTGGCGGGGGCGCATGCCCGCGTTTTTCCAACCGGTTGGTAACCACAGGTCAAGTACCACGGCGGTTCGCATGTACTCGGGGCCAAAAAGGTGCGGAGTACGGTACTTGCCGAACAACTGCAGGTCGCCAAGACCACCCTCGATCATGCCTGCGGGTGCGGCTTCGCCGGTGTAGTCCTTGGCATGGTCGTAGTAGATGGGCAGGCTGATGCCTACATCCAAGTCGTCACGCAGACCGAAGGCGAAATTAAAATTGCCCGCCAGGGCGCCGTCAATGCGACCTTCGCGCATGTTGGCGTCCCATTCGTCGAACCGTTCCCAGTTTCCTTTAGAATCTACAAATTTTCCTGCTCGGGTGTAGCCCCAGTTATCGGTCGCAATTGTACCGCCCGTCCCTAAACGGAAGTGAAAAAATCCAAGCGTATTCGCATCTTGCTGGTGGAGGCCTGTTTTACCCCCCAGGAGGCCGGTCTGAGCAAAGACAGCCGCCTGCGCAAGTGCGAGTATAAGGGGAAGTTTTTTCATGTTCTAGTACAAATTCTATCCGCGGGTCAGGCAGCCTACATTGCGAAGGATCCAGGAACCTTCGCAATAATAATAAACGTCAAATTCAAATACGCAGACCCCAACATGATTCGGATCAAACGCTTTGCAATATTCTTCTGCAGTTTCTGCTTTCTTATAACCTTGTTCTGTATTTACGTAGTATTCCGTTTGTTCGTAATACTTAACAGTAGACTCGTCTATATCACCTTCATGTTTGACAAATTCACAGGCGGAACCTGTAGAATGTTTATCGCAATATACTGCCACAGATTGCCACGCGCTATCCAATTTGACGAAAGACTCGGTACCGACATGGCAGATTTTCTTGTCGGTTTCCGTTTGACATACATGACTTTCGCCACAGTGAGACACACTAGAAGAACTATGCGGATTGTCATGATACCCACCGTAAGTCAAATTTTCACCATGAGTTTCGCAGTACTCATCAAAAGTAATCCACTGATACATGGTCCACTGATACATGGATGATTCATCCTTGTACGCACAGACATAGATTACGCTTTCTTTGGTAACAGTTGCATCTTCGTTATCTCTGTTGCAAATCTGGTTGAGAGCAATGTCTGTGGAGGCGTCAACCCACTTACCATAGTCATTTACGACTTCTTTAGCTATAGAGCACTTGAAACTGTGGCTTTCACCATCCTTGAGGGTTTCGCTCTTAATGTCTGCAATGTTTTTAGTATTACCTCTATCGGTATCGCAATAACCAAACTTGGCGTTAAGGTACTCATTTTCATTAATTTCTAGCCAATCTGTGGAGGAAGAACTTGCGGGGATTCCTTCTGCGTTACCATTACCAAGACATTCATAGTATACGTCACCGACTACAGCGGCATCTTTTTTTCGATTTCTCGAGCAAATTCCAAGCGTTGCGTTTTCATCCAAATCGCTTGCTTTAACCCAAGAGTAGTATCCGCTGGAAGGACCTCCAGAAATGTAGTTACACTTGTATTTTTCCCCTCCGTAAACTGCTACTTTGGTTTGATTTTTCATCTTATCTTCATCGCACTTGCCATAGATATCCTCAAAGGTAGGTTCGTGCCAATCATTTCTCTTGGCACTTGCGACAAACGTCTTCGGATTTTCGCCACTCTTTAACGTTACGTTGACTTCAAAGGCGATGCCGTCGGCGTAGCCACTAGCTTGTTTGTAATCGCCATAGTTGCAAAGGACATTAATCCATTTCTGTTTTTCGTCTTCTGGCTTATTCGAGGCAATTGCACTCTGCACGGTTTCTACAGAATCAGGATTACAGTAGCCCCAATCGTTACAAGTGTAAATTATATTATCCTTATAACCATTCAAGAGCAAGAGGACGCTGTTTCTTGTGCTTTCGTTGGTAAAATTACCGTAGTACACCCATTTCTTGGCCCCGCTAGCAGTATTGTTTCTCGCATAGGTAGAACCGTGGTAGCTACACTTTTCGTTGAAGGTCGATTCGCCGAGGTCTTCGTCTTCAAGCTTCTGCACTGTAGCCTCGACGCGATCACCCACGCAATATTCATCAACAGTCGTTTCACGCCATTCATGGGTATGGTTACCGTCGTTGTCTGTATATTCAGAATTTTCTTCACAAACATATTCATAACCGGATTCAGTAACCAATTTTTCATTGACATAGCCATAATGGCAAGCCTTTTCAATATTCACGTCTTGCCAATCAGCAGCGATCCATTCGTATTTTTCCTGTTTATCAAGGTAATCGCACTTATAATGTTCGGAACCATTTTCTTCCTTGACGACACCCTTTCCCATCGTAGTTTTTGAACATATTCCATATTCCTCATCATGATAATCTTTCTGTCTCCATTTGGAGCCATCGCATACAAAGGTTATTTTGCTTGTTGTCGTGGCAAGTTCCGCATTTTTGTAGTCGAACAGCTTTTCTTTGCCTTCGTTTACGGTAGCGCTGCATTCACCGAGGTAAAGCTTGGAATTCGGATTGTTGGCCTGTTCTTCCGGAGTCATGCCGTCCTGTTCAGAATATTCACCGGAAGAGCTCGAAGAGTTCGGACTGACAGGACCAAGTTCAAAACCAACGCAAGAAGAAGCGGATGGATTACATTCTACTTCTGCGCACTCATACTCTTGAATTTCCCCGTCAAAGAACGCCGATCCCTTATCTCCTTTATTACGGCCCAAGCATACATTTTCAGTATCTTGCCAGTAGCATTTTCCATTGTCGCATACACAAACGGCATTTTCATCAAGACCTTCAAAGCTATAGAAGAAGGTCGAATTAACTGCGTCAGCATCGCAAACTTGTTCCACCGTTGCAACACCTACAGCCCAAAGTGTTATAGGATACCAAACTTGTTCGTTTTCGATATATTCAAAGTAACGGAAATATCCCCCTTTGACATCAGACTTATACACCTTGCTGCTATAGCCAGACGGATCATTGAAAACCTTTGCGTCTTCGACTTTAAGCTTATAGGCTTCCACAAATCCATTCTGCAAAATCTTGTAATAGACGGCATCCGTACCACTCCAGACATTCGTTTCAGCATGCGTCTTCGACTTTAAGCTTATAGGCTTCCACAAATCCATTCTGCAAAATCTTGTAATAGACGGCATCCGTACCACTCCAGACATTCGTTTCAGCAGTATAGCCGCCATGCTGCATTTGGTTCCACTTGAAGAAGTTCGCATCGATAAGCAAAGCGAGGTAATCAACAAAGAACATGCTGTGTTCCTTGCCTGCGTAAGTCGTATTGACGGCGGTGTTAAAGTTGCCGTTTTCGGCAAAGACATTGCGGAAAGCGTTATAGACCGAGTTAAAGCCCGGAGTCTTGTCCTTTTGGTCAATGAGGGCCATCACCCACACGATGCTGTTGAAGTTTTCGGCCAGGCCAATCTGATCGGGGGCATAATGTTCGAAAGACGGATATTCTTCGCTGTTTTCCAAATAAAGTGCTGCGGCAAGTTCTTCGTTAGCCTGCTTGTTTGCAGTGGCGAATTTAGAACCAGCATCGACCAAGTTCTTTACGCGGGCAGCCTTGTAATCCGTCAAGAAGTCCACCACAACCGTATCGGATTCTTCGGACAAGTCCACATAAGCATTGTAGATAAGGTCTGCTGCCTTGGAACCATACCCGCCAAAGGCACTATAGTCGCCATTCTCAAGCTCTTCAAGGAGGTCATTGTATTTGTTGTCGGTCAAATTCAGCTTTACGCGAAGTTTGACAATCGAGGTATTCAAGTTCGTCACTTCAAGGTCACCTTCGAGGCGGACCACCTTGTATTCCACCGTCTTTTCGTTTGTTTCTTCAACCGTCACGAAAGATTTTTTGGCCGAGGCGAACAAGTCCTGGAAAAACACCTTGCCATTCGGAGCGAAGTTTTCATCAAGATTCATCACCGTAAGTTCGGCATTATCGCCACCCTTGAGGTCCTTCCAGATTTCTTCGTAGATGTCTTCGGATTTTGTTTCCTTAGTCGTCTGAACCGGGATACGCACGACAACATGCTTCTTGTACACCTTGGCGAGGTTCTCGTTCTTGAAATATGCAGGAAGTCTCATCTCGCTTTTGACGCCACCGCAGGAAATAGTGACAATCATCTCCGAATTTTCTTCATCAGGCTCAGTACCGTCAATCTTACAAGCGAGACTTTCGGTCAGGCTCTTGGTCAGACTCTTGGTCAGGCTATCGGTAAGGGATTCCTTGAGTTCCTTGGTGACTTCATCCTTGAGGGCTTCCACCTGGTTTTCGAGGCTGGTATTTAATGTCTCTTCAAGAGAGGACTGTTCTTCTGCGATCTTGTTTTCGATAAGGGTTGTAAGTGTTTTGGTGAGCGAGCCGCTGAGTTCTTCGGTGATTTGGGTCGTCAGCGTTTCTACCTGTTCGTTCAAATTTTTCTGGATGTCGTCACTCTTGGTATTCAGGGTTTCGAGTAACTTGCTCTGCTCATCCGCAATCTTGCTTTCGATGATGGTTTTGAGCGTGGTTTCCAGATTCTTGCTGATGCTTGAGGTGCTGTCCTTGAGTTCCTGGGCGAGGTTTTCCTTCATGGCCGTCTGGACGCTGTCAGCGCGATTTTCGAGCTTGCCGGCTTCTTCCTTGACCTGCTTTTCGAGGCTTTCAGAAACGTTCTTCAGGATAGCGGCCGTGATGACTTCGGAAAGGCTGTCTACGTTGGCGTCCTTACCATTAAGGCCATTCGTTCCGTTGATACCCGGTTCTCCCTGGTCGCCTTTATCGCCTTTGTCGCCCTTGGGGCCTTGGATTCCCTGTTCGCCCTGGAGGCCGTTGAGACCGTTCTTGATGGTAAAGGTCTTGTCGCCGCACTTGATGGTTGCGGAACTGTCGCTGTTGCTGCTCATGGTGCAGCTGCTGCCGTTTTCACCGTTCTCGCCGTTTTCGCCGTTGGCGCCCGGATCGCCCTTTTCGCCGTTGTGGACGGTGAACGAGAGCTCGCCGCACTTGATGGTTGCGGAACTGTCGCTGTTGCTGCTCATGGTGCAGCTGTTGCCGTTGATACCATTTTCGCCGTTCTTGCCGTTGATGCCGTTTACGCCGTTCTTGCCGTTGTACACGGTGCCGATGGTGTCACCGTCGCATATAATCGTGTAGCCGCTGGAGTCTTTCAGCAAGTCGGAATGGCAGCGCAGGTTCACGGCGTCCGTTCCGTTCATAATTTTCCATTCGCCTTCGGAACAGGTGTACATCTTGCCTGTTTCCTTGACGAGGGTCACTTGCCCTTCGTTGTCCTTGGTACAGTCGAGGCTGTCGAGGCTGTCGGTGACGGAGTAGACATTGTTCTTGTCTACGTTAATGACATCGTCGCCGCAAGCGGTGATGCCCAGAATGGCAGCGCCGCAAAGCAATGCGGGAAGAATGTATTTGGAATACATGATTTTTGACTCCTTTTTGATTATTTTTGCGCCAAATATAGAATTTGTAACATAAAAGCAACATTTCGAAGGGCGAAATTAGTTTGTGTATACAGAAATTTTTTTGTTTTTGGGTGTATCGAATGTGCTTGAGATGGTCTTGTTTTTTATAATTATCGACGAAAACTAACCCCTAGTTTCTAACCACGGTTTACTTTTAACTTCTTATTGATAACTGAATTATGAATGCAGCAATTTTGACGAACGAATTCCCGCCGGAAATTTATGGCGGCGCAGGTATCCATGTTAAGTTCCTGACGCAGGAACTTGCGAAGCTTTGCCACATCGAGGCGCGCTGCTTTGGCGTGCAAGACGAAGACAAGGACAATATCCGTGCAATCGGGTTTTCTCGCAAGCTGGGCTTGAACCCGCACGATGACCGATTCCAGAAGATTTTCAAGCCGCTGGACATTAACCTCCAGTGGGCCGCCGCGCTTGACAATATCGATGTCATTCACTGTCATACATGGTACAGCCATTTTGGCGGCGTGCTCGCCAGCCGTCTTTTGCAGTGCCCGCTGATTCTCACGACGCATTCACTCGAACCGCACCGTCCGTGGAAGGCCGAGCAGTTGGGCGATGGTGGCTACGCCATGAGTTGCTGGATTGAACGCACTGCTTACGATGCGGCCGATGGCGTGATTGCCGTGAGTGAGGGCATGAAGCGCGACGTGATGAAACTTTACGGTGTTCCCGAAGACCGCGTGAAGGTGATTTACAACGGAATCGATCCGGACTTTTATGCTCCGACTTTCGATGAAAAAATCCTCGAAAAGTGGGGCGTCGACCCGAAGCGTCCGTATGTGCTGTTCGTGGGCCGCATCACACGCCAGAAAGGCATCAGCCAGCTGATTCAGGCGATTCCGCAGATCGACAAGAGTGCCCAGGTGGTGCTCTGCGCCGGCGCTCCCGATACCATCGAACTTGCCGATGAATGCAAGTCGCTCATTGAAGAAGTGCAGAAGACTCGCGACGGCGTGGTCTGGATTCAGGAAGCCGTTCCGCACGAAGAACTCCGCGTGCTTTACAGCCATGCGACCGTGTTTGCAACGCCTTCGCTCTACGAACCTTTCGGCATCATCAACCTCGAAGCCATGAGCTGCGGCACTCCGGTGGTGGGATCTGCGGTGGGCGGCATTCCCGAAATCATCGTGGACGGCGAAACCGGATTCCTGGTTCCGCTCAAGGCCAAGTCCGAAACGGATTTTGAACCGGCCGACCCGAAGGCATTCCAGACTGATTTTGCGAACAAACTCAACAAGATTCTTGAAAATCCGGAACTGGCGAAGAAAATGGGCGAAGTCAGCCGTAAGCGCGCCATCGACGTGTTTAGCTGGAAGTCGATTGCCAAGCAGACCTTCGACTTCTATCAGGAATGCATCGAACGTTACAGACGTGATGGCAAGCGGTAGTCGCTTTCTGAAAGCAAGCTGAATACAAACTAAAAGAAGGCCCCGTGAGGGACCTTCTTTTGCTTTAGGAGTGTGATGGAGAACAATGGTTAGTCGATTGTCAGCTTGCGGGCTGCCGCAGCCTGCTTTTTCGACAGGGCGAATGACAACACACCGTTTTCGAGGGAGACCTTGATGTTCTCGGTGTCAATGTCGTCGGCCAGGCGGAAGCTGCGTTCGTAGGTGCACTTGCTTTCCTTGCGGGCACGGGTTGCCTTGACGGTGATGATGTTCTTTTCGACCTGGATGTCCAAGTCTTCCTTTTTAACGCCCGGGAGCTCGACTTCGAGCATGAAGCCGTTGTCGACTTCATAGTAGTCGGCCTTGGGCGTGTAGCAGCATTCGTTCTGGGCGTTGCAGGCGTTCAAGTTGTCAAGGAAGTTCTGGATACCGTAGAAAGTGCTCGGAATAAACTGTGTCATAATTTTAACCTCTTTGGATGTGGGTCCAATCTTTGGCGGTTTGCCTCGGCTTGGCACCCTGTTTTTGTTTACACCCCCTTAGTAGCAAAAGGCATGCCAATTTTTTTTGCGCGGCGTAAAACAGCAGAATTGCATGCCAAATGCAGCCTTGGGGCAGTTCATGACGGTTGCTTTATCCAAAAAGAAACGCCCCTTGTTTCAGGGGCGCAACATTCAATGTTTCTTTTTGCGAGTATCGTCTTGTAAAACTAATAATCCAGCTTTCCCTGGTAAAGCTCCAGCAGCTTTCTAGAGAGCAGGCTTGTGTACTTGGCGTTGGTGAGCGTGATTTTTGCCTTTTCCAGGTTGTTTTTCTGGGTCAGGAAGTCGGTGTAGGTGAGTGAACCGGCGTTGCGCTGTTCCTCGGCGACGGAAAGGGCCTCGTTTTCGGCCTCGACCTGCAATATGGCCGATTTCCACTGCATGTCGGCGCTCACGGCGTTCAGGTAGAGCTTTTCGATGTTATTTTCGAGGGTCTTGAGGTCTTCTTTGAGGCTCACCTGCGATTCGGTCTCGCTGACCTGGGCCTGTAGCACCTTGTTCGCGGTGGCGCCGCCGTCGATAATCGGGATGTTGATGCCGAGCGTTATCGAGTTTTGCCAACCGTACTTGAGCTGGTCCTTGTAGGCTTTGGATTTCCATGCCTGCAGGCCGGTGCTGGAGTTTGCCCCGAGGGTCACGGTAATGGAGCTGCCCTTGCCGGCGACCTGGGTGTTCTTTTGCGCGGCGCGGACAGAGATGCTGTCTGACTTTAGGCCGGGGTTCGCGTTTTGTGCGTCGGCCTTGAGTTGCGCGTAGTCGGGGAGCGGCGGGAGCGAATCGGGGTTCTCGATACTTGTTTCGGGGGCGGTTATCTGGAAATCGGCGCTGTCGTCAAGTTCCAGAAGTTGGCGGAGTGTCGTCTTGGCAGTGCTGACGGAGAGCTGGGCGGTCAGCTGCGAGGTCTGCTTCTGCAGCACGTTGGATTGCGACTGGGTTAGGTCTTTCTTGGTAATGGAACCGGCGTCAAACAGCTTGCTGTAGTGTTCGAATTCCGCTTGTGCGAGTTCTACCGAAGCATCTGCCGTACGCAGATTCTCGTTTGCGGCGAGCAGGCTCATGTAGGCGTTCAGTACGCTTTCTTGCACGCTGCGTTCGGTCTGCTGCGTGGCAAGGGCGGTCGCTTCTTTAGAAAGCGTCTTGGATTCTACGTTCAGGCTGGTGGCTCCGCCGTCCCACAGCGTATAGGACCCCGAAATCCCGAGGTTCAGGCGGTAGTGGTCTTCGTTGTCGACAAAGGGGTGGTCGTAGAGCGTGTTCTGGATGCTCGCGCTTACGGTCGGGGAGTTGCCCGACTTGGCCTGCTTTACAGAAATTTCGGCAGACTGTTCGCGGAGTTTTGCGGATTCCAGCTTGAGGCTCGCCTTTTTGGCCTGCTTAAGACAGTCTTCGAGCGTCCAGGTGCTCTGGGCGAGGCTCGAGGTCCACAGGACGGCGGCCGCGAGGATTCCGGTATATAAAGCTCTGTTGTTGATCATGCTCTTTAGATGCGTAAAGACATTTATCCGTTGCACCGACAAAATAACAAAATCGACCATCAAACAAAAAAAGCCTCCGGGGTAGGAAGCCTTTTGAGTGGACGGTACTGGATTTGAACCAGTGACCTCTGCCGTGTGAAAGCAGCGCTCTAAACCAACTGAGCTAACCGTCCGAGGTAGGCGCAATTATAGAAAACTTTTTCTAGGCTGTCAAGGGGCGGTTACAGGTATTTGTCTTCGGCAGCGCGGAGGATGGTCAGGAATTCGGCCGGGTCCTTGGAAGCAATCAGGTCCTTGCGGACACCACCGTCGGCCAAAAGGCGGCTGACAGAGGAGAGGGCCTTGAGGTGCGGTCCTACGGTATTGCCGGGGCTTACGATCAGGATAATCAGGTACACCGGTTCACCGTCGAACGAGGCAAAATCCAGCCCGTTCTCGATGGTGGCGGCAGCCATGCACATGCGGTCCACGCAGTCAATCTTGGCGTGGGGTACGGCCAGTCCACAACCGATACCGGTGGAACGGCTCTGTTCGCGAGTCCATACGGCATCAAAGATTTCATTGCGGTGGTCCAATTTGTAGGCACTGCAAAGCGTATCCACGAGTTCGTTCAGGATTTCTTCCTTGGACGAGCTCTTGGAGTTAATCAGAATGCAATTGTCGACAAACCTTTCGGAAAGGCGCATAATGACTTCCTTTTTGAATATCTCTATAGATATTTAGTAA
This sequence comes from Fibrobacter succinogenes, assembly GCA_902761355.1. Lineage (GTDB taxonomy): Bacteria > Fibrobacterota > Fibrobacteria > Fibrobacterales > Fibrobacteraceae > Fibrobacter > Fibrobacter succinogenes_M. Next base: position 11,314 of record CACWJY010000003.1, on the reverse strand, counting down.
AAAAAATGCCGTTCGGGCGTAAAATGGCCCTTATGAACGAAAAAAATATCAAAAAACCTTAAAATTGGTTCAAAAACGCCAAAATTTCTATCTGGGAGTTCATGCTTTCGAACTGGTCCAGCGCCCGGTCCATAATCGAGACGTCTATCTGGCCGGGGGCCTCGGAGCGTCCGATAGACCCGTAAGTAAGGTTGCAGCCTTCTTTAAGGGACCACAGGCGGCTTACCCTGCCCGTTTCGCCCATGCCGAAGGCGGCGAACATCTGGAATTTTTTGCTGAATTTCTTTGCGAACTTGTATAGGCGGTCACAGTCGTTGTCGGAGTTGCTCATGGCGGCAATCTTTAGCCCCTGGGCGCCAACGCGCTTGACGTCGCCGGCAAAGGCCTCTAGTTCGATTTCGTTTGGAATGCGCACAAAGTTGTGCTCCGAGATAAGCAGGCTTACGCCCTTGGGGCGGGCCATGTCGTTGAGCGCCTTGAAATCGTTAAGGCAGTCGCGTTCCAGGTCGAGCCATTCGGGGACTTGGTCTGCACCAAGAATGGTTTCCCACAACTTTAGGCGTTCGATGGCGCGTGTATCGGCAAATTTGCCGCCGTCGCGCTTTAGCCGGATGGTTCCTATCTGCAACTTGTCCGGAGCGATACTGCGGACTCTTTTAGACAAATTAACCCACTCCGATTCGTCGAAAAAATCGTAGCGGATTTCGAGCGCACCGCAACAGTCCAGGTCTAGGCGCACCGGGTGAAAGAGGTCTTTTTCGGCGGCTTCGAGGACTTCGGGGCCAACAAGCCCCACGAGGTATTTTGCGGAATCCATGGGCATGCGCGCAAATATAGAAATACTCTTTTCAGACGAGGAAGACTTGTTTTGTTATTCGATGTTCCCTGTCACCTTGACCTTGAAGGGGTAAATGGCTTGGAATGGCTCTATCCGCAATCTCGCGGACATGTTGATTTTTCTAAATTATAATGGAACAAAAAGGATTATTTATGGCTGATTGCAACGAAAAGAATGAGAAGGCCCCTTCCGAAATCATGAAGAAGGCCGAAGAATTTCTCGCTTCCAAGCGCAAGATTTTTTTGTGGGGCGGTGTCGATGACGAAAGTGCCGAACGCATCGTCAAACAGCTCCTGTACCTGGACTCGCTGAATCACGACGATATCTATTTCTTTATCAATAGCCCGGGTGGCGTGATTTCCAGTGGTCTTGCCATTTATGACTGCATGAACGCTATCCAGAGTGATGTGGTCACGGTTTGCTGCGGCCAGGCAGCCTCGATGGGTGCCGTGCTTTTGACTTCGGGGGCCAAGGGCAAGCGTGTGGCGTGGCCGAATGCCCGCATCATGATTCACCAGCCGCTCATTCACGGTGAAATTGTCGCTCCTGCAAGCGACATCCAGATTCAGGCCGAAGAAATGCTCCGTATCCGTAACATTACGGGCAAGATCCTTGCCGAAACGTCTGGACACACCATGGAAGAAATCGACCGCGACACCGAACGCGACAACTTCATGAGTGCCGAAGAGGCCAAGGCCTACGGCCTGGTCGACAAGGTTGAAAGCCTGGTTTAACGTTTTTACGGAATTTTTCTGATGGGACTTTTTTCTGCCATTAAGAGCGGCCTTGCCAAGACCCGCGACGCCCTGATGGGCGAACTCAAGGGAATTGTCGGTGCCGGAAAAATTACAGACGATACTCTTGAAGAGCTCGAGGAACACCTGATCAAGGCCGACGTGGGCGTCGAGGCCGCATTTTTGCTGACCGATGCGCTTCGTGAACAGGCTCTGGGCAAGTCGCTCACGACCGAACAGGTGCTCGACATCATGCGTAGCGAAGCGGAACGCCTCTTGAAGGACCCTCCGCCGTTCGAACTCAAGGGCAAGCCGCATGTGGTCCTGGTCATCGGCGTGAATGGTGCCGGAAAGACGACCACCATCGGCAAGCTTGCCGCCCGCCTCAAGGACGAGGGCAAGAAGGTGATGATTGCCGCTTGCGATACGTTCCGTGCAGCGGCTATTGACCAGCTTGAAACCTGGGCGGAGCGCTCTGGTGCCGAGTTCGTGAAGCACCAGGAAGGTTCCGACCCGGCGGCAGTGGCTTTTGATGCCTGCAATGCGGCGGTGGCCCGCGGCTGCGACGTGGTGCTGATTGATACCGCCGGCCGTCTGCACAATAAAGACTACCTGATGGAAGAACTCAAGAAGATTGTCCGTGTCATCAAGAAGGTGGATCCGGCGATGCCGCACGATATGTGGCTTGTCATCGACGGCAACACCGGACAGAACACCATCAATCAGACGAAAATCTTCAACCAGAGTTTCCCGCTCACCGGCCTCGTGGTGACCAAGCTCGATGGTACGGCCCGTGGCGGCGCGGTGCTTTCGATTGCAAGTTCGCTGCAGATTCCTATCCGCTGGATTGGTATGGGCGAACGCATCGATCAGCTGGTACCCTTTAGCAAGGCCGAATACGTGGAAGGCCTTTTCGAAAACGCCCTAGAAGAAAACAATCAGTAATCGAGTGCTGTAGATATGTTGAGGAATGTCGGAAAACTTTTATCAGGCCCGCGTGTCATGCCGGACTTGATCCGGCATCTTCTTGTAGCCGCTTTGCTTTTTAGTGCGGCTTTTGGCATGAGCGGCTGTAGTGGTGAAGTTACGGTCGACCAGAAGTTTGTGAACTTGTTTGTGGAACTGCGCGTTGCAGAACTCACATATGGCAAGGATTCTCCACAGGCCCGTCTGGTGCGTCAAGACGCCCTGAAGGCGGCGGGTTACACCCGCGAACAGTTCCTTGCCAAGACCGACGAAATCTTGAGTGACGAACTTCAGTGGGTGCCGTTCCAGAAGGCGGTGAACGCCCGTATCGATTCGCTGTTGGCGATTCCTTCGGAGCCAAATGCTGCTGATGATGCTAAAAATGCTCCGAAAAATCCTGCGCCTAAAATGGTGAATGTCCCTAAAAGGGCGCAGTCTCAGATGCCTGCGCATAAGGGAGGAGTGCACTGATGAGAATGTCTTTGCGAGGAATGATTTTCCTGTTGCTGGTGTTGTGTGCGGTCGCGTTTGCGGCACCTGCAAAAAACGATGCTGTTCCCATGAAAAAGGCGACTGCCAAAAAGTCGCTGGTGCACTGGATGGACTACTCCCAGGCAATGGAAAAGGCAAAGTCTGACCAGAAGCTTATTTTTGTGGACCTGTATGCGGACTGGTGCATACCGTGCCGCGTCATGGATGCAAATGTCTACAGCGACCCGACGGTGGCGTCGCTTTTGAATACCCGGTTTTATGCGGTCAGGCTTGATGCGGAATCTCAAGATTCTATCGTATGCGATGGCCAAAAGAAAACGGTGCAACGCTGCTACTTTGATGTGTGGGAACTCCATGCGCTCCCGGCGTTTGTGTTGGTGGCGCCCAAGGGCATGAGCATTCTCACGGTGACGGATTCCATGACGCCGCAAGAGCTGCTGTTTATGTTGCGCCAATTCCTCGAAAAAGAAAAGGAGTGGATTTCAAGATGAGCGAACAATTCCTTTTTTATGTACAAGTAGCATTTTGGGCTTTGCTCCTGTTGTTGGTGCATTGCTACCTGCTTTTTCCAATGACGCTCCCGTTTGTGAGTGAAATTTTTAAGCGTCGCAAGTCTCCGGAAAAGGGTGACGTAGAACTTCCGACGGTGTCGATTCTGATTTCGGCCTTTAACGAAGAGGCCGTGATTGAACGCAAGATTCAGAACATCCTGGAGCTGGACTACCCCAAAGAAAAGCTCGAAGTGCTGATTGGCGATGACGGCTCTGCCGACAAGACCGCCGAGATTATTGCACGTTATGCCGACAAGGGGATTACACTCGTCAAGGCTCCAAAGAATGCGGGCAAGGCTGCCATGCTCAACCGCCTGCATAAAATCGCAAAGAATGACATTCTGCTTTTCTGTGACGCGAATACGATGTTTTTCCCGAATGTGGTACGAAAGCTGGTGATTCCGTTTCAGGACAAGAAAATCGGTTGCGCCTGCGGTCACTTGATTCTTTCTGATAAGAGCGGTTCCACTTTGGGCCGTGGCGAAAGTTCCTATTGGGATCTGGAATCCGAAATTAAGAAGTTCGAGGGTGTGCTTGATATGCTGATTGGCGGCAACGGCGCTCTCTACGCCATTCGCCGTGAGCTTTATACGGAACTCCCCGTCAAGAAGAGTGTGATGGATGACTTCTTCGTGACGACCAAGGTTCTCGAAAAAGGTTTCTACTGCACCTTCGTGACAAGCGCTATCGGTACCGAGCAGACTTCCAAGGAATCAAGTGGCGAATTCCGCCGCAAGGTGCGTATCGGCCGTGCGAATTTCAATTTCCTGTTCTCGTACTTGCCGCTGTTGAACCCGTTGCGTCCGATGCTTGCGTACCTGTTCTTCTCGCACAAGATTTTGCGTTGGTTCTCGCCGCATATCTTGATTCTGCTGTTTATCACTAATGCACTATTGCTCACGAGCGGTCTTTTCTATCAGGTTTTCTTTGGCGCGATGACTCTTGGCTTGTTGGTCGCGCTGTTCAAGATTGTTCCGAACGGCTACTATTTCTTGTCGATGAACTATGCGATGCTCAAGGGCTTCTTTATGGCGTTCAAGCCAGAAAAGAGCGGTGGCTGGGCACGTGAAGCAAGGAGTGACGAATGAAAAAGATTCTTACGGCCATTCTGTTTGCTTTGGCTTTTGCTGCAGTTCCGGCAAGTGCGTTCACCATGGATGTTCAGGGTGGTATTGTCAACCATGTGAGCGAAATGGGAAAGTTCAACCTGAATGTTTTTGGCCACTGGTGGTATCCGATTGACCAGATGCTCTTTTTTGGCGTGGGCACCGGCTATCAGGAAATCGACAACGTCGGTCTGATTCCTGTTTCGGGCAGCGTATGGGTGCGACTCCCTATCGGTAGCCGCACGCTCCCCGTGGCGACCGGTGACTGGGGCTACCTTTTTGGCTCGGATCACCAGATGTTTTGGCGCGCTGGTGGTGGCCTCGACATTAAAAACGGCGACTATTCGTCCATCATGCTGATGGGCGGCTACCAGTTCCTGGACCACGATGGCCATGGCTATGCCTACGTGCAAGCCGGAATTCTAATTGAAATTTAATTTGTATGTGGCACCCTGATTTTTAGTTCGGGGTGGCGAGTTTTTCGATAGTAGTTGCAAGCCAGGGGATTGCGGGTTCGAATTTTACTCCGTACCAGTGATCTTCATCGCCTAGCGTGTTTTCGATGGCTTTTACTACGAAGTCGGCCGCAAGCCTTGCCGCGTCGTAAGTCGAAATTCCGCGCATCAGGGCGCCAACGAATACAGAGGCGTAAATATCGCCTGTGCCGTTGCGGCCTCCCTGAATTTTTTTGTGACGATAATAATTCAGCTTACCTTGTTCGTAAATCACCACGCCCGAAGATTCGCTGTCGTATCCGATACCTGTGAGCACGATAACTTTTGCGCCTAGGGCAGAGAGCTTTTTGCACACGTCGACAACGTAGGCTTCGTCGTAGACTTCTTTGTATTCGGTGCCAGTCAGCAGGGCCGCCTCGGTAATGTTCGGCAAGATAAAGTCGGCTTCTGCCACCAGGGTTTTCATGGAATCCACAAATTCCGCTTCAAAACCGGGGTATAGCCTTCCGTTGTCGGCCATGGCGGGATCGATAATCTTGAGTGCGCCGGGATTGCCGTCGGTATTGATGATGTCGCGCACGTAGTCTATTTGCTTGGTGCTGCCCAGGTAGCCGGTATAGAATGCGTCGAACTTGACATTTTCTTTTTTCCAGCGGGCGCTGATTTCGGGAATGTCATCGGTCAGGTCGCGAAAGGTCCAGCCCGAATAACCGGCGGTATGGTTCGAGAGCAAGGCGGAGGGGAGTACGCCCACCTCGACGCCGCAAGCGGAAATGACGGGGAGCGCCACGGTCAGCGAGCACTGTCCCACGCAGGAAATATCCTGAATCGTCAAAATCCGTTTTGTCTGCATATCGTTCTCCGTACAACGATTTCTATAAAAGGCGTTGCCAAATATAGCAATTCAATTAAAAGGCTTCCGGGAAAGTTCCCAGAAGCCGTAATCTTGTTTAGGATCCTTCGGCGTTATTCAGCGAAGAGGGCGGTAGAAAGGTAACGGTCGCCGGTATCCGGGAGGAGGGCGACAATCGTCTTGCCCTTGTTTTCGGGACGCTTGGCGAGTTCCTTGGCGGCCCAGAGGGCGGCACCAGAAGAAATGCCCACGAGCACGCCTTCTTTCTTGCCGATTTCACGACCGGCTTCGAAAGCAGCTTCGTTTTCGACCGCGATGACTTCGTCATAGATCTTGGTGTTCAAGGTGTCAGGAACAAAGCCTGCGCCAATGCCCTGGATCTTGTGGGCGCCGGCAGTACCCTTGGAGAGTACCGGAGAGCTTGCCGGTTCAACAGCGATAATCTTCACATTCGGATTCTTGGACTTGAGGTATTCGCCTACGCCAGTTACTGTACCGCCAGTACCTACGCCGGACACGAAGATGTCGACCTTTCCATCGGTGTCTTCCCAGATTTCGGGACCGGTGGTAGCCTTGTGGGCGGCCGGATTTGCCGGGTTTACGAACTGGCCCGGAATAAAGCTGTTCGGAATTTCCTTCGCAAGTTCGTCGGCCTTTTCGATAGCGCCCTTCATGCCCTTGGCACCTTCGGTGAGCACGAGTTCTGCACCGTAAGCCTTCATAATCTGGCGGCGTTCTACGCTCATGGTTTCGGGCATCACGATGATGATGCGGTAACCGCGGGCGGCGGCGACAGATGCAAGACCGATACCGGTGTTGCCCGAAGTCGGTTCGATGATTACGGAGCCGGCCTTGAGCTTGCCGCTCTGTTCGGCGTCATCGAGCATGGCCTTGGCGACGCGGTCCTTCACGGAGCCGGCGGGGTTGAAGTATTCGAGCTTGGCAAGAATCTTTGCTCCGAGACCTTCTTCGATGTGGGTGAGTTCGAGGAGCGGGGTATGACCGATAAGCTGGTCGGCAGAGGTATAGATTTTAGACATTTGGAAGTCCTCTTTTGCGCTTAGGGCACAGTTGAAATTAATAGTTAACGTTGAAAAATTAATAATTGAAAAACAAGGATTGTTCGTTATTCAGTTTTAATTTTTCTTTATAAGACAGAAAATAAAGTAGAAATAAATTCCTACCAAAACAACAGGGAATAATTGGATGCGGTAGGATTATTTCTTACAATTTTCTTACTAATAGGATTTGCCTATATCATTGGTATAGGAAAAAGCTATTGATTAGCGCAAATTAGCAGTTTTTTTTATTCCTCGGCGTTTTGCCGGAACGATTCTTTCGGTCGTTTAGGAATTTTTCTTCTCTCGCTTAATCTGCTTGAGTTGCGCAAGTCTTTCGCCGAGTTGCTTTTCCTTGCCGTAGGGCTTGGGCTGGTAAATCTCGGTGCCTTCGAGTTGCTTGGGCAGGTGTTCTTGAGCAGAATATGCGCCGGGGCTGTCGTGATCGTACTGGTAGTCGATTCCGTAGCCCAATTTTTCGCCGACCTTCGTAACTGAATTGCGGAAGGCGCGGGGGACGGGGAGGGTTCCCGTCTGTTTTACAATGCGGTCTGCGGCCATGCCGGCAAGTTCCACACTGTTGCTCTTGGGGGCGAGCGATAGGTAAATCGCGAGTTCGTCAAGAGCAATGAGTCCTTCGGGGATGCCCATAAAGTCGTAGGCCTCGCGTGCGCTAGTGGCAAGCAAAAGCGCGTTCGGGTCGGCAAGGCCGATATCTTCCATGCTCATGCGCATAAGCCTGCGCAAAATAAAACGAGGGTCTTCGCCACCTTGTAGCATGCGGTGCAGCCAATAAAGGGCTGCGTCGGGATCTGAACCGCGTACTGATTTGTGCAAAGCCGAAATCAGGTTGTAATGCTCTTCGCCGCCCTTGTCGTAACGCAGGGGCTTTTTGTATTGGAATTCTTCGAGGAGCTTTTCGTCGATGACTTTCTTGTCGCCTAAATTCTTGCCAATCCATTCAATTTGATTCAGCAGGAATCGTGCGTCACCATCGGACTGTGCAATTAGCTTGTCTACAACCGCTTCTTCTACTTCTACATCTTTAAGTTGCAGGCCGCGAGGGTGATCGCGCAAGGCGCTGAATATCAGTGTGCGCAAGTCATCTTTGCTCAAGGGTGCGAAAAGAATCAGCTGACAGCGGCTAAGCAAAGCGCTGTTGACCTCGAACCCCGGGTTCTCGGTGGTGGCGCCAATGAGCGTCACCGTGCCGTCTTCGACGGCACCCAACAGCGCATCCTGCTGCCCCTTGTTAAAGCGGTGAATTTCGTCGATAAAGAGAATCGTGTCCTTGAACATGCCCTTCATCTTGCGGGCATCTGCCAGGACTTCCTTGACTTCCTTGACGCCACTAGCGACAGCCGAAAGGGCGACAAACGCCTTCTTGGTGTGTTGACGAATCACGTGGGCGAGGCTCGTCTTTCCGCAGCCCGGCGGGCCCCAGAAAATCATGCTCGGCACGTTGTCGTTTTCGAGACTCTTGCGCAACAGGCTCTGCTCGCCCAGAATCTTGTTCTGGCCTAAAAATTCATCTAGGTTTCTAGGGCGTAATCTTTCGGCGAGCGGCTGGTCCATAATCCAAATGCAGTATCTTTATTTCTGTGTACAAATGTATACTATTTCAAGAATCCTGTCAAGCCGTTCTGATATGGGGTGTGGAAATTTTTCGGCTTTTGACTTTATTCTTCGAAAAGCATCTCTTCGAAAGGTACAAGTCCGTGATTGAGCATGTAGCAGCTGAATTTCAAGGCCGATATGAGCTTATCGAAGGAAATTCCCATTCTGGTTTCCCTATACGAAAGTGTTGTTCCTTCGCAGAGAACGTCAGAAATGTATTCCTTGCCCTTATGGCTTTCGCAGGCCTGAAGGAACAGTGTGCTGATTCCCGTATAGGATTCTTCCCAAAGGACCGAGCCGTCTTCTAAGAATGTTGCCTTGACGGAGGCTCCCTTATTTGGATAGATTGCGCTTAAGTAAGCGACGTTCCCAACGTAGTCAACCGTGCAGGACTGGGCTTTTTCGTAGGAGCCTTCTTCTATCTGTTGTATAAAGTTGTCGCAAGAGCTGTTGACGTACGCCTTGATTTCGTCAAGAGTCCTGACTACGTTGCTTTCGGCAGAGGCGACTACCGCAGTGTCCGAGCAGGTGACGAGTGGGTTAATGAGGCCGGAATAAGACTGTTTTATTGCAAGGCACTGTTCTTGCAGCGCTTCTCCATATAGGGGGTCTGTTGAGTGTAACTCGTCCCTGACTTTCATTTTTCCCGAGATGTCGATTTCTGAAAAAATGACAAAGGGATCCATGAAATCGGCGACGGTCGTGGCCAAATAGACGACTTTCGAATCGGTCGCATAGACTTTGCATTCCCTGTTTATAAGGGAGTCAGCGAGGGCGTGACGCTCGTAAATCAGATTTCCGTAGTTGCTTTCGTTTGAGGCGGTGTTGGCACTGGTCCAAGAGGTTGTGCCCGTGGATGAATCGGTGCATGCCCAAAAGGCTAACGGAATAGAAATCCATGCAAGTTTAGTGAATGTCATATTGTCTCCTCTTTATGTCCAAAGTGTTAAGATTACTCGTTCACGAATTCAAGCTTGTTGAAACCGCTCGGCAGGTCGCGTGTGGGGCGTCCGCCCTTGGTCATGCAGTGTAACGAAGATCCGGTGGTGCAGAGGTTCCCGTTCACGAACACCTTGTATTCAAAGCGGAACTTGAGGCTGCCTTCGCGGACCAGGGTGGTTTCGATGTCTACGAATTCTCCGTAGTGGGTGGGCTGCCTGAACCTGACGTTTAGTTCAAGGACGGGCGCGGCAAAGCCTTCGGCTTCCATGTCGGCGTAGCTTGCGCCGGCCATGCGGAAAAATTCGGTGCGGGCCTGTTCGAACCACACGGCATAAACGGAGTGGTGGACGATTCCCATCTGGTCGGTTTCCGCATAGCGGACTTCGATATGAGCTGTATGTTTGAAAGTGCAAATTTCCATATGTTAAATATATAAAAAGGAGGCCTATTTTTACAATTTATCTTAGAGACTTTGCTCGATATGGCTTTTTATAATATATTTTGTATGTGATTCACTTTTTTTACGGAGGTAAACAAATGAAACGTTTATTGCCTTTTCTGGCCTTGGCCGCTGTTCTTGGAGCATGTTCTGGTTCCGGTGATGCGTCAACAGGCCCTTCTTCGGAAGGCTTTGGGAACTTTAATCAAAAAAGCACGCTTCCTGCTTCGGCAAATGTCTTGCCTGGAGCTGGCAATGGAACGGTGGAATACCAAAAACAGCGCTCTTGTCCTACCGATGAACCAGGTGCGAGTATCGGCACTTCCTGTAGCGTGTATTCGAATGGAAACCAGGTCTCGCTTGTGATGGGAATGACGGGCTCGAAAGATGGGGAGTCGCTCACTGCCACTATATCGTTTGTCTTTGATGTGAATGCAATGTATGGCAAAGGTCTGGTAACTATGGAGGCCAATGGGCCGGAGGTTAGTTACTATGTGCAGGACTATATGGATGATATGTGCGAAGAATATAAAAGAAAAATGATGGGGGCTACGGTAACGTGCAATGGGTCCGTCGTATCGATGGAGGGGCCGGTTAACAATGGGGCAACGACTAGCCAGATGAAAGAGGAGTGGAAAGAAATGTGCGATGCTTCGTGTGACTATTTTTAGTCTCGGAGAGGCGTGAAATACGGCAAAAAAATCCATTTTTGTTTTATTCACAATCTATTCACACTCTTTTATCCGTTATGTTTACACTTTTCTCGAAAAAAAACAATTTTTTTTGAAAAAAACGGCAAAAATCGTTGACAAAACAGGGAAAAACTTATTAAATTTGGTCCACTCCTATCTACAGTAATGAAAATAGGATATGCCAAAGTAGCTCAGCTGGTAGAGCAGCTGATTTGTAATCAGCCGGTCGTAGGTTCGATTCCTATCTTTGGCTCGACATAATGGGTCGTTGCCCGAGTGGTTAAAGGGGACGGACTGTAAATCCGTTGGCTTACGCCTACCGTGGTTCGAAACCACGACGGCCCACGATAAAATGCCCGCTGATGCGGAGAGCGCATCAGCGGGCTATAAGCCCAGGTAGCTCAGTGGTAGAGCACTTCCTTGGTAAGGAAGAGGTCTCGGGTCCGACTCCCGATCTGGGCTCTCACTAATTGGAGATAGAATCATGGCAAAAGAACATTTTGACAGAAGCAAGCCGCACTGCAACATCGGCACCATCGGCCACGTTGACCACGGCAAAACCACTCTGACC
>CACWJY010000002.1 GCA_902761355.1 Fibrobacter succinogenes | reverse complement strand
CTTCAGCCCCATGCCGGGTGGCGCTCTTACCGCCAACACCCTCATGATGCGCGAAACCAAGACCTTCCACCTGTTCCCGAAGGTTATCGAGAACATGAGTGAATGTGTCCGCCGCGGTGGCTTTGCTTCTTCCGTGACGCCGGTTTCTCAGTTCTACTTCCAGCAGGCTTACATGAACACCCTGAACCAGGCTGCCGGTCGCGGTACTTGGTTCAAGATGACCGAAGGCTACGGCAAGATGCTCCTCGGCTACCAGGGCAAGACTCCTTGCGAACCGGATCCGGAACTCGTGAAGATCGCTGCCGACCAGTTCAACATGAAGCCGTTCAAGGAAGCCTATCCGGGCGTCCAGTGTGCCGAAGAAATCCTCGAACCGGGTATTCCGAAGGCCAAGGCTCTCCTCGAAGAAAATGGTCTGCCGGTCACCGACGAAACCATCTTCATCACGGGCTGCCTCCAGACGAAGGCTGGCAACAAGGGTATCGAATTCCTCAAGGGCAACCGCCACATTGGCGTGCCGAAGAAGGACCCGAATGCCGCTCCGGCAGTGGACACCAAGAACATGAAGGCTGGTGCCGCAAGCACTTACCGTATCGCTCTTGGCAACCAGAGCTGGGACGTGCAGGTTCAGACCCTCAAGTAATTGCGACTGTCGCGGCTTTGCCGCGACATGCCTTTACAGCAAAAAGGGCTGCGTTTTAACGCAGCCCTTTTTATTTTATTCAAAACAACGGGGATTTCGTTAGAAGTCGAAACGCTTGCCTGCATAAACCGTCCAGGCAATCAGACTGTTGCTAGCTATGCCCGCAAAGAATCCTGTCGTGTGCGTGTAGGTTAGTTTGTTTGATGTAGTCCAGTTGTCTAGACCGTCCTTGTGCAATATGTCCAATTCGGCGACAAGGTTCCCATACTTGCCGTGGTCACCCATGTAGAAACCAAGCCAGTAGGCCATGACAACGCCATAGTCGCGCTTTCCGTCAATATCATGCGCTATATGGTCGTCGTTTAGCTTTTTACGCATGTCGTCGTATTTGGAGGCTCCCTGAAAGAACTGGAATCCACCTGCTAAGCCGATAATAATGTACTCGGCAGAGAAATCGAATCCTGCCAGAATACGTTCCTGCGTATTCCAGAAGCTATAGCTTTTTTGACCTTCGTCTGAGACGAGCCATTGCGCATAGGAATCGTGGAGGAATGCGGTGCAATTAGAACTGTTTTCGGTATCGCAACTAAACTTGAGCGAACCACCCAATCCACCTACGGCGACATTTATAAAGAAAGGGTTTGATCCGCTGATGTGATAGGTAAAATCAAGGCTCCCGCCAAAGGCGGTTAAATTTCGAACATTGTATTCGTTGTCTGTAAATCCTCCAAAACCGGTAGCTCCAATCGAGATGTTAGACGTGGTGGTGTCAGGAGTGAGCTTGTGCATAATAGGCGAGGGCATCAGCGTAGCGCCCATAGAACGTGAGGTCGGCTCTAGGCATCCAGAAAGCATCGCAGCAAAGCCTGCCAGCATGGTCATTAGTATAAACTTTTTCATTATTTCTCCGATAAAGTCTGCCGCCTGCCCATAAAAATTGGACTGGCGGCAGATATGTATAAAATTAAAATTTTTAATGTAACATAATGGATTTAACTAGGCATTTTTCGTCAGCAGACATGCTTTGGAGTGTCAGCCTAGAGGCTACCAGTTTATTTTGCGGCGTTAGTGAGATGTCTACAATCTGAGAGAGGGGAATATCGAGGCTTTCAAAGTTCCCGTCGGTAATGCCGTATTTTAAAAGGGCTGGCTTCTTTTTGTATGAATCAAAGTAGGCGGATGTATATTGGCATGTTCCTGGCCAGTAGGTTATCTTGAGGGCTGAATAGCCTTCCATGTTCTTCATCCCGCCAAAGTCGAAATACATCCCTCCGCTGGCGTGCTTAAAGTTCACTTCGGTGCCGGTGCCCAAGGCATCCGAGTAGGGCGAAATAGCCGTGTTGGAGCTCCAGGTATGAGCGCTGTATTTAGAATTGGGGTAAATGTCCTTGGCGATTTTTTCTTTGGGCACGTCGGCGATTTCCATCGAACGCACAAGCCTTGCGTCCTTGACTGCAACTTTTGCGCCGTCCGAATTGAGAACGAGACGGAACCATCGGTACGAATTCAGGAGCGCTTTGTTGGCCGGCAGTTGCCAGCGTGCCGTATAGCTGCTGCCATTTAGCGGAATATCAATTTCTTGCAACTGAACCTGTCCTGCGCCATTTCTGCCTTTCGAAAGCAAAAGCTCCGCTTTCATCCATTTCCCCTTGGCTTTTTCAACCTGAATATCCACCTCAAAGGTTGTGCCTTCGGGGATTTCTTCGGCAGTGTTGTAAAGAGCCACCTTATGCCAACCGGCAGGGACTTCGAATGTGTTCCAGCGCCCCTGCGCATTCGATCTCGGTGTGTAATCATACTTGCTGTAGGCAAGGTATTTCTTTTGCAGGTTGCCGCTATTCTTGATAAGGAACGGCATCTTGGTTTGGTCCATGCAGTTGGTTCCCGGCGTAAATAGTGACGACAGGTTTACGTTCCTGAATTCCTTAGCCTGCGGATTGTAATCGTAGTTGGCTAGTTCGCAAAGGATTCTCCACATGTCTACCCTGAAACCGTTTACGACGGCGCTATTTTCGTTTCCGGCAAGTTGTGTCGGAAGCTCGATGTGTCTTCCGCTAATAGGCTCGTTGTAACGCGGGTGTGTCGGATCTACGGCGTAGGCGGCATTGGCTGAGCTTCTATTTCCTGGGTTTGTAAAGGGAAAATCGGTCGAAGACTGAGTGTGCGCACATGCTTGGTTCATGGCGATTTTTCCGTCGCAATTCATGTCCATGGCGCTTGCGGTTGGTATAAAGGTGCTGCTTTTTTGCGAGAGCAGGTCCTGTTCCCATCCCGTAGACAGCGTTGTGGATATTCCTAGAATATCTACTTTCATCTTGTTGGGCATGGCGTCTTCAAATCCCTCGTGTAGGCTCTGGTACATAGTTTCGGAAAAGGGATAGGTGCTTCCCTGTACAAAATCAAATTCTGTACGAGCGGATGTTTCTGAATAAACGGGTTCCTCGAATTTTTTGTAGATGCGGTTCTTTCCGATTTTTGACATGCCTGCGTCGCTAGAATACATTTCGCTTTCGATGCGTGCCATGAGAATTCCGGCTTTTTTGGCGTATCTGTTTAAAACAAAGAAAACATTTGAATGCTGCGGAACGGTTCCCTTTAGCTGCCCCTGAGAAATGAGTACTGACGGAAATCCCTTATATTCAGCGGCGTTTCGATATTCGTTAAATAGAAAACGATCGTTTCCAAAGTTTTCTCTGTAGATGTCGTCGCAAAACGTCGGCAGCGTGCATTTTTGCTTTCTTTCGTATATCAGCAGTCCGCTTGCTCCGGGACCGTTGATTAAGTCCTTAAAGGCTTCGGCTGCAGAGGATCCTCCGGAAGTCGCCCAAAAGTCGATGGTGGGGTACAGGGAGCGGGGCAAAACTGCGCCCTGGTGTGGCGAATCGAGTGAAGCGTACAATCGGATAGGCGCATCGGTCTTGGTGTTGCGTTGCTTGTCGTAGAGGTAGGCTCCGTAGCGTCCCAGAATACCGCCTTGACTAATTCCCATGACGATCATTCCGTTTTCCATTTTATCCGAAAAACCGATGCTGGTATTCGAGTTGATAAACTGCAACAGTTTCGAGAATGTTTCTGCATTTTGCTCCAGGGAGGTCCTCACAGTTTCTGTGAATTGAACAAGAATGGGTGTATAGCCCATTTCTGTTAATACATCGACTATGCCCAGGCGATTCGCTTCGTCTTCGAGTTCCGCCAAGGTCCTTTCTCCGTCGGTACTAAGGTAGATGCCATCCAAGATAAAGAAGGGCCTTTCGAAGCTGATTCCGTAGCGGTACAGCAGGCTAGCGGTGGGGTCTATGACTCTGATGCGCACGTCATCGATGTAGTTGCCCGTGTTGCAGTTGTTCCCCTGGGCATCCACTTTAGAAATGTTGTAAGGCGTTTTGCTGACGCATAGTTTTCCAGAGGATTCTGACCTAAAAAAGAAATCATGGTTGTAGGCAAACGAAATCGCCGTCGCCGTCAAGATAGAAAGTGCTATTTTCTGAATCATTATTTAACCTCCACATAAAGATTCTGGTTGACAGTGAGCCCGCCTTCGCTGAGTCTTACCTTGATGATTTGCTTTCCTGCCGAATCAAATTCTATGTCCATGGAAGAATTCGCCTCTAGCGAAACCCATTTCCCGTTGGTGTATATTTCTACCTTGGGAATCGATTTTCGGTTGGTGCATATAAAGTAAGGGTCGTAGAAGATTTTGAGATGGGAACCTTTAATCCATGCCGAAGGTAAACCTGCTTGCAAAATACGGCTGTTGAACAGACTCGTTTTTTGAAGGGTCGAATCAACATAGCCCCGGTAGGCGTAATCAATATTGCCTAGGAGTAGGGGCATGGATTGGTTGCCGTTGGCGGCTGCAAAGGTGGCTGCCTCGTAAAACAGCGCCTTGGGGTTTGCAATAACGCTGTCCCTAAGGCGATTGCGGTCTATAAAGAACATGTTGCGGAACCAACCGTCCCTGGATTTTTGGGCGGTCATTGAATCTGCGTTGGCAAAGTTTGTTATCTGCTCGAATTCTTCGGCGCTAATGACAAAGTCCATTTGCGTCGAATCCTTCGTTTTTTGCCGAGCCTCTTCAGTGTAGGCCATGGTCGTTTCTGTTGTAGTCGCAGGTGTAAACTTGCCTTGGCGACTAGGCTTTGACGGGTCGATGATTTCGAAGGGGTATTCGAAAAAATCCTCCGGGAGCGTTTCGCCTGTAGCCGAGACACAGCCGATGCTGATATCGTCTATAAATAGTGTCGTATATTGATAGGCTGGGACGTTAAAAAGGCCGACTCCTATTTTGGTTACGGTCGTTTTGCGGTTTCCGACGAGGTCTGCCACGGGAACCTTGATGGATTTAGTGCGGTTGGCGCCTAGGTCAAAGTACTTGACGGCACTGTTGCCAAAATCTCCGACAAGCCAGACGCCGAACCGCGCATTTTGTGTAGAGCGCACGTTCAGCATGAGGTTCCCGTTTTGGACGGCCACCGGCAAGTGGGCGAGCGAAAGTGTGCCCGTCCAATCTCCCGCCCTGTCCTTCTGCCCGGACAGTCGAATGTAGGGCGGGGTAAGCGCCTCCATTTCGCCCCAGTTGGCGCTCCATTCCGGCGCTTCCGGGAACCTCGTTTCGGCAGTATCCATTTTTCCTGCCTCGCCATTTTTATATAGCGAAACTTCCTGACAAACTTGTGCAAAACTCGACAGGGACAATACGGTCCCAATCAAGGCTGCACACCTTGATATCCTATTTTTCATAGGACCTCCAAATAAATATGTGGATATATCAAATGGGGTTAACTTGCGTTAAACCGTTCGCATATATAAAACGGGGAATAAAAAAAGATACACCCCTAAAGGTTGTATCTATAAAACTAAGTCCCCATCGCAAATCTAAACAAAAAAGAGGGTCTTGTAAAGAGACTCTCTTGATTTTTGTCAAAAAAGATTTGGGCCGGTTTTACTTTAGTTTTACCTTAAGTATACTTATATATACGCCATTTTCGACATTGGCACTGTAGGAGTACTTGTCCTTGCACATGAGCTCCAGTCGCTTATGAAAAGTAGAGAGCCCGAGGCCGCTTGATTTAGATTTGCTTTTTCGCGGAAAGTTACTGTTCTCGGATCTAAAGCAAAGCTCGTCGCCTTTTTGTTCTATAAAAATATGAGCAAAGCTTTTGCCGTCCGGATTCACGCAATGCTTCATCGCGTTTTCCATCAGGGGCATCATCATGAGCGGTACCACTTGCGCTTGGGGATTTTCAAGGTTCACTTCGAACTTCAGGTCAAAGGATTCGTCGAGTCTGAGCTTTTCGAGGTCCGCGTACTTTTCTAGAATGTCTACATCCTCTTTTACCGAAATGTACTGGTCTGCAGTCTGGTAGAGCATCATGCGGAGCAACTGTGAAAGTTTGGTCATGCTCTTTTCGGCAAGATCCGGGTCCAGGCGAATCAGGCTTGTAATATTGTTTAGCGTGTTGAACAGAAAGTGCGGACTTAGCTGCTGTTTTAAGAAGGTCAACTCGTACGCCATTTCTGTACGCCGCTTTTCACGCAATATAAATTCTCTAATTAGCGAGCGCCATACAAAGACGATGGCGATGCATATTAGGCAGCCGAGCGCCAGGATAATAAAGAACGTAATCGGGGTCCAAATAGAAAAATGCTCGCGGACGTTTCTAAAGCAGTAAGTTGCAAAAAAATCCACCAGGTTTTCGTTTGGGTTGCGTAGCATTAAGAATACGGCAAACTCTCTGCAGGTAAGCGAAATGGCTAGGAGAATAGAGTTGCATACAAAGTAAATAAAATATTTTTTTCGGAAAAAGAACTTTGGAACAAGCAAACGCATGTTCACAAAGAAAATAATCATGGTCGAAAGGAGCGGCACATAATAGCCAATCATGTTCCAAATGTCAAAATCATTTGAAAGGGGGGCCGTAGGATCTAGAATCAAAATAAGCGGAAAAAGCAGCACAAAGAGCCATGCCAAAAGCGCCACGGCGTATGTCGGAACCGGGTAGTATTTGATGCTTTCGTCCTTGAGGAGTGCGACTAGTTCGCGCTCGCCTCGGTCAAACTGGGCTTCTTGCAGTTCGGCAAGCCAATTTCGTTGGTTTTGGAGAAAATTTTTGATGGATTCTATCATAAATGAGTCCCTTTGACCATAAAAATAGCCCTTATTTGGGCAAATTTCAGCCCTTTATGACAAAAACGTGACAAAAGTGCCTTTTTTTTTGACGAAATTCACAAAATACTTTTGCAAACTAAAGCGTAATCTATGACACTTCAAAATAAAAAAGGAGGTAGATTTACGAATGTAAACGAAACAACAAGCAACGAGGTCGATATGACAAAGAATACACACGTTCGTGATGACAGGGATGTTTATTTCCAGTACCTGAACGATATTTCTAAGTATCCGCTGCTTACCAAGGAACAAGAAAAAGTCCTTCTGCGCAAGGTCAAAGAAGGCAGCCGCGAAGCCATGGATATGCTGGTCAAGAGCAACCTCCGCTTTGTGGTGAACATTGCAAACCTTTACAAAGGTCAGGGCATTGACGTGAACGAGCTCATCAACGAAGGCAACATGGGCCTTATCGAAGCCGCTCGTCGCTTTGACCATTCCCAAAAAATCAAGTTTATCAGCTATGCTGTTTGGTGGGTTCGCCAGAACATCACTCGCGCCATTGCCGAACGCGGCCGTCTGGTGCGTATTAGTGCCGAAAAGGAACTTGTGCTCCGCCGCTTTGCCAAGAAGGGCGGCAAGATGCACCAGGTTGTCGGTGGCGGGCTGATGCTTGATCCCCAGAGTCTCGAAGGTGTTTCTAAGTATAAGGCTGATGACATCGAAAAGATTCTGATGATGGGCAATAAGTCTACCTCGCTCGATACGCCCGTAGGCGAAGACGGCGAAATGACCCTCGGCGATACAATCGCTGCAGCTGAATTCCGCACCGATGATCTTGCCGAGCAGCATAACCGCACCCAGATTTTTGACAGGGCGATGAACAACAGCCTTTCCGATCAGGAAAAAGAAATCATCAAGCTCTATTTTGGCTTCAAGATGGATTCTGACCTGAACCTTAAGGAAATCGCCCCGATGGTCGGCCTTTCCAAGGAACGTACACGTCAGCTCAAGGACTCTGCCCTCGAAAAGCTCCGTAACGAGCAGCTGGCTCGCGTTCTGAACGACGCCGCCTAATTTTGACCTTTTTTCTCTCTCTCCTTATATTAAAAACCGGCCAAAAGGCCGGTTTTTTCCGTTTTTAGGCGATCATTAAACAAATGAAATTGTATTTTTAAGCCATGAATTTCAATATGCTGAATTTTCGTACCCTCTGTGTAGCGGGCCTGTCGGCCCTGTTCCTTACGACCAGTCCGTTTGCTGCCAAGGACAAAAAGGATCCTCCTGGTGATTTCTATAACGAAGTCTCGCGCCTGAACAAGGTGCTCTCCGAAGTCAACCGCAAGTATGTCGAGGACGTGGATCCGACCGAACTGACCGATGCTGCCCTCAATGGCATCCGTAACATTCTGGACCCGCATACGACAGTATTCTCCCCGAAGGACTACGAAAGCCTCAAGGTCTCGATGGAGGGTAAATTCGGCGGCGTGGGCATTACCATCAGCCTTCGCGACAACATTTTGACTGTGATTTCGCCCCTTTCCGGTACGCCGGCCTTCCGCCTTGGCATCCGCGCGGGTGACCGCATCCGCAAAATCGACGGCAAGGACACCAAGGGCCTCTCCCTTGACGAAGCGGTTAACAAGCTTCGCGGTAAGATAGGCACCGATGTAACGGTCTCTATCGAACGTGAAGGCGTGCCCGATTTGATGGATTTCACCATTACCCGTGCCGAAATTATCGTGCATGCCGTGCCTTATTACGGAATGGTCTCCAAGGATATCGGCTATATCAAGCTTGCCACTTTTAGTGACAAGACCACGAGCGACGTGGAAAACGCTCTCAAGAGCCTCCAGAAGCAGGGCATGAAGAAGATTATCCTCGACATGCGCTACAATCCAGGTGGTCTTTTGAACCAGGCCATCGAAATCAGCGAACTGTTCCTTAAGCAGGGCAATGTGATTGTGAGCACCCGCGGTCGTACGCAAAAGACCGAAAGCCATGCCCGCAAGAACGGCATCGTAAAGCCGGATGTTCCGATGGTCGTGCTTTTGAACCAGGGGTCTGCCAGTGCCGCCGAAATTGTTTCGGGTGCACTCCAGGACTGGGACCGTGCCTTGATTATCGGTAAGACTTCTTTTGGTAAGGGATCGGTGCAGACGATTTTCCCGCTCGACAACCAGGGAAACGCCCTTAAGCTTACCACGGCTTTCTACTACTTGCCTTTTGGCCGTTGCATTAACAAGCCTGAAAATGGCATCAAGGGCCTTAAGCTCATGGAAGAAGAATACGCCGCCGAAGAAGGTGACGAAAAGGCTGATACCACTAAGAAGGATACCGCCAAGGTAGATACCTTCTACACCAACAACGGGCGCATGATGTTCGGCGGTGGCGGTATTACGCCCGATGTCGAAGTGGAACTTTCTCCCATGCCGTGGGTGGTGCAGGTTCAGGAACGTATGGCGATGTACTTCAAGTTCGCCGTCAAGATTCGTCCGGATCTCGAAAAGAACAACGTGAAAATTGATGCCAACTGGGAAGTCCCCGATAGCCTGTTTACGCAGTTCCGTGATTTCTGCATGAAGGATACGAACTTCACCAAAATCAAGAGCAACGCACTGGTGGGTGTGGATCAGCTTGAAAAGAGCATTATCCGCGAACAGAACTACATGGGCGATAGCGCAAAGACGGTCAGCGACTCGACCCTGGCGAAGCGTCTTGCCGAAATGCGTAGCGCTCTCGAAAACAACCGCAACGCCCAGTTCGACGAGAACAAACAGTACATTAAGGACGGCATCAAGCGTGAGCTTTTGACGGCCTTTATCAACGATTCCGTAAGTACGGCGTTCTCGCTCAAGCAAGACAAACAGCTGAACGAGGCTATCAAGTACCTGAGCGATATGAATCTTTACAAGAAGGCTATTAGCGCTCCGGACAAGAAGGCTGTCAAGAAGTCTAGCAAGGATTCTAAGAAAAAGTAGGGTTGTCCTTGATTACGATTATGAACAGGATCGCAGAAAGTCTGGGTAAGTTTATCCGGAAGTTTCTGCATACTGTTGTCAACTATATCTTCTTTGTATGGCAACTGTTTAAGAGTATTCCTGGTGCATTTTCGAACCTGCATACGACCGTAGAACAGATGCAGCACGTGGGCGTTACCAGTATTCCCGTGGTGGTGGCGGCCTCGCTTGCGACGGGCGCCATTATGGCATGGCAGCTGGCCTACCAGTTTGCAGACATTATCCCGCTCATGTTCGTGGGTATGGCGGTCGGCAAGTCGGTGATGGTGGAACTTTGCCCCATCCTTACGGCGATGGTGCTTGCGGGCCGCATTGGAGCCTCGATGTGCTCGGAACTTGGAACCATGGCGGTGACCGAACAGCTCGATGCGTACAAAGTATTGGGACTCAGCCCTTATAAGTTCTTGCTTGCTCCTCGCCTGATTGCAACGGTCATTATGCTTCCGATCCTTACGATTATCAGTATCTTTATCGGTATCGTGGGTGGTTACGAGGTGGCGCATCTTTACAAGGATGTGTCGTTTGCCGTGTTTTTCTATGGCGTGCGTATGTTCTACCACGATTGGGATTTGGTGGTGGGCCTTATTAAGGCGACCCTTTATGGGTACTTTATTTCGAGCTATGCATGCTTCTTTGGCTTTTACACTCATAGCGGTGCCGAAGGTGTCGGTAAGAGCACCAAGGCCACCGTTGTCGCAGGCATGACGAGTATTTTGATTGGCGGCTTTGTTCTTTCGAAACTGCTGTTGCTCTAATGGAAAATCCCTTTCGCATCAAGCGCAAGAAACCGGTCTGCGGAAAAGATCCCGAAGACATTAGTGTCTTTTTGCAGATGGTCCTAGATAAGGCTCACATCACCGACGAAATGGCTCTGGAAAAGCTCTCCGAAGGGCTTGAAAACATCGTCGGACCGCTTATCAAACCGCATGTCAAAATAGCCAAATTCGAGCGTAATATTTTGACGCTAAAGTGCGACAGTTCCGCATGGAAACAGGAACTTTTCTTGCAGAAAAAAGCTATTATTGACAAGTGTAATTTATTGCTCGGAAAGCCTTCTGTAAAGAACATTCTTTTTGTTTAAAAGCGTGTCAAAAGGCCCCTGGCATCAAGAATTTAGAAGAAGAAAAACAAGGTAAAAAATGGCAGAAGAAACTGAAGAAATGAAAAAGGCCGAAGAGGACTACAGCGGCTCCAGTATTACCGTCTTGGAAGGCCTCGAAGCGGTGCGCGTGCGCCCGGCCATGTACATTGGCTCGACCGACATCCGCGGTCTCCATCACCTGGTTTGGGAAGTGGTTGACAACTCCGTGGACGAAGCGCTTGCCGGATTCTGCTCTCATATCGAAATTTCCATTTTGCCGGGTAACGGCATTCGTGTCACCGACAACGGCCGTGGTATTCCGACTGACATCCACCCCAAAGAAAAGGTGGGCACCATCCAGGTCGTGATGACCAAGCTTCATGCTGGTGGTAAGTTCAACAACAGCTCCTACAAGGTCTCTGCCGGTCTTCACGGTGTGGGCGTGAGCTGCGTGAATGCTCTTTCTAACAAGCTTATTGTGACGGTGCGCCGCAATGGTCGCGTTGTTCAGCAGGAATTCGCTCGTGGCGTCCCGTGTGGTCCGCAGGTGGATCTCGGTGAAAGCGACGGTACGACCGGTACTTCTGTTGAATTCTACCCGGACGATACGATTTTCAGCGAAACCGTCTACGTGTACGACACGCTCGCCACGCGTTTCCGCGAACTCGCCTTCCTTATGAGCGGGCTCCGCCTGACGCTCACCGACGAACGTACTGAAGAAAAACACAGCGAAACATTCTGCTACCCTGGTGGTGTTTCGGAATTCGTGCGCTTTGTGGACGAACATCGTACTCCGCTGTTCCAGGAACCGATCCACCTGGTGCTCCCCGACGGACAGTATCCGCTCGAAGTGGCCATGTGGTACAACGACGGCTACCAGGAAAACTTCTTTAGCTTCGTGAACAACGTGAACACCTATGACGGTGGTACGCATGTGACGGGCTTCAAGACAGCTCTTACCCGTGTTATCAGCAAGTTCGCGCAAGAAATGCCCAAGGGCAAGAAAGACATTACCATTACGGCCGATGACATTCGCGAAGGCTTGACCGCCGTTATCGCCATCAAGGTCTCGCAGCCGCAGTTTGAAGGTCAGACCAAGCGCAAACTCGGCAACTCCGAAATCGCAGGCTATGTGGCATCTGCATTCGGTGCGAAGCTCGAAGAATACTTCCAGGAAAATCCGGCAGCCGTCAAGACGATTTTGGACAAGGTTTACAATGCCGCCGTGGCCCGCGAAGCGGCCCACAAGGCACGCACTCTCGCCCGCCGCAAGAACGTTCTCGAAAGCGGCGGACTTCCGGGCAAGCTCGCCGACTGTTCCAGCCGTGACCCCAAGGAATGCGAACTGTTCATCGTGGAAGGTGACTCTGCAGGTGGTTCTGCAAAGATGGGCCGTAACCGCGAGTTTCAGGCCATTCTTCCGCTTCGTGGTAAGATTTTGAACGTGGAAAAGGCTAGCCTTCACCGCGTGCTCGATACCGAAGAAATCCAAAACCTGGTGAACGCCATCGGTTGCGGTCTCGGTACCGAATGCAAACTCGAAAAGCTCCGCTACAACAAGATCGTCATCATGACCGATGCTGATGTGGACGGTTCCCATATTCAGACTCTTCTCCTCACGTTCTTCTTCCGCTATATGCGTCCGCTTATTGACGACGGCCACGTGTTCCTCGCCATGCCGCCCCTGTTCAAGCTCAAGGTTGGCACCAAGGAAACTTACCTGTTCGACGAGAACGATAAGGACGAAGCCATGGCCAAGCTCGAAGACAAGAAGAACGTGACCGTGAGCCGATTCAAAGGTCTTGGCGAAATGTCGCCGGAACAGCTTTCCGAAACGACCATGGACCCGGCCAAGCGTTTCTTGAAGCAGTGCTATGTCGAAGACGCCGTGGCTGCCGACCAGATTTTCAGCATGCTTATGGGCGAAGACGTAGAACCGCGTCGTAAGTTCATTGAATCCAACGCCTACAAGGTCCTGAACGACCTGGATGTTTAATTCCAATGGCTCCGAGCAAAGAAGATTTTCAAACTGTGCTTAGTCAAGCCCGAGGGCTTGTCCGCGAACAGCTGGAACTGACTGAAAAAGTCATCCTTAACGTTGCCAAGAATGCCCCGGCCGGTATCTGCGAGCGCCTGGATTCGTTGTTCCAGCGCAAGGGCAAACGCATCCGTTCGACCTTGCTATGCCTGATTGCGCAAAGCGGTTCGCAAAAACCTGACAGTCTCCGCGTGGCGCAGGCCTGTGCGGGCATTGAGCTTTTGCACCTTGCAAGCTTGGTACACGACGACATTATCGACGGCACCGATATCCGCCGTGGGCAAAAGACTGCCCATAAGGAATGGGGCACCCAGGTGGCAGTGCTCATCGGAGACTATGTGTTGTCACAGTCCATGCAGTGTGTGATTGATGAAGAATCTCGCGACATTCCGGCGGTTCTCTCCAAGGCTGCGGACAAACTAATCGCAGGCGAAATCCTGGAACTGGACCAGTCTGGCAACATGCGGCTTTCGTTTGAAGAATACGACCGCATTATTGACGGAAAGACGGCGGCCCTGATTGCTGCTGCTGCACGCATCGGTGCAATCCTCGCCGGTTTCGATAAAGAAAACATCGACAAGTGCGCTCAGATGGGGAGCCACTTTGGCATTGCCTTCCAGATTGTCGATGACCTCTTGGACTATGGTTTCGGTAGCAAGAACCTGGACAAGGCGAAGTTCACCGACCTCGGTAACGGGCTCATTACGCTTCCGCTGTTGTACTACTTTAAGGATTGTAGTGAGCCGGATCGAGCCGACATGGAATCGCTTATATCCAGGGCGGACCAGGCCGGAGTCCCGGATCAGATTATCGAAAAACTGAATGCGACGGGGGCTTTTAAGATGGCGAAGGCTAATGCCCAGAATCATCTGGAAAAAGCGCTCGAAATTGCACAGGGATTGCCTAATTCGCTGTTTACCGAGGAAATCATTCAGATGTTTGCCTCGATGGATAACCGCGGAAACTAGGCTCTTGACAGGAAAAAACCTTAATTCTATATTTGCGCAAACTCTGGGGATATAGCTCAGTTGGTAGAGCGACAGGTTCGCAATCTGTAGGTCATGGGTTCGACTCCCACTATCTCCATAAAAAAGACCGGAACGTTGTTCCGGTCTTTTTAACTTAGTACGAAATTTTTTGTATAAAATAAGACCCCGGTAAAACCGGGGTCCCATAAATTCAATCAAGTAAAAAATTACTTGTCGAGTTCGCGCTGAGCGATAACGTTACCTTCGGCGTCAAGAGCGCGGATAACGTTTTCATCGCGCTGGAGGGTCATAGTGGCCTTTTCACCAGCAGCGGTGGTCATTTCGACAGTCATAGAACCATCTTCGTTCTTGACAGCAGCAATGGAGTTGCCCTGAGCGTCCTTTTCATAGTAGGAGTCGCCACCAGCAAGCGGATTGGAACCGGTCCAGAATTCGATAGTGTTGAGCACGAGGCCGTCGACCAGGCCCAAGCAGATCATGTAAACCGGGAACACGTTCAGGAAGAAGTGAACGATAGAGTTGATCCACTTGTTGCCAAGGGTTCCGTTCCAGTCATGAAGCTTGTTGAAGCATGCGTTCTTGCCATAGCAGCCGGAAAGAACGATCATGCCGGCGCAGAGAAGGGTAATGATACCTTTTTTCATTTTATTTACTCCTTAAGGGTTGTTTATCGTTTTCTTACGACGCGAAAAATATAACTAAAAAAAAAGGTTTGGCGACCCCTTTTTTTCTCAAAAAAAATTTTTTGGGTATAATTTCGTTTTACACCTAAAATGTATATTTTTTTTTACATCAAA
Organism: Fibrobacter succinogenes; assembly: GCA_902761355.1. GTDB lineage: Bacteria > Fibrobacterota > Fibrobacteria > Fibrobacterales > Fibrobacteraceae > Fibrobacter > Fibrobacter succinogenes_M. The sequence continues at coordinate 137,558 of CACWJY010000002.1, read as the reverse complement.
ACGGCGTTTTTGATGAAATTAGTCCAATATGGAATAATTTCATGTCTTTTTTAATACGTGATTATTATCACTAAGTATATTTTTTTGTTATTTTAGGAATGTATATATAGGAAAGTATAGTCTTTAAAAGGAGTTGTAAGATGGGTATTTTTACAAGCGGAATAAAGCAATCGTTACTTGCAGGCTTGTTCTTTACTGTGGCCGTTTGTGCTGCTCCAAAACCTCTCACTGTTTGGATTATGCCGAATGGTGCTTCTCCTCAAGAAACTCTTGAAAAAAGGCTGGAACTTTTTACCAAAAAAACGGGAATCCCGACTAGGGTGCATGTGCTGGACTGGGGGGAAGCCTGGAACCAAATTTCGCTCGCTTTGGCGGGTCAACAGCCTGCCCCGGATGTTCTTCAGTTGGGGACTACCTGGATTCCTTATTTCGCATCGCGTAAAGAGATTAAGGACTTGAATGCTGAGTTGGATTTAATTCAGCCCGAACGCTTTGTGCCGGTTAGCTGGAATACGACGCATATCGACGAAGATACGACTATCTACTCGGTGCCTTGGTTTATCGATATTCGTGCGGTTCTTGCCAATAAGAGGATTCTGACCAAGCACGGCATAACCAAGGAATCTGTAAGTAGCTACGAAGGCTTTAAGCAGGCCATTCGTAAGGTGAACAGTGCAAACGAAATTTTGGATGATGGCGCCCGCGTACGTGGCTATGCATTCCCTGGCAAGAATGACTGGAATATCCCGCACAACTTTGCTCCGTGGATCTGGAGTAATGGTGGCTCGTTCATCAAAAAGGATGATTCGGGTAAATGGCATGCAAATATCCTTTCCGAAGAAACGTTGCTTGGCATTGCGAGCTATCTCCATTTTGTAATGGACTCGCTCGTTAATCCCGAAGTCTTGCAGGCCAATACGGCGCAGATTGCTCAGCAGTTCAATAACGGTGAGCTTGCCTTTATTGTGAATACCTCAGAAATTGTGATGCAGACCCGCATCCATGGTAGCCAGGGCGGACTCTCGAACGCTCGTATCGGTTCTGATAGTGTGGTTGTTCTTCCGATTCCTAATGGAAAGATGGGGAGTGTGAGTTTTATTGGGGGCTCCAACCTTGCGATTCCGGCTAGCAACAATCGTAAAGAGGCTTTGGACTTGCTCCTGTTCCTAGTGGATGACGACAACTTAGATGCCTACACTAAGCAGATTGGTTTGCTCCCGCCTTCTAAAAAGGTGCTTAAGGCTTGGGCCGAAGATGAAAATTATCGCGTCTTGGTTAATGCCCTTGAATCGGGAAAAACTTATGTCTCCATTTCTGAATGGGGTGAATTGGAACAACTGTTTGGTGCAATGTTCAGCACCGTCTGGGAACAAATGGAAATTCCCTCGCTGTATTCTGAAGATAAACTGTATGAAATTTTCAAGCAGTTTACGGTTGAAATTGATAAAAAGTTGAACTACCCGACTGCAAATATCATGACGGCAGCCGAGTTTAAGGTGGCTTGGAATAAGGTCAATGAATCGAAAGAACCTCAAGTGGAAGTCGCTGTTAATGACAGTACCGAAGATGCTGTCAAGAACAACATGAAAAAGGCTCCGTTTGTATTTGTTGTTGTCTTGATTCTTGGGTTCTTGTTTGCGTTTTTACGTAAACGGAAAAAATAGTAGGTTTTGAGATTCTTCATTTATGGCAGTAAGGTTGTTGTCAAGTTTTTCGCGAAGCATCGTCTTTAAGGTGCTAGTGGTGTTGATAGTTTCCATGACCTTTGTGGTCACGGGAAGTATTTTCATATTCAACTCCAAGCAGACAAACCTGATGCTCGAATGGAGCTTTAATAACAACGAGGCCCTCCTTAGTCAAATCGCCAATGTTTCGTCTGGAGAAATGAAACAGTTTGGCGACCGTCTTACCTTGCTTGCGAAGACTTCCGAAATTCAGAGCATGAATCCGACGATTGCTGCTGGTTACCTGAAAAGCTTTAACATATCTTCGTTGTTTATTTCGGGTGAAACGGTAATGTTGTATGATAAGGACGATAACTTTATATGCGATAATTCGATGGTGGGGTTGCCTACGGAGTTGCCTTATCCAATTGATTTTTCTCGTATTACGCCTCACCGCCCTTACATCACTCCTTGGTTTAGAGAAGAAAAGGATGCTCCTCCGAGGAGAATCTTTGGTATCAATATTTCAAATCGCATTACGGGTGATGGCTCGTTGATTGCCAACTTTTCGCTTCGTCGACTTTGGACGAGTTTCCCGAATTATAAAATTGGCAAGAGCGGTTTTTTGGTCGCAGTCAATGGTCAGGGTGAAATACTGTATCATCCTGATTTAAAGCGTTGGCTTAGTGATTCGCATAAGATTTCGGAATTGGGAATTAAGGATGTAGATCCGCGTAATTACAATGTGTCAAAGCCGCAGTTCCAGAAACTCTATGATGACCAGGTTTATTTGGTCAACTTCAAATTCGATGCTAATTATGATTTCGGTTTGTTCGCCTTTCAACCCAAAAGCGAAATTGATGAATTGATATCTTCGGCTACGCAGGCAAGCTTTGTCATTCTTGTGGTTGCTATTTTAATTATCCTTATTGTGGCCGTTTGGATGTTCTACACCTTTGGTGTTCCGTTGACTCGACTGACGCAACATATTAATCGGATTTCTGAAGGGTATTTGAATGTCGAAGAAATTAATGTGGGTAAGCGTCGTGATGAAATTGGCCAGTTAGGAAAGGCGTTTAATTCGATGCATGGGACTATCAAGCGTCAGATTGAAGAGCTGTCTGCCCATAGGGATATCCTTGAACAGGAAGTGCGCGAGCGTACCAAAGACTTGGAACTGGCGAACAAGAAGCTTGATTTGATTTCTAAGACCGACGAATTGACTGGCCTCCCGAACCGTCGCGATATGAATGAGACGATTTCGAACGAGATAGGACGTTCGCAGCGTACTCAAAAACCGTTCTGCTTTATCTTTATTGATATCGACCACTTTAAGAGGATTAACGACACTTATGGTCATGCTTGTGGTGACGTTATCTTGAAATCCGTGGCGCATACGATTCGTGGGTTGTTGCGCAAGTACGATGTATTTGCACGTTATGGTGGCGAAGAATTCCTGACGCTTCTCCCGGAAACGGATCTGGATGGGGCTGCAGTTGTTGCAGAGCGTTTCCGCAGGCAGGTTGAACGGATGACCGTGCGCTATGCCGACTTTACCATCAAGGTTACGATTACGCTTGGTGTGGCTAAGTTTGACCATCGTTTGGGAGCTGATCGCAGTATCCAGATGGCCGATAAGGCGCTTTACCAAGGCAAGGAAGGTGGCCGTAACCGCGTTATTGTCTGGAAGCCGGAGTGGGTGACTAATGCTGATTATGAGGCTGCCGCTGTGGAGATTGCCGCTCAACAGAAAAACGATGGTGATAAGGACAACATTGAGGTCAGTTTGGATTACAATGATGTCGACAATGCAAAACCTCTCGAAGGAGAATCGTCGGCAACGTAGGATTTTGAGAATGCAAAATAAAAACGGCTTCCGAAAAGGAAGCCGTTTTTATTATCGGGATGACTGAATTCGAATCAGCGACCTCTTGAACCCCATTCAAGCGCTCTACCAGGCTGAGCTACATCCCGAGTTCTTAGGTGGGTCAAAATTAGTTAAAAATCCCTATTTTTGCAAGGTCGAACGGCGAAAAAAGCGGAATTTTTACTTCCAGTAGCCGATTACCAGAACCTCGGGTGTGGCCTTGGGGTGCTTTTTGCTTTTGAATGTGACGATTTTACGGATGCTCTGCTGCTTGAGTTCCCAGCCTTCGCGGCTGAGGGTCTTGGTATAGAGCGTGACCTTGAGGCCGGGGACCTTTCCGCCTTCCTTGATTTGGTCAAGCTTGTCTACGTTGAGCATGACGGGCTTTGTCTTGATGCCGAACTGTTTGGCCGATTCGGTGTCAATGTTAATGTCGGGGCGTCCCTTCTTGTCGGTTTCCCATACGTAAAAGGTCCATTCGCGTTTTTCACCTTTGGCATAGTAGCCGGCGTCAAACATCTGCTCGCTAAAGAAGAACGGTGCCTTTACGATGCCGTCCATGGTAGCGGTGTAAGGCTTGCCGGTTGTATCGACGAGGACGACTACCGGGGCGATGGGACCGTCCATGTTCGAAAAGTCAAAGTCGAATTCGATGGAGATGGTCCCCTTGGCAGGGATCCTTTGGGGGTATTTGAAATTTGACATGCCGACGCCTTGTCCAAAGACGTTTTCGAGGACAATTTCTTTGTCTGTGACGTTTGCGCCCTTGAGCACGAAGTGCTTGACGTCGCCCTGGTCGACGTAGCCGATGGGGTAGGTTTCGGGGATAAAGCGGATGGCCTCATCGGCAAGGGCGCCTTGGAACAGGCTGAACGCCATGAGGAGCGTAGGGGCGATAAACTTAAATTTCATGTCGATAATATACAAAAAAGGGTCTAGGCTACGGTAGCGGATTTTTGCGAGGACGTCCGCGTCCGCGCTTTACGGGGGTGCCGTCGGGCATGGCGGTTGCTTCGGGGTGCTTTGCCTTAAAGGCGGCCTGGATCTTTTTGGTGCGTTCTTCGGCCTTTTGTTTGGCCAGGTCTGCTGCGTTGACAATAACGGCCTTGGGCTGGTCTTTCCCCTTGACTCCAAACGATGCCTTGAGGATTCGCCCCGAGGCGGGCTTGGGGACTTCAGAAATCATGGAGTGCAGCTTTTGCTTGGGCTCCGATGAAAACGTCGAAAAACTGTGGCTCTCGGGCGTAAATGCGGTCCGGAGCATTTCTTGTTTTTCGGAATTCAGTTTTAGAACCTCGACGGGGGACGGTGCAGGTTGCTTATTGCCGAAAATTTCGGCGGCAAGGTCTTGAATTTCTTGGTGGGCTTGTTTTGTCTTGAGGGCGAGACGGTCTCTTTTGGAGGGCCTTGCTGCACCGTTTTTGCGGCTCCCGCTAAAATCCTTCTTGATTCTTTCGGAATTCTGGATGATTTCTTCGTCGGTCATGCCGCGGAGTTCCTGGGGAACTTCGATGATTTGGAGCGTGTTTTGAGACAAATTTTGATTCATAAAACCTTGATTTTTCACGATTTTTAGCTTGTCAAGACCCTAAATTGTCATTTTATTGTAAAAAATGTAGGCCAAATTTAAAAAAAATTAAAAAAAATGCTTGTCAAGGTCTAGAAAAAATATTTTTTTTGGACTATTTTTGGCATAACATGCTTCGGTTTACACAAGATATATTACTTGCACTCCGTGCCATCTCCAATGAGGAGGAGGCTCATGAAATGTCTAAGAAGGCTCGCGAACAGTTTGACTTCCTTGGAATTCGTCTTGTTCCCCGCCGTGAAGTGACCTATCCCATTTTCGACAAGTATCCGCCGAAAGACGGAGACGAGTTGGTGGCCAGGGTCGAAGACATGTGGACGCAGCCGTATCGCGAAATCCAGTATGCGGCCTGCGACTACCTGTTCCGCCACAGACATCTGCTTGGTGGGCAGCATTTAGCCTTCCTTAAAAAGTTGATTAAGACTCGCGCTTGGCGCGATACCGTCGATACCTTGGCCGCATGCGTCCTGGGTGACTTGGCTTTGCGTTTGCCTGCATTGCGCTCTAAGATTGTTTCTTGGATTCGCGATCCGAATGTGTGGGTCCGCCGTAGTGCCATTATCTTCCAGATTCAGTACAAGGACCGTACGGACTGGCCGCTCCTTAGACAGTTCTGCTTGACCTGCGCAAAGGATGACGACTACTACATCAGAAACGGTATTGGAAGGGCCCTTTCGGAATATGCCCGAATCAACCCGACCGAAGTGCGCCGTTTTGTACAAGATAACACCTTTGCTGAACAGACCGCTCAAGAAATCTTGAGATTGATTTAAAACCAATACTTAAAATTTTAATGGCCTTTTCTACAGGGATGTAGGAAAGGCTTTTTTAGTATGGTGTTGCTATTTTTTTTGTTCGTATTTAGACGGTTTGTCCTTTGCGGATTCGCTAAAGGGGAATACGAATCGTCCACGGAGTACGCACCCCGGTGCGCCAGGGTCACATTCCTTTTTACGTTTATTGCAAAACGTATTCCGTAAATGTCTACATTCGTAACTCATAGTTGTAAGTATAAAAAAATAATGAAAAGACTCGTTATTTTCTATAATTTACACCATGCGTTACGGTGACATTTCTTACTTTCAGAGCGGCGTAGCCGTTCCTCTTTTTAGTCTTTATAGCAAGCAGAGCATTGGTATCGGTGAATACCTTGACTTGATTCCATTTGCCCGTTGGGCACAGTTCTGCGACTTTAATATCATCCAGCTTTTGCCGGTCAATGATACGGGGTCTGAATCTAGCCCGTACAGTGCACGTAGCGCTTTTGCGTTGAACCCGGTGTTTATCAATGTGCAGTCGGTTGAGGGGTCGTCGGAATTTGAAAGCGAAATCCAAAAGGCCAAGAATGATTTTGATGCATTTGGCAAAATCGACTACTATAACATTTCTTCTTGGAAACGTTTTGTCCTCCGCAAGATTTTTGACAACCGCTATTCTGACTTGAAGAAGGATAAAGGTTTGCAGGCTTGGATCGAAGAGAATTCCTGGGCAAAACCTTATTGCGTGTATTGCACCCTGAAAGCAAAGAACGATGAAGCTAGCTGGAAGGATTGGCCCGAATACCGCGATCCGTCTGCCAAGGATATTGAAAAGCTCTGGAAAAAATTTGAGAAGGACAACCTGTTCCAGGCTTGGATGCAGTTCGAGGCCGAAAAGCAGTTTGGGACTGCTGTTGCCGAAGTCTCTAAGATGGGCGTGCGTCTGAAGGGCGACATTCCGATTCTGATTAACGAAGACAGTGCCGATGTATGGGCTGACCGCAAGTACTTCTCGCTCGACGATCGAGCCGGCGCACCTCCTGACATGTTCAGCTACAGCGGACAGAACTGGGGCTTCCCGACTTACCGCTGGGACGTGATTGAAAAGGACGACTATGTATGGTGGCGTCGCCGTCTTGCGCAGGCAAGTAAGTTCTACCATGCCTACCGTATTGACCATGTGCTTGGATTCTTCCGCATCTGGTCTATTCCGCAGCGCGAAACGACCGGTATCTTAGGCTACTTTAATCCGTGTGTGCCGCTCACGTGGGAAAAGCTTTCCTCGGCTGGATTTATGCGCGAAACGCTCGAGTACCTGCGCCGTCCGAATTATGGTATCGATCAGCTTCGTGAATTCTTGGGTGCCGATGCGGACCGCCTTGCGGCAGAATGCTTTACTCAGCTCGAAGGCCATCCGGGCCGCTTTATCTTTAAGTCGGAGTATAGTTCCGAAAAGGCTATCCTTGCGATGTTTGAATCGCAAGAAGTCAAGGACCGGTTGCTCAAGGTTTATTGGAACCGCGTGTTTGTGCCGTCGGGTGACGAAAATACGTTCTACCCCTATTGGTACTGGTACAATGCACCGGTGCTTTATACCTTGCCCGATTACGAACAAGAAAAGTTGCGCAACCTTATCCGAGAAAATGAAAATTCTCAGAATGACTTGTGGGAAGCCAACGCGACCAAGCTTTTGACGGTTCTTTCTCAGGAAACTGACATGCTGGTCTGTGCCGAAGACCTGGGCGCCGTGCCGCCTTGCGTGCCGTCGGTGTTGCATAAGTTGAATATCCTTTCGCTACGTATTGAACGTTGGGCCCGCAACTGGAATGCCCCGTATTCTCCGTACTACGAAATGGACGAATACCCGCGTATGTCCGTATGTGCAACGAGCTGCCATGATTCTTCGACACTGCGTGGACTTTGGCAGGAAAAGGATTTTGACCGCGACCTGTATTGGTCTCATGCCCACTTGTCGGGCAAGGCCCCCGAAGAACTGACGCCGTCCGTCGTGCGCCAGATTTTGGCTCACGTGTATACGGCGAACAGCTTGTTCTGCATCTTGCCGGTGCAGGATTACTTGGCGCTGTCGGCAAGTCTTTCTAAGGGTACGCCTGATTCGGAACGCGTGAATGTGCCGGGGACTGTGGGTGGTGCCAACTGGTGCTACCGTATGCCTTGTTCTGTTGATGAACTGATGGATTATTCGTCGCTGAGCTCCGATATCCGCATGCTTGTGGATGTGCGCAAACGCCGCCCGATGTGGAAGATTTAGGATGTTCGCTCCTGCCTGGGTTAAAGACGCAGTCTTTTATCAGATTTTTCCCGACCGGTTTTGCCGTTCGGAGCGTTACCATGCCGTAGGAAAGTTCGTGGAGTGGGGGAGCAAGCCCACTCGCGAAAACATGTTCGGCGGAAACCTTGCAGGTATCGAGGACAAACTGGAATACATTGCTGGCCTGGGCGTGAATGCGATTTACCTGTGCCCGATTTTCAAGAGCAATTCCAATCACCGTTACCACACGGTGGACTATTTTGAAATTGATCCGGTGCTTGGCTCGCTCGAAGATTTTGACCGCTTGGTCAAGAAGGCTCACAAGCTAAAGCTGCGCGTGATTCTGGATGGTGTGTTCAACCATTGCTCCCGCGGATTCTTTCAGTTCAATAGCCTGATGGAGTTAGGTGAGCATTCGCCTTATGTGGACTGGTTTCATGTGAAGGGCTGGCCGCTGAACGCCTATACCGACAAACCCAATTACGAATGCTGGTGGAATTTTCCGGCGCTCCCCAAGTTCAATACGGACTGCCCCGAGGTACGAGAGTATCTTTTCTCGGTCGGCGAATATTGGATGAAACGGGGCATTGATGGCTGGCGCCTAGATGTCCCGAACGAAATCAACGATGATTCGTTCTGGCAGGAATTCCGTCGCCGTGTGAAAAAGGTGAATCCCGATGCTTATATTGTGGGCGAAATCTGGGATGATCCGTTGCGTTGGCTTAAGGGCGACCAGTTTGACGGCGTGATGAACTACGTTTTTCGCAAGGCGGTGATGCAGTTCCTTTTCGACGAAAATCCGATTTCGGCATCGGAGTTCTGCGAACGGGTGCGCGGCGCCTTTGTTGCTGAACGAGGCGATGTCCCGATGAACCTGCTTGGAAGTCATGATACCACCCGCTTGATGTCGCAGCCTTGTGCAAGCTTAGAACGAATCAAGCTTGCGTATGCCTTGATGTTTTTCATGCCGGGAGCCCCGTGCATTTATTACGGTGAAGAACTTTCGATGAAGGGCGGAAAGGATCCCGATAATCGTCGGAGTGTCCCTTGGAGTAAACTTGCCGAAATGCAAGCCAAACCGTTGTATGAGTTTATCAAGCAGATGGTTGCGCTTCGCAACAAGAATGCGGTACTTCGCGACGGAAATATGAACATCGAATGCGAAGGGAACATCTTTAGTGTAGTCCGTACCCTTGGCAAGAAAAAGATGGTGTTAAAGGTATCGCTAGGCGAACAGGAACCGGCTTTTGAAATTGGCTAGGGTCCTAGTATAAATAATCGTAATAGTAGTAGGTGACGATATGATTCTGGGTATCCCAGTAGGCCATGGTCATGCCGTCTTTGTAAATCGTTAGCTCGTCCTCGTCTTCGTAAAAATGGAAGTAGGGGCCGTATTCCTCGTCGTAGCCTTCATCGTATTCTCTTTCGAGGTAATAGTAACGTTTTCCGTCAAGATTTAAACTGACAAGGCCGTCGCTGTCGACGCGGATGCCGACGAACATGGGTGGGCTAAGGGGATGGGGCTGGGTGCAGTCATATGCTCCGAACTCATCGTAGCGACATTCCTGCACGTCGTAATAATAAAAACGTCTGCTAAAGCGTCCTCCGTCCGCATCGGGGTCTGGACCTAGACCACAGGCGGAAAACAGTATGCTGCTTAACAACAGCGTTGCAAGGGCAGCCGAAAAAAACGACGCCTTTCTCAGCGCCGTTTTTACAAAAGATTTTTTGTTGACGTATCTCATTACGGGTTGTCGTAATCGCCGCCGTAGAGTTCTTCTTCGGCTTCTTGAGTGTTTTCGTCTTCGTAGGCTTCAGGAGCCTGCAGGTCGCGGGTGCTGCCGTACTTGCGCTTTTCTTCGTCGGTCAGCTTGTTGGTGAGCACTTCGACTTCCTGTTCCTGGTTGGCGACTTCCTCTTCTTCTTGCAGGATCTTTTGACCCTGTTCGATGCGGCGTTTGACGCGTTCGTCTTCCATCTGCTTGAGGTTGGTGCCGACCTTGGCCTGGTCTTCGGACATTACGTAGCGCTCGTTGGCTTCGTCCATGGCATCCTTGATGCCGACCAGACGGCCACGACTATCGACTTCGAGTCCGGCCTTGCGGAGGGTAGAAAGCGGCAGACGGCGTGCTGCAGTCTTGTATTCATCCTTGAATTCGTAGCCGTCCGAGGTGGCGATGGCGTCAGCTTCATTCGGAGTGACGTAATCAAGAGCTTCTTGCCAACGGGAACCCTGCACGCAAGAGGTAAAGCCCACGAGGGCGTTGTCCAATGCTTCTGGGTCGTCGGCCCTAGAACCTGCACAGCCGGTCAGGACTAATGCAGCAAGAGAGATGCTAGCCAAAATTTTTTTCATAGGATAAAACCTCCGAAAAAATAGAATTCCAACTAAATATAAACATTTTTTTCCAAAGTCAACGAATTTGAACAAATTTTTTCAATAAGTACGCCTTTTTCTTGCTATCATTTATGCCGATGAACGAAAATACCGATATTTACCGTATAAAGAAAGACGATAGAGAGATTATTTTAATTGGAACGGCCCATATATCCCAGGTTTCCAAGGATCTGGTCCGCTCGACCATAGAGTCTGAATCGCCTGATACTGTTTGTGTAGAATTAGATGAAGGCCGTTTGAATTCGATTAAGGATCCCGATCGCTGGAAAAAGACGGACCTTAAACAGGTGATTAAGAATAAGCAACTGGGTACCTTGATAGCAAATCTTGTTTTGGGTTCGTATCAAAAACGAATGGGCGCCCAGACGGGGGTTAAGCCCGGTTCCGAACTCAAAGAAGCGGTGGATGTGGCCGAAAGTCAGGGGGCCCAACTGGTGCTCGCCGACCGAGACATTAAGATTACACTTAGGCGTACTTGGGCATGTACTCCGTGGTATCGCAAGTTGAGTCTTTTGGGTGGACTGATTGCAAGCATCTTTGATAAGACGGAAGTCAGCGAAGAGGACTTGGCGAAAATTAAGGAACAGGACGCCTTGAGTGCCATGATGCAGGATTTCGGAAAATCCTTTCCCGAAGTCAAGCAGGTGCTTATCGATGAACGAGACCAGTTTCTTGCAAGCAAAATCAAGAATGCTCCTGGCAAGAAAATTGTGGCTGTCGTTGGTGCCGGCCACATGAACGGGATTGCAAAGAGTATTGAAGAAGACAGAGCTTTGCCGAGCGAAGAATCGATTAGTGTGATTCCGAAGAGTTCCCCGATTTGGAAAATTATTGGCTGGGCGATTCCGGTTGCGATTATTGCAAGTATCATTGCGGTTGGCGTTCATACGGGAGCCGAAAAGGCGGGTGAACTTAGCCTGCAGTGGGCGATGCTTACGGGCGGTGGTGCCATGCTCGGTACGATTATTGCCGGAGGGCATCCTGTGACCATTTTGGTCGCGTTGGTCGTGGCTCCGTTTACGGGGCTTACCCCGTTGATTGGGGTTGGCTTTTTTACGGCTCTGACGCAGGTGTATATGAGACCTCCGCGCGTGTCTGAAATGGAAACGCTTACGGACGATATCTGGCAGGTAAGGCGCTGGTGGAAAAACCGTGTGACCCGCGTGATTCTATGTTTCTTGTGTCCGGGGATTCCTGCAATTGTGGGTAAAATCCTTGCGATTTTCAAAATTTACCAGGCGTTTTAACGCTTATAAAATTCAAACGTTTCTGAATAAATTAGATTTCTGTAAATCTTTATAAACATTGCTTGGATATATTGTCCAGGCGATTGCTGTAAGGGTGTGCTTTTTTGAACTCCTTTGAATTTATTTTCAAGATAAGCAAAAGGAGTGCTTTATGAAAAAAGTGGTTTGGGAATCTTTGGTCGTTGCTTTTGCGATGGCGGTGTCGGCGAATGCCTTTACGCTTTCGGGAAAAGTGAAAGATGAACAAGGTGCTGCTGTGAGCGGCGCGTCAGTTTCTATGCTGCAGAAGGGGCTAGAAACTAAGACCGATAATCAGGGCAATTTTAGTTTACATCAAGATGAACAAGGTGGCGGTTCTGAGGCGATCCTTGGACGAGTGCTGCCGGGCTATATCAGCGTAAACAACGGAGTGCTTTCTTTTTCGCAGCGCTCCAGTGAACCGGTACAGGTGCAAATTTTTGATATGGTTGGCAACCGTCTGCTGAGCGAAACCTTGTATGGATCGGGAAGCCTTGATTTGCAGGCTTGCGTCAGGTCTCAGGGAACGTATTATGCTCGAGTAAAAATCGGCAGCGCACTACGCAATATTCGCTTTACATCTAATGGAAACTTTGGGGCTTCTTTTGAAGGCCGTAATGCAGGCGTCAAGAATGCTCTTAAGAAAGAAGCCGATAGCGAGGTGCTTCGCGTGATTGCCGAAGGCTTTGATACGCTTGATGTTGAACTTGCGAATTTAGACACGACTCTTGCCCTCACTTTAAAAAAGACTGTGGTTGAACCGGAATACGCTTACGGCTGGGGACTCAAGAATGCTCCAGTGCCGACACGCGGTTGTGGCAAGACTTGGAACCGCGTCAAGTCCGGCAGCTACGAATTCCAGTGGAGCAAGGGCAAGCGCACGATTCGCATTGATATTCCTGACAATTACGACAACAAGAAACCGTACAAGCTCATTTTCGGCATGCACTGCATGGGCGGCTGGGCCGGCGGTGTTCAGCAAGAAGGCTACTATGGTTTGAAACCGCTCGATACTGAAAAGACCGCCATTTTTGTCGCTCCCGAAGGAAACGGACAGCAGGCCCCGTGGGGTCAGGATGACTACCGGCTCTTCGATGAACTTTTGGCCGATTTGCAGAGCAACCTTTGCATTGACTCTAGCCGCGTGTTCTCGACTGGCTTTAGCTACGGTTCCATGTTCAGCAATGGCCTCTCTTGGAACCACCAGGACGTGCTCCGCGCTGTAGCCGTGTACGAAACCGCAGAACGCAATATTTGGCTCCCGCAACGCCAGAACAAGGGTATCGGTTGGATGGGTGTGCTCGGCTTGCAGGACAACCTCTGTACTCCGGCAATGGGCCGTGCCGCTCGTGATATCATTCTGGAACTTAACTCCGAAGGTGGCAAGGCCAAGAATGAAAGGGCTCAGGAATATGGTGGCAACGGTCCGCACGTGTGCTACGACTATACGACTGTCGAAGAACGTTTCCCGGTTCGTTGGTGTACGCAGAATGGCGGCCACATCTGGGATCACAAGGATCCGGGGCAGCAGAAGTCCTGGGTGCCGCAGGCCACTTGGGATTTCTTCAGCAAGTTCTAGAGTTTCCTATAACACATCCAAAAAATCCCCTACTGCAAAGCGGCGGGGGATTTTTCGTATTTTTAAAGTGGCCATATTTTCTAAATTTGGGCGCATGGAATTCAAACGTTTTGAGGCCTTAATCGAGATGTTCCCGCAGGTGCAGATTTTCAGCACCGAGGGCGAGGACCTGGATAGGGTCATTACTCATTTTTTGAACCAGCAGAAAAACGTCTCCACGATGTCGGAGGCGATGCAGCGTAAAATTCAGCATGCGTTGGCGCCGTTCTTTCAGCAGCGTTTTATCAGTTTGCATGACGAAGAAGCCCCGCTGGTGCGTCAGTTGCTCTTGAAGAAAAAGTTCTTTTTGCAGACAGACCGCTATGTTGACGATATGGCATGGCCCGAAACGGATCCTGATAAGTTGGATGCTGCGTTAAAGATTGCGGATTTGTCGGTAGAAGTCCTGGACCGCAAGCTGTTGAGCCTTTCGAATGGTGAACTGCGCCGAGTGCTGTTGGCCCGCATGTGGATGGAAAGTCCGGAATGGGTTTATTTCAATGACTTGTTTGGAGGCCTTGATCCAGAATATCGTAAGCATTTGGCATTGAGTGTGGTGCAGCTTTCTAAGCGAGAAAACTTGAAAGTTGCTGTGCGCTTGGCGCGTGAAGATGAGTTGCTTCCCGAAATACCGGCGTTTGTTTATGCGAATAAAACGTTCACATCATATGACGGTGAACTTCCGAGCGAAATTGCTGCTCCCAAGTATTCTAAGAAGGAACTCAAGGGTTACGAAATTGTCGAGCTGGGCACCCCTGACCGTTCGGACCCAGAAGTTCTTTTTGACCTCAGAAACGTGAATGTTCGCTTTGGCGATACCGATGTGTTAAAGGACCTGAACTGGACTGTTCGCAAGGGGGAACACTGGGCGGTGATGGGCGAGAATGGTGCCGGCAAGAGTACGCTCCTTGGAATGCTTACGGCGGATCACCCCCAGATTTATAACAACGACATTACGCTTCTTGGTGAACGTCCGGGGCATGGCCTCAACATCTGGGATCACAAGGCGAAACTCGGGTTCTTCTCGCCGGAACTGGCTCTCCAGTACCGTGAAGACCTAAGCTTGTCCGAAGTTTTGTGTACGGGCTTTACCGCAAACCTTTGCAGGGCCGACAATACCACTTGGGAAGAACGTGCGAAGGCAAAAGAATGGCTGAACTACCTGGGCTTTGAAGACGTGAACGACCGCTACCGCGACCTGTCGCCGATTGATAAGCGAGTGGTATTAATGGCACGCGCTGCCATTCGACCGCCCAAGGTACTTTTGCTCGATGAACCGACCCAAGGACTCAAGGGCGAATACCGCGAAAAAATCTTTAGCTTGTTGCAGTTGCTTTCTAAAGAAACGACGATTATCTTGGTAAGCCATTACGAAGAAGAATGGCCGCCTTGTATGACGCATCTGCTCCGCATGCCTAAATTCTCGATGGAGAAAAACTAACCATGCAACTTAATGAACAAAATATCTTAAGAGCCTTGCAGGCGGTTCAAGACCCTGACCTGCATAAGAATATTGTCGAACTGAATTTTGTCCAGAATCTAAAGATTGATGGCGACAAGGTGAGCTTTGACCTTAGGCTGACGACTCCCGCATGCCCCATTCGTGATAAGTTTAAGGACCAGTGTATTGCTATTGTGAAGTCGATGGGGGCTAGTGAAGTGAATGTGACGTTTACTGCTCAAGGCCGCGTAGAGGGCTCCAATACGGCAACTCAGGCTCCAAAAGTCTCTTACATTGGCGATGTTGCACATGTGGTGGCGGTTGCAAGTGGTAAAGGTGGTGTGGGCAAGTCTACGGTGACGGCAAACCTTGCCATGGCGCTTAGCCTTTCTGGGGCACGCGTGGGTATTTTGGATGCCGATATTTATGGCCCCTCGATGGGACTTATGTTTGGTATTGATCGTGCTCCCGAAGTTTTCGAAGACAATACGATTGCTCCAGTCGAGGCGAAGGGCGGCATCAGCATTGTTTCGATGTGCATGTTTGCTGATTCCGACAAGGCGACCATTTGGCGTGGTCCAATGGTATCGCAGATGATTCAGCATTTTATCCATCATGTGCGGTGGGGAAAGCTGGACTACTTGCTGGTGGACTTTCCTCCAGGAACGGGTGATATTCAGCTGACACTTACGCAGAATTGCCCCATGGCCGGTGCTGTGGTGGTGACGACACCGCAAGAAGTAGCGTTGGCTGACTGCCGCAAGGGACTTGCCATGTTTGATTCTGTGGGTGTGCCGGTGGTGGGCGTTGTCGAAAATATGAGCTACTTTGTATGCGACCAGTGCGGCAAGGCTCATCATATATTCCGTGAAGGTGGCGGAGAACGTATTGCCAAAAGCTGGGGCGTTCCGGTTATTGCCAAGG
Source organism: Fibrobacter succinogenes (assembly GCA_902761355.1). Classification (GTDB taxonomy): domain Bacteria; phylum Fibrobacterota; class Fibrobacteria; order Fibrobacterales; family Fibrobacteraceae; genus Fibrobacter; species Fibrobacter succinogenes_M. The sequence continues at coordinate 121,763 of CACWJY010000002.1, read as the reverse complement.
TGCCGCTTGAACCTGCGGTTGCCGATTGCGGTGACCAGGGAACACCTGCCGTGTTGCGCTATCCGAATTCGGAATCGGCCAAGGCCTTTATGCAGGCTGCCGATGCCATGGTGCGCACGCTCTCGGTGTTCAAGACCGAAGGCGATGGTGTGCTCAAGACGTTCAATTATGAATTTGTGGAACTCCCCGAGGAGGATGTATGATCCAGCCCAAGAAAGTTTTTAGGACAAAGGATGGTCGTCTCGGTTTTGAATGGAACGACGGTACGCGTGGTGCCTGCTTAGTGCGAGACTTAAGGCTTGCGTGCCCCTGTGCTTTGTGCGTTGACGAACATACGGGTGAAAAACTTTTGGATGATTCTACTGTGCCAATGGATATTAAGCTTGTAAAAGTGCAGTCTATTGGTCGTTATGCGGCGGGTCTTTCTTTCGATGACGGCCACAATTCGGGAATTTACCCATACGATAAGTTATATAACTTGACGAAAATAAAGTAAAAAGACATATTTGGATTGTCTGTGAGGAAATTTCCTTAAAGAATCAAAGGTATGTGTTACTATGAGTGATGCTAACGAAGCGCTGTATTTCCGGGATTTGAATCGATACCCGACACTGACTCCACAAGAAGAGTCGGCTCTTTTGTCGATTGTCAAGAACGGAGAAACCGAAGAAATTCGTAAATCAGCCCTGCAGCGTCTGATTCGTGGAAACCTCCGTTTTGTCGTAAGCGTGGCTCGCAAGTATCAGGGACGTGGTCTGTCGCTTCTTGATTTGATCAATGAAGGAAACCTGGGCCTGTTCAAGGCTGCGAAACGCTTTGACATGGGGAAGGATGTCAAGTTTATCAGTTATGCTGTGTGGTGGATTCGTCAGTCCATCCAGAAAGCCCTGTTTGAACAGGTGGGGGCGGTTCGAATTCCTCCTAACAAGCTTGCATTGGTCAATCGCTTTAAGCGAGCCCTAATGCAGAATGACGGTGACTATGACCGCACTATTTCGATGGACGAGTTTGCTCCTTTCGAAAAGGACATCGTCGAGGTCATGGAAAAAATTGTGGATATTTCGCTCGATGCCCCAATCGGTGATAGCAATGTAGTCGCCAATACGAGCGAATCGGTCAGCACCTTGATGGATGTTCTTGGCTCTGACGGTAATCAGGACGAAGACATGGAAAAGGATGAACGCCGCAAGCTCATCCAAGAAACCTTGTCGGCGCTCCCGCAGCGAGAAGAAGAAATCCTTCGCATGTTCTATGGGCTTGATACTGTAGAAGATACGACGCTTAAGGATATCGGCGAAGATTTGAAACTGAGCCGTGAACGAGTCCGTCAGATTAAGAATAAGACCTTGCGCCGCCTACAGAAGAGCAAGGAACATAAAGAAAAATTGGCTGATTTTTTGGAAAGGTAATGGCGAATTCATCTTTGGCAGCCCGCAAGGCTGCATATTTATTTTTAGTCCTGTGCTGTGGAGCCTTGCTCACGTTTGCGGGCTTTAAGGTCTATGACTACTATGGACCGAGCAAGATTGTGGTCGGTGGAATTCCGTACGGTTTGCCGGCTGGGTCTATCGTGCTTCGTGGTGATGCTCCTGATTTTTCTGACGAGATGTCTAAGTTGCCGGTGCAGACGCAAACGGAATTGCGCCGTGCGATGGAACTGTATCGAAGTGGAGCCCTTGTTTCGGCGTTCGAAATTTTTGACGGCGTCGTGGTCTTGTATCCGGATCTGTATCAGGCCGTTTGGGGCGAAGTGAATACTTTGTTTGAAATGCCGAACCTTTCGGATTCCCAACGTGACCGCCTTACGTTGCTAGTTGGAAAGTTGCAGGGACGTTTCCCGGGCTCTGGAATTTCTGCTTATCTAGAAAGCCGTACACTTTTTCTGTCGGGCAACGAAACGGCTGCTTTGGAACTTGCCAAGGCTGCAGCCGAAAAATCTTCGGCCTTGCCCGAAGCCAGGCTTTGGCTCGGTGAACTCTTGATGCGCAATGGCAGGGGCGTTCAGGCTGAAAACGAACTGAAAACGGTCGTTAGCCTTTCGGGGGGCGGAATGCCTAAGGCTTATGAACTGCTTGCTGAACTTTACCATCAAAATGGACAGCTTGACAGCTGCTCTGCCCTTGTAGAGTATTCGCTGGCTCAATATCCTGTAGATGCAAAGTTGTTGCTGTTGCAAGGGTATCTGCATGAATACCAGGGACGCTTTGATGCCGCAGAAAAGTTGTATCAGCGCATCTTGGCCTTTGATCCTGACTTTGCTCCGGCTCGTGAAGCTGCCGCGACTTTGGGTGAAAAATCTCCGCCGGGCCCCGGAACTGGGGTGGTGCTCTCGCCGCAGGACCGCGTGCAGACCGCTTGCGACATTTTGGAGCCTCTGGTCGAAAAGTATCCTGAGAATTTGCCGTTGCGAGAAGCCTTAGGACGTGCCTATATGAAGGGACGCCTGTTTGACCGCGCACGGATGCAGTTTCAAGAAATCCAAAAATCTGATCCTGAATATCCAGAAATTCAGCAGCGTATTCAAGAAACGAACATTACGCGCCCGGCCCCCATTGCCAAGAATGACGGGCTGGCTGCAAACCTGAATCGTGCCTTGGATAGCCTGCGTGAGAGCGCCGGGCCGTCGAGTTCGCATGACTTTACAACGATGCTTGGACATTATGTTGTTCGCTACGGTGCAACCCCGAGAGAGTTCTTTAAGAAATATTCGATTGGCAATTTTAGGCCGGTTGCAAACAACGTGTGGCAGGAGTCGTTTTATATAGCCCCTTACATGCATACGTACACGGTTGTCTTTGATTCATTGAATCATTTCCGTGAAGTGCATGTTGTCGTTTATGATTCGGCGTCGACGACGAATCACTTGGGGATCGCGCCCGAAATATTCACACGCCTGCTTAAACAGAATTCTAGAATTTCGGGTATTGGCAACAGTACTGGCGAGACGGATTGTGGCGATGGACTAGTCTTGGATGCCGCTGTGTGGGAAACCCAGGATAATTTTGAAATGCTTGCTCGCGTGGTGGGCAAGCCTGCCGAAGTCCGCATGATTCGTTTTGACAAGAGTGCTCTTCCGCCGGGACTCAAACTTTGCGATTATAGCAAGTATCTGAACCAGTACTAAAATCCTGAATACTGCGCCGAAGGCGCAAATTTTGTATCTTTATACCATGATGTTGCGTTTTATGGCATTGGCTATAGTCGTCCTCTTTTTTGAGGGGTGTACTTGCTGTGCCTATTTGAACCACATGTTCAATGCGGAACGTCTAGATGAACAGGCGGGTGAACTGCGTGCTGCCCGACTAGATAGCATCCCTGATAGCGAAAATTCGTTGCCGGGTTCTGAGGAACGTCTTAAGTACGACAAGATTATCGAAAAAGGCTCCCGCGTCTTGGAACGTTTTCCCAAGAATAAAAAGCGTACGGCCGAAGCTGTTTTCTTGATTGGTGAATCTTTCCGCCACAAGCATGAGTGGAATAAGGCGATTACCAAGTACGATGAATTTGAACGCTACTTTGCCGACCATGACTCGATGCAGGCGGTAGAGTACCAGCGCGCCTATTGTCTGTACCGTAATCATGAATTCAATATCAGCCGCTTTGCCTTGGAACCGGTGATTGCCTCGAAGGATCATCCTTATTATTTCCAGGGTTTGAACTTGCTGTCGCTTTTGGACGAAATGTCCGAGGCTCCGGACCAGGCTATTGCTTCTTTGGAAGCCTTGCTTGCCGATACGGCGGGAACGCCTTTTATGCGTGGCAAGGCGCACTTTAGACTTGCGGGGCTGTATTTTAAGAAAGAAAACTGGGACAAGTCCCGTGAACATTATACCGCAAAAGAAATTAAGGAACTGAACCCTCGCGAGCAGCAGACGGCGGGTGAACAGGCGGCGGAGTGCCTTGCTAACCGTAAAGAATATTTGCAAGCCGCCGATGAATATAAGGAACTTTACAAGAATCCTGAGTACGAGTCGAAACAGCCAGATTACCTGGTGCGAATTGGCGAGTTGACAATGCTCGGTGAACGTTACCCCGACGCCATTATTATCCTACAAAAGGTGAATTCGGAATATCCGCGTACCGAGGTGGCTTCGCGTAGTTACTTCTGTCTAGGTGATTACGAACAGCATAAGACGATTGACTATGACAAGGCGGTCGTCTATTACGATAGTAGCTTTATATCTCGTACCATCAGTAAGTGGGGGCAAGAAAGCCGTGAGCGTCGTGATGCCCTGAGACGTTTGATTGCCATGCGCAACCAAAATGACAAAGAACGCAAGGATTCTATTCCGAATGTAGATAACTTCTTTAAATCGGAGTTCCTGATCGCAGAATTGTTCTTGTTCAAGTTGTCTGAGGTGGATAGTGCCATTACGCGCCTAGATAACGTCATTAAGGAATCGGGCGATAGCGCTAAGACCTTACGTGCTATTTATGCCAAGGCCTTTATTTATGATGAATTTATGCATGATCCCGATGCGGCCGAAGAAATCTATAAGGAAATTATAGAGAAGTATCCGGATACGGAATATGCAAAACAGGCTCAGCAGAACCTGGGTATGCGAGTAACCTTAAAGACTAACGAAGACATTGCAAAAGAAAAGTACATGGAAGCAGAAAGCCTTTGGACGATTGCTGCCGAAATGCCTTTAGACCAGATGGATTTGGTTGATTCTGCCTATGCGCGTGCCTTTATGCAGTTTGATAGTCTGTATCAGCAATATCCCGAAACCCAGGCTGGGATTCAGGCTCTCTACATGAAAGCGGTTTATTTCCAGATGAATCCGGAACGAATCGATAGCACCTTTAAAACGTATAAGGAACTCCGTGACAAGCACGGTCAGACCCCTTGGGGCAAACAGGCTGCAATGCTCATGAGTAACCGGTTGACTTTGACCGATAAGGATCTGGAGCGTTTGCGTAAGCGTGTTAAGAGCAGCGAGGCTCATGTGGATAAGCTGTCTGCCCAATATTATGAAAGCTTAAACAAGGCTCCCGAAGAAAAGAAGGCCGAAGTCAAGAGTCAAGAAGACGAAATTCTTGAGAATACTTACAATAGTATGTATGATTTTGAATAGTCGAAAAATGACTGTCGTGGCGGCGGTGCTTGTCGCCTTGCTTTTGGATGGGTGCGCTGCCGGAAACGCAAAGATTGCATCGCGCAAGGGCTATGTGCGTTTTCCTGGAAAACATTACGCTTCGGGTGAAAAAGCTGAAATCGGTACCAAGATTGAGGGCGAGGCTAGTTATTATGGTCCCGGCTTTCATGGAAAGCTGACCGCTAGCGGTGAAACCTTTAATCAGAACGATTATACATGCGCCCATAAGACGCTGCCGTTTGGAACGGTGCTTAAGGTGGTTCGTAGGGATAACGGTGAGAGTGTTGAGGTCCGTGTGAATGACCGTGGTCCTTATGTAGGCGACCGAATCTTGGATTTGAGCGTTGCTGCCGGTAAAAAGATTGGCCTTGATAAGGTCGGTCATGCGTACGTGACGGCGACGGTTATTGAATAATCTAATTCCTGTAAAAAACAGTGTTTTTAGAATGTCAAATTTTGACATCTGAATAGTTCTATATTTCGTTGTACAGAAAAGCACTTGTCCGTTTGTGTGTTTTTCTAAAGATTAGAGGAAAAAATGTATAACGAATATGAACGCGTTACTCTTTGGAATTCCGGTTATTCAACTTTCAAGCGTCGTATAGACGAACAACTTCAGCTGAATGGATTTGATGATTCTTTAGTAGACGACGAAACCCTGTTGCCGTTTTATCGCGCTGGTGAAAGCGAAACTTATGTGCTTTCTGCCCTAGGCTGTGCCGTGGGCGTGTGATGGTTTTCTTTTACTTGTTCTTGTAGCTAACAAAACGGATGTTGCCGCAGTAATCCTTATGGATGCCGGTAAATTCCAACCATGGATAGTTGGTGGCTTCGTCCTTGAGGACTTCTGCTTGTTCCGAGCCGATTTCAAGGAATATGGGTGCGCCCATGGAGAGCTTGCCTTCGGTTTGCTGCAGAAGTTTACGTACAAGTGTTAGTCCGTCGGGACCGCCGTAGAGGGCAAGTTCCGGGTCGAATTTGTCGACTTCGGGCTGGAGCTTCCCCTTTTCGCTATCGGGAATGTAGGGAAGGTTTGCGATGAGGCAATCAATTTTGGTGTCGGTTGAGACTGCGTCGAGCAAGTCGCCTTGAGCGAAAGCCAGATTTGAACCTTCGGCGTTTGCTCCCAGCTCGTTTGCATCGGCATTTTCGCGGGCGAGCGAAAGGGCTTCTTCAGAAATGTCCGTGGCGAGCACTTTCGCACCGGCGATTTCTTTTGCGCAGGCAATCGAAATCGCCCCTGTTCCCGTGCCCACTTCGACGATAAACGGGTTCTCGTTTCCCTTGAGTGCGTCCTTGGCCATGTCGACAAGAGCTTCGGTTTCGGGGCGCGGGACCAGCGCCCGCATATCGCACTTGATGATAAAACCGCGGAAACTCGTGTCGCCAATGATGTGCTGCAGGGGTTCACGATTTGCACGGCGTGCCACTAGCGGACGGAGCGTGTCGAGTTCTGCTGCGGTGAGCGGCTTTTCGAAGTTTAGGTAAATATCCATGCGGCTCTTCATGCCGAGCCCGTGGCTAATGATGTACTCTGCGTCTAACCGCGCATCGGGAACCCCCTTCTTCTCGAAGAAGACCTTGGTGCGGTTCAAAATTTCAAGTACAGTCATCTGTGGCATGGATTACCTTAAGCGTTAAACTTCCCGAGCTTTTCCTGAGCGTTGGCCATCTGGAGTCCGTTGATGATTTCGTCGAGTTCTCCAGTGACAACTTTGTCCAAATTATACAGCGTCAGTCCGATGCGGTGGTCTGTGACGCGGTTTTGCGGGTAGTTGTAAGTGCGAATCTTGGCGGAACGGTCGCCGGTGCCCACGAGGGCCTTACGGCTGGCTGCTTCTTCCTGTTCTTTTTTCGCGATTACGGCATCAAGAATCTTGGAACGGAGCATTTCCATGGCGTGCAAACGGTTTTGCAACTGGCTACGTTCGGTCTGGCAACTCACCACCACGCCTGTCGGAATGTGGGTGAGTCGCACGGCGGAGTCCGTCTTGTTGATGTACTGACCGCCTGCACCCGAAGAACGGTAGGTGTCCATGTGAATGTCGGCTTCGCGGATTTCCACGTCGACTTCTTCGGCTTCGGGCAAAATGGCAACTGTTGCTGCAGACGTATGTACGCGCCCCTGTGTTTCTGTCTCGGGTACGCGCTGCACGCGGTGCACGCCGCTTTCGAACTTGAGCGTTCCATATACGCTGTCGCCTTCAATGAACACGCGGATTTCTTTGTAGCCGCCCACGGTGCCTTCGCTCGCATCCTGGATGGTCATCTTCCAACCCATGCGGCTGCAGTAGCCTTGGTACATGCGGAAAAGGTCCCCTGCAAACAGTGCGGATTCGTCACCGCCGGTACCGCCGCGAATTTCGAGTGTTGCGTTGCGGTAATCCCACGGATCCTTCGGGACCATCAAAATCTGGAGCTCGTCGGTAATAACCGGCAACTTCTTTTCGATGTCGGAAAGTTCTGACTTTGCCATTGCGACCATTTCGGGGTCGGAATCGCCAAGGGCGGCCTTCCATTCTTCCTGGTCGTTCAGCATCTGCAGGTATTCTTTGGCCTTGAGTACAGCCTTTTCGATACCCTTATACTGCTTATGAATCTTGTTGTAACGAGCCTGGTCAGCGAGAACGTCCGGATTTCCGAGTTCCGATTCCAGTTCCTCATACTTTTCAATCAGTTTTTGTGCTTTGTCTTTCATCGTGCCCAAATTTAAAAAAATGAACATTGGTGGTCTCTTTTGCCGTTGAGAAGATGCGACAAAAAGAGTATATTTTGCATAATTGATATCCGTATCGTTTAGGAGGAATTGGCTATTATGAAAAAAGCAGGGATTGTTGCCGGTATATTTGCATTGCAGTCTTTGTGCCTGATTGGGTGTGGTGACAGCTCGTCGAGTAGCGCTCAGGGTGCCGGGCGTAATTATTGTAAGGTCGTTAAAAAAGATCCACTGGTGATTGAATCTGTAGAAGATGGTTTCTTTAGCAAGAGTTCCTTTTCGTTTGACGAAAACTTGCTTGTTGAAACGGTGGAATTTGAAAATTCGGCTGCGTTAAAAGAGGCTTGTTCGATATATAAAAGCGATTCTGATTATGGCTCGGTAATATGTAATGCCAATTCTATTATTGCCGTTGGAAAAGCAGAAATGACTAGGGCGGACTATGATTCTTTGATGAATGAGTTTGCAGACGATTGCGAACATGCTTATGAAATAGAATCGTCTTCTAGTGCAGCGAATATGTCTAGCATTTCTTTGCCTTTGTCGAGTTCGAGCATGTTGAATCCTGGGAATCGTAGTGCTCGGGATTATTGCCATGTGCTTTCTTCTAAGAATCCTCTACAATTTGAAGCCCTTGAGGGGGGCGATGTCTATACTTTAACGACGATTGAATATAAAGATGGCGTCTTAACCCAAAGGGTTGAATTTAATAGAAAGGCCGCCCTTGAACTTGCCTGTGAAAATTACAAAAAAGATGCCTCGTATAAGAGTGTGGAATGTGGTACTTCGACCGTGATTGCCACGGCAGACAACTTGAGTGAATCCGATTATCTTAATCTGGCGAATGGATTCATTGACATGTGTAAGGAATTTAATGATGTCGAAGTTGTTCCAGATCTCGAAAGCTCGTCCAGTTCGGAAGCTCTTTCGGATGAGAACATTTTAGATTGGTATAATGTTGCTCATTATAAGAAAGATAAGGTTGTAGCAGCAAATGCAAGTGAACTTGCTTGTGATGATGCCGTCAGCACGGCCTCTTTGGAAGGCTATGATGTCGCTTATGAATTTAACATTCCCACTGACTTGGGACGTGATTATTTTGGAAAGAACAATGCCTATATAGACGACAGGGTTGCTCCAGTAACGGCTGAATGTGGAAGCCTTGTTTTAAATGGATCGAATGGCTTGCTTATTCCGCTGAACGATGTCTTTAAAAGCAATGGGTTCGTTGTTGAAGTCCGCTTTATGGCTACATCGGAAGGAGACATCAGCAACATATTTGTCGCTGAACCTCCAGGATCTAGTGTTGATGGCTGGCAAATACGCCTCGATGGTTCTAACGTGACGTTCCATTATCGTGATGCGGATGATGATACTCGTGATTGGGTCGTTGAAAAAGTGGGCGAAATAACACTGAATGAATGGCATGTTGTTCAGGTGAGTTTTTACTCGTCTGAATCAACAATACCCGGCATGTCAAGTATCGCTTTGGATGTTACCTTGGACGAAAAACCTAGCGTTGCAGCCTTGTTCCATGGGGATATCTCGGATATAAAATACGGTTTGGGAATTGGTTATGATGCTATGTATCAGGGATCTCATGAACGAAGATTCTTTGCCGGAAAGATTGATTATATTCGCTACAAAAAAGTTTCGGAATAATGCTTAAGATTGTCCCCATTGGCGTTTTTTACGGCGATGCTGTTTATAAGTATGACGCTCCCCGACAGGGGCGTCTTTTTGCAGGGCATCCGGGGCGAATAGAACTTAAACCGGGACAGAATTTTGAAATGGCGCTCCGCGATCTGGATGGTTTTGAACGCATCTGGGTAATTTTCCAGTTTCATGAAAATGAAGGCTGGCGCCCGACGACAAGGCCTCCGGTGCCACCCAAAGGTAAGGACCGTGTGGGAACCTTTGCCAGTCGCAGCCCCTACCGACCGAATCCGATTGGACTCAGCTGCGTTAGGTTGTTGAAAGTAGAAGGTCTGACGCTGTATGTTGATGAGGCTGACCTGCTGAATGAAACGCCTATTTTAGATATCAAACCTTATATCCCAATGGCTGATGCTTTTCCTGATGCCAGGGCGGGTTGGGTCGAAGAACAGGTCGGCGATGTATGGTCTGTCGAAATGTCTGATAATTTTGCAACGCAGAGCAAGTGGATTGCCGAACGTAGCGATTTTGATCTGGAAAGTTTTGCTCAGGTGCAGCTTTCGCGCGGGAATTTTTCGAAAGATGTCTTTGACAGTTCGCGTCGCCGCTTGACTGTAGACGAAAATGCCTGTACGGGTGTGCTTGCTTATCGAACGTTCCGTATCCATTTTAACTACGATGAATCAGCCCGTAAGGTTGTGCTGTTGCGAATTACAAGTGGATATTCTGCTGAAGATTTAATGCCTGGAGCCGTAGACAAGTACGGTGACAAGGATTTACATCGTGCGTTTCTGCAATTTATACTTTAAATACCCCGCCATTTGGAGCGGGTGATTAAAGGTGCCGTCAACCATTTTTGCTTGTAGCTCGTCGTCGCTTAGCAACAGGCTTTCGATGTCTTCGGTGCTGTCAAAATGCGTGCTTCCGCCTTTTTTGACGTCGTCAATGAAAACCACATGAAATTTGCCACGGTGCCTGTCCGGGTTTACGGGAAAAGTGCCAAGGTAAGTGACTTTGTCGGCAGAGCCACGGAATGCGACTTCTTCTTGTAGTTCTCTGAGGGCTGCCTGTTCTGGTGTTTCGCCTTTGTCAATGATTCCGGCAGGGAATTCCAATGCAATTTTTCCGGTCCCATGGCGGTATTGCTCTGTCATGACCCATTTGCCATCGGTGGTGCGGGCCAGGATAAGGACCCAGTCCGGCTGCCATAGGGTATAGAAATCATCTATCACCTTGCCATTGGGCAGTTCGCAGGTTTCTTTAGCGACTTTTAGCCAGGGGGCATCAACGAGATATTTTGAATCCAGCAGTTTCCAGGGTTTCATGCCCGTTAATTTAGAAAAATTTGACCATTTTACAGAAAAATGTATATTTTCTGTAGTATGAGTGTATTTGTTTCTTATACAGAAGTCAATATAGGGTGTGCCTGTGTTCTGATGCTTCTTCTGTATAGCATCAAGATGCTTCCAACTCCGCAGCTGAAATTCTCGCTGTTCTATAAGCTAGTGCTGTGGCATATCCTCTACTTTTTGAGTGATTCGGCTTGGGCGCTGGTGAATGATGGACTCATACCGAAGAATACGATTTCGATTTTAGCTGTAAATTATTCAAATGCACTGATTATATCGTTCTTGTTCTATAGTTGCTTTGTTTTTGCGGAGATTAGTACTCGGCCAGAAATGACTCGTACGCAAATCCATAAGTTACAGACAAAATTACGAATACCAATCTTTATTGAAGCCGTTCTGTTGCTGGTTTCGTTCGTGTTGATGCCGAATTTTTGGTTAGACAAAAATTTGGAACCGAAATTTCTTTATTACGTTGTTATGATGGTTATTCCGTTTGTGTACATCATGACCGTGACGCTTCGTTGTCTAATACGAGGCTTAAAAGTAGAGAATCGAAAGAATTTAAAGACGTATTTAATTGTGGCTAGCTATACTCCTGGCTGTATTGTCGCGGGAATTATCCAACTGTTCTTTTCTATGACAATGCCGGTGTTTTGCTTCTGGTGTACTTTAATCATTCTGTTTGTCTATTTGAATTTGCAGAATCTTTTGATATCTACAGATACGTTGACATCTTTGAACAACCGTAATCAGTTGGAACGTTATTTGCAGCAGTCGCGAGAATTTAAAGATTATTATGTAATCATGGTTGATGTAGACCATTTTAAGCAAATTAACGATACCTATGGACATGTCGAGGGGGATAAGGCTCTGGTGCTCGTTTCAAACGCTCTCAAAAAAGCTTGTGACCGCTTGGGTAAATCAGTATTCTTGTGCCGCTACGGTGGAGATGAATTTCTGATGGTTGTGCCTACGGATATGCCTGGATTTATTGTTCGGATGATTCAGGAATGTTTGCGCGAACAAATCCAGAATCGAAAGGGAACACAGTATTATTCTGTCGAAGCAAGTATTGGCTATGCCGAATGGGATGGAAAACCGTCTAGCTTTAAAGAAAGTGTCGTTAATGCAGACAGAATGATGTACGAAGAAAAGCGGGCTGTATAGAAACAGTGGTATTAAACGGCTGTATGTCCTCTTCTTTATGAAGGGGACTTTTTAAATTGCTATTTTTTGACACGGAATAAACAAAAGAGGAAATTATGTGCGAAAATTGCAATTCTAACCGTCCTGTCCGCGTCCGTTTTGCCCCGAGCCCGACGGGGTATCTGCATGTGGGCGGTGCGCGTACCGCAATCTACAACTACTTTTTTGCAAAACACATGGGCGGTACGTTCTACCTGCGTATCGAAGATACCGACCGTAAGCGTTATAACGAAACGGCTCTGCACGATTTGATGCGTGACCTCAAGTGGCTCGGTCTCCAGTGGGACGAAGGTCCGGGTTGCGAAGGCGATTGCGGTCCGTATTTCCAGAGTGAACGCCTCGATATTTACCATCGCGAAATCAAGAAACTTCTGGATGCCGGTTGCGCCTATTACTGCTTCTGCACCGAAGAACGTCTGCAGGAAGTCCGTGCCGAACAGGAAAAGTCTCATGTGCCGGTGACCGGTTACGACCGTCACTGCCGTAATATTAGCCGCGAAGAAGCCGAAGCTCGCATTGCCGCTGGCGAAAAGGCCGTGATCCGCTTCAAGGTGCCTGAAACCGGTGTGACTGAATTCGACGATATGATTCGCGGTCACATCAGCTACCAGAACGAACTTCTGGACGACCTCGTGCTCATCAAGCGCGACGGTTACCCGACCTACCACTTTGCAAGCGTCGTGGATGATCACCTGATGGGGACGACTCACGTGCTCCGTGGCGACGAATGGATCAGCTCCACGCCGAAGCATGAACTCTTGTATAAGGCCTTTGGCTGGCAGCCGCCCGTATGGTGCCACCTGCCGGTGATTCTCGACAAGAACGGCGGTAAGCTTTCCAAGCGCAAGGGTGCAGCCTCTGTGGGCGACTTCCGCGACCTCGGCTACCTGCCCGAAACGCTCGTGAACTACCTCGCTCTCCTCGGCTGGAACCCGGGTGACGACCGTGAAGTCATGACCATCAAGGAAATGGTCGAAAGCTTTACGCTCGAACGCATCAACCCGAAGTCCGCAAGTTTTGACGAGAAGAAGCTCCAGTGGATGAACGGCCAGCACATCCACATGTGCGATGACGGTATGCTCAAGGGTATCATGAAGGAAGGCCTCGTTGCCAAGGGCATCGACCTCTCCAACGAACCGGAAGCTCGCCTCGACGAAATCGTGAAGCAGCTCAAGCCGCGCGCCCACTTTGTGCAGGACTTGGCCGATATGGCCGTGTACTTCTTTGTGGCTCCGACCACCTACGACGAAAAGGGTGCCAAGAAGCACTTTGGTGAAGGTTCCAAGGAAGTCGCCACGCTCGTGCGTGACATGCTTGCTTCCATTGAAGACTTCAAGACTCCGGTCATCGAAAAGGGTTTCTATGACCTCGCCGAACGTTGCGGTCACAAGGTTGGTGAACTCGTCGGTGCTCCGCGTCTCGCCGTGTCCGGTGTTACCGCTGGCCCTGGCCTGTGGGAAATGTTCGAACTCATCGGTAAGGAAGAGGTGCTCCGCCGTATCGACGTTGCTCTCCCGCTGATGGGGTAATGATTCCGAACTCTGAATTTCGAAATCCAAATTAGTCATGCGTTCTCAATTCCCCTATAGGCTGTATTCTCAAAGGCTTTTTTGCCGCCGTTGCCAGAAGGTGACGGAACACGGCATTTATGCCCATGAGCCATATTCGACCTTTGGGGGAATGGACCCTCATATTCCATTGCTTTGTTGTTGCGATGCCTGCAGTACGATGTTCGTGGCTTTTTCTCACGAGTTTGTCTTTTGTAGACGAGATTGCGTAAATCAGGATTATACCAAGATTTATGGGTTCAATCGTATTGTTGCGGGAAACTGGATTTATTTTAAGGGCGCTCCCAAACCGGGTGTTGTCAAGAGTATTTTCCAGGGGCCGGAAAAAGAGGTGATTGTCGTTAATTATGACGGAGCCTCAGAACAGAAAATGGAATTGCCCAAGACCAATGTGGATGTCGAAGAGGCTCCGGGCGGTTACCGTTTGTTGCCTGCACAGAGTGCGCAGACATTATTGGGCGATTTTGTTTATCATGCAATTCGCGACCAATTCGGTATAGCCGTTGGTTTTGTAAATGACGGCGAAAAAGACAAGTTGGCTGTTTTGTTAAAGGACAATACGCTGGTCTTTATTACACTTCCGCCGTTAGTGCAGAATCTGCCTAATGATAAGTTGTGCGCAGTGGTTCAGGGTAAATTGGCCCAGGTGTTCCCAGAAGATGTCGACAAGATTTCTGTTGAAGTGGGACAAGGAATTGTCTATTTAAAAGGCTTGGTAAAGAACCTGTCTATACAGCGAGCTATAGAAGGCTGTGTAAATGCCCTCCCCAAGGTTCGTGGCTGTGTCGATTTTACTAAGATTCAAGTGTCTCCGTTTATGACGGATACCGAAATTGCAAAAGCGGTTTACGAGGTACTTGAAACTCCTGGAACATCCTTGTTTGACTATCAAGTTGGCGTTTCTGGCGGCAAGGTCCAAGTGCAGGCTTCGTGTTACGAAAATGAACGTCCAAAGGATATTGAAAATCGCTTGGCCGAAATCCCCGGTGTTAGGGATTTGGTTTGCTTGGTGACGGAACTTTTGGACCCGATGAATGTTGATATTTGCAAGAAGGTGGAAGCGGAACTTGCGACGAATGCTCTTTTGCAGGGGTCCTTCATTCGGGTTTCTTGTAATAATCGAAAATTTTTGTTGGAAGGTCACGTTCAGTCGACTTTCCAAAAACAGCTGGCTTTGTTTACGCTATTAAAAAAGGTCAAGACAACCGCTGTCGAAAACCGCTTAAGATTTTCATAGGAGGTACCTATGGCAACTAGTTATGAAAAAATCAATGCCATTAAGAGCAAGTTGAAAGTGAAGCAGACTGTAAATAGTCTTGCTAACTTGATGGGGTGTGGGCCGCGTACCATATTCCGCCATCTTGAAGTCATTGGTGCTGAAAATTGTGGCCTTCGTAAGTTTAAGGAAAATGGCGAAACCTTCTATATCATTCAAACGGATAAAGAAGCGAATTTTAACCAGGATGTGGTTAAGCAACTTGAAAAGATAAAGAAAAATTTGTCTGTGACTTCAGCGCCAGAAATCAAGACGACCAAGCTTCTTGACAAGGTGATTAAGGCCATGCAAATCACCAATCCAGAAGATTTTAAACCCGAAGCGATTTCGACGGACCCGGACTATGTGCTGGATTACGGCCCCTTTAGTGATAACAAACTGCAAGATACCATGGTGAATCGTGTACTCAAGGCTATACACGAAGGTTTCGCGGTCAAGATTCAGTATTGTCATTCGACGGAACATTCCGGAATTTCTGAAGAAATCAAGGAAGTAAATCCGGTCAAGGTGATTATGCGTGTGGATACCTTGTACTTGATTGCAGGTGAAGAAGATGAAAAGGGTAATCAGATTTTCAAGAATTACCTTTTTGAACAGATTAAGAACGTGCAAGAAACGAACCATGCGATGCCTAAGTTTATTTTTGATGCGGCAACGCATTACAAGTATGCCTTTGGAAAGTTTACGACGAATGACAAGCCCGAGGACGTTTCTATAGAAATTAAGGCTCAGTCTAAGTGGCTGCAAACGCAGTTTGAACGTTCGCATTTCAATCCTGAAATTGTAAAGCGCTACGACAAGAATAAAAATATGATTGTCGATATGAAACTCCGCATAACGCCGGATTTTAAGACCTGGTTAATGGGGGTTGCGACGGATGTCCGCATTTTGAAGCCGGCTTCGCTTAAAGAAGATGTAAAACAGATGCTGAAAAAAGCCTTGTCTGAGATAGATGCCTAAGATGGAAACCCATAATCTTTCTGACTATAATTTTGAATTTCCCAAGGAACTGATTGCTAGCCGCACGGCGGGCAAGGGAAAAACTCGTATTTTGCATTGCCCCAAGGATGGCGGAGAACGCCGTATTCTCAAGGCTCCTGAAATTGTTGACTTGTTCCGCGCCGGTGATTGTTTGGTCGTGAATAATACCAAGGTGATTCCGGCTCGCCTTTATGGTCACACGTTGCATGGCGGCGAAGTAGAAACGCTCCTGGTTCAGGCACTGATTCCTGCCGAAGACGGTTCCGCCCGCTACGAGGCTCAGGTACGGCCTGGCAAGGCTTTTAAAATTGGTCGCGAACTTGAAATCGCTGGCGTTAAGACCGTTGTCGAAGATATTAAGGAAGACGGGGCTCGAGTGCTTCGCTTTGCGGTGACTCCGGTGGAACTTGAAGCGGTCATGAACCGCGAAGGTCACGTGCCGCTGCCGCCTTATATTGATCGCCCTGACGACGAGGACGATAAAAAAGCCTATCAGACGATTTTTGCGAAATATTCTGGTGCGGTGGCAGCTCCGACGGCAAGCCTGCATTTTAGCGAAGAAATGCTTGATGCACTAAAGGCGAAAGGTGTGTACGTTGCTGAAGTTACGTTGCATGTGGGGCCGGGTACATTCCAAAATATCTCGGTCGAAGACTTTACGCAGCACAAGATGCACGGTGAACATTACGAGCTCACCAAGGAAAATGCCGAAATCATCAACAAGGCCAAACGTGATGGAGGCCGTATTGTAACGGTTGGCACCACGAGCACCCGCGTTGTTGAAACGATTGCCGATGCAAACGGAATCGTGAAGGCTCAGAAGGGCGTTACTTATGCGTTCTTTTATCCTGGTTACCGTTATAAGATTGTCGATGGCTTGTTGACCAATTTCCATTGGCCGAAAAGTTCGCTCATCTTGCTGGTGTCTGCCTTCTATGGCCGTGAAAATACTCTCGAGGCCTATAAGATGGCCGTCGAAAATAAGATGAAACTTTTCAGTTATGGCGATGGAATGTTAATTCTTTAAGGCTTTTTCTGGAATCCAGAACCAGTCGGGTCTGTATTCCAGTTCGTAACAAGCTTCGTAGATGGCCTTCCCTAGAATATAGGGCGAGGCCTCTTCTTTTAACTGCGGAACGGGAATGCCGCTTTCTTCGCTGTAGCCTTGCAAGAATGCCTCGACGGTGATTTGCTCGAAGTCGGTGGGGAAACTTTTACCTTCGTTGTTTTGCCGTACGGCGCTGGCGTATGCGAAACTGCGGAGCATGCCGGCTATGTCTGCCGCGGGGGAGCGCAGGCGACGCCTGTATTCGAGAGTGCGGGTGGGTTCTCCCTCGAAGTCTAGAACGATGAATTTACCGTCTTTATAAAGTAATTGACCTAGATGATAGTCTCCGTGAATGCGCTGCGGAGCAAGTTTTGCGCATTTTTCTTTGCAATCGCTTGCTTGGCTTTGACGCTTTAATTCTTCTACACGAGGCAACAAGTCTTCGCGCCGGTTTGCTTTTAAAAGCGTGATTAGCTTGTCGTATGGAACCTCTTCTGCATGCGGTGCGGAACCATCTAAATCCTTAAGCGCCTTGTGCATGATGGCGGTGGTACGCCCTAGTTGCATGGCCCCGTTCTTGTAGAATTTTTCGTCAACGTTTTGAGTTCCGGTAAAAATATCCCATGCGTTCTGGGCGTCGGGAATATGTTCTTCTAAAATTCCGAGAGTGTTCTTTATGCCGGATTTTGTATAGCTGAAATCCCCGTAAAAATCGGGTGCGATTTTGGGGAACCCCTGCAGAACTTTTTGACTTAAATGCTTCAAAATTTCTGCTTCGGGATGTTCGCCGGCCTGTAAACGTCGGTATAGCTTGAAAAAGAATTCACCTTTGAAGTAAAAGGCCGAATTGCTTTGCTCGGCGTTTAGGGGTTTGGCGTGTAACAGAATCTCGGGTGAAAATTTTTTGCCGAAATATTCGGCTAGCACCATGCCTATTTTGCTTTCGTCTTGAATGACGGCGTAAAAATCACATTCGTCTGTTTCAAAGCGGATTTCGATAATTAAAATTTTGGTGCCGCCGATAGAGAAAGAATCGTATTCCCTGATAGAATTGATTTTGCGACCCTTGCCCATGAACCAGCGCTTCTCTATGATTGAATCAAATTCGTTCATGACAGATAATCGGTTTTGTAGAAACGGTTGTTACTTTCTATTGGAAAGGGACGGAAAGTAGCCTTGGCTTCTTAAGGTTGCTAAAATTTTAAGCTGTATTTCAAGGGGCTCTTTGAGAATCCCGTCAATTATAAAATCGGGAATCCTTCTTTGAGGCTTGAATTCTTTAGGGATATCCTTGTAGTCTGAAAGTTGCCAGTTTACAAGAAGCTTGGGTAAAAACTGGTCCCAGGGAAAACGGTCATGGGGCTTAAGAAAAAAACGTGCGGGCTTTTTGCCGTCCTTGGCGTCAAGCAAAAGGGATCCGTCCCTGTAGCAACTAAAAAGCACAGCTTGCCTTTCCTCGTTTGAGGTGGCGGGCTGTGCTGGAATGACTAACACCATTTGCAAGACGCAAATTCCTATGCAGCGAGTTCGCGTTCAATCTGCGAATACTGATAGCTCGAAATCGCTGTGATCTTGAGAATCAGTTCTCGCGTGATGCCTGCTTTGATGAGCGCCTTTGCATATTGGAGTCTGTTTGTGTTCGACATGTTTTTACCTTACACTTAGACTTGGTCGGTTGTTTATGCTCATAAAGATACAATATATTTCTGACATTTCAATGTCAAAAATGATGCCTTTTTTTTATCGGATTTGGCTATAATGAGGCTAACTTGTTGATAGTCCGTGAATTAAACGAACTTGAGAAAAATGGAGAAAATGTGATAAAAAACACTCTAAAATGGAATAGTCTGTTTTACGGAACTTTAAATTAGAGAATTCCCTTTAAAACGGGAAAATCATTACGGTATTTTTCTTGAGGGGCCGATTCTATGCGTGCATAGATGATTTGTTCTTTAGAATCTATGGCCGATGCAATAATGTTCCCTTTGGGGTCAACGACCATAGAACATCCATTGTATGTTCCGTCGCTGGAGACGCTGTTGACTGCTGCGATATACACCTGGTTCTCGATAGCGCGGGCTTGCAGTAGCGTTTTCCAGTGGGCGATTCGTGTGGCGGGCCATGCGGCTTGAACGGTAATGAGCCTTGCTCCTGCTTTTACTGCATCTCGGTAGAGCTCTGGAAAACGTAAGTCAAAACAGATGGTTGCCGCAACGTTCCAGTTTTGAATTTCAAATAAATTAACTTTTTCGCCCGCGTCGAATTTGCCTTGTTCCATAAAGAACGGTTGACGCTTGTCGTAGTGGGCAAATTCTTGAGAATGATTCGGCGAAAAAATGCTGGCGTGGTTTAAAAGCTTTTGGCTGGGGTTCTTATTTAGGGCTATCCCGGCACCCATGATGTAGCATCCGGTTTTGTTTGCGAGATCAGACAGAAAAAGGGCCGTTTCACCGGAGTCTCTGGTCGAAAAGTCCTCGGCGGCACTTTCTGGGTGTAGGGGAAGGTAGCCCGTTGCAAACATCTCGGGGAGGATTATAACTCCAGGAACAGAATCGCTCGTTTTTTTTGAAATTTGGGCAGTTAGTTCAAGGACCTTGGCAAAGTTCTTGGCTTTGTCGTTGGGTTTGATGTCCATTTGTACTAGGTATATGTCGAGCATTGTGTTAAAAAATATACAAATAAGGTGACAAAAGAGGGATAGGTTGTTATCTTTAATGTAAAAAAAATATCACAACAAGGAAGGTAAAAATGAAAAAGGTGATTCTTTTGGCTTCGGTGGCTGCCATGTTTGCTTTAAGCGGATGTGCGACTGTATCGACAACAAAAGTTGACAAAATGAACGACATCTCTCACAAGGAAACCACTCAGATTCGTGCATACGGTGGACTTAAGGCCGTTGTTCTTGGTCCCGTATTCTTCAAGCAGGATGGTCCTTGCTCTGAGGTCGACTTCGTTAAGTTTGTAAGCTCCAAGAAGCCTGAAGCCAAGGATATCTATCGTGTCCGTATGGAATTCCACCAGGAAAAGAACGGCATGGTTGAAAAGCAGTATTGTAAGTACTCTGGTCTTGCTATTGACTATGTTGCCATTTCTCCGGAAGAAACCTCGAAGTGGGTTACGGTTTATGGTGAAGGACCTACCGTGGCTCAGGATGTCGAAAAGGGCCCGGCTCTTGTTCCGGATGGAATCATCATGAAGCCTGCTGCAACATCGTCTTCTGAATCGGCTCCTGAATATCAGCAGTACAGCTCCGAAGCATCTTCTTCTAATGAAGGTGGTGTGCAGGGTAATGCCTACTATAGCCGCTAGTTCGGGATCTCTATTAGAGAATCTTTAGAAAGTGCCCCAAATAATGGGGCACTCTTTTGAATAAGATCATTTTAAGGTAAACAAAATGAAATGTCGGCTTTTAGCGATTGTTCTTGGTCTTTTTCTTTGTAATGCTGCATATGCAGACATTTGGGATGATGATGACGTAACTTCGGATGGATGGGATACCCCAGACGAGTATTCTGCTCCGACCGTACAAGAAAAAAAGCAGAAAGTTGAATCTGATGCCGAGGTAGCACGTAAAGAAGCTGCCAAACGTAAGGCCAAGGAAGAAGCCGAACTTAAGAAAAAGAAAGAAGCGGAACGCGTAGAACGCGAAAAGAAAGAAGCCGAACTCAAAGCGAAATGGGAAGAAGAACGTAGGCTTAAAGAAGAAGCTGACCGAAAGGCCTAGTTAGAGGCGGAACGCAAGGCAAAAGAAGAGGCCGAGCGAAAGGCCAAGCTAGAGGCAGAACGCAAGGCGAAAGAAGAGGCCGAGCGAAAGGCCAAGCTGGAGGCGGAACGCAAGGCGAAAGAAGAGGCTGAGCGAAAGGCCAAGCTAGAAGCGGAACGCAAGGCGAAAGAAGAGGCCGAACGAAAGGCCAAGCTAGAAACGGAACGCAAAGCGAAAGAAGAAGCTGAAAAACGAAAGATTGCTGAATCGCAGAAAAAAGAAGAACAGGCTAAAGCGGCTGCGAAAAGTGCTGCACAAAAGTCATCGGATGATAGCAAAAAATCTTCTGGCGGAAAAAGAATCCATTGGGTGCCGATATCAATTGGTTCTGTTGCTGCTGTAGCTGGAGGCGTCATGACGTATGTGTTTGACGCCAAGGCTAAGGAAGCAACTAAAAAGGCTCCTGCGGACAAAAAGGAATTTGATAAAAATTACGATGATGCCGGAAAGTACCAAACCCTTAGAGCGGTGTCTATCGGTATCGCCGCGGCAGGCCTTGTTTGTGTAGGCGTATCCATTGTATTTTAGGAACTTTATATGAAAAATTTATTAATAGCAGTTGTGGGAGCCTCGGTATCTTTCGCCCTTATGGCCTGTACGGACTATCAAGGGGATTACTCCGACAAATACGAAGCCGCTGTTTCTGAAGTGTTTTTGTCGCCCTCGAATGGTGGGGCGAATACCATTACCGATAAACGCGATAAGCAGTCTTATGAGGTCGTTCAGATTGGTTCGCAGACATGGTTTGCTCAAAATCTGAATTACAACGATGGAAAGGGAAAATGCCCTGCGGACAAGGATTCCCTATGTGAAAAGTATGGCCGTTTATATGATGCTAATAGTATTTTGAGGGTGATTCATATAGACGATTCGACTCAAAAAGATGTGTTCGATAAACTTAGGTCGCTGTGCCCTGAGGGATGGCGTGTACCGAATAAGAGTGACTGGAAAACCCTAATTGATTATGTGGCCAATGCTTATGATAAAGATGAAGTCGGAAAAATTTTAAAGGCTTCCGAAGGCTGGTATAAAGAGGGCAAAATGATTCAGGATGCTAATAATGACCTGCATTTTGCCGTTGCGACCGGAGACAATCCGTATGGATTTAGCGCACTCCCTTCTGGAGTTTGCTGGACTTCTAGCTGTGATGTTGGGGCTGATGCCTATTTTTGGGGTATTGCCGACACGGTTTTGGCGAAGGCGATGTTGACGACGATGCTTGTGGGTTACAAGCTTTCGTTTGAAAACGATGATTTTGTTGAAAATTCTGACATGAATTACTCCAATAACCCAAGAGCAGCTATCCGTTGTATTCAGGGCGAAATTACAGAGCCTTATGTAGATCGTTCTTCGGCCGTGCAGCTGGAAGATGAAGATATCGAAAAAGATACGACGGACTTAAATCTGTCTTCTAGTATGGATGCGTCGTCAAGTAGTGATTTGTCTTCTAGTGTAGACGATTCGTTGGCTAGTGCCATATTTTCTAGTAATGCTGTTTTGTCAAGCTCTGATTCTACAATATCTTCTAGTAGTGTTGTGGCCTTGTCTAGTAGTATGGAGGCAAGGTCCTCCAACAGTGCTGCTTCGTCGAGTAGCATTGCTGCAGGATCTTCTGACAGTGTAAAGTCTTCATCAAGTGGTGTCGTAAAATCTTCAAGCAGTATAGCTTCTTCATCAAGTATTGCTGCAAAATCCTCTAGCAGCGTGGCTCCATCGTCAAGTAGCGTTGCTAAGTCTTCTAGTAGCATCGCAAAATCGTCAAGTAGCGTTGCTAAGTCATCTAGCAGCGTGGCGAAATCGTCTAGTAGCGTAGCAAAATCGTCGAGCAGTGTGGCTCCGTCATCAAGCAGTGCTGTGCTCAATACAAAGTACGATTGTTCTCTGTACGATTGCGTAACAACGGCATATTTAGATCAAGATAAGCTTGCTTCTGGTATGTATGGAGAATATTTAGACACACGTGATAATCAGGTGTATAGAACTATCGAAATCGGTTCGCAAACATGGATGGCTCAAAATTTGAATTATGCAAGTGCAAAAAGTCGATGCTATAATAGTAATACAGATAGTTGCAAAACGTTAGGACGGCTATACCTACAAAGTGAAGCTGTAGATGTATGCCCAACGGGCTGGCATTTACCCAGTGAATCGGAATGGAATGAATTGGGCTCCTATGTCGATGGCATAAATGGCACTGAAGGAGTAGGTACTAGTTTGAAGGCCAAGAATGTATGGACGGGAACGCCGGGAACGAATTTGGTCGGTTTTTCGGGATTGCCTAGCCACTTTTTTGGAAGTGTTCTCTTCTGTGGGTCTTCGACGCATGGCGTATATTGGACCTCTGAAGAAAATAGATATCGTTGCCTTTTGAGCGATAATACAACGTTGTATGATTATAAGGATTCTAATGCTGGTACTTGGGGAATGTCTGTTCGTTGCTTAAAAGGGAACGCAACGGTGATTCCGGTGTCAAGTAGCTCGACGATAGTAAAATCGAGTAGTTCTTCTGTTGCTGCGCCGAAGTCGAGCAGTAGTGTGTCTTCGCAAAATGCAAAATACGATTGCACGAAGTATAATTGCGTGACGACCGAGTTCCTGAATCAAAAAATGCTGGCTGCCGGTAAATATGGTGAGTATTTGGATGTTCGTGACACTCAGGTGTACCGGACGGTGACTATCGGTACACAGACATGGCTTGCCCAGAATTTAAATTATGCTAGTTCCGGCTCGAGTTGTGCAAATAAACAGTCGGAAAATTGTGAAAAGTATGGGAGGGTTTATAGTTCGTCTGCTGCAAAAACGGCGTGTTTCTCTGGATGGCATGTTCCGTCGTCATCTGATTGGGCGACATTGTATGATTATATCTACGATGATCAGGCTTTGTCCAAAAATACCGTTGGAAAATATTTGAAGTCGTCCTATTTATGGGGTACAACAGGTGCAGGAAATGATTATTATGGCTTTGCTGCAGTGCCGGGGGGGTATTTATGGTATAACGGGGAGTATAGGAATGTTGGTGTGAGCGTGTCGTATTGGGTCATGAATAACGGTTCGATGCAAAATGTTCCCAAATATTTGACTACGTCAGACGCTTTTTCAGATGATAGCCCGCGCAGTACAGCGGATTCCTTTTATATTCGTTGTCTGAAAGATTGATAGTTTTCTATTTTATAAATTATGAAGTTCCGTTCGCTGATCGCCTTTATCCTGTTTTTTGCGGCCGCCCTGTTTGCTGCGACTCCGACCCTAATTGTGGGTGTGGTTTTGGAATCCGAAACTGACTTGCCGGTTAAGGATGCGACCATTACCTATGTTTCGGGCAAAAAGTTGGGAGAGACCAATTCTGAGGGACGCTTTGAACTGACGGTCGATTCTAAGAATGCCGTACTTGTTTTCAAGAAAGAGGGCTTTGATAGCGTTCAGGTAGAACTGCAGGACTTTGCTGACCTCTTTGATATGGTCGTTACCATGCAGACGATGAACGATGTGCGCAATTTGGGCACAAGTACCGTGATTGGTGGCGGTGGCGATAAGGTACAATGGACTTTTGAACGCAAGGTAAATCTGGATAAGCTTGAAGATGCGGCCGGTATGCGTTTTGATGTGACGGAACACTTGAGCCAGATGCCGGGTATTTCGGGACAGAAGGATTTTAGCAGCGCCCTTTATTATGACGGTTCCCGTGCAGGCGACGTGGCTTACCATTTGGGAAGACTCCGTATTCCTAATATGCGTCATCTGGATGTTGGCTTTCCCGGTAACCTTTCGGTAGTGAATCCGCATATTTTGAGTGGCATCGAAATTCATGACCACTATGGTGAAGGCCCGATTGGTCAGGGCTTGGCGACATCTGTGCAGTACATTCCAGAGCAGACTAAGGGGGACTGGGGCCTTAAGGGGACGGCCGGTATCACGTTGCAAGAAGTCGTGGTCGACGCTCCGTGGCTGTTCTGGGACAGTTTCCGTTTTGGATTCCGTAGGCTTGATGACGAAATGCTCAAGAACTTGGGCGAAAAGTTCTTTACCGAGTTCCGCAAGCGTGATGGTGACTGCGTAGACAACTGTAACGTAAAGTCTTCTGACCCGTTTGACCTTACGGCATTTGACGTGTATGCTCAGTTTAATGGTTCTGACAGCAGTGGAAATACCTGGGCTTTGCGTACTTTGTACAGTTCGGACGAATACAGCATTCGCCAGGACACATCGAGTGCTTATGACCAGGTGAATTCGATTGACATTATCGAGGGTAAACAGCAGTACTTGGTCGTGGGTGCCGAATATAATTCCCGCTTTGGAACGTCTATGCATGCGGGTGTTGTGCGTGAAGTCCTTGGCGATACGCTGCGTGATACCACGGGATTCCGTAGCACGGCGAATTCTAAGGAATCGGCGACCTTTATTGATGGCTATGAACAGACCCATACGACTTTGACGGCTGGATTGGACAAGAACTTTAAGGGATCGATTCTTGGTTCTAAGTTGAGCAACGCCTTGCTTTATGAACACCATATTGTAGAGCGTAAGTATCCTGATTTTGGTGGTACACAATCGGATGACTTTAATGCGGGAGTCTGGTCGGGAGCAAGCCGTTTAAATTGGCAGAATGATTACTCGCAGAAAATTCTTTCGGTGGGTGCAATCGCCGATTTGGGTGAACATGATGCGGCACCTACGGCCTCGTTAGATTTTGAACAGAATTTGTCTAAGGTCGATACCGCCTACTGGCGCCTGTTTGCAAATGCGGCATACCGCAGCGACTGGAAACCTTATTATGATAAAGGCGATTTGACGGGCCGACTTGAATCGGGAATGTCTGGTAAGCTTGGCTTAGGTTACAATTCTAAGTATCTGGTGGCGCAGGGCTCCGGCTTTGGACGTTACTATCCTGACCCGCTCTTGCCGCTCCCCAAGGCGTATGCTCAGTATAACGATGTGACTCCGATTGACTATGCGTGGGTTGCCGGCGCTTCGGGAACGGTCGAATTCAAGACCTCGCATCATTTTTCGATGGCGACGAACGTGAGTTCTGTGTATGGTGAATACGAACTGAAAGGCGGCAAGTCGCTCCCGTGGGAAGCAAATTCTCGCTTAGATATTCTTTCGCACTTCCGTTACTACCCGCGCAAGGATTCCATTGTGTCTGTGATTATTACGCATCATGCGGCACTTCACCGTCCGATGTATTATTATGCCATTACTCCGTCTAATGCGATGAACCGTAGCAATGGCACGCGTGAGCTCAAGGATTACAACGAGTTTACCGATATGTTCCGTACCGATGCCCGCGTCAATCTGGATCTCGTGAGCAGCAAGTATATCTTTAGGAGCGCCCGTTTCTATGTGGAGGTTGACAACATCTTTGCTAACCTTGATGTGGATGCGCTTAAGTTCTTGGGCGGCGAGAATGGCCGCGAACGCTCATGGGTGACCCGCGACAACAACGACGATTCTGCCGATGGCTATGACTTGGTGCCGTTTATGGCGAAGGGCATGGGACTCTATGTGCAGTTCGGTGTCGAAGTTCAGCTGGGACTTTAATTCGAAATTGAATTTATTTAGGACTTTTTTAGTCTTGTGCTTGGCACTCTTTTGTGCTCCAGGCATTGCCCACGAAACAGATTCTTTGTTTGTTCCTCCCAAGCCAGAAAAACCGCTACGGTATTGTAGCTCAGTAAAAAAATGGCTTGAGGTCGCGACCGCTGATTCAAACTTGGTCGAAATTACGCATATGAAAGGCTTGCGCATGGACTTGCGCTATGCGTCCTTTGATAACGTAACGGGCCATGATGTTTATTGCGGTGTGCAGCGGGCCTTTTTACATAAGGATGCTGTGACGAAACTCCGTCGTGCTATAAAAATCATGGAAAAAGAAATGCCCGGTTCGACACTTGTGATTTTTGATGCGTCGCGTCCGCTGTATGCCCAGGAAGTTTTACGTAGGACGGTGCGTGGTACGCCTTATTCTGCTTATGTGTCTTCTCCTGGTAAGGGTGGCATGCACAATTTTGGATTGGCACTTGATTTGAGCATTACCGATGCAGAGGGTAACTTACTTGATATGGGGACTGATTTTGATTCGTTTGAACGTTGTGCGGGGGAAGTGGGTGAGGCCGATGCCTTGAAAAGCGGTCGTTTGACCCCGCAGCAAGTTGATAATCGCAATAAGCTTCGTAAGATAATGAAGGGTGCGGGCTTTGTTTCGCTAAATAGTGAATGGTGGCATTTTAATGCCTATCCAAGCAAGTACGTTCGCGAAAACTACTCAAAATTTCCTCTTTAATATTGCTAAATTTTGGTTACTATGGCTACTATTCCTACTCGTAAAGACAATCTCGTTATTGAAAACATTCGCCCCCAGATCGAAGGCGGGCGTTTTATGCTCAAGCGCGAACCGGGCGATACCGTCACGCTTACCGCGGACATTTTCCGCCACAGCCACGAAAAGTATGACGCGGCGATTTTCTATCGTCACGATTCCAAGAAAAAATGGGAAAAGGCTCCCATGCACTTTGTCGATAATGACCAGTGGGAAGGCTCCTTCACGGTCAACAATATCGGCTACTACGAATACAAGATTTGCGCATGGACTGTCGAACCTAAGGACGAACCGACCGAAAGCCCCGTAATGAAGCTCCGCGTGGACCCCTCTTACGCACGCATTGGTACGTGGTACGAAATGTGGCCGAAGAGCCAGGGGACCGACCCCACCAAAAGTGCCACCTGGAAAGATTGCGAGAACCAGCTGGACTACATTGCAAATCTCGGTTTCGACACTGTTTACCTGGTGCCGATTCACCCGATTGGTGTGACCAACCGTAAGGGCGCAAACAATGCGCTTCATGCCAAGGTTGACAAGAAGGGAAAACCGCTCGAACCGGGATGTCCGTACGCCGTAGGTAACAAGAATGGCGGCCACTATGATGTGGATCCCGAACTTGGTTCCATGAAGGATTTCGAACATTTTGCGAAGGCAGCCCGCAAGAAGGGACTCCGCCTCGCTCTTGACATCGCGCTCAACTGCAGCCCCGACCACCCGTATGTGAAGTCGCATCCGGAATGGTTCTATCACGAACCAGATGGCAGCATCAAGTTCGCCGAAAACCCGCCCAAGAAGTACGAAGACATTTACCCCTTCGACTACTACAACAAGAATTACAAGGCTCTGTGGCAGGAAATTGAAAACATCATCTTGTTCTGGGCTGACAAGGGCATCGAAATTTTCCGTATCGACAACCCGCACACCAAGCCCTTCCCGTTTTGGGAATGGCTGATTGCAGATGTCAAGGAAAAGCGTCCGGAACTTGTGTTCCTTGCGGAAGCATTCACTCGCCCGAAGATGATGCATCGTTTGGCAAAGTCCGGTTTCGACATGAGCTACACCTATTTCGCCTGGCGCTCTGCCAAGTGGGAATTCGAACAGTACCTCAAGGAACTCACGCAGTCCGATGCCAAGGAATACATGCGCGGCATCTTCTTCCCGACGACTCCGGATATTTTCCCGAAGTACCTCGCCTACAAGGGACCGAACGCCTTCAAGCAGCGTTACTTCCTCGCCGGTACGCTTTCTAGCCTTACGGGCATGTACAACGGCTACGAGCTTTGCGAAAACATTCCGAGCCCGATTAAGGAAGAACTGCAAGATAGCGAAAAGTACCAGTACAAGGTCCACAACTGGGCTGGCCCCGGCATTCAGGACTTCGTGCGCCGTGTGAACACCGCCCGTCAGGAACATGTCGCTTTGCAGGAATACGATAATCTCGACTTCCACTATTGCGCCAACGATCAGCTGATGGTGTATTCCAAGAAGTCCGGCGAAGACGTAATCCTCTGCGTTTGCAACATGGATATGGATAACGTTCAGGAAGGCATGGTGGAACTCGACATGAGAAAGCTCGGCTTGAATGACGATTCCTTCTTCTTCTTGCGCGACCTGATTACTGATGAAAGCTTTGTGTGGCGTGGCAATAAGAATTTTGTACGCCTCGACCCGAATAAGGCTCCCGGCCATTTGCTGGTGCTCAAGAAAATCTAGTCTAATAGTGTAAGAATTCAGCCAATTAGGCTGAATTTTTATATTATTTTATTATAAAACTTTAGTTTGGAGAGAATATGAAGAAGATCTGGACTCTTATTGCCTGTACCTTGATGGCCGCGTCCCTTGCGTTCGCCCAGGAAGAAGGTTCCCAGGAACAGTTGAACTCTGCCAAAAAAGAAAAGGCTTTTGGCGCTGGCGTTCGTGCTGCTTTTAACTACGGCATGATGTATGGCTTTAAGGAAAAGGACGATGATGTCGATGAAGATCCGTCGGGTATGGGTTTCGAAGGCGGCGTCATGGCTCGTATTCAGATGGTCTCCAACCTTTATTTTGCTCCCGAAATCAACGTGGCTTACATGAGCACGGGGCATAAGCTTAATCACCGTAAACGCACTTACAAGACCACGGACCTCGAAATCCCGCTGCTGATGCGTGGTGTGGTTGCGGGCAAGTTCTACGTTACTGGTGGTCCGCAGTTTAATATCAACTTGAACAATAGTGCTGATCTCGAAAAGCAGAAAATTGTCATGGAAGACAAAGGCAAGAAAGTTGAAATCGTGAACCCCTTTAAGGAAAAGGTGGAGGCGGCCTCTTTCACGTTTGGCCTTGCTGCGGGCGCAGGCTTCAACATTGTTCAGGGACTGTTTATCGACTTGCGTTACTATATGGGTTTGACAGAACTTTATCCTGATGTGAAGGGTGCTGGATCTGGCGTTGTTGATCCAGCAAACTACTCGGCGCTAGATATGACTGGTGCCAAAATGATGAAGTTTAAGGTAGGCTTGAGTTACTGGTTCATGTAATAGTTCCGGTATCGATGAAGGGGGAAAGCTAGAGTAGGTTATGAAAACTCTTGCAGGTCTTACATATAAGGAATGCCCGCCGGTTGTTACCGCCGAGGCCATGCGCTTCTTGGATAATGACACCAAGAGGAGTCGCGTTTGTACCCAGTCTTTTTGGGGAACGCAGTCTGAACCTGCTGCTCTCGGTAGTAACGAGTTTGCCTCTGCCATTGACGCCGGATATGCTTTAATGAAACTGGCCGGAAAAGCCTTGTTTAACCGAGTCTGTGAAATTCTTGGTGAAAACGCTTCTGAAAAAGCTGTTGCCATATTTATTGGTGGCGGCAATAATGGTGGTGATGGTCTGGCTCTGGCTAATTGTTTGATTGAGGCAGGGATTCCTTGTACGGTGTATTCCCTTGCTAAATCCGAATCCTTTAAGGATGAGGCTTCGCTTGCGTATCAGGATTTTACAGATAATGGTGGCAAGCTTGTATATACAGCCGATCAATTCCCCGAAAATCCGCATTTTTCGCTTGTGGTAGACTGTATGCTTGGTAACGGCGCTTCGGGTGAATTGCGCCCTGCTTTTGCACGTGCTGTTATCGCCATTGGCGATTGGGGAATCCCAATCCTTGCGGCGGATGCCCCGACGGGTTTTGATTCTACGGAACACCGTTCCGGAATTCCTTGTACCGAAGCTACCGAAACGATTCTCTTTGGTCTCCCGCGGCTTGACGCTTTTACGCAGGAAGGGGCTAAGGTCTTTGGAAGGGTCTCGGTTGAACCACTTGATTATCCGGATAACTTAATTGATAAGGTAAACGGTGGCATTTTCTTAGCATCTGAAAAGATGATACCGTCGCTATTGCCTGAACGTAATGAATATGGTGACAAGCGCTCTCAAGGGGCCGCCTTGATTGTCGCTGGTTCTGGAAATATGACTGGTGCGGCAGCTCTTTGTACTAAGGCTTGCTTGAGGAGCGGTGCTGGTCTTGTGACCATTGCGACCCCTAAGGCCTTGCTGCCAGCGCTACAGACTAAACTGGATGAGCCTGTTTTTTGCGGACTTGGTGACCGTAGTACAGATAAACTGTCTATCATGCATTTGATGCAGCTGCAAGATGCTGCGCAACACCAAAATGCCGTTGCGATTGGACCTGGCCTTGGTATCGATACCGAAACGCAAGATGCTATCCGTATGTTCCTTACGGGATTGCAGATTCCGGTTGTCGTTGATGCCGATGCCATCAATGCGTGCGGTTCGGCCTTTTTCTGTATGGAAGGGGGCCCATCGAATGCGATTATTACCCCTCACAAGCGTGAATGGGAACGCAACTTTGGACCGCTCCCGGCAAGTGAGAACTTCTATCCTGAATACCTGCAGCAGTTTGCGACACAGTTCAAAATAACGATTGTGCTCAAGGGGACTCCCACATATGTGGCAATTCCCGATGGTCGTATCTATGTAATCCCTGCGCACAACTCCGGCCTTGCCAAGGGCGGTGCTGGAGATGTTCTTACTGGGATTATTACGGCGCTTTTAGCTCAGGGTGTCGATACTGCAGAGGCGGCCGTGCTTGGAGTGCTCCTGCATCAAAAGGCTGGGCGGTTGACGCGCGAAAAAATGGGAGCATTTGGAATGCTCCCGACAGATGTCATAGAGATGCTGCCGCAGGCTTTTGGCTGCTAAAATCAACAAGGATTGCTTCGCTCCTAAACGGAGCTCGCAATGACGTTTTGACTGTCATGCCCGACTTGATCGGGCATCTCCATTTTATTGACGCAATTCTGAGACCAGTTTATCAAGTGCCGCTTCGGATTCGGCATTGAGGGTCGACTTTACCGTTACGACGCTTTCGGCGATTGTCACGTTCTTGAGCGTCGAAAGAATTTCGGACATTTTTTTGGCGGCCATGGGAGCCCAGGTGCCATTTTCGATAATGCCCACCTTGCGGTTGCTATAGTTTTTTGCCTTCAGGTGATTTAAGAAATCTTCCATTACCGGGAAAAGGCCCGCGTCGTATGTCGGGGCGGCAATGACCATGCGGTCGTAGCGGAACGCGTCTTCGATGACTTCGGCCATGTCGCTACGGGCAAGGTCCGAAACCACGACTTTTTCGACACCGGCAGCGGTCAATTTTTCGGCAAGCTTTTCTGCGGCTTTCTTGGTTCCGCCATAAATGGAGGCGAATGCCACAAGAACGCCCTTGTCTTCGGGAGTGTAGCTGCTCCAGGTGTTGTACTTGTCGATATAGTAACCGAGGTTTTCGACGAGTACCGGGCCGTGCAACGGGCAAATGGTCTTGATGTCGAGTGTGGCTGCTTTCTTGAGTACGGCCTGAACCTGGTTCCCGTACTTGCCGACAATGTTAAAGTAATAGCGGCGTGCTTCGCATGCCCAATCATCGGGGTCGGCGTCGTAAGCACCGAACTTGCCGAATGCGTCTGCGGAGAAAAGCACCTTTTCGCTCTGTTCGTAGCTAAACAGGACTTCGGGCCAATGCACCATTGGCGCTCCGATAAACTGCAGTGTGTGACTGCCGAGTGCAAGCGTGTCTCCTTCCTTGACCGTCTGGGTTTTGACCGATGCCGGAAGCGTTATGAACTGCGGCAAGAGAGCAAAGGCCTTTGCCGAAGAGACTAGTGTTGTTTCGGGATATTTTGCGACGAATTCGGCGATGCCGCCCGCATGGTCCGGTTCCAAATGATGCACAATCAGATAATCCGGTTTACGTCCTGCGAGAGCTGTTTCCAAATTCTGGAGCCATTCATTTACCTTGTGGGCGTCAACGGTGTCGGTTACGGCGATTTTATCGTCGATAATTACATAGGAATTATAGGCCATGCCTTCGGGAACTATGTACTGGCCTTCGAATAAATCTAGGTCACGATCGTCTACGCCGATATACTTGATGTTTTGACTAAAGTTTTTCATGATAAGACCTCTTTGTTTTTAAGATGAATTTAATAAAATTCATCTTATTATTGCGAAAGTAGGTTCGTCTTTTATCTGGCGATTAATTACATTTCCACTCGATGGTTTTGCTGCCTAAATATGCTGCCTTGGTGCTTGCTTTGCTATGTCTGGAACTTGTTTGTTGCAGTTTTCCGGTGCGTACAGGCTATGATCGCCGCATTGGCGACTATAAGCCGGTTCCAGCGGCGGAAACAGCAGCTCCTAAAGAAGTGGCAGAACCAGAAACTCCGGCACAAGAAAGTCCGAAAGTGGATTCGACAAAGCGTCAGAATTCTGTTGAAAAGGCGCGTGCTGCGGTCAATAAAAAAGAGGTGGCCAAGGCGGCTCAAAAGTCTACACCTCGAGGAAATTTGGAAAACTATGCGCGCCAATGGCTTGGCGCCAAGTATGCTTACGGTAAGGCGACCAAGACAAGGACAGACTGTTCTGGTTATGTAATGCAAGTGTATCAGGGCTACTATAACATAGCCCTGGATCACAGCGCGTCCAAAATGTACAAGGACAGTCGTGGAAAATCGGTGAGCCGCGGTAGTCTTAAAGAAGGGGACTTGATTTTTTTTGGTAGTCTTTGGAAAATAGACCATGTGGGCATTTATCTTTCGGGCGACCGCTTTATTCATGCGAGTACAAGCAAAGGTGTGATGATTTCTCCTATGCATGATAAGTATTGGAGTCCTAAGTACCAGGGCGCGAGAAGATTTAGGTAAATCAGAATTATTTATATTTCATCTTATGAAAAAGATTGCATTTCAGGGCCGCAAGGGCGCCTATAGTGACTGTGCCGCACATTACCTGTTTGGTGAAGATATCGAAACGCTCCCGATGGACACGTTCGAAGAAATCTACCAGGCGGTAGAAACAGGTGAAGCGGATGGCGGTGCCATTCCTATCGAGAATTCCACGGCCGGTTCGATTGAAGCAAACTATGACCTTTTGTACAAGTGGCGTCATCGCATTGTGGGCGAGGTCATGTTGCGTATTGAACATACTCTTTGCGTGATGCCTGGTGTAAAGCTTTCGGACCTTAAGCGTGTCTATAGTCACCCGCAGGCTCTTGCGCAGTGCTCTAAATTTTTTGCAGAAAATCCGCAGATTAAGGCCGTCCCGGCTTTTGATACGGCGGGATCTGCAGAAGAACTTGCTGAACGCAAGGCAATGGACGAAGGTGCGATTGCTAGTGCCTATGCCGCAAAAATATATCATCTGGATATCTTGAAGGCGGGATTGGAAAACCTGAAAGGCACAAACTTTACGCGCTTTTATGGTATTCAGAAAATGCCGCACGATATCGAGGAAGTCGAAGGGGCTAAGACAACCATGCTGTTTGAACTCGCCGATGATCATGCGGTAGGGGCCCTTTATAACGCACTGGGATGCTTTGCCAAACGAGGTATCAACCTGACCCGTTGCGAAAGCCGCCCGCATCCGGATAAACCGTGGGAATATATTTTCCATGTGTCTTTTGAGGCGAACATTAAGGAAGATCGCGCTCGCGAGGCCCTTAACGAACTTAAGAACTATACGAGTCAGATGTATATCTTGGGAACGTTCAAGAAAGGCGTTGTCGAAACACTTAAGTATTAGCTTTAATGGGATAAAAAGGAATTGAATATGGCATACGAACGTACTGATAGAAAATTCAACGAATACCGCAATTTGAAAATGACCACCGGCTTTATTTCGAGTGCCGATGGCTCTGTGCTTATCGAAATGGGACGAACCCGCGTTATCTGTAACGCGACGCTTCTCCCTAAGGTTCCCGATTGGCTTGCGGGTAAAGGTACCGGTTGGATTACCGCTGAATACAGTTTGCTGCCGCAGAGTACAGGTAAGCGTGTGGAACGTGAGCGCAAGGGCGCGAGCGGCCGCACTCAAGAAATCCAGCGACTGGTAGGCCGCTCGTTACGTGGCGCAGCCGACCTGGCTGCTCTTGGCGAAAACGCTATTGTGGTCGACTGCGACGTAATCGAAGCCGACGGTGGTACGCGTACCGCAAGCATTATTGGCGGCTTCGTCGCCCTTGCGATTGCACTCAAGAAAATTAAGGAACGTCTCGGCATTACGCAACAGATTTTGAAACATGGAATTACGGCGATTTCAGTGGGTGTCGTAAGTGGCAAGCCCCTTTGCGACCTTTGCTATGTCGAAGATTCTGCAGCCGATGTCGATATGAATGTGGTGATGCAGGATGCCAAGAACTTTATCGAAGTTCAGGGAACGGGCGAACATGCCAGTTTCGACCGTAACATGCTGAATACGCTCCTTGACCTTGGTGAAAACGCCTGCAAGGATATCTATAAAAAGCAGATGGAATTGATCGGCGGCGAATTACCTTAAAAGACCGTTCGCGCCCAAACAAGTGAATTCGTTCCCGAAGCGCTCACTCCCACCTAAAGGTGGCCATGTACACTAAGGCAACAAGTTGCCAAGTGTCCAAAGGTCGCAAACACGACCCGTTGATACGGGTCGCTTTTTGCTCACAAACGACCGTTCGCACAAGCACAAATGCCTCGTATAAACGAGGCATTTTTTGTTTTTCAAAATTGTTCTTTAAATCTTCCAGTCGCAGAAATTTTTGAGCATGGCGAGTCCTACGTCACCGCTCTTTTCTTGGTGGAATTGAGTGGCAATTAGATTGTCCTTGCCGACAATACCTTGGAATGTTTGCGTTCCGTAGGTGGTTTCTGCAAAGGCATAATCGGCGGGAACTTGCGGGTGGTATGAGTGAACGTAGTAAAAGTCGCTGCCGCTACGAATCCCTTGCATAATCGGGTGCTCGCGGGTGAAATTTACCTGGTTCCAGCCCATGTGCGGAATCTTAAGTCCCGGTTCGTCCTTGAATCGAACGGCCTTGCCGGGGATAAGTCCGAGCGTTTTTACGCCGCCGTCTTCTTCGCTTTCTTCGAGGATAATCTGGCAACCGATGCAGATGCCGAGAACCGGGTTGCCTGCTTTGACGACCGCTTTGATGGCTTCGCCAATTCCTGTGCGGGTCAGCGTTTCCATTGCAGAGGCTGCTGCTCCTACGCCTGGGAAAATGAGACGGGTTGCCTTCGAAATTTCGTCAGCATCGCGACTTGATTTTGCATCTGCGCCTATGTGCGCAAGAGCGTTCATCACCGATGTTAAGTTTCCGGCGTTGTAGTCAACCACGATTATAGGATTAGCAGACATAGGACCTCTCTTTTACGAAGTGTAAAGATAGAAATATCTATGCTCAAGTTACTTTAAAAAGTCGAGCGCTTCGCCGGCTAGTTCGACGCAGCGGTTGCAGGGGATAATCTTGTTTGGTCGAATTTCGGCGCACTTGGTGTAGCCTTTGGCTTCGCGCTTGAAAAATTCTTCAAGCGATTCGGCATGGTCTGGCTGCATCATCTTGGCGGCGTAGAGTGCTCCGCAAGAACCTTCGGGGGCCTTGCCTCCGCCAAAACTCCTAAACATTTCAGCTGCGGCTACAGCTTCGGCTTCGGACTTGCCTGTAGCGCGAGCATATCCGTAGGCGACTGCCATGGCACAGTTTCCGCGCTTGTCGGCATGAAATTTTTTTGCTTCTTCTGCTATGGACATATTTTCCTCTTGATGGTTGGTACGCTTGCAAGTAGCTTTTGGGTGTACTCATGTTGCGGGTTTGTCAGGACTTCGTCGGCAATGCCGCGTTCTACCACATGTCCAAAGTACATGACCAAGACTTCGTCGCTTAAGGCGCGCACGACCTGCATGTCATGGCTGATAAATAAAATCGAAAGCCCGTATTCGTTGCGCAAATCGTCGAGCAGGTGGAGTATCTGTGCCTGTACCGATACATCGAGTGCGCTAGTGACCTCGTCGCACAGGAGAATCTTGGGTGACACCATAAGGCTGCGGGCAATACAGAGACGCTGCCGCTGGCCCCCCGAGAATTCGTGGGGAAACTTCTGGAGTGCCCCTGCGGGTATAGATACGCGTTCCAGAAGTTCTTTTGCGCGCGTCTCAGCATCGTTATACTTTACGCCGCGTGCAACCAGCGGCGCCGTAAGAATTTCGGCGATGGTCTGTCGCGGGTTCAGGCTGCTGAACGGATCCTGAAAAATCATCTGCACCAGGTCGGATACTCGGAGTTTTTTTTCGCCTTTGCCGACCAGGTGCCCGTCAACGACCGTCTCTCCAAACAGCTTGAATGTTCCGGCGGCCATTGGCACGAGGCCCACGAGTGACTTTACGAGTGTAGATTTTCCACAGCCGGATTCGCCAACGACCGATAGAATCTTTCCCTGGGGAAGTGTAAACGATACGTTGTCTACGGCGGTAAAGTAACTTTGGACCTTGCCAAAAACACCCCCACGTATGGGGAACTTTACTGTAAGTCCCGAAACCTCTATGGCTGGTACGTTATCCATTCTGAGTCTCGCCGTCTAGTCCCGAAAGAGCTTCTTGCACGTTCTTTTCGGTTGTAAGCAAGATCTGTCTGCATTTGCGCAAAAGCCCCGTTGCCTCTTGAACGGCCCCCGCCAATTCGTCTATTTCCATTTCAGAGTTGTCAATGCGCTCCAAAATGTTCTCTAGGCGCTCCATTGCGGTTTTATATTCAAAATTTTCGGTACTCATATTTATGAATATAGTTATCTTTAATGTGGTGAGTTTAAGGAGTAAAATTAACCGGCTCGTTTTAGACATTTGCCTTGCTTTTATGGCTGGGGTGGTTTTTGAGGCGTGTTTGGATGTTCCCAATTTTCCTGATTTGTCGGGCAAAATTCAGACAATTGAGGTGTCGGTCAAGCAGGGGAATGAAACTTATAATGATCCGCTTAAGATAAACGCTAGCGAAGATGCCCAATTGTTGGTTGACGTCCCGTCGGGTGTGGATCGTAGCCAATTACGCTGTTATTGGTTTAATGCTGGTGAAGCTCTAGATAGTGGGCTTACGTATGATGTTTTTACGGAATACATGCTGTCTAGTATTTTTCGCGAAAACTTTATCCCGGATAAGGTGGTCTTAGTTGACCGAGAAGGCAATTCCCTTGAAAAAGATCTTCAGGTTATCGTCAATGCTCCTCCAGTTCTTTCGGATTCGACCAAACCGGCAGACGGAGACACCCTTTGGGCGACTCCGACGACACCGATTCGGTTTAGTTGGTATGCCGTAGACCGCGATGAGACGGTTGCATTGAAAAATATTCTCCTTGTTGACAGTCAAGCCTATAATGTGGGAACTTTGCAAAGTGTTCAACAATCCGGTTTTAGCAGTGGCCTCCATACCTTCCAAGTGGTAGTAATCGATTCTTACGGTGATAGCGACACTTTGCCTCAGCGGACATTTACGGTCCTAGACACGATGGAGGCTCAGTGAAATTTTTAGCATTCTTCATAATGCTGTTGGCTTTTGTTGCCTGCACGGATTCCGATAAATACCTGCATAGTTCGGAACCGGAATCTATCATTGTTTCGGCCTATATGACGCCTTCGTTTGATTCGATTTATGAAAGAGGTCGGGCCGACACCATTACTCCTGGCGATTCACTGATTTTTTTGACCAGCATTTATCCATCTAAATCGGTCTGGAGTCAAAAGTACTACTGGACTCTCGATGGAAACATTTTTGCAAATGAATACAACTTTAAGAGTACTGTCTATACGCCAGGTACGCATGAGATTGTTTTTGTATTTGTTGATTACTTTGGAGATACTCTGAGCGATACACTTTCTTTGACGGTGGCCTCTCCGCCTGCGTTAGACGTGCAGAACTTTATACCGGCTGATGGAATGCAACAGGTCGACCCTTATCAAATTCTCCATTTTGCCTGGAATGCGGATGATCCCGATTCTATTTGGAATCTGAATTATCATTTTATGCTTTATGAAAATGGTTGCGATGATTCTTGCAAACCCCTTGCAGATACGATTGTTGATCGCTCGACTTTTTCTTATGTTAACGGGTTTAAGCCCTTGCATGAATATAGTTGGTATGTAAGGGCCTATAACGAAATAGGTCAGGAATCGATTGAAGAGATTGCAGGGCGTTTTTTTGTGAGGGGCTTCAATAACGAAAGTGCTGTGCTTGGCTTTGTTAAGACCAATACGCCTGTCGACGTAGATTCGTTCTATATAACGCTTTTAGATTCTGGCTTGAATGTGGTGAAAAAGATTGAACAACGCGAAAATACTTTTAACATAGGGGCACTGGCAAAAGGCTCTTACTGCTTGCATATCGGACTTCCTCATTTTCCAGATTTTAAAACGGATACAATCCGCTTTACCTTGCTCGAAAACCAGGTTCTGTCATTAGATACGGTTGTCTTGAATGATAGGGGGGTGCCCCGTATTGCAAGTATTACCGGACGTGATACCTTAGCTCCTGAAGATACTCTTAAGTTCCTGGTTACGGATGGCGGGAGTGGAATCGACTTGTCTAGAACGATTGCTCGTCTTGATGGAATTTCGGTAAACCAAATGACTTTGTCGAACGATACATTGTCTGTGCCGGTTTCTATTCCCGAAGCGTCTTGGACAAAAAAGATTCTTGTTATTTCTACACATGACCTAAGTGGGAACGAATTCCATAAGTCGTTCTATGTTTTGCCCAAAACAACTCTTGTCGAGGTTTTCGTTGACTAGGTGGACGAGACATATTCTGGTTTTATTTGCGGCCGTACTTGTTTCGTGCGGAGGTGATGTCTTTGTCGATAGCAAGGATACGCCAAAGATTGATCAATATGTTTATACGGTACCAGATGGCCTTGAACTCTTGCGTGTGAGCAATGGAAATATCTATGTTGAATTAGGAGAATCCATCCGGTTTGGTATAGGTGTTTCTGTTAACGGAACATTTAATTTGACGGATTCGCTCCAGAATTATTTTTCTAGCATGTTGTGGAATATCGATGGTGAATTTTTTAATATTGATAAGGTTCGCTATACATTCCAGTCTTCTGGAATAAAAAAAGGCTATCTAGAAACCGTTGACTGGTTCGGCGATACGCTGCGCAATGAATTCAGTATTTATGTGAATACGCCGAGTCAGGTTTCGATTACATTCCCTTACGATGGTTACAATCAGGCTGAACCTGATAACGAAGAAGGACTGCCCCTGCGTTGGAACGTCTCTGGCATTGATTCGTGGGAAAAAGCACAATGTGAAGTGTTTGTCTCGAAAGACCGGGATTCTGTATGGAGTTCTTCTTTGGGAAAGATAAATTGTCAAGATGAAGTATTGCTGGAGGGGACGCTTGCTGAAGATTCTGCAGCATCGCTTTATTGGGCTGTTGCGGCGAGGATAGAAAGCGAAAATGGTCAAATATATGATGATTCTACCGAAATCACGCATTTCTGGACAAAACGATTTGGCCAGGACAGTTCTGTGATAAAGATTCCGCTTGTGTATGAAGATTTTCGTTATGGAGGCCCGATTCGCACCAAGATAAAGTTTGTTGATTCTAAGGGCGATACTTTGCAGGTCCTTGAAAATACATTGGCGGCAACGACGCTTAAGGCGATGGTTTTACCTCAGTCTGGCTTAAAAATAATCTTTGAAGAAGAAATTCGTCGCGAATATGCTTACCCTGAATTGACTGTTGATGTCCCGTCTCGTTCTGTTATCGAGCTGGATACGGTTAGGTTTAAAGATAAAATTGCACCTCAGCTAGAACCTATTAAGAGCCAATTTGGTTTGACAGAGGGAGTTTTCTTTTATTTGTATGATGATGGGGCCGGTACGGGACAGTCAAGAATAGGCGTTTTCTTGAATGGGGATTCGTTAAAATATTCATATGTGGAACCATACCTTCAGTTTTATCCGCAGTGTGACCGTGTATGCAAACTGAAAATACAAGGTGATGATTATTCTAAGAATGAACTTCCTAATCATTACTGGTTGATTTACAATAGACAGGACCATTACGAAATTGCAGGTCCTATATCGGAAGAGAATCCCTGATGATGCGCATTGTTTTGATTTTATTGCTTGCGGTCGGGAGTTCCTTTGCTCAGAAGGTCCTGCATGTGTCGACAATTCCGGGAAAAGCGGATGTTTATGTTGAAAGTATCCGACCCGATCATTCCAAGTACCCGTATTATACATCGCCAGCCTATATACCAGCAAACGAAGAACAGGTGCTTAATGGAAGTATGCTGATATCGATATTTAGCCCAGGCTTTGCTGATACAACCTTGCAGGTAAAGCTTGCGGATAAGGATACCTCGTTCTTGATTGTGTCTTTGCGCCCGACATACGACGAAAAAGTGCTGAAAAAACAG
Organism: Fibrobacter succinogenes; assembly: GCA_902761355.1. Lineage (GTDB taxonomy): Bacteria > Fibrobacterota > Fibrobacteria > Fibrobacterales > Fibrobacteraceae > Fibrobacter > Fibrobacter succinogenes_M. The sequence goes on along the minus strand of CACWJY010000002.1, from coordinate 81,075 downwards.
CAGCGTGATGTTGCTAAACGGGGACGGCGGCAGTTGGGGTATAAACTTATGCTTGGCTCGATCATTCCTGTTATGGTAGGGGCTGTATCTGGAGCGGTGGCTTATTACCATGTCTGTCAGGCAGATGATATCAAAAAGAAAATAGACCATTCCTCTGTATTGGAATCCGAGCGTGTTCAAAAAGCTCAACGAGACTTTGATGATCACCGTGATAAGGCTAATTCCGCCAAGACAGTTACATGGACATCTCTTTCGATAGGAGCGTCGCTCCTAGCCATTGGATTTGTGCTTTCATTTTAGGTCGGCCATGAAAAAGATAATTTTATCAATTGCTTTCTCCCTGCTCGCGACGACGTTGGCTTTAGCGGCAGAAAAGGGCGTCCACGCTTCTGTAGAACTGGTTTCGGGCGTGACTCAAAAGGCTCTGTTCCTTGGCGTCGAAAATGATACCGTTAGCTTGGGCGGCTCCATTAACGGTAAATTTACCGTTGTTCGCATTGCAAAAGACCGCTTCAAGAGCATCAAGGATGAACAGGGAAACGACCTACTTGCATCGGTTCAAGATAAATCGGTGGAACAGAATTCTGCTGTTTCGACGATACAAACGGATGCCGTGGCTGATTCTGCCGAAGTAGGCGCGGATTCTTCTATGGATGAATCTGCGGTGCCGGGCTTGTTCGCTGAGGTTGAAAATAAACATGTCCTGGTGGCACTTGAAAGGCGTACTTCTGATTCTAGCGTTGCCGCTATTTTGGAAAATCTGACGAACCGGATGTTGCAGGAATCAGGAATTCCGGTGGTCTATTTGCAACGTGATGTTTTTGGTGACTGTCGAGAGACTTCTTGCATTAGGGATTCTCTTTTAAAGTCTGGGGCGGCTTCGGCCTATGTGGGACGTGTTACTTCGGCTAGGGCTGCAGATACGGTAATCCTCCAGATGACTCGCTTCTCTTTTATGGATACGGCAAAGTCTGGCGTGAATATGAGTCAAATAGAATTATCTGCAATGCAGACGCTAAATGACGCCATGTCAAAGGACAAGTTCAAGAATTTTATATTGAGGTTGCAGGGCGAGCCGCTGCCGCCGGCTCCACGCACTAAGAGCTATATTCATGTTGAAACGGATCCCGAGGGGGCTAACATTGCTACAGGCGATGGCGTAGAAATTTGCCGTAGTCCCTGTACCTTTGTGACGGCTGATTCAGGTAAGGTTCTGCTTTATGCCTATTGGAGTGTTGGCTCGCAGCTTTGGGGCGCAAAGAGCGTTCTGATGCCTGTTCCTTTTGATACCACAAAGATTTCGCTTAAGTTAAAACCGGTGCGTCCTGAACTTCGCGTTTCGACGGTTCCAGAAGGGGCTGACATCTTTGCTGGCTCGGAGCCGGTTACAAAATCTACGGCGTCTTTAGGAGTTTCTCCCGATAAATTCACGCTCGTTGAACCGGGAATCTCTACGGTTCAAATTAAAAAGCGTGGCTTCCGTGACACGACTGTTACGTTGTTTGTTGCCCCGACGGAATTGACTAGCGTAGAGGTTGAACTTCAGCCAATAACGGACCTTAAAGAACGTCAGGCTCAAGAAGAATGGCTGTATAACCGTAAAAAGAGCTTTATTGGAAAGACCTTGATGGGAAGTTCTATTGCTCCGATTTTGATAGGGGCCCTGTTTACTTATCTTGCATCCATTGATTATGACGATGCGGACAAGATAAAACAGGAACTTGGTCGGCCTGCCGCAGCAGGGGGAGCCCATTATCAACAGCGTGTGGACGATAATCATGAGCTTGTTCATAAGGGAGACCGAAAAATGGTTATCGGAGGCTCCCTTATCGGGACGGGAGTTCTGCTGTTGGGCGTCGGAATCGTTCTAGCCTTTTAAAATGAACGAAAAAAGCTCAAAATAAGGTCTTTTTTTTCTTTTTTTTACCGCAAAGGCATGCGAAAAACTAAATTTAGGGTAATGCGTAAACTTATTGCCATACTGACTTTGTTAACGACAGTCTCGTTTGCTGCCGACTTTGAACGTTCCAACTGGCGTACCCAGCTGTACTTGCAGGCGGAACCCGCGTTCTTAAACTTTAAGGTGGATAAATCCAAAACGCTTCTGAACGAAAGCATCGATAGGGATGTTCTTACGTTCCCCCTGGCGTTCGGTGCCTTGTGGTCGCCGCTCATTACCCCGGCTTGGAAAGCCGATATCCCCTTTACCTTGTGGTTGGGTGTCGAGGTGAATTCCTTCCAGTTTGGAACGATTGTAAAGCACCCCAATTATACTCCTGACAATGCCTCTGGCCGTAGCGATGTCAATCCTCGCGACAACGAAAAGCTTAGCTTTATGCTCTATGCTCCATCTGCCTTGGCTGGTTTTACGTTTAACTTGGTCGGTGATCTTGATTTGCGCGTCTTGGGTGGTTTTGGATTCCAGTTCTTCTCGTTCTATGATGAATATGGTGGCAATACCAAGCAGCACACCGAAATGGCTCAGACGGGTTTTGTTTCTGGCGCCCTTGAATACCGCATTACCGAAGTGTTCCGTGATGTAGACCTTAAGGTTGGTGTGAATGTCCGCAAGGAATTCCTGCCTTACGAAAACATCAAGGCTCGCGACAAGGATAATAGCGATGGCGTTAAGTCGCCTTACTCCAACCTCAAGTTCGAAGAAATTTCTTACAAGTGGCCCGTACGTGTCGGTATCGAATTGTCGCTTGACTTTGGCCGCGAAAGCCGCCGTGACCGCCGCATGCGCTATAATCTGCATGACCGCGACGATGTGCTGCGCAAGTACAGCGAAGTCAAGGATACCCTTACGGACTGGGACTGCATGGCCATTGAACGTGATTACCGCTTCTACCTCGATGAAGATGGCAACCTGCCCGACATGAGCGAAGCATACACCCGTACTCAGTTCGCCGATGTGCTCGAAAGCTTCCTTGCCTTCTGCCATCCGGCTGACCTCGCTACCAAGGAACAGCTTTATGCGACCCTCGACAGCGGCAAGGTGCAGATCAAGGAATACCAGGCCAAGCAAGAAGATTCTCGTTTCGATCAGGTCATGGCAAGCAATGATCCCGAAATGCTCGAGATGTTCCTGCAGTACTACCCCGATTCTCCTCGTAGGGCAGAGGTCGAAGCCAAACTGCGTTCTCTGGGTGAATACGACAAGTTCCGCGCCATCCAGGCTCAGAATACGTTCAAGGCCTACCTGACCTACTTGAATGACAATCCGAACGGAGCCTTCCGTGATGAAGCTGAAGCGGGTATCTTTGAATTGGTCAAGGCCGGAAACCGCCTCAAGGACTACGAAATCTACCTGAAGCGTTTCCCGAACGGTAAGTATGCAGAAGAAGCCAAGGCTGCCTTGAAGCAAGCGAACAGCCAGGAAAATTCTATCATCGAATACCAGACGGGTGAAACCTACAGCGAACCGGCACCGCAAGCTGAAGAAGAACCTGCTGCCGTTGAAGAAAGCGACGACGAAGAAGAAGAGGTGGTCGCAAAGCCTGCTAAGAACAAGAAGGCCGCAAAGAAGGCTAATAAGAAGTCTTCTAAGAAGCAGAACAAGAAAGCTAAGTCCAAGAAGAAAAAATAAGCGGACTCACAATTAGTTTTAAGGCGCGGCTGTGATGGCGGCGCCTTTTCTATATTTACCTCCATGCAAAAAAAGAATTTTAAATCCTTACTAGTGTTGGCTATTATTTTGTGTGCTACGGCCTCGTTCGCAGAACCGACTACGGTTGCAGATTCTGCTTCGCAAACGATTCCTGTGGCAAAGTCAATAGGCATTTATAATCAGATTATTGATTGGTATAATGCGCATTTGAATTATGCCTCTATTGCGCTTTTAATGGCAATCGAAAGTTCGTTTATCCCGTTCCCGTCAGAATTGGTGGTGCCACCTGCGGCTTACAAGGCGCTGCAGCCGGGCTCTGAACTCAGCATTGTCCTTATCGTGTTGTTTGCAAGTCTCGGTGCTCTTGTTGGGGCTTATATCAATTACTTCTTGGCCAAGTTTCTGGGACGTCCGATTATATACAAATTTGCGGATAGCCGCCTGGGACATTTCTTGTTGCTGGATTCTGGCAAGATTCAAAAGGCCGAAGACTACTTTAGAGAACACGGTGCCATATCGACTTTCGTGGGACGCCTGATTACCGTGATCCGCCAGCTTATTTCTATTCCGGCGGGCATCGCGAATATGAAACTGATTCCTTTTACCTTGTATACTTTCTTGGGTGCCACGATTTGGAACTGCGTGCTTGCTGGCCTTGGCTACCTTGCTCATGGTCAAAAGGATATTATCGAAAAATACAATTCCGAACTGGCTATTGCGTTGCTTGCTTTTGGCGCCCTGTTTATAGGCTACATGGTCTGGAACGCAGTCAAGAAAAGATAAAGACGATTGGACGAAATTAAAAAAGGCGAGTGAACTCGCCTTTTTTAATTTATTCTTAGAACTTTGACTTCTTTAATCCAGAAGGTTCGTTCAGATCCACCCAGGTTCAGTTCAAATCTTGCGAATGGATCACTAACTTCGGGGGTGAAGTTGATGGCCACTGAATGTCCGCTGGTTTGTACCTGTACATGTTCCTGGAAGCCTTCGGTCTCGTAGGTGTTGTAAGACCCGATTCTTGCGGTGATTTGGCCTTCGACATTAGACCAAATAGTAAATACGCACTGGTAATTGACACCTGCGATTAAGGCTACATTTTCTTGGATCAGTTGCACGCTCCAAGAATGCTTGCCTCCGGCGGTGACATCAACTTTCATGATTCGTTCGTCCTTTTCGATAAGGACGGTCGTGTCGGCTTTTCCTCCGTATTGGTTCATCAAAATCCAATCGGTAGTAAAGGGAGACTTGAAGTTTCCGTTAATGATGGTGTTTTCACCTTTTTTAGCAGCAATGTCTTTCCAGATATCTACAACGTAAGCAGAAATGGTATCGCTTACGGTCTTGTAGTCGTAGCGGAGCGGCTGGAAACTCGGTACGAACTGGTCGTTCAGTTTGTTCCACAGTTCCGAATTGTATTTGGAATCGATGTGGATGACACTGTCTTCGCCAATTTCTGCATTCGAGAAGTCGATGCCGTCTACGAACGTTTTGACTCTGAATACTACAGACAGGTTTGCCTTGCCGCCAGCCGTGTCAATTTGAGAATAGTGGTAGCGGAGCATTAAACTCTGGAAATTCGAGAGGCTGTAGACAAATGGGAGATATTTGTCGTTCACCTTGGCGTGGCCAAAAATGGCGTTCTGCTCATCGGGGCGGAACTCGACTCCCATTTCTTTGAGGTAGCCTTCTTCTTGCAGGTCAATGTCCTTAAAAGCGTCTTCGACAGAGGAATGCCCTGTGAAGGATATTTCGAGTTCTGCATCAGAATCGTCTTCGTAAGGCCAAAGCTGCAAACCTTTTATCGGGTCAACAGAAACACTTGTGTAGTAGCTAGAGAATGAACGCAGGTTCGTAAGGACAAGCGAGAAGGTGTCTAGCAGCACGGGCTCGTCTTTAGATGCGCCTTTGCCAAGGGCCTTGGCGGCTGCGTCTGAATAGTCAACGGAAAATTCAGCAACCAGTGGGAGTGCGGGGGCCTTTTGAGGATCCGGATTCTTGTTCGCCGTGTCCGTTACGGAGGTGTCCGTGTCAGCGATGGATGGATTGCCTATTTCGATACCAGTCACATTTTTGTCGTTAGAACATGCGACATATAGGGCCATGGACGCAATTGCGATGGCGTAGGTAGCTGTCGTTGTTATGGACAAAAAGAATTTCATCACACTCCTCGGGTCAAAGGGAAGAGCTGAATGTTGATTTGCACAACATCTTCTGCTTCTCCGGCTTTTGCAGAGAAATCTAGTAGTTCTTTTCGCATGAGTTGAAGGTGTTTTTTCAAATTAGGGAAATCTGAGCGCTTAATTCCAAAAGTAAGCGCCGAGACATCCCTTTCTGGCCCCGGAAGGTCCGAAAGCATGGTGGCCGAGAGCTTGAGCATCTGGAAATGGTACAGCTTGACCATCATGTCCTGGACTTCGTCGTCGGTGGTAATCAGCGGGTCTCGCTGACGGTAACCGTTGGCGGTCTTGACTAGGAGTCCTAGTTCCAAGAGCAAATTGAGTGATTCGGTTACCTGTGCCGGGGTGACTAGTCCGCGGAGTTTTTTAGAAATCTGGTCAGGGATAGGCCTAAAGTCCTTGAGCCCGACCATTTCAAGGATTACGGAATGATGCCATTCCTGGAAAATACGGAACTGGGCCTTGTCCATCTTGTGCAGCTTGGAACGGGGGCTTGCCTTGATGAGCTGGGCGTAGTATATCTGCTTGTCGGCGTCGGTTTGTGCCTGGTTAAAGAACACCAGGCTTTCAAAGTAGGCGGCGCGCTGGTTTTCGAGTCCCAGGCCGTGAATCAATTTGGTCACCGTATTCTTGGTGATGTTGCGTTTGCCGTCAATTGCAAGCTTTAAGTGGGCGTGGCTAGAGAGCCCGGCTTTTTCGGCAAAATACCGCAAACTGAAGGCCGTCGAAGTCTTCTTCTTGTATTCGTAGTAGTCTCGCAAGAAAACCCTGTAGTTAGTGTACTGCAGGATATCTGGTTCTACGAGTTTTTGCTTTTCTCCATTTTCCATACTTTAAAAATAGAAGTCTTAGCCCTCAAAAACCAAATATATTTTAAGATTCTCGTTTACCTTGGTAACCATTAGTAAACATCGCGTGCAAGGAGCGAAAAACGCCTATGATCTACGAATTTCCCGTTTATAAGCTCAAAATCGCGGCAAATGCCCTCTTCGGTAAAGCCGCATCGCTTGGCGACGGCTGCGCTTTTATCGTTGTATACAGAAACTAAAAGTTCCAGACGGTTGAGTTTTAACGTGGTGAAGGCGTAGGCCGAAAGGAGCTTTACTGCCTCGGTCATAAGTCCCTGGCCGGCAAAATCCTTACAGAGCCAGTAACTGAGGGTTGCCGAGCGGTTCGAAAGCTTGACGTCCATCATGATGGCGCCTGCCATGGGGGTGGTGGGCCCTGCGGAGACCTCGTTGCCGCTATTCTTGAAAATGAGCCAGCATCCGCCTTGACCAAAGCGTTCGTTTAAAATCCACGAACGGATGCGTTTTTTGATGTCGAAGATATCGGTGTCGTGAATCCAGGGGAGGTGCTCTGTGAGAAAATCTCGCGAATTTTCGATAGCCTGCATAATGGATTCTGCCGACGAGGGGCCTTCGGAGCATTCACGTAAGCCCTTGAGTGTCACGACGTTGTTGGCTAGCGTCGCGGTCTCGAAAGTGGCCGTGAAAAAGTCTTCGAAGTTGTCCATGTGATGTTAAGATAGTAAAGACAATTTGCTGTTTGAGCGGAAGCGAAAAAAGAAAACCCGCTGAAAAGTTCAGCGGGCTCTCAGTGCGGATGAAAGGACTTGAACCTTCATGCCCTTGCAGGCACTAGAACCTGAATCTAGCGTGTCTACCAGTTCCACCACATCCGCGTGGGGTAAGCCAAATTTTGAAAAATTTGGCCTTTTTGTCAAGGGTTATTTAGAAAAAATCTCTAAAATCCAGTCTTTGTGCTTGTTTTGCCAGTAGCTCCAGTCGTGCTCGCCCTGCGGGTCGAACTTGAGGTCACAGGCGGTTCCAACGTTCTGGCAGAATTCTTGTATCCAGGGGGCGGTCTTGTCGGCGGGGTAGAGACGGTCGTTGCCGCCCTGGATAAACCGCCATCGGCCGCTTTTCATGGGCGGTTGGAGGGCGACCTGTGCCGCCGGTCCGAGAGCCTCGCCGTACGAACTCATGAGGATGCGGTTTTTGATTTTGCGCTTGCCCCATAGGGAATAGGCGATGACTCCGAGGGAGCCGTCCGAAATTCCGACGAGCGATATTTCGTCAATCGTTTTCTTTTGGCGTTTGGCGATGGAATCGAGGGCGCTGTCGACGGATTCGATGGTGGCTTGCTCGACCCAGTGGTTTTGCATGCAAGCCGAGGCGCTAACCACGGTATAGGCGGGGAGCATTGTAGATAGGTCGCTGCCTGCAACGAGTCCTTTTTGGCAGTTGCGACTCGTCATCCCGCCATGGAACCAGACGATGGTACCCAAGTTTTTTTTGCTTGTTGTGTGCCAAATGCCGACGGGGCGCCCTTGCGTGTATAAGGTGTCTGTTGGGGCCTGCGCAAAGGCAAAAGCTGTCGTTACAAATAAAAAAATGACGAGAAATCTCATTAGTCTAAGATCTGCCAACTAAGCTCTGAGATTTATTTCCTTTTCTTCACTAGCCACAGGATAAACAGGATGAGTGAGGCTAGTGCCATGGCGGCTACGATGGCGCAGCCGATAAAGGCGTTGTAGGCTTGATAGTCTATGACAAGCGATTCAAAATCCAGTTCACCGTCGGTCGAGGCGATGCTGTGGACGACGAAAGTCTTTTCGTCAATGCGCGATGCCGAAATTTCGAGAGGAATGTCGCCCGCGTTGACGGAAGCGAAGCTGTACCACTCGGCCATGCTGTCTAGCATGTCTCTGGAGGCGTACAAGATAAAATTTGCCTGGTCGTCGCCATTTATCTGGAAAATGGTCTTGTCGAAAAAGGGTACGTTGCTCCCGCCAAAGATGCTGGGGATTGCTGCGTGCGAAACTGTCCCGTAGAACAGGTGCTCTTCTTCGATGAGTCCCTTGAGTGCAGGAAGCATATAGGAACTCAGCCATACGGCGAGGAACATCAGCAGTAAAGAAAAATTCAAAAGGGCAGGTTTTCTAGAGGTAAAGAATCGCATGTTTTCCTTATTGCTTGGCACGGAAAATAAAGAAGAAGGTCGACAACATCAGTACGAGGGTCAAAAAGTAGAATGCCATGGGAATCTTGGACTTGAGGGCCATTTCGTCGATGTTCTGTTGCTGGAAAAATTGAATCAGGTCTTCGCTGTACATCATGGCCATTTCGTTGTTGAAACGGTTCCAGGCAAAAGTCAGTTCTTCGTTTTCTTGGAGTAGGGCGAAAATGGAATTCTTGGTAGAATCAGGAATTGAGGAAATAACGCTATCGCCGAGCCCAGCCATGCCGACCAGGTAACCTGCGTGTGCGGAATCCAGAACGCTCCGTAATGGCAACTGGATGCTGACGGGTAGGTTGGATACTTGCGGGTCTAAACCATGGAGCTTTTCTAGCCAGGTATTGCGGGTGGCGGCATAACGGCGCATGCCCGAGACCTTGGCGAGAACTTCGCGCTCGAATCGTTCGACGGCTGTATGAGTGGGAGCCTTGATCCCGAGTCCGCGGATTTCGTCCATTTCACGAGAGAACGAAACGGCGATTTCACGCAGCGTCATGGTCTGTGCCTGTACAAAGACGGTGTCGATTCCAAAACCGATGCGTATGCGTTCCATGCCGCGCATGGCATAAGATTCTTGCAACTGGTAGTCCGACAGCGTCTTGATGTAGCGGGAGTACATGATAATCTGCGGTTTTTGCGAGAAATAGAACAGAATAGTAAGTCCTATTGCAACAGCCAAAACCACCCACGCCCAGGGGGAGCGGATTCTTGCGTTAAAGGTATCGGCAATCGATTTGTTCTTTAACTCTAGCACTTTCTAGAAATTAACTTTTTTATACTTTGATAGCTATGAGAACTTTTCTTTTTCTATTGTTTTTTGGCTTTTGTTCGCTTTTTTGGGGTTGTACAATTGAACGGGCCGAAGAACAGGTGCTTGCCGAACATGCGAACGGGGCTAAAAAGACCTCGATTTGGGTATATTCCGATGGCGAAATCTTAAAAAGAAACGAATGGTACACTGACGGAATCAAGGAACTGGAAATCCCGTACAAGGACGGCGTGCCGCATGGGGACTTTAAGCGTTGGACGGGGTTTGGCGACGTTGCCTTGCTCGGGCATTACAAGAAAGGACTTAAGGACGGCAAGTGGACGTCCCTTTATAGTGACAAAAAGGTGGAAGCTTACCGTTATTACGAAAACGATCACCCGGTGGGTGACTGGGAAGGTTGGCATTTTAACCGCCAAAGGGCTTTTGAAGAGCATTACGATGACGAAGGCCGAGCGATAGGTATCTGGAAAAAGTGGTACGACAATGGTGCTTTGCAGCAAGAAGGAAATTGCCATGCCAAGTGGGACCCCAAGCGCGAGATTGCATCAGCCGTGAAGGCGGACAGCTTGTTGTACCTAAAGCGTTATACGAAAGATTGCCATTTGCTAGAAGAATTCACCTGCAAAAAAGGAAGGCTTGAGGGACCGTTCTCGCTGTATTATGAAAGCTACGATGAAATGGTTGATTCGGCGAATTGCGGTAAGGGCCGCTTGCGGGTGCAAGGGGTACTCGGCAGGAGTGCCTTGGGCAAGGACAGTGTTTTGCTTGGAACCGTGACTTATTACAGGGCCGACGGCACTCCCATGAAACAGGAACACTGGAATAAGGACGGCAAGCGGGATTCGATATGGAGATGGTTCGATGAACGCGGCAACTTGGTTCGTGAGTGCGACTTGCGTGTTTCGGGTGTGGTCTATGGCGCCTGCGAAGGGGATATGTCTAAGTTCTGTGCCGAGACTTCGTATGTGGGTGGAATTGGCAGCGTGCTTGACAGCAGTAATTTGGCGCAGAGTGCGAGTTTTGAACAAAGTATTGGTAAGTATCCGGCAACTATTCGTTACGTTAAACCGGGTCGTTTACTGCTTTACGAGGAATATTGGAAAGACGGGCAAATCGCGGAAAGCCGCAGCTTTTTCCCGGACAGTATGGGCGGCAAACTGGCGAGCGAAACTTTCTGGAAAGATGGAAAACGCAACGGAATTATGCGCAACTGGTATAAGAGTGGCGTGCTCCGCGACAGTCTCACTTTCGTGAATGGTGAGCGCGTGGGGGAACAGTTTAGCTACGATAGCACCGGCAAGCTCACCATCCATAAGACAGAGGCCGGTAAGAACCGGCCTGTGATTATGCATTTGCTGGGTGAGTAGGAACTATTTGTACATGTAGCTCACGCCGTTGGGGAACTTGACTTCTGTCCAGCCGTTCGTCTGTACCTGCGCAACCGATGTCACTTCGCCACCGTAAATAACGGCGTTCCCTTGGTAAGTCGGCTTGAATGCCGCCTTGTCGGAACCGTAGTAGCTGGTGTTGTTGTAGGTTACCGTTGCGCATTTAGGAAGGTCCGTGGAGTAGTTGCCGAAAGCAAGGAGAACGCCGCCGGTAATTTCGAAGCCGGCATCGGTATCAATCAGGCCGCCTGCCATGTTGGAGGAGCATCCGCCGTTACCGCCCATGCCGCCGCCGGGGAATCCTCCGCCCCAGCCGCCGCCAAAGCCGCCCATGCCATTCTCGTAGCTTTCGCCAGTGATTTCGAGAATTAGCACGCCGCCGGTCATTTTTCCGGAGCCGTTCGCATCGAATACGTCGACCATGTTGCCCTTTGCGCTGATGTAGTGGTAGCCTCCGCTCACGACAATATGGCCGCCGCTTTCGCTAAATGCAGCGTATTGACCAACATTATCCTTTGGGCCACCGGCTCCGTTCCAGCCGTCGTTTGTTGCGAATGTTGAGGTGATGCCTCCTTCGGCGAAAATCTTGTAGGACTCGATACCTTCATTAGCGGTGACCACGTTGATGGTGGAACCCTTCAGGTACAGGGCGGAATCCGCATGGATGCCGTCGTCCTTTGCGTTGACCGTGACGTCGCCCCCGTTCATATAGATTTGCCAGTGAGTGTGCAGGGCGTCGTCGCCTTCGGATTTCACGTCAAGCTTGCCGCCATCAACATAGATATACTTTTGGGCGACAAGTCCCTTGCCTGTAGATGTCACCTTGACCGTAGAGGTTTCGGTGGAATCGCTGATGCGGATAAAGTTCGCGGCATCGATACCGTCATCGCCTGCGTTGATGGTGATGTTTCCGCCGGAGATTTCTATAATGCCTTTGCCTTCGACGATGTTCTTGCATTCGCCATTGATTTCTTCGCATTCGTCACTTTCGAGGCCGTCGCCTTTCTTCGCGGTAACGTTCAGCGTGCCGCCTGAAATCTGGAGGCTGCCCTTGCCCTTGATGGCGTTTTCTTCGGCTTCGACGGTGATATTGCCGTTCTTGATTTTAAGATCGTTGCTGGACTGGATGCCGTTTTTAAATTTGCCCTTGACGGTCAAGGAGCCTGCACCCTTGATGTTCAAGTCGTCGCGTGCGTAAATTGCTGCCTTCGCGGTATCCTGTGCTCCGTTGACCTTGGTGAATACGTGTTTGCCGTTGCCGTCTTCAACGATGTTGGTGGTTCCCTTGACCAGGTGGAGTACTGTCTTGTCGGCGTTCTTCACGAGAATCGGGGCGTCGGAGCTTTTCAAGGTGGCGTTGTAGAGGTAGATGCCTGTGTTGCCTTCGTTTTCGGCACCTGGAGTGTTCACGACCACCTGGAAGTCGGTGGATTCACCTGTTACATAGTAGGCTCCCGGACAGGTGATGGTCGCGCTTTTGTCGGCAATTTCGATGCAACCGTTGTTGTTCTCGACGGTGGCTGTGGTGCCTGCAAGTTTCAGGAGTATCTGCGTGCCGTCGAGGGTTCTGGAATCCTCGTTGTCATTCTCGTTATCGCCGGATTCGTTTCCGGGATTGAAAGGAACTACGCTGCTGGAACTATAAAATTCATTGCCGGGGAACCCTTCACTGGAACTGGAAAGGTTGCTGCCCGGAAACTGGTTCTCGGGAATTTCAGTGCCCGGAATTTCATTGCCTGGATTTTCTGTTCCGGGAATTTGGCTGCCGGGATTCTCGTTGCCAGGAACTTGATTGCTTGGATCTTCATAACCAGGAATTTCGTTGCCCGGAATCTGGTTGCCAGGGATTTCGGTACCGGGAATTTCTGTTCCGGAAAATTCGTTCCCATAGGGGTTTTCGGCAGAGATAGGTGCGTCTCCGTTGGGAACCGCATTTGTGGTATTGTCTTCGAAACAGGCCGTAATGCACAGGGCGACAGAGGCCGCTATGACAGGCAACTTCAACATTTTCATATAGTACTCCCTTTTTCTTGTAATATAGCCCCTATCCCCGAAGTAGGCAATATTTCAATAATAGTTTCCGTTGCTATCAAAAACAACGTTGGTAAAAAACTTTTTGTGTAAGAGATGTGTAAAAAGCTATGCTGATATTGCTACACGTATTGTACTAAAGTACTAAATGCTTGACTCAAAAATAGGCTTGCAAGCAATCCTGCTTCTCTCGCCTTGCCATTTATTGGAATCACTAACATGATTCTTGTTTTAATAAATTAAATTTGGGAAAATAGTTCCGTTGGGAATATTAGGAGTCTTTATGAAAAATGTTGTTGCGGCATTCTGTATGGTTGCATTTCTTGTGGCGTGTGGAGACGAAGGCTCTTCGACGGAAAGTTCGCAAGAAAATGAACCGGTTGCTTTTGAGTATGGAACATTGACGGATGCCCGCGACGGCAATCAGTATAAAACGATTCGAATCGGTTCGCAAAACTGGATGGCCGAGAACCTGAGATATGCGTATGTGGATAATGATAAGGTTTCTTGTAAAAATGGACTGAAATCGAATTGTGATTCGTTGGGCCGCTATTATACATGGGCTGAGGCTATGGATTCTATAAATTCGGGCTGTGGCACGGATTATTCTTGGTTTTGCACACAAGGAAAATATGCCTTGCCTAAGCACTTTCGAGGGATATGTCCCGAAGGTTGGCGCTTGCCGACAGAAGAAGATTGGAATACTTTAATTGACTATGCCGGAGGTGTTGATTCGGCTGGTTTAAAATTGTCTACGAATAAATTACGTGACGGGTGGGATTCCTTTGGCTTTAATGCATTACCGACGGGAATATATTTTTGGTATGAGGTAGATTCGCTGTGTTACTATGGAAAAATGACCTATTTTTGGACTTCTTCTGAAAATGTGCTTGGCGGCGCCACAAGTATCTTGATGGGAGCGGGAGATTATTTTAATGCCTCTGGTTCTGGAGAACTTTATTGGATCCCGACCGAAACCACTTTGAGAGGTTCTCATAAAGCGGACCGTATGATGGTTCGTTGCATTGAAGACGAAAGTTTGAGTGTGTCGGAAAAGTCTTACAAGACGGAATACAATGATTCTGTTTTAGTGGATAAGCGCGATGGTCATGTATACAAAGTGGTCTCTATCGGCAACGAAGTTTGGATGGCTGAAAATCTGAATTATGAATATAATGATAATGTGCAAAGCGTATGCTATAAGGAAGATTCAGTCGATTGCAAAAAGTATGGACGACTTTATACCTGGGCCGGGGCCATGGGACTAGATGAAACGAAATACGGCGTATCTGGGTCGGCAGGTTTTTTGCCGTATCCGCATCAGGGGGTTTGTCCTGAAGGTTGGCATGTTCCCTCGGTGGATGAATTTTTAAGGTTGATAGAGGCTGTGGGTGGATTTTCTACTGAGGGCAAGAGTTCGTATGTGGATGGTAAACTTCTAAAAAATGGAGAAGCCTTAATGTCTACGTATGGTTGGAACTATGATAGGAATGGTTCGGATAAAGTGGGCTTTTCTGCTCTTCCTGCAGGAATAACAAGTTTTTATGTTCTTGAAACTATCAAAAGTGTTGGAATCGATCGTGTTTATGGACATGAGGCTAGTTTTTGGAGCGATACTGAGAAACTTCTGGAAGAAAAACCGGTGATGCTCTCGTATGCGTATTACTTGTTGTTGTCTCCAGGGTCAATACCTACGAAGCATCGTTTTGATACGGGGCCTAAAGGGGAATTGATGTCTGTCCGCTGCGTAAAGGACTAAGTATGCGACGCAAAGACCGAGAAGTTCTGGGAGACGGAAATATCGCAAAAATTATCGAGCAGTGCACGACCTGCCATGTCGCGATGGTGGACGATGCCAATGCGGGCATGCCCTACATGATTCCGCTGTCGTTCGGGTATAGCCTGAATAGCGGTGTTCTGGAATTGTATTTTCACTGTGCGCACGTAGGAAAGAAACTAGACTGCATCCGCAAAAATCCCAATGTCGCATTCAGCATGTGCGTCGAGAACCGCATCGAAATTCAGGAAGACAATTATTGCAAGAGCGGCCGCTTTTACGCAAGCGTTGTGGGGCAGGGCAAGGCGGAAATCGTCGAAGACGTTGCCGAAAAATGCCGCGGACTTTCGCTCCTGATGGAACGACAAACAGCAGGCGCTCCGCAATCCGCTGCACCACATAAGTTCGAATTCACGCCCGAACAGGCCGCCACCGTGACCGTGTTCAAGATAACGAGCACGAAATTCACAGGGAAAGCGAAGGCTGAAAAGTAGATTTTGAACTTTTCGCAATTTTTTTCGAAAAAATATTTAGTTTTACAAATAGATGGAGATGCTGAATCAACCTGAATGGATATGGGTTGGTGTTCAAGTGTAGGAGAGAATCTCTATATGGCAAACGAACTTGAATTCGGATTACAGACTCGCGAAGAACTCGACGAGGCAGGCTTAATCATGGCCAGGGCGTACGAGGATTATGACTACGTCACGCTCTATTTCCCTGATAGGGAAAAAAGCCGAAAGGGACTGCAGATTTTTATGCAATGCGTCCTAAAAACATGCTATGGAAAGGCTGATTTGTTGGCGGCGCATCGAGACGGCAAGCTGGTTGCCCGTGCAACATTGGAGGCTCCCGGCTTCAAGAAGCCTTCCGCGTTCCAATACATTATACACGGCTTCTGGCGCGTGTACCTTAATACGAAATGGAGCGACATCAACGGATTCATTGCTATGGACGAAGACGCCGGCAAACCCTGCCACGATTTTCAGAAATCGGGGCCGGACATCTGGTATCTCAGCATGCTCGAAGTGGATCCGTCTGCGCAGGGGCAGGGCGTCGGCACACGGTTTCTGGCCTATATGGAAGAATATGTGCGAGAGCATGGTGGCAAGCAGTTGGCCCTATTTACGAATTCTCGGAAAAATCTTGTTTTTTACAGCAAGCGTGGCTACGAGGTTTTCCACGAATGCGAAATTGAGCACGACAATCGGAAAATTGGTAGCTGGAGCATGAAAAAAAATCTATCTTTACCCGCACTATGAGTGAAGCTATTAACAATGTAAAGCAGGCGTTTGACGCAGAACTTGCGCAGACCGACCTTACGAACCAAGAAGCCGTTAACAACCTCCGCGTGAAGTACCTGGGCAAGAAGGGTGCCGTGACCGACCTCATGAAGCAGATGGGCACGCTCAGCGCCGAGGAACGTCCGGCTTACGGCAAGCTCGTGAACGAACTTAAGGTCGCCGTCTCCGAGGCAATCGACAAGGCTATCGAGACTGCGAACCAGGCTGCCCTCCAGAAGAAACTGGAAAGCGGCTTTGTAGATACGACGCTCCCGGGTGCAGGCATTCCGGCGGGCAGCACGCATCCGCTTTACGACGTGCGTGAAGAAATTATCGACTTCTTTAGCCAGATGGGTTTCGAAGTGGACTTCGGTCGCGATATCGAAACGGACTGGTACAACTTCGAGGCTCTCAATACGCCTCCTGACCACCCAAGCCGCGACATGCAGGACACGTTCTACGTGGACGACAAGGTGATGTTGCGTACGCACACTTCCGGCACGCAGATCCACTACATGGAAACGCACAAGCCGCCGTTCCGCATGATTGCTCCGGGCCACGTGTTCCGCGTCGACAACGATGCGACCCACGCCCCGATGTTCCAGCAGTGCGAAGGTCTGGTGGTCGACGAAAACATCAGCTTTGCAGACCTCAAGGGTGTGCTTCAGGTGTTCATGAACAAGCTGTTCGGCGAAGGCGTCAAGACCCGTTTCCGCCCGAGCTTCTTCCCGTTTACGGAGCCGTCTGCCGAAATGGACGTGAGCTGCGTGTTCTGCGGTGGCAAGGGTTGCCGTCGCTGCAAGGGAACTGGCTGGATGGAAATCGGCGGTTGCGGTTCTGTGGACCCGAACGTGTTCAAGAACTGCGGCATCGATTCCGAGAAGTACACGGGCTTTGCTTTCGGCTTCGGTCTCGACCGTATCGCCATGCTGCGCCACGCTATTCCGGAAATCGGCCTCTTGACCAGCAACGACCAGAGATTCCTCTCCCAGTTCTAAGCGCGGTGTGGTCGGCGAAGCTAGCCGAACCGAACGCAACTCAAATGCATTTAAAGAAAGCGGACCATTGCGGCCCGCTTTTCTGTATTTAGATTATTCCAACTAGGAATAATTTTGAGGCTCATTTCTCTTGACTTTGGTGTAAAAAACTATACATTTGAAACAAAGTGTTTCCTCAAAGAAGGAGAAAAATCATGAACTACCCCCAGATTTTCAAATTCTCTGTGGCTACGTCCGCCCTGTGCGCATCAGCCATTGGTTTTACAGCCTGCTCCAATTCAGAAGATCCTAATCCTAGCGGCACCTCCGCTAAGGAAACGGCGATTTCAGTCGAAGTCTTGGGAAAGACTGTCGGCGACACGCTGGTGTTCGACATGATGGACAGCACCTACGATCTCAAGATCGAGGCCGACGGAAAATGGCGCATTGAAGACAGGACCAGGTTTGTCCAGTCCATCAGTCAGGATTCGGGCGAAGGCAATGCCACCATACAGATGCGTTTAGCGAGAAACTACTTGGATCGCAGACATGTCGGCAGATTGCGCATCGTGTTTCCCGAAGACACCAGCCAGAACAAGACGATGACCATCGTGCAGAAGTATAAGGGCGACTACGATGACAACGCCGATGTTGATGTGGCGAACGATATTTATGTGGTCGGTTTCGGTTACAATGCCATTACTGGAGGTTATGCAAATATAGAGTCAATAGAAGCTGAAATCTTTGATACTGAGGAATTGATTAAGAAAAAATCTATTACGTATGGATCGAATAAATTCAGCTATAGTACAACGAGTGTCAGCGGCTCGACGATTTCAGATATCAGTTTTAAATTGGCAACTACCGCAAATGTCGAAGGTGGTGTTGCTGGTTTT
The DNA here is from genome assembly GCA_902761355.1 of Fibrobacter succinogenes. GTDB lineage: Bacteria > Fibrobacterota > Fibrobacteria > Fibrobacterales > Fibrobacteraceae > Fibrobacter > Fibrobacter succinogenes_M. The sequence continues at coordinate 63,146 of CACWJY010000002.1, read as the reverse complement.
TCTGCGGAAATGAAAAGTTCCTTTGATATGAGTAAAGCGAAAAAGAATAACTATGAATACGCATTGACTTATATCAATTATGAAACACAAACCGTAAAAACAACAAAAGCTCTGAAGGAATTGAGAAAAAAGAAAAATATGAATGTTTTTGCGTATTATGCTATCAATGGATTGGTGGATGAAGACTCGGATGAACCTGACTATCCGTCTACTAATGAGGGCTTTAGAGAATTGATTAGCGATTTTGGTTCTCATGTTGTAATGGAGGCCAGGCTTGGTGGGCGCATTCGCCAGGCGATGACGGCGGATGTGTCTAAGATTACCTCTTCTTATGATATGAACGTGTTTGCAAAGGCTGCTTATAAGGGCTTTGTCGATGCCGAAGCTTCGGTAGATACAAAAATGGAGCAGAGCTTTGAAGAAAATCGTTCAAGTTTGGATATTCGTGTAGATATTCTTGGTGGCGATAAAAAGCTGGCTTCCAAATTAACTTCGAAGGATGTAGACCCTGAGTCTGTTGAAAAATGGAAAAAGTCTGTTACTGAAGGTACAGATGCCGTCTTAATCGGTTTTTCTGATAAAGGGCTTAAGCCGCTATATGAATTGATTGATGAAAGTCTCGGTGCTGAAGCTAAAGAAAGAAAGCAAAAACTTAAAGCCTATATGGAAAGCAAACAATTTGCTTCTGATTTTGAACTCGGCTATGATTGTGGCACCGTGACTGAAATTGATGTCCCGAAGATTGAAGATAACGATACGAACACCTTAATTAAGGATATTTTCTTGAATGGACAGCTGGTGGCGAAGGCTACCTTGGAATTCGTGCCGCTTCTGAATATCAAGGAAAAGGTAAGGGTCGTTTATCCTGTAATCAACAACAAGGTGCGCTTTAATTTGGGCTTCTACATTGGCGACAAGGACCATAAGCCGGCTCGCGTCAGTTGGGATGGCACCGATGTTTCCATTATTGAATACGAAAATATGGACTTCGGTGCAGCGAAGAAACTCTATATCCGTGGTGCATCTGTGACGAGTGTGCCGCCTGAAGGTACTGAACCTCATGCAGGCACGGTTGAAGACGCTTATTTAGCTTCGAAGATTTACGTTCCTAAAGTGTTTCCTCCCAATAGTGAAAATGATTTAGGAGATGGCAAAGTTCAGAATCATAATTATCCCTTGGTTAAGGTTTTCAATCGTATTTGGCTCCGCGATAATTATGCTAGCACCATTGATAAAACAGGAAAAGAATATCGATATGTAGCTGTCGGTGAAGGAACTTTTAATGTTGGCCACGGTTTAGATAACAAGCCCATTCTCATTTACAAAGTCAAAGAGAAGGATAAATTTGTTCCATCAGGATGGAGTATTCCTACTAAGGAAGCATTCCAAGAAATTGAAAAAGTTTTTAAAAACAATAAGATTACTAACTTAGGTGCAGCCATGACGAGAAAGAGCGAATGCGACTCGAAGGATGTTAAAGGAAATATTTGCGGACTTGTTGGGTTAGGATTACGGAAAGATAAGAATGGCTTTACGAGTTATTATGCAATAAATAATGGCCAGATCGGTGTGGAAGATGGTGCTAGCACCTTTAATATTATTTTGGAAACGGCCGCATATGACGCGCTTATCTTCTATCAGGAATAAAATGACTTGGCGATAACTTTACCTGTATAACAAAAAGTTCCCCCACTTGGGGGAATTTTTCTTATTTTGTATTAGTGATGATTAGATTTGTTTTTGGGTTGTTTTTACTGCTAGCCTTGGTTGCCTGTTCCAATAGCGAATCTGTTTTTGATTCTGAGCAAACCCGCCCGGGAATAGCAAACATTATGCTTCTGTCAAGCATCAATGGCATCGGCGACAATAGCTATAACGACCAGATCTTGGCAGGGCTCTTTAGATTCTACGAAGATCGAGGAGTGCCGTTCCGCTTGGTGCAGCCGGAATCTATGAACGAGGCCGATTCACTTGTACAGGCGTGGCTCAAGGAAAATGTCGACACGGATTCCTCGTTGCTTATCCTGGCGTCTTCGGCGTATGCCGGGTTGGCGCAAAAACTTGACATCCGTTTTTCGGGTGACGGGAACAAGGTCCTGTTGTTTGAGGCCGACTCGGCGGGCTTTCCGCAAGACGTTTATTCATTCTTGATTGACCGCTATGGCGCAAGTTACTTGTCGGGGGCAATTTTGGGTGTTGGCACTGCAGCTGTTTTGGCGGCAGCGCCTGGGTTTGAAACCCTCGAAACATCGATCGAGGGGTTCCGCGCGGGGTATGAAGCTCACAAGAAGGAAAACGATTCGGTCGCGGTGTATTATGTCTCGGAAAAAGAGGGTGACGAATCAGCCTTTAACGATGTTGAATCGGCCTACATGGCTACATATACATTGATTTTTTCAAATTTTTTTGGTGAAACGCATGATTTGGCTATTTTCCCGTTGCTCGGGGGCGCAATCAAGGGCGCTCGGCGGGCGGTGATTGATGCTCCGATGGGAAGTTTCGTGATAGGAATGGATGTGGACCAGAGTGAAGTGTTGCCAAAGGTCCCGTTCTCGCTCACGGTCGATATCAAGGGAATTGTCGTACGTTACTTGCAAGATTGGCGCTCGGGGCATGATTGGCCTCGCTACAGATCCTTTGGACTGGATGACGGTGGTGCTGCGATCGTGTTCAATAAGGAATTTGACGCGATTGTTGAAACTTATGAAGCCCGCTATAAAAAGTATTATGACGAAGCGGTTCGCGAGGAGGCTCGCCATGCCAAGAAATAGTCTTCTTTTCTTATTGTTTGCCGCAATTCTTTGTCTTTGCGCGTGCTCCGACGATTCGTCCTCCGCCAAGTCCGATGCCAAGACGCAAAAGTTTAAAGTGGCCGTCATGGCAAGTACTTCTGAAATGCCCCGCTTTAAACGCACGGCTGACTGGGCGCAAAGCAATATCAATAAATCGCAGCAGGGCCTAGACCACAAGGTGGAACTGCAGCTGGAATTTAAGAATCAGGATGATGCCGATATCAACGCTTACATGGAACAGGTCGTAAAGGATTCGGACTATGTGGCTGTTGTGGGACCGACCGTTTCGGATAAGGCGTACCGTATGGCGGAACTTTTGCAAGAGAGTTCGAAACCGATGCTTTCGCCGAAGGCTTCTAATGTGGAGTATCAGCGACGTTTTGCCAATATGCCCAATTTATGGAACATGGCTGAAAATGATATCTTGCAAATGGAGACTTTCTTTTCTCATGTTGCAACTTCGTTGGGCGGGTTGATGAGTGTTTCGCTTCTGGCTCCTTCTGGTCAGCGGGATGGTGAACTGGTAAATTCTTATACGGACTGGTTTGGCTTTATTGCCGAAGAATATAATCTTGAACTAGGCAAGCTTTACCTGTATAAGAACGAAAGTGAATTGCGGAAACATACACGTGAAATCGTGGAACAAAAAGACATTTTTGATGTGCTGTTGTTTGATCCTAGCGATGAAAAAATGGCGCTCGCCTTTGACGACGCTTTATACCAGCTGGATTCTATCGTTGTAGGCCGTTACAAGTTCTTCTGCACAAGTAATTTCGTCTCGGATTCCATCGCAAAAAAATTGCACTATGATTTTTATCGGGGCTTCGACTTGTATGCCGTTCCGGAGTCCGGATTTTCGCAAGCCTATCGTGAACGTTTTGGCGAAGAAATGCTTCATGGCGAGGCCCATTATTTTGATGCCCTGTATATTTTGGCGTATGCGGCTGCTTATTCGGTAACGACGGGGCTTGATTTGAATGAATCGATAAAGTCCGTGGTAGAAGGCAAGGATGGCGTCGGCGGTGATTGGATGGTTGCAGGGATGCAACGTAATTTTGAGGCTCTGCAAGACGGACGCGTGCCTAATATGAAAGGGGTGTCGAGTTCGTGGACTTTCCAGAACCGTGATAATAGCGTGAGTGGTTCGGTATATCGCGGATGGAATCTTGCAAAAGGAAAATTTGTCACAAATGACTATACCAGTAACGACAGCTCGAAACATTCGGCTAATCCGGAAGAAAACTGGTTAGAAAATCTTGTTGCAGAGATTGATACGGTTTTCTTTGAAGAGGCCGATTCTAATATTGCCTATGTCGATGTTTCGGAACGGTGGGCGCTTTTGATTGCTGCTTCATCGGGTTGGGCGAATTACCGTTTTCAGGCGGACATCTTTGCTTTTTACCAGAAACTCAAGAAGATGGGGTACGATGATGACCACATTATCGTGATTGCTGAAGACGATCTTGCGGGTAGTGAACGTAACTTATATCCAGGAACATTGCGCATTCGTTTGGACGGCAAAAATGTTTATGCTTCCGGTGTGGTTGACTACAAATTAAGCGATATTTCTTGGAGTGATTTAGGAAACATTTTGACAGGGCATGCTAGCGAGCGTTTGTCTAAAGTCATTCAAGCAAAATCGAATGACAATGTCTTTGTTTTCTGGAGTGGTCATGGATTACCAGGCTACCTTAATTTCGGGGCCGATAAAATTGACTATGAACAAGTGATTTCATGGATTAAGGAAATGCCGCACCGCAAGATGATGTTTACGGTCGAGGCATGCTACAGTGGCGGATTAGGCGAGGCTGGTGAAGACGCTGCAATTCCTGGTGTCTTTTTCTTGACGGCTGCGTCGCCTTATGAAACGAGTAAGGCCGCTGAACGTGACGAAGAAATGGGCGTATACTTGAGCAATTATTTTACTCGCGGGTTTATGGAACTGCTTGCGGAACAGCCCGATGCGACGCTCAGAAATGTATATATTGAACTCGCCAGTAAAATTTCAGGTTCGCATGTGCAACTGTACAACGTAAAAAATTACGGGAATATCTACAAAGAAACGATGGGTGAGTTTTTTGTAGTGAAGTGAAAATGTCATGCCCGATTTAGTCGGGCATCTCCCGAGCTTGTAAAAACGCTATCGGTATTTTTCCTCAGGGTGTGCTTCGTAGTACGCGTTCTTGTCGGCGTACATGCGTTCGTCGGCAGTATGCATCGCCTTGCGGATGTCTTTTCCGCCGTGGCATGCTCCGATTGAAAAGTGAATTTTCTTTGCCTTGGCGACTTCGTGGACTTGCTGGATACGTTTCGGTACTTCGTTCTCTGCGATTTCTGGAATCATCACCATAAATTCGTCGCCGCCGGCGCGGTACACGTCACCGTCTCGGAAAACCTTTTGCAGAATCTTTGCCGCCGTGCAGAGCATCTTGTCGCCTGCGCTGTGGCCCTTCTCGTCGTTTTCTCGCTTGAGCCCGTTGAGGTCGGCAAAGAGAACCGCCTCTGGCATGGGTTTCTTGCCATCGACAATCTGGTCTACATGGATGTTCATCACGTTGCGGTTCTTGATGCCGGTGAGCGAGTCGATGGAACTCATGACTTCAAGTTTTTTCAGCAACAGGTGGTTCGCGATTTCGGAGGCGAGGAAATACGTCGTCAGCTCAAGGGTCTTCTTGATCTTGATGGTGTTTTCGGCGTTGAAGTTGATGGCCCACATGTAGCCGAGAACCTTGTTGTCGAATCGGAGCGGGAAGAGTACGACCGTTTTTGCCATGGCGCCTTTGAGCGAATCTGCCCAGACGGGGTTCTGCTTGTGCAGCTCGTCCATGTCGTGTTGGTCTTTGATGATAATGCAGGTGCTTCCGCCCAAGGTCGAGGCCCAGGTCTCCGTAATCTCGTAGAATCCTTCCATATAGGTGGACATGGGGAGTAGTTTTGTTTCTTTGCTGAAGGCGTCTCCAAGGACCTCGCAGGTGCGGGAATCGGGATCGGTCAGCAAAATGCAGCAGTGCTCGGAACCGCAAAGACTGCGAATATCTTCAATGACCTCCTGGAAGGTCTTTTTGATGTCGTTTGAACTGCGGAGCTTGACGCAGGCTTTTAGCACTTCAGATGCGACGTCACCGGAGAGATCGACCATGGCGTCGGAATCCACCTTGGGGGACACGTCGTACACGTAAATGCAGTAGCCGGTATTCGGCTTGTCCGATTCGATTGGAATCAGGAACATGTTCAGCCAGAGGTCCATGGTGTAAAGTTCCACATAGGCGTGCTGCGGCCTGCCGCTGCGTGTACAGCGGAAACAGTAGTCTTCGAAATTTCGGTTCTTTGGGAAGTAGGCTTCGTAAGGTGAATCGGGCACAAACGGGTGACCGATAGCCGCCATGTCGTCGTAGTGCGCCTTGTTGCCTTCGAGAATGCGAATGTTCCCGTAAGTATCGTTTTCATAGAAATCGATGGAGACGACACAGGCCTTGGCCTTGTATTTTGACAACAGAGAATCGAAATCCATATTTTTTCCTTCTTGTGTTAAAATATATACCAATCAGAAGAGGAAAATCGGCCTATCATAAAAAAACACCCCTTATGGGGGTGCATTTTATAGTCTAAGTTGGAATATTTTACTTGATGCGCAGTCTTGCGTATTCGTACAGACCGAGTGAGAGAGCCACCGAGGCATTGTAAGAATGTGCTTCGGGCATCATCGGGATACGGAGTACGGCGTCGCACTGCTTGCGGATAAACGGCGGGAGGCCAACGTCTTCGCCACCAACGGCAATCACTGCCTGGTCGCTGAATTCGAATCCAGCGAGGTTCGTTTCGGTGTCGGCGTCGAGACCAAGAATCTGGTAGCCTGCGAGCTTAAGTTCGCCGACGGCAGCTTCCAGGTTGTTCGGACGGCAAATCTTCATCTTGTCGAGTGCGCCTGCGGCAGAGCGGGCCACTGCCGGTGTAATGCCGCACATGCCCTTGGCCGGGAGCATCAAAAGGTCTACGCCGAGGGCGAGCGCGCTACGGATGCATGCACCCAGGTTGCGCGGGTCTTCGATGTTGGTACCCACGGCGATCAGCTTGCGTTCGCCGTTCGCCTTTGCCTTGAAATAGTCTTCGCGGATGTCTTCCCATACGAGAAGTTCCTTTTCGTTGAGCAGGGCGACTACGCCGTGGTGTTGCTGCACATAGCTGCTGAGCACCTTGGAATCGACCTGTTGCACGTGCACATGGACGCGCTTGGCGAGTTTTTGCAGTTCGTAGAGCTTGGGGTTGCCCGACTGGTGCATAAAGAGCACGCGGTGAACCTGCATGGGGCTGCGTTCCAGAAGGTCGGTCACTTCGCGGATGCCGCCGATTGCGGTTTGCGGGGCATTGTCCGGATCGCCGGAACTTACGCGGCGTTCCCCGTCGGTCTTGCGACGGGTAAAGCCGTCGCGTTTATCACCGAAGCTATCGCGTGGCTTGCTGAAATCGTGGCGGCGTTCGTCTTCAAAGCCTTCGCGGTGTTCGCGGAAACCATTACGCGGTTCGCGTTCCTTGTTGCGGCGGATGATGCCGAATTCTGTTTCTTTGTCGGAATTTTTGTTGAATGCCATAATGCAATCCTTTATCTAAAACTCTTAGGGTTTTTCCCTACAAATAATAATCTGGTCCATCTTGATGTCGGTGAGCTTCTGTGCGAGAGGCTCCACGCTAATCTGTTTGGGGGCCGCGATGCCAGCCTTGTAGGCGTCAGGGTGCTTGGCAAGGAATCTGTCGTAATAACCCTTGCCGTGACCGCAGCGTTCGCCGGTCAGGTTGAACTTGGTGCCGGGAACCAGAAATACTGTAAAGTTGCCTTCGTAAGCGGGAATGTCTCCGCGCGGCTCCATGATGCCGAATTTTCCCTGCACCAAATCCTTCTTGAGGCTTTGCACGTGGCAGAATTCCATGGTTGTGGGGCCTGTGCAACGGGGGAGTAGAAGGCGATCTTCGTCGGCGAGCTGTTCCAGGATCGGCATGATGTTCGGTTCGCCGGTGAGCGGGTAGAATGCAGCCACTTTGCGTGATTCTTTGTAGCCCTTGATGGCGTGAATTTCTTCCCAGGGGTTTCCGATGAGTTCTTCGCCGTCGCGCTTTTTACGGAACATCTCGAAAAGCGGCTTGGTGCCGAAAATCACAATGAGCAAAAGAGAGACGAGTAGTATAGATTCCATAATGATGCCTGCGGGGGATTTGTCCAGTAGCGGGCGGTTAGGTGGGGTTAAAAATTTTAGTCGGGGTCTCCTACGCGCTTGGCGCTAGGTAGATTCTGCTGCAAAATTTCGGTCCAAAGGGAACGCTGCCAGTTCATCAGGTGCGCTTCTTCAAAACGGGTTTCCCAAGGCATGTCGCCAGGAGCGGCTAGCCAAATAAGTTGAGCCTTGTTTGCCAGCAGTGACGGATCAAGTTCCAATTCTTCGGCTTTTAAATCGCGCCAGGTCTTGAGTACAGATAGCAAGTCGGAATTGGGTACCACAGGTGGAGGTGGTGCCTTGGGGAGGCGTTCTGGCCATTCGCTTTGTGGCAAGTTGACAGCCGTCTGTAGCATGTCGACAAACGAATCTAGACGGTCATCGCGGAAGTTTCGCGGGAGTTTGGGCAGCTTTTCTAGATTGACGTTGGGAAAATTCGCTTCGATACGGCGTGCGATGACAAGCATTAGTTCTACAGGCATGACCTTGTAAGGGGGACGGTCGAGTTCTTCGGCCTGCTTTTCGCGCCATTCCCAAATAGCCTTAAGGACGTTGAGAGCACAGGGTGAAAGCGGTGCAGAACCTGATACACGCCATGAGTCCCTTTTGGGAGGAGCGGGGTGCTTTGCGTGTTCAATCAGTGCGTCGCATTGTTCGGTGAGCCAGTCCATACGCCCTGCAGCCTGCAACTTTTCTACCAGAATTGCGCATAGTTCATGCAGGTAGAATGTATCGTGAATAGCGTATTCGCACATTTCGAGCGGGAGCGGTCGCGTAGTCCAGTCGGCACGCTGGTTTTCTTTTTTGAGTTCGTCGCCAAAGTACTCGCGGACCAAGTCTGCTAGTCCTAGATGGTCCTCACCTAGAATTTTTGCCGCAAGCATGGTGTCGAAAATGTGCTTTGGCGAAAAACCATAAGTCTGCCACAGCAGTCGCAAATCATAGTCTGCGCCATGGAAAATGAGCGTCTGCATCGCCCGAGCCTTAAACAGCGGCGTAAGGTCTAAACCGCAAAGCGGGTCTACGATGTAGTGGTGCTCGCCAATGGTAATCTGGATGAGGCAAAGGCGGGTTGTGTAATGGTACATGGAGTCCGCTTCGGTATCGACAGCGGCCATATCGTACAGCTCTAAATCGGCGAGCAGACCCGCCAAAGACTCTTCGCTATCCACCAATATGTATTTCTCGTCCTGTAACATGTAGGGTGAAATTTAAATAAAAAAAGAATTGTTATTTTTGTCGCCATGAAAAAGATTTCGCTTACGGGCATTAAGCCCACCGGTACGCCTCATTTGGGTAACTATCTGGGAGCCATTCGCCCGGCTCTTGAACTTTCCAAGACCTATGACACCGTCTACTTTATTGCAGACTATCATGCGCTTACGACCGTGCAGAACGGCGCCGAAATGCGTGCGAATATCTACAAGATTGCGGCGACTTGGCTTGCTCTTGGCCTGAATCCCGAAGAAGGCCTGTTCTACAAGCAGAGCGACATCCCTGAAATTTTTGAACTGAGCTGGGCGTTGAGCTGCTTTACGCCGAAGGGCTTTATGAACCGCGCCCATGCCTACAAGGATAAGGTGGCTAAGAATGAAGCCGCTGGTGAAGATCCTGATGCAAACGTGAACATGGGTCTCTATTGTTACCCGTGCCTCATGGATGCCGACATTCTTATGTTCAGTGCGGATATCGTGCCGGTCGGTAAGGACCAGAAGCAGCACGTGGAATTTGCCCGTGATATCGCCATCAAGTTCAATAAGCATTTTGGCGAAGACGTGTTCACGATTCCGGAACCGGTGTTCCAGGAAACGACGGGTATTATCCCGGGTCTCGATGGCCGCAAGATGAGCAAGTCCTACGATAACGTGATTGACATTTTCCTCGAAAGCAAGGCTCTTAAGAAGAAAATCGGTAAGATTGTCACGAACTCCCAGGGTATCGAAGAACCCAAGGATCCGGACACTTGCAACGTGTTCAAGTTGTATAAGTTGTTTGCAACGCCTGAACAGACCGAAGCTTTGGCCGCTCGCTACCGTGCTGGTGGCATGGGTTGGGGACATGCCAAGCAGGAACTCCAGAATGTGCTCGAAGAACATCTTGGTGCTGCCCGCGAAAAGTACTTCTATCTGCTCAACCATACTGAAGAAATTGACAAGATTCTTGCCTACGGTAAGGAAAAGGCTCGCGTGAAGTCTAAGGCGATGATGGAGAAGGTTCGTAGCCTTCTTGGAACATACTAAGTCGTTTCTAGACGAATTTGAAAATTTATTTCGTAAATTAAACTGCCCTCGGTTATCCGGGGGCTTTGTTTCTATATTTCATTTTATGAAAATTGTATTTATGGGAACGCCGGAATTTGCGGCTCATTTCTTGGAACATCTTATCGCATCTGATAATGAGGTTTTGGCTGTTGTTACTCAACCGGATCGTCCTGCGGGTCGAGGCCGAGTCCTTACGCCTCCTCCAGTAAAAGAGGCGGCATTGAATCATGGCTTGCCGGTGCTGCAGCCGACGGATTTGAAGTCCCCTGAGTTTGAAGCGGATTTGCGCAAGTACGATGCAGACCTCTTTGTGGTGGTCGCCTATTCGATTCTTCCGAAAAACATTCTGGGTGTTGCGAAGTTTGGTGCCGTGAATGTTCATGGAAGCTTGCTCCCCAAGTATCGTGGTGCGGCCCCGGTGCAGCGTGCGATTGCCGACGGACTTAAAGAAACTGGAGTTACCGTTTTCCGCCTCGACGAAAAGATGGACCATGGCCCGATTTTGGCTCAGAAGGTTGTTTCGATAGACCATCAGGATACGACGGCTTCGCTTCTAGAAAAAATGGTGGCTCCCGGCTGCGAAGCCTTGGATGATGCAATTCGTCAGTTAAAGGATGGCTGCGAAAAAGACTTGACTCAAGACCATGCTCAGGCTTCGGGTGCTCCCAAACTGAAAAAAGAAGAAGGCCTGATTGATTTCAACTTGCCTGCGGCGGTGATTCACGACAGAATCCGCGCTTTTAATCCGTGGCCGGGTGGCTATGGAAAGCTGGGCGGCCGTATGGTTTACTTGCGCAAGACGGATACCCCCGAAAATGGCCCGAAACTCACGCCGGGTGCCGTCGAATTTAAGGACAATCGCTTTTACGTAGGTACGGGCGAGGGTCTTCTTGAGGTAATTGAAATTCAGGCCGAAGGTAAGAAACCGATGCCGGTGGCGGACTTTATGCGTGGAATCCAGAAACGCGAAGGACTTTGCTTTTGCTAGACGAATCCTTGAAAGAACGTATGGAGGCCTACCGAGTCCTTTTGCTTTGGCAGAAGGAAGGTTCTTTTATCAAGGAAAGTGGGCTTTCTCCATTTGCAATGGAACTTGCCCTAGGTGTATGCCGCAGGCATCTTTATTTGCAGTACTTTATTAAGTCGCTGGTGAAAAAGCTACCGTCGCTGGAAGTTTGCACGGTGCTTGAACTGGGAATTTTCCAGATGTTCTTTACCGAGGTGCCGGACCATGCCGCCGTCGCGACGACGGTTGAGCTGATAAAGGCGGCGAACCTTGGAGAAGGTTCCGCGCGGCTGGTAAATGCTGTGCTGCATGCCGCGCGCAGGTCCGGCCAACCGCAGCTCCCGCCGCAGCGGGTACGCCGCGTGTCTATTGAAAACTCGGTGCCGGAGTGGCTGGTGCGTCGCTGGTTCGATATTTATGGTGGCGACCGTGCCGAGGCGATGGCGAAGGCGACGCTAGAACGTGGAGTCGAATGGATTCGTGTGAATTTGCAAAAGGTGTCTGCTCCGGTGGTTGCCCAAAAGCTGGGACTGACGGGAGCCTCGATTCTTTATGACCGTTATGTGCAGGTTCCTGAAGAAGTTAAACTTAAGACGCTGCTGGAATCGGATTCGTTTGCGAAGGGCGAATTCAGCTTGCAGAATCCCGCTGCATACCTGGTGGTCAAACTGCTTGACCTGAAGCCGGGCCTTAAGGTGTGGGATGCCTGTGCTGCTCCTGGTGGAAAGTCTGCGCTCATGGCCGAGATGGATTCTTCGCTGGATATTTTGGCGAGTGATGTTTCTGAAAACCGCGTACTTAAGATGCACGACGTCGTTGATCGACTCGGCCTTACGAATGTTCATGTGGAATGCATAGATGTGCTTGCTGAAGGGGTCTCTCAGGAAGACTCGCTCTCGTCTAAATTTGACCGCATTCTTCTTGATGTCCCGTGTAGCAATATGGGGGTGATTGCTCGCCGTCCGGAAGCTGTTTATCGCTTAAGCCCGGACTCTATTAAAGAATTGACGGAGTTGCAGTATAGCTTGCTGGAATCGGCCTCGAAAAAACTTGCCGATGGCGGAATCTTGGTCTATGCGACTTGCAGCCCGGATCCTGACGAAACGACCAAGATTATCAACCGTTTTGTAAAGGCTCACCCTGAATTCAAAAAGAGGGGCCCTGCCGTGTATCCTGCAAATGATGACGCTCGATTTGATGGATTTTTTGCGCAGGCCTTGCTGAAAAATTAAAGGTGCATATGAATAAGTTGATTGCTCTTGTCGCCTTATGCCTTGCCGTATTAGCATTTGGACAGGCGCCGGATTCTACAACTCGCTTGAACGTAGAGGATATTGCGTTTTCGCATGCGTATGTCGCTATTGAGGGAGGCGAGGTCTATCCGTTTGGTGACTTGGTCGATGCCGTGGATAATGCTTTTTATGGCGGATTGGATTTTCGCTATTCTTATTGGGAAAATGTAGATGGAGTGGTGATGTTCCACTACTCCTATTTTAAGCCTCGTCCAAGTACGGTGCCGTACGATGGTGTTCACCAGGCAATGGGCAAGTTGGGCTTGGATTGGCATTTCCCGTTGATTAGGCCTGTCGTAGTGGGGGGCGGTTTTGCCTGTAACTGGACTCGCGCCGATTTGGATGATGGCGTGGATAAGAACCAAATATATATGTTGCCCGGGGGAACTCTTACCGATAACGAAACTGAATTCGGTTGGTATGCGCGCCTGAACTTGGCTTTATGGAATTTTGAAAATTACCGTATTGGCTTTAACGTAATGTGGGAAGAGCTTTGGACGTTGCCCAAACGTTCTGAAATGTTGTATGTGGGACTTTATGTAGAAAGGAAACTCTGGTAATGAAAAAGTTTTCTTTGATATGGTCGCTTTTACTGGCAAGTGTATGGACGTCTGGAGCGGTTGCTCAGGTTGCAGTCGAAATGGACGGTATGGAATACGAAACTCGTGCCGACGGAACTTTTTTGATTGGTGGTCCCACCTATGCGTTTGACCGTATTTTGGGTGCTGGCGGGATTCATTCGGAAAGTGAACTTTGGACTCCTGCAAAATTGCGCAACCGTCTGCTTTTTAACCGTTGGTCGGGTACGCCTTCGTGGACTCCGTTTGAACCTTCTGTTTGGGTAAAGACGGGTAATGAACTAGGTGATTTGATATATCAGGACTTTATTACGGGTGAGCAGAGGCCTGACAATAGAACACCTGTTTTGGAGGGTGGTTTCCGTACCCCTAGTTTTATGGGCCTTTGGGCGACGGCGCGTTTATTTCAGGATGACCATTTTTGTAGCGGAGCCTATGGGTATCGCTATAAGATGGTGGATGGTAGTTTCTCTCATTTTGGGGAAAACTGGCCGATGTTTAGTTCTGCGTACGCAGGATTAGGCTATACGAATTCATTGGTGAATGCTTCTGTTTTGGCGGGCGAGGAATATGTCTGGTTCTATACAGAAACTTCTCGCTGGATTCCTGCCCATTACAAGCCGCGTGTCGAGGCTCGTGCGGATATCAAGAATTTGTCTTTGACGGTTGCTTACGAAGATATTGAATATCAGAACCGTCTCAAGAGTGAAAAGGGGAGCCGTAAAGAAGTCAATGGCTCCGTTTACTACAAGTGTGGTAAGGCTTGTCAACAGGGTATATTCCAAATTTCTGCGGGAATGGCATTCCGTGCCGTAGACGATTCGGGAACAGTCTATACGCAACTTGAAGGAGATCGTGTTGCTTGGCCCTTTATGGAACTTCGCATACAACCGCTTCGTCGCTTGAGGGCGGATGTTATGTTTGGTGTGAATGAACGCGATTGGCTAGTGCAGGATAGTATCGAATATGATGCTCCCGCTCCAGAGAATATGGGCGTGATTGTGGGATTTAAGAATATTTCTGGCTCGCGATTGAATCCGTTGGCTGATTATCGTGAATTTTACGATGGTCGCGTCATTGAACTGGCCGCTGACGGACAGATGAATTTGATTCAGGGCTATGTTTCGTATGTAGACACGCTGGGAAATGTGGCCCTGGGGGGCCGCGGCTCGTACTGGGCTGAGTACGGTGCCGAAACTTTTGATGTTGCCGGATATACTTTGGAACAGGCAACTGAAGGGAATATTGCGACGCGTTATGGCGATGTCGTTCGCATTCATGATTGGCTTAAGGGTGTAACCGGTGAACTTTGGCTGAATGCCTGGTATCAAGAAATGTTCATGTTCACAGCTATGGCCGGCTTTGAGCATATCGATGGTCCGGTAGACAATGCCGAGGTAACTCCTGCCGAATTCTATACGGGTTTTACGGGTGATTGGCTTTTAAACAGGACGTTTAAGATTAGCCATTCGTTGCGTTATCGAAGCGATGCCAAGTGGAACCTGCGTTCTAAAAATCCGATGGTGGTCAAGGGGGACTGGGTTTGGGACGCGTCATTCGAACAGCGTTTCCCCAAATATGGCCTTTCGCTGACGGGAACTTTGCTGCATGTGCTTGCGGATGAAGTCGCCGAGACGGTAAACGGCGGCATTGACCGCATCCGCTTTATTTGCCAGGCCAAGAAGACCTTCTAATTTCGGCTACTTCTGCATTTTGTAGAAGGCCATGAGCCATGCCTTGAGGCGGGTCCAGTCCTTTTCTCCATCTTTACGAATGTAGCGGCCGAAGGAATGGACCACAACATTTTCTAGTGGATAGTCGCCGACTTGCAGGCCCTTGAGGTCGTAGAATTTCCCGGATATCTTAAGATCGGTGTCGTGGATGGTTGTTCCGTCGACGGCGATGGAAAGATGCTTCTTGTGGATAACTAGGGAGAGGTGGTGCCTTTCACCATCGAGAATTTTTGCCTTGCCGTAGATGACGCTGTCTGTCGCGGCGGAATCGAGCCCGCTGTAAATCCTGGAACAGGCATAATCGGCGTTTTTTTCGCACTGGGCAACCTTGAAGCCGATGCTATCGGAGCCCAAGGAAAGAATGGTGTGACGAATGCTGTCTTCTGAACCCTTTGCGTTAATCCAGAATCCGATGGCCAAGCTGGAATCTTCGGAGAATGTTGCCCTATACAGCGTGTCGCCCGAGGCGAACGAGTCTGAATACTGGATACGGCTTGAGGCTGCCGCGAGGGGGTAGATTTCACCGTGCACCTTGTAGATGGTGACTGCCGAATCCATGGGCGGAAGCATTACCCAGGTGGTGATGGAGTCTGCCCCCCTGTAGTTGGAATTGCTCCAGGGAAGGCTATTTTGACTTTTGTCCATGAAGTCGGATGTGGTCGTGCTCCCGAAGGCGCATACGATGTAGTCGTCTTGTGTGACGGGCCTTTTGACTGGAATCGGTGCGATTAGCGAATCGAGCGTCTTGTCTTGGAGGCTGTCGAGAAGACTTATGGATGGGAGCGTGAAGGACCATTCGGAGACAATATCGACGACAGAGTTCTTGTTGGCGGTGCGGTCGTCTCCAGGGAAAACACGCCAGTAGACGGAATCCTTGCGGGCGGCTCCGTCATGGATAATTTCGACCTGGTCATAGTCTACGTAGGAGTCAGAATATGTTGATGCTGGGATATTCTCGATGCTGATGTATCCGGATTCCTGTGCCGAGTTGTCGTAGACTCCACAAGACAGGGTGCCCGTGATGCAGACAGAGTCGCCCGGGGCTATCTCGAGTGCCGCTGCGTTCAGCCTGATTTTTGCTGTCTCGTAAAGGTTGATCTCGAGGTGTGTCTCTACAAACCCAGTGTCGTTCAGCAACTCTTTGGACTCAAGAATTTTGTCGGTGATGATATTGCCAAAGGTGACGGTGCCGGAAGTGTCCATACCCATGGCCACGATGCTAAAATCGCTGTAGGGCACGTTCTTGAAGGTGACTTCGTTGTTTGTGTCGGTGACGGCGGAGTCTATGATTTCGCTGCGGTCGTTAGCGGTACGCATCAAGGCGACTCTGGGGCGACTACTGATTTCGGAGGGGTCGCCAACTTCAAGATTCGTGTTGACGCTGATGATCAAACTTGCAGTCTGCCCCGATTCAGTTTCGGTAAGCACGCCCGCGGTGCTTGTGTTGTCGCTACAGGCGGTAAGGAGTGAGACTGCCCCTGTAAGCGAACAGAATGCCACTGCGGCGAGGGACGGATAAAATTTGAAAAGTCCTTTATTCATCTGTCGCCCCCTAGTCTAAATTTGAGAACAGGTGGATGTTCATCTGGTAAACGCCGTCGGCTTTTTCTTTGTCTTCGCCGATAATGCGCCTTGCCTTTGCCTTGAATTCCTGTAGCTCGGCTTCAAGCTTCTTGTACGCTTCGCTTGAAATGCTGAAGGTGAGCGTACTCATGACGGTCGGCTGCTTGGGCGGCGTCATCAGAGCCTGTTTCGAAAGTTCGAAGCATTGCAACTGGTATTGCTTGATCAGTTCGGCGTTGTTGTAAGGGCCGCTGCTGATACTTTCTTTGGTGGGCTTCCAGAAGCCGTTCTCGTTCTTGCGTGCAAGTCCGAGGCGTTCTAAAAGGGCTAAAGAGTCCTTCAGCTTGCCGAGCGGCACCTTCGGAAAAATTCGCTTTTGCACTGGGGCCATGTCGTCGCCGACATCCATTGCGTCAAGAATTGCGAAAAGGGCGCTGTTGTACCAGTGACTGTAATATTCGTAGGCGTCTTCGTTTAATATATGCTGCGGATTCGGGTGCAGTTTTAGGACTTCCTGCATGGCGGCGTTGCGTGCAGCGTCGCTTTTCGCCTGGTCCAGTTCTACTAGCGTCTCGAAGTACTTGGCTTCTTTCTTGTCAAGTTCCAGAATTTCGATGAATTTCTGCACCATACGGGGGCTGACTTTCTTTCCCCTGAGAACGTCGGCAAAGTAACTGCGGCTCTTTTCGAGACCCAGCAAGTTGCAAATTTCGGTACGGGTGAAATGGGAGTCGACCTTGGCGCGGGTCGCCTGGTATTCTTCCAGAAACTTGCGGAAGTGCGTAAACTGATAGATGTCTAAAAAACGATTCACGTCCTTAATATATAATTTTTTTGAGAACATTCCAAGGAAATCGCTTGTTTTTTTGAAAATAGGCTTTTTTGGCGAAAAAACGGGGTTTTTAAATTCGATTGTCCTCAAAATCAATCTTTTTATGTATGATGATAACACATTTTTACGACTTTTGGAGCGTTTTTTTGAGAAAATAGGATTATTTTTATAGACGATGAAAAAGTTGGTTCTGGCATTGCTGTTTATATGTGTGTGGGCTACGCTTGCGGTGGCTCGACCTGCCGCACCTGGCGTAACAACTGTCAAAAATAGCGACGGCAGTTTGCTTTCTTTTTTGAAGTTTGGTGATGAACATTATCATTTTATAGAAACTGAAGATGGCTACCTTGTAACCGAAGATGGCAAGGGTGGCTATGTGTATGTAGATGAACTTGGCGCGGCTTCTGAATTTATTGCCAAAGACGCGGCCTTCCGTACTGATAAAGAAAATGCTTTTTTAAAGGAACTTGACCAGAAGGTTGCTCATCAGAATTATCGAAAATTGCATGGGGATCGATTCCCAGAAGATTTGCTAAGTGACGAATCGAGTTTTATGCATATCCCTTTGATGGCGTATAACCAGAATGGAGAACCCGCCTTACAGAAGCGACCGAAGGCAAGTAAATGGACAACGGGAGAACGTTGGTTCCCAGTGGTTTTGGTGGGGACAACGGATAAACAGCATGGGGATTCGGCCAAGTTCTATGATTTTTTCAATAAGCCGGGTTACAGCGAAAATAAGAATATTGGTAGCCTGCGAGATTATTTCTTGTATGTGTCCGGAGGCTTGTTTGATCCTCATTTTGATGTTTATCCGGTGAACATCAATGCATCGCTTGTTAGTTTTGGAAAAGGTTCCAATTATAGTGAAGGCAAGCTTGTTGCGGCTGGCCTCGATGAACTTGGCAAGCGGGCCGATTTTAAGACGAATGCAAAAAAGTACTGTTTTCAGAATTCGAACGTTGACGGATTCATTTACCTGTTTCCTGGAATGGAAGAAGATGCGATGAGGCAGAGCGAAAATTTTTGGGGGCATGCATTTTCGATGTCGTCTAATGGATCGTCTAGAAGCAGATCTCCGTATAGTGCCGGTGGCGTTCTATTTGAAAAGTATGTGTTTCTTGCACAATTTCAGGATAAGTCCAATAATTCACTTATCACCAATATGGGTTCTTTTGCTCATGAATTTAGCCACGTGATGGGGCTTAAGGACCATTATGCCAAAGACTCGAGTGGAAAACAGATAAATGGTCCTGGCTATTTTGATTTGATGTCGCAGGGGCTGTATAATGGCCAGTCTACAAATTCGGGTGATGCGCCCATGGGATATTCCGCATTTGAAAAGGAATGGATGGGGTGGCTAACCCTAGAAGAATTGCAACCAGATTCTGTTTATTCGGTTAAGAAATTGAGTGAAATGCAGGCTTTCTCGATAACAAATCCGAACCATAGGGATGAATACTACATCGTAGAGTATCGTCCTCGCGAAAAGTATGATGCTTACATAAGGGCAGATTGGGGACAAGTCACGAATGGAGTATATGTGTGGTATATTGACTTTGATCAGACCATATTTGTTGAAGAACGTAAGGCGAATGCTGATATAAACCACCAACGATTAGCGTTAAATGCTGTTCTTGAAAAGAATGGCTATTATGTGGACTTTACCTATGTGAATAAGGGTGGGGTGTCGCCGGTGTCTGGAATTTATAATGTGGTATTTGATGGAAACGACCGCGCCTGTTTTACGACTTCTAATGGAATTTCGTTGACGGCTTGCCAGGAACAGTCCAGTTCGTCGGAAGCAAGTTCTAGTAGCGAAGCTTCTCCGGAATCCAGTTCTTCCGAAAATCCGTCAAGAGTTGTTGCCGGTGGGACCGATTTAGCGGTTTCACAAGTTCAATTGACTTTGAATGGACGTATGCTTAACGTGTCTACGAATGTAGAGGGCATAAAAAAAGTCCGCCTGTTTGATTTGCAGGGGAGACTTCTTCTTCAAGAGGTGTTTTCAGAAAAGACAGCAACGATTTATCTAAGTCGCTTTAGAAGCGGTAGTTATTTGCTTCGCGTGGGCGATACCGAATTTTCTGAAAACAGGAAAATCGTCTTGGAGTGACGGTTTACAGGAACCAGAAACCGACGCTAAAGTTGATGATGAGATCCTTGGGGTCAGAAAGCTTTGAAGCGTCGAAAGATGATCCGTTGAGTTCTTTGGCATCTTTGTTTACAAGGCTTGTCATGCCCAATTGACCGCCTGCAGCAATGTCAATGACGTATCCATTTCCAAGGAAAATGGAATAGCCCAAATTGCCTCCGAATCCAAGAACAACCGTTGTTGTATATTCACCGATATCGGCGGTGTAGATAGAGGTTTTTGCTTCGGACTTTAAGTTTAAGGAGAGGACCGGTCCTGCTTCTACGAAAACGCCAGAAAAGACTAGGCAACGGACATAGACAGGAACATCAATGAACCATTGCTTTATTGAAATTTCAGGTTTTTTCTTTGTCTCGTAATATTCCGGAACCCAATACTCTTCATTGCGATTACGTTCTTTTCTCCAACCCTGATAAATTTTCTCATATTCTGTTGAACGGGCGCGATATGAAATAAGAAGCTCTGGAACCAAGGACAAGTTGTTGGTCAAAAACGCCATCGTGGTTACGCCGAAGCTGAAACCTGCGCCGTGGGCCTTGTTAAGACCCGAAATGTCAGCTTTTTCTATATAATAGTAGTCGACATCTTGATATAAGTTGATGGTGTTGTTGAGACCCCAAAAGGCATTGTAGCCGCCGCCGACTTTTGCACCGATGCGGAGTCCGTTGATGGCGAATACGTTTATGGAGGCAAGTAGAAGGGTGAAAACGGTTACTTTTAAAAGGTTCATAGAGCTCCCTTTGTAAACTTTGGTAATCAAATATAGTTTTTGGGGGTGTAAAATCCTAGGGTGTATTTTTTATATAAGTAAGGAAAATCCAAAAATTTTTCTAAATTTGGCGCCTATGAATCCGAATGGCGCCATTATTGTTCAGAGTAATATGGAAATTATGGTGGAAGTAGATGCTCCCACCTATGAAGCTGCCCGCGACGCAATTGCCCCTTTTACCGAACTGGTCAAGAGTCCCGAGCACCTGCATACTTATAAGATTAGTCCCCTCAGTCTGTGGAATGCTGCTTCGACGGGTCTTCGTGCTGCAGAGGTCCTGGAACGTCTAGAAAGCCAGAGCCGATTCCCGATTCCTGAATCTGTGGTTACGGAAATTCAGGACTATATGGATCGCTACGGTCTGTTGCGCCTTAAAAAGGATGGTGACAAGCTGATTGTCGAATCTGACGACAAGTACATGTTCACCGAAATCTGCCACCTCAAGGAGGTGGAACCGTACATTCTCCAGTTTATCGATGACTTGCACGCCGAGGTAGATCCGGAACGTCGTGGTCACTTGAAAATGGCTCTCACGAACGCCGGTTTCCCAGTCGAAGACTTGGCTGGTTATACTGTGGGCGATCCGTTGCCGATTCACCTGCGCGAAACGACGGTGGGTGGAAAGCCGTTTGCGCTCCGTGACTATCAGAAGGAAGCCGCCCAGGTGTTCTACGCGAGCGGTTCCGAGAAGGGCGGTTCGGGCGTGATCGTGTTGCCTTGCGGTTCGGGTAAGACCGTGATTGGCCTTGCCACGATGGCTTTGGTACAAACTAAAACCTTGATTTTGACGCCGAACATTTCGGCCTCTCGTCAGTGGATTCGCGAAATTTGCGACAAGACGGACTTGACGCTTGACCAGGTGAAGGAATACTCCGGCGAAGTCAAGGAAATCGGCCCTGTGACGGTGGCGACTTACCAGATTTTGACTCAGCGCAAACGCGCCAAGAAGGCCGAAAACGAAAAGACCGATTCGGATTTGGACGATTTGACCGAAGAAGAAGTCAAGAAGGAACTCGCGAACTTCCCGCTGTTTAGCCAGGAAAAGTGGGGCCTGATGATTTATGACGAAGTGCACTTGCTGCCGGCTCCGGTGTTCCGCCTGAGTACCGAAATGCAGGCCACTCGCCGCTTGGGTCTTACTGCGACACTCGTGCGTGAAGACCACAAGGAAACTGAAGTGTTCAGCTTGATTGGCCCGAAAAAGTACGACATTCCGTGGCGTATTTTGGAAGCTCAGGGCTGGATTGCAACCGCTGACTGTAATGAAATCCGCATTCCGATGGAAGCGGAACTCAAGATGAAGTATGCGCTTGCCCCGGTGCGTGAAAAGATTACGCTCGCTTCCACAAACCCCGAGAAGACGGACATCGTGGAACGCCTGCTCAAGTACTTTGATAAGCCGGATGACCGCGTGCTGATTATCGGTCAGTACATCGACCAGCTTGAAGCACTCTCCGAAGATTTGCAGATTCCGCTGATTACGGGTAAGACGCCGAACAAGGAACGCGAAAAGCTTTATGCCGCATTCCGTAACGGTAGCCAGAAGAACTTGATGGTCTCGAAGGTGGGTAACTTCGCAATCGACTTGCCGGATGCCAACGTGCTCATCCAGATTTCGGGTACGTTCGGTAGCCGTCAGGAAGAAGCCCAGCGTCTCGGTCGAGTGCTTCGTCCCAAGAGCGACGGCGGTGCAGCTCACTTCTACAGCATCGTAACGCAGGATTCCAAGGAACAGGAATTCGCCATGAACCGTCAGCTGTTCTTGACCGAACAGGGCTACGCTTACAAGATTATCAAGCGCGGCGACTGGGATATTCTGGCCAGAACTCCCGAAGAACTAGCCGCCCGAGGGTAGCCTCGCTATAAGCTTCGCATAACTTCGTTCTCGGACTCTCGCTGTACTATTGTACAGCTTCGGTCCTGTGGCTACTGAGACTCTGCGCTTTAGCGCAGGAGGTTGGCTTGTCCAACCGTTCGTCGAAGGATGTCGTTACCACGTTTTGTCGGAAACTTGTTTCCGTTACAAAACTTAGGTGAGGACCTCGTTCTGCTCGCTTCTAGCTTCGGCTAGGAGTTTTTTGTAATCGTTTCTCTTTTTGAAAAGATCGATTAGGGGTGAATATCTGAAAAACAAAAAAGACTCTCCAGTGGAGAGTCCTTTTTTCGAGCCACCCAGCAGATTTGAACTGCCGACCTGCTGATTACGAATCAGCTGCTCTACCAGCTGAGCTAGAGTGGCATGGTAGGCGCAAAATTAGCAAAAGGGGGGTGTTTTGTCAAGGTCTGCTGACAGGACAAATTTTTTTTTCTATGATTGGAACACAAAAATTTAACATGGACGTTAAAAATGGCTAACGAATCGAATACCAATAATTCTGAGATTAAGGAATTTTTTGTTGCACATGGCTCCAAGGTCGTTGCTGCTCTCGTGGTAGTGATGGTTATCGTGGTGGGTGTGGTGCAGTTCCTGGACTATCGCAAGGCTTCTGCAGCAGAACAGGCCGAACTCCTTGGACCGGGCATGACTCTCCTTTATGCAGATCAGAAGGACTCTGCCTTCGTGGAATTCGAATCCAAGATTAATTCCGGTAAGTTGAACGGTACTGCCTTGGCAAAGGCGGCCCTCTACGCGGGCAATATCAAGTTCCAGGCTGGTGACTTTGATGCCGCTGCCGTGTTCTTCCAGAAGAGTCTCGACAATGCTGGTTCTGTTGCCTTGGTTCGTTCTGCTGCCATGCACGGTCTTGCCTCGGTGAAAATCGAAAAGGGTGACTACTCTGCCGCTGCCGGTCTGCTTGAAAAGTACGTGGGTGAATTTGCCAAGCGTACGGGTGACAAGGAAGACCGCTATCAGAAGGATGAACCGGTGGACGAGGTCCCGATGGTCGCTGATGCCATGTGGAAGCTCACGCTCGTTTACGAACAGCTCGGTGCTGCCGACAAGGCTAAGAAGACTGCCGAACGCCTCCTCGAAGTCTACGGCGACAACCAGGCATATGCTGACAAGGCCAAGAAGTTCTTGAACATCTAGTTTTTGAATTTCAGAATATAGAGTTGATTTTAAAGGTGGCCTTAAGGTCGCCTTTTTCTTATTACAGCGCCATCTTCCATGCTGCAATGTAGAGCGCGTAGTAAAGCAACAGCCCGATTCCGTCGACCGTAGAAAGCGGCGTTCCCCAGCGGAGCGCTTTTTTGCTTGGAATGAGTCCGCAGAATAGGCCTGCAATGAAGCCGTAGGCGTGGCCGAGAATGTCGGAGTTTTCACCGAGGCCGAGGAATACGGCGAGCGATGCTGCACCGCAAAGCGGTGCGAACCTACGGAGCATTCCGTGTGTTTCTTTGGGCATGAGTCTGAACTCAATCACCGAAAGGCAACCGATAGCAGCAAATACAAACGTCGAGAAACCGAGCGAGCGAAAGTCGGTCTTTACCGTGAGCGATACGCAGATGTTTGCGATGGCTGCGGCGGTGGTGATAAACGGAGTTAGCCTGAGAAGCGGAATGCGGAAGGTTATCATGTTCATCACGATGTAGCCGCAGAGTAAATTTGAGGCTAGGTGGCGCACGTCGCCGTGCAAGGTCTGTGCTGTAAGAGCTCGCCACCACTCTCCTTTAAGGACCTTGCCGGCGTCAGAAATTCCATGAGAGTGAAGATTTACTTTGTTTGAAAAGTCGATAAGCGTGAATATGGCGGGAGCAAGCAGTACCCACAATGGCTGTAGGCTGAAACTTAGAGGAATTGGAGGGTTTTCTTCTTTAGGAGGATTCTCTTTGCGGTATAAGGCCAACTGTTCTTGGGCTTTGTACTCGTGTTCGGGTAGAACAAAAATGAGAAATGGTCCCTCGATGCTGCGTAAAAGTCGATGCGAAATTCCTTGCGAAAGCAAGACTAAACTGTCATCGCGAATTTGGCGGAAAGTGCCCTCGGAAACGCAGATGGTTTCAGGATACTGCGGTTCTTCGGTTTGCTCGTTTTTTGTATTAGGTGGTGATTCGCGAGTAATGGATTGGACTTGCAGGCCTTCTTGTGGAATATCGGAGGGGGTACGCATGTAGCGTGGCCGTAATGGCGACATAAAGCGTGGCATGAGACCTCCTCGAAATTCGTCTTGAAATAAGATACAAAACTAGGGAAGTGCTGCGGCCGATGTCATGGCGAATTTTCCGGTTGCAGTTTCGCATTCGGCGCGCAGGTAGGCGAAGTCGTCGTTGTTGACGGTAATGTCGGTGCTGGCTGGCGGTAAAACCAGACTTTCGATGCATAAGGTTTCGTTTTTGCTAAACGTCCCGTTGCGATTTCTCTTGCGTCCGAAAATGCGAATGTAGCGGAAGGCTCCGCCAAAGTCCTGTGTGTTGCGGGCATGGAAGGTGACTGTCTTTTCGCCGCGTTCCCACCAGAGGGCTGGGCCGTCGGTGATGTAGCAGTTGTCACCTGAAAATGCGTCGTTAAGCATATCGAGGGTGAGCGGAGAATTTATTCTCACGACGGTACGGACTTTTCCGAAAACATGGTTGCGACTATGCTTAAGCGAAAATAGTGGCGTGCTTACGGAGGTCGTATCGTTTAGGTCGCCATGCGCGTCATTTCCGCCAATGGGCAGCAGAAAATTGCCCTTGCCTAGTTCTTCAATCCACCACTGTCGTCCTAGCTTAAAGCCTTCGTCGCGGATTCCGTTCCAGAACTGGATCCCACGAATTTTGTGGGCTGCGTCCAGGTTTAAGTCTTTATGGCTCCAATAGCCGCGGCGGAAAATGAATTTTTCGAGGTAGCCCATGGGCTGCATCGGGTGGGCGGCAAAGCAATGCGCCGTTGTCATTTCCAACAGTTTTGGAATTCTAAAAGTGGGTTTGTTGTCGAGCCAGTTGCGTCCGCAGTCGCCAAGGCCGGGCAAGTATCCGTTGGGCCCTAGAACGGTCATGTGGACATTTTCACCCTTGGAATTGCCTGCAGAAACCTCTTCGCCGGCAATCATTAACGGCATGCCGGTGGCCTGATTTAGTTTGCGGACTTCTTCGTGGAGTGCGTCAAAGCGGGTGAGCGGTGATTCGGCTTCTTTGGTGTAGTCTTCGGTGGTGTAGGCGAAATCGTAGGCGTGGTCCGTGCAGCTGACGAAGTCGAGCCCGGTAGCCTTGGCTGCCTGCTGCAACACCTCTGGGCTTGCCCCGTGCTCAACGTGATCTGCCGAGTAGTGCGAGTGGCAATGCATTTCGCCAGCGACAAAGCCGGGTGCTTTCGGTGGTTCTTCGGCAAGAATCTGAATTTTTAAAGGTGAGGGCTTTAGTCCGGGATAATTCCAGCGGCTAAAAGAAGCTGTTTTGATTACGTTGCCACTTTGTGGGTCTATGCGTTTGGCATGGATTTTACAATGGATTTCGTAATTCCCGGGCTTTAGGGTTCCGATTTTAACAGGATGGAATTCAAACTGTTTTGTTGCTTGTATATCTAGGTCGATAACTTTGCTGACGTTAATATCATTGTTTTCGCAACAGCTTGCGGAAACTTCAATTTTTTCAACAAGTGTCGGAAACCGGTGTGCATCGCGTATTACGAGCCATAAGGTCGGTTCGGTGCCTGGAACGAACTGAAAGGGGGCGTCCATCAGGATTTCGGGCCATGGTCTATAAAGCAGCGACCAGGGAAGTTTGAACTTAAAATGCGTCTCGGCGTAGTGCAGTTTTTCGCCAGGAATAATGCTCATTATTCCTCCGGAGCGCTATCTTTGCTTTTTTCTTTCAGTGGCTCTGCTACTGTTTCAGGAATGCTTTTTTCAACGGCTTCGCTAGTGCTCGGTTTGTTGGTAGCCGTTGCCGGAGTGCTTATTGCGGAATCGTTGTCGGGGATGTCGTCGTCATCGTCTTTTTCTTCGATGGGTTCGGGCTCGTTCCACAACCCAAAACCGATACGCACTTGCATCGTGAGTCCGCCGATATTCCATTTGGCTTTTTTCTTGGGACCGTCAGGAACGATATCTGAGTACATCTTGTTGGATTCTACCTTGATGCTGCTGAATCCGATATCGCCGTATATGTTGAAATTTTTCCAGTTGGCAATTAGGTAGCCGACGCTGATGCCGAATCCGGCTCCCATAAGGGGATGCTTCGCTTCGAGCTCGCCCCAGGTCGTATAGATTTCGGTGCCTGGCAGTACCCAGTACCAGCGAATGGCGATGCTAAAGAGGCTTTCGCCCGAAAGGGTCATCAGGTTCCTAGGAATGCCTAGACGGTATTCTAGGAAAAGGGGCATGCCCTGGATGGTGTAACTGTAATTGTGAGTGTGATTGTTCCGGTCGGTGAGCACCACAGATTCGTTGTCGTAAATAAAGCTGAGTCCGAGGCTTACAAAGTTGTCCGGAAAAATTTGGTACTGGATTCCCCCTGAGATTGGGAAACAGAAATTGACTTTTTGAAAATCCTGTTTGGCGACGCTCAAAGATTCGCTTTCATTGACGGCGTCTTCCTTAAAGCTGCGATAGAGAGTGTCGATGGCGTTCTGAAAGTATTCGCGTTCGGGAAAGTCCAAAAAAGAAACGGCTGGCTGCAAAAAAATCGAAATCCTAGAACGGTCGCGAGTCGAGGTCTCTTCGGCGGCCATCGCAGATGCGGCAAAAATCGCCACAAGGAGGATGTATAAAAGATTTCTCAACTTTTTTGATCCTTCGATTCCGTTTCGCTCCACTCAGGATGACCCTAACCTACGCATTCGTTTTTAATTTCGAAATCCGAATTCTGAATTCCGAATTTTCCTAGTTCTGCATTCCGCGGTCTTCTTTCTGGAAGCGTTTTTTCTGAGAATCTTTTTTCATGCGCTTGGCAAAGGCAACTTCAGCCTTGTCGATTTTCTTTTCGGTCTTGGCGATTTGCTTTTGAATTTTCTTGTCGTCTGCAGAAGCTTCATTTTTGGCGATGTTCAGGTAGAGCTTGGCGGTCTCGAACTGATCCAGCTCATTGTAGGCCAGGGCTATCATGAACAGGGCCTCGGTGCGGCGCTTGCTATTGGGGTAGGTTTCCAGAAATTCCTTGAAATAGATAACGGCAGCTTGGTACTTGTCCATGCGCAGGTAGAGCCTTGCTGTCTGGAATTCTTTTTCGGCGAGGCGTTCTACCAGCAGGTTATAGTAGTAGTTGACGGAATCGCGCAACGGGCTTTCGGGGTAGTTGGAAAGGTAGCGTTCAAAGTCTCTCATGGCCGTTGTCGTGTTGGCTTCGTCACGGCTTACACGGAATTCCATGTTGAACGAAGATACGGCCTTACGGAATTCGGCGGTTTCAATAAAGGGGGAACCGGGGAAGTTCAGAATAAAACTGCCGTATTCGCCACGGGCTTCAATCCAGTCTTCCATGTTGAAATAGCTTTCGGCCATCAAGAACTGAGCCTGTTCCATATAGCCTGTACCGGCGCAGGTCGAGAGGATTTCTTCGAGTTTGTCGGTGGTGCGTCCGTATTTTTCTTTCTTAAAGAGCTCTTCGGCCTTTTCGTAGCGGATACGGCACCATTCCGTGTGCTTCATCTTGGTTTGTCCGCTCGAAGAACAACCGACCATAAATGCGGCTATGGTTAAAAGATAAAGGAATAAGGGAATCTTTTTGAACAGGTTCATCTTTTTTCTTTGGTTAATTCTAACTTTACTCCCGTAAAGTAGAAAAATTTGACTGTTTAGAAAAATGATTTTAGTCCGCTACGTGTTGAAAGAGCTTATCGCCCCTTTTTTGGCGGCTCTTTTTGGCATCACCTTCTTGTTCGTGGTGGACTTTCTTGTCAAAATTCTGGACAATGTTCTTTCGAAGGGCTTGCCTGCCTCGACGGTCCTTGAAATCTTTGCGCTCAACCTCGCCTGGATGCTGTCGCTATCGATTCCGATGGCGGTGCTGGTGGCAAGCCTCATGGCGTTTGGCCGTCTTTCGGGCGACCAAGAAATAACGGCTTGTAAGGCGGCTGGCGTTTCGCCCCTTTCGTTGATGCGTCCGGTGCTTTTGGTGTCGTTGCTGATTTCCATTTTGATGGTGGTTTTTAACAACTGGGTACTCCCTGAGGCGAACCATCGTTCGGTGGAATTGATGAATGCGGTTTCACGTAAAAAGCCCCATGTGTTTATTGATGCCGGGCGTCTTATTACGCAGTTCCCCGATGTTCAATTGTGGGTAAACCGTATCGACCCTGTATCGGGTACTTTGTACGGAATACAGATTTTCGAGATGGAAAGACGTGGTGCTCCCCGTATCGTATATGCAGACAGCGCTACGATGGAATACGAGGACAATGGCGCCACATTGATGCTAAGGCTTCGTAGTGGTGAAAACCACATGACCGATGCGGACAATCCCGAGAACTACTTCCGTATTCGTTTTTTCTCGCAGGATTTGGCGATGAAAAACGTGGATGACCGCTTGGAACGCCGTAGCCGTAGCTACCGTAGTGACCGTGAAATGCCCATCGAGATGATGGAAGAAGTTGTTGAAGACGCTAAGAAAAAGTACGAAGAATTCAGAACGCAGGCGCTAGATAAGCGCCTGAGCACGCTGATGGAACTTAGGACGTTGGTTGATGGTGATTCGATTGTTCCGGATTCTGCTGTAAGTGAGGCTGTCGAAGACTCGGTCCAGCGTAGGCGGTCTTTGCAGCGGTTGCGAGTTCAAGAAATAGCTTCGCTCCGCGCGACGGAACGCCTGTATGGCCGCATCGAAAGTGAACTTAAACGCGAAGCACAGTACACGGTTGAAATCCACAAAAAGTATAGTACAGGTTTTGCCTGTTTTATCTTTATTTTGATTGGAGCCCCTCTGGGAATCATGGCCCGTAAGGGTGGTATCGGTACTGGCATCCTTTACAGCCTTTCGTTCTTTGTAATTTATTGGATTTGCTTGATTGGTGGTGAAAACTTGGCGGACCGTCTGCTGATAAATCCGGTGCTTGCCATGTGGGCTTCCAATATCATCATTGGTATTTTTGGCATCTTTATTACGATTGCGATGGTGCGTGACCGCTTCTCGGGCGATTCCAAGTTCTTTAGGGTGGTCCGTGCCATAGGGGCTTTCTTCAAAAAGATTTTCGGCTGCTTTACCAGGAGGATTGGATGAAATTCTCTCGGTATCTGATTTGGAATTTTTTGAAGATGTTCCTGATAGTGTTGCTTGGCGCAATCCTTATGTTTGCGGTGATTGACTTTGTTGGTAACATCAAGACTTGGCTTGCCCGCGACACCAAGGATGCGGTTGATTACTATATCAGTTATTTGCCCTACATGGTTTACCTGATATCGCCGGTGGCCCTGTTCATTGCTGTTCTCGCTTCGGTGGGTAACATGGCGCGTCACCTAGAAATGAGCGCCATGCAGAGCTCGGGCCAAAGCCCCTTAAAGACTTTGATTCCAATTTTTGTATTTGGAGTCCTGATTTCTATCGGCTCTTACGAAATGAGTGAACTTTGGCTCCCCGATGCAAACCACAAGCGCCTAGAGACCATGGAAACCAACGCGCAGAAAAGAAAAAATCCGCGCATCAAGGAAAAAAGGGACTTTACCTTTATCGATAGTGAACGGGCGAGTTGGTTCTTTAGGTACTATTCCGGCAAGACTAAGATGGGACGTGACGTGGTGCTGCTCCTTAGAGAAGATGGCCGTTTGCAAGAACGTTATGACGCAAAGATTGTGCGCTGGGTCGAGACCGCTCCCGCTGATTCCCTTGATTCGCTAGCACGGCTTGCGGATCCAGAAAATATTCCGGGTTGCTGGCAGTTTGAAAGGGGAAACCGTCGTGAATTCCACAAGGACGGCTCGGTCAAAGTTTTTCCGCTGAATCGATTGAAAATTTGCGACAAGGTAGGGACCCTGCCCGGCGACTTGATTAACGAACGCCAGACTCCGGATGAAATGGACTCAAAAATGGTGCTTTCACGTATAAATGTCTTGCGTCGTTCCGGTGAAGACACCCGTGCCATGGAAACTGCCTTGCAGTTTAAGCGTTCGGCTCACTGGATGAACCTGATTGTTTTGCTGATTGGTGCCGCCCTTTGCCACCGTTATAGCCGTTCTGGAGGCCTTTCGCAAAAATTCGGAGTTGGCCTTTTGATTGTTTTTAGCTATTATATTCTTGAGAGAATTGGTTTAAAGATGGGAGAAAATGGTGCGCTATCGCCTTTTTGGGCGGCGTGGATTAGCCACTTCATTTATGGCGGCGTTTCTGTGGTCATGCTGTACCGTTCCTTCCGCTTGTAAGGGTAGCTATGTCTGTTGCTGAGATACTATTTGTTGTCGCGGGCCTACTGATTGGCCTTGCGTTCCAGGGAGGAATGCTCCTTTTCTTGATCCCGTTTGCGGTGGTGGCGTTCGTGCTTGCCTGCATGAACCGTCCGCGTCTGGCTGGCCCCAATAGTACTCCGTCGACAGCGCCGCTGCCGGTGATTTCGCTCAGGAACCGTTCGACCGGTACGACTCCGGTAGTCGCACCTGATTTGCGCTCTGAATTCAGGAACGTGAGTGGCATGGCGAACGAACCCGAGGCCGCCCTCAAGGTTAGCCAAGTATGGGCCCGCGCCAATGCCGATATTAACCGTTCCATGACCGACATGCTGCGAGCCCTGAAGGCGGTGGTTCCCCACGTGAATTCGGTGCTTGTTTTTACGCAGATGGAAAATCCCAAGGAATGGGGCGTGCGTAACTACGTGAACGACAAAGAAATCTCGGTGAACCCCTGCGTGCGTATTACCGAAAATTCGGGTCTGGTGAGCCAGCTGTTCCGTTCGGGAGTTAATCGCTTGCTCGAAGGTGACCTGCCCGGTGGAAAGAGCCTGCTGTACTATGTAGACAATTCGCCGATTAAGTCGGTGGTGGGCGTTCCGGTTTATGCTCATAGTAGCGGACTGCGTGTGGGCGCTCTGGTGATGGATTCGACTTATCCCAATGCCTTTAGCGATGTGACCGCCCAGGCGCTGAGCTATGTTGCAAGCGCCATTGCGATGCTTGATTACAAGGGCTTCTATTCCGCGCAAAAGCATATTGCCCTGCAGCAGTATAGCGGTTTGTACAATTACCAGCGCAAGTTCTTCCAGACCATGACGGTCAAGGATATCTACAAGCAGATTATCAATTATGTCAAGGATAACGTTGCCTATGACCGCTTGACCATTCTTGTGATGGATAAGGGCGATGAGGGAACGGGTCGCGTGGTATTCTGCGACGGTGTCGATGCAGACCAGTTTGCAAACAAGAGCTTTACGCTTTCGGATAAGGGCATCTTTGTGCTTTCGTTAATGCGTAACCGCCCTGTAGAACGTAGCTTCTCTCCGGGATTCAACGAGTACGTGCCTCGCTTGACTGACAACGAAAAACGTAATTTGAACCTGCGCCAGATTTTTGTGATGCCGATTGCTGCAGAACCCGAAGCGGCGGTGGCGAACATTGCGATTTGCCTTGAAAGCAGCAGTTCTCGCCCCTATAGCGATCACGAAAAGGAATTGCTCAAGGCCTTTGCCGGTGTGGCTGGCTTTGCTTATGATCGTGCCTGCAAGTTTGAACAGGGCAAGGATTTGGCGATGCGTGACGGTCTTACGGGCCTTATCAACCAGCGCACGCTCCGCGAAAAGTTACGTACCGAAAAAATCCGTGCCGACCGCAAGCAGTACAACATTGGCGTACTGATGATGGATATCGACCACTTTAAGAGTGTGAACGATACCTACGGTCATCCGATTGGTGACGTGGTGATTAAGGGCATTGCCGATGCCATTAGCGGCGAAATCCGCAGGGATATCGACATTGTCGCCCGTTACGGTGGCGAAGAATTTGTGGTGGGCCTTATCGAAACCGATGCCGAAGGCATGGTCGAAACGGCGGAACGTATCCGCAAGGCGGTTCAGAAGCTGGTCTTTGACGTGCATCGAGCCGAGCCTTTGCGTGTGACGGTCAGTATCGGAGCCTTCTTGGTGACGCCGACATTCAATGGCGATATGGCCAAGGCGGTAAATAATGCCGACCAGGCGCTTTATCGTGCCAAGGAAGGCGGCCGTAACCAGGTGGTTCAGTTCCAGATAGAAGCTGAGCCTGCTGCCGTGTAATTTGAAATTGGACTTTGCAGCGTCCAACCAACAACTCTGAACCTAGAAATTCCCTATGTTTACTTTGATTGACTGGATTGTTCTTGCCGCATACCTTTTGCTCTCGGTTGCCATTGGCCTCTGGGTTTCGCGCGG
This sequence comes from Fibrobacter succinogenes, assembly GCA_902761355.1. GTDB lineage: Bacteria > Fibrobacterota > Fibrobacteria > Fibrobacterales > Fibrobacteraceae > Fibrobacter > Fibrobacter succinogenes_M. The sequence goes on along the minus strand of CACWJY010000002.1, from coordinate 30,774 downwards.
CAATAAAAACCTTAAAGAATACATGCTTGGTGGCGGCTCCATTCCGTGGGTGGCCGTGGGTATTAGCCTTATTGCGACTTCGGTGAGCGCGACCACGTTCCTTGGGGCGCCTGCCGATGTGTATGGCGATAATATGACCTTCCTCATGTTCCAGATCGGAGCCCTGATCAGTATCGTGGTGGTAGGCTTTGTGTTTATTCCTCGGTTTCGCAGTTCGGGAATCAATAGTGCCTATGAACTTTTTGAGGTACGTTTTTCTAAACCCGTACGCAGGCTAGCCGCCATTTTTTACTGCTTGCACCTGTTGCTCCGTACGGGCATCCTGTTGTTTGCCCCGTCGTTGGTGCTTGCTCAGATTTTGCATATCGACCTTAAACTGGCGATTATCGTGTCTGCGGCCGTAGCCATATTCTATACGTGGTTTGGCGGTATCAAGGCGGTTATCTGGACCGACGTGATGCAGTTCTGCGTGTTCTTTGGCGGCGGTGTCCTGGTGCTTTTGGTGATTGCAAATGCCGTGGGTGGTTTTGGTGAAATGGCGGCCCTCGCCTCTGAGGCGGGCAAGACCAAGTGGTGGGATGCGTCGATGGATATTTCGAATGCACGCACGTTGATTTCGGCGGGTTTTGCCTATGCGATTCTTGAAATTGCCATTCGTGGCTGTGACCAGCAGTTTGTACAGCGTTACCTGAGCTGCAAGGATGTTAAGGCGGCGAACCGTTCGAGTGTGCTTTCGATGGTGCTTGGTTGCGCTGTATCGATTCTTTTTTACTGGGTGGGAGCGGCTCTTTACGTTTATTACCAGAAGGCGCATGTGGTTGCTCTGCCCGAGGGTTTGGGGCAAAATGACGTGTTCCCTTACTTTATTGTAAACGGCCTCCCGGTGGGCGTGACGGGCCTGATTGTTGCTGCCATCTGTGCGGCGGCCATGAGTAGCCTTTCGAGCGCCATCAATTCGCTGGGCAATACTTCGGAACGTGATATCTTGGGCTGGGGTGAAGAGGCCGGAATGGGTGGCCTTAAGCGTGCCAAGATTTGGACGATTGTGTGGGGCGTTCTCGGTATCTTTTTTGCCTTGTTTGCTGCGACGCAGCAGGGGAGCCTCCTCAAGAATGCCTTGTTCTTTACGGGGCTGTTTACGGGCCCTCTCCTTGGTATGTTTTTGCTAGCCTTCTTTGCCGACAAGGTCTTTGGTACGGGGGCGGCTAGGCTCCGTGGCTGGGTGGTTGTAGTGTCGGTTATTTGTGGCATGGCAAGCCTGGTCCTTATTCAGGGAATTCCTGTTTTTGGAGTTCCTGCGTTGTTGGGTGGGATCTTTAGCTGGCCGTGGATGCCCTTTATCAGTATGACCACTACGGTTGTTGTGGCTTTAGTGATAAACAGTATTGTTAACTTAATCAAAAAGTAGGAGCGGTTATGTCGAATAAGTTAATCCCATTGATTGTGGTGATGTTTGTCATTGTCGCCTTTGTGGTGATGTCTATCGATAAAAACGACAAGTCTTCTGATGGATTTTCTCAGATGATTCCGCGCCTTGGAGAATCTGGCCCGGTTCCGTCGGTGGATGTGTGGGTGTCTGAATCTAAAAAGTTTGAGGCGAATGAGTTTGTGACGGTCGCCATGCTCGAAATTCATGGTCGCGATAAGGAACTTCTGTTCAAGCAGCTGACCAGTCGCCGTGCCTCGATTTTTGAACAGATGAAGGCTCTGGATATTTCGGATGCCGACATTGAACAGAACAGTGTCGAAATGCGCAAGGAATGGTCTTATGACCGTGGAACGCGTAGCTTGACCGGTTATGTGGTCAGTCAGTTCTTTGCAATCAAGTCTTCAAACAGGGCTACGGCTGCGGCTGTAATTGCATCGCTATCTGCTGAACTCGATGTCGAAATTAGCAGGACGTCTGCGTCGCTCAAGAATGAGGCGGAACTGAAAAAGCAGATCATTCATACGGCGGGTCAAAAGGCTCTAGAAAAGGCGAATAGTTACGCTGAGAGTGTTGGCGGCAAGGTGGGCAAGGTTCTTTCGGTGAGCGAAAATGGTAGCAATCATTTTTACGGAACGACGGTCTTGGGCGCCCGTAAGGCGATGGCTTTCGATGGTGCTGAGGGAGTGTCCCTGTCTTCTGTAGCTGATTCAGTAGAGATCTCGGCTACGATTCATTTGGTTACGGAATTGCTTCAATAACGAGGTAGTCAAGGCTGCCTAATTTGTCAAGGCGTAGAATACAAAAAACTTTTATTTTTCTGTTGATAAAGCTAACTTCTTATAAATGAAGAGGTTAGCTTTTTTGTTGGGTTAGTTTGTTTTAAATCCTGCCAACCGCCCTGGCTGTCGGTGTTGATAAACTTCTGTTTTGAAAATTTAAATTTACGTAAAAAGAGCTTTTTTTGCGAAAAAAGTCTTCCAATGACACCTACATTTATTATATTGTTTTCCATATCTTGTGCTTCATTGAATGACAAGGACACAAGATATAGTAAAAATTGAAAATGAAAGAAAAATGTATGCTTTGCGCAATTCAAGCCGCTAGAAACCTGATCTAGGGCCGATTGCCGGGCAGCAAGGATTGGCAGATGATAGTTTCTGTAAGGAAGCGCGACGGCAGGGAAATGCCGTTTAACATTGAGAAGATTGCTGACGCAATTGTCAAGGCTTTCCGCGCCTCGGGCGAGCTGGATGAACAGATTAAGGCCGCCCAAAGTCAGTTGAATTTGTTGGGTAGCGATGACGTGCTTACGAGTACGGCTCTCAAGGTGTCTGCCGATGTGGTGGGTAGACTCGAATCCGAAGGCAAGACTGTTCCCGAAATTGAAGAAATTCAGGATGCTGTAGAAAAGTCTCTTACCGAAGGTGGCTACGCCGATACCGCCAAGAGCTACATCTTGTACCGTGCCGAACGTACCCGCGTGCGCGAAGTGAACACTCGCCTCATGCATACGCTCCGCGACATTACCTTCAGTTCTGCTAAGGAATCCGACCTCAAGCGTGAAAACGCCAATATCGATGGCGATACTGCTATGGGTACCATGCTTAAGTATGGTTCCGAATCCGCTAAGCATTTCTACACGATGATGATGCTCAAGCCTGAGCACAGCCGCGCCCACATGGAAGGCGATATCCACATCCACGATCTGGATTTCTACTCCCTTACCATGACCTGCTGCCAGATTGACCTCAAGAAGCTCTTTAAGAATGGCTTCAACACGGGTCATGGCCACCTGCGCGAACCCAAGGATATCCGTAGCTATGCAGCCTTGGCCGCTATCGCGATTCAGTCCAACCAGAACGACCAGCACGGTGGCCAGTCCATTCCGAACTTTGACTATGCCATGGCTGACGGCGTACGTATTACGTACCGCAAGTGCTACTTGGCCAATATGGTCAAGGCTCTTATGCTTTTGACTTCTAAGACCGAAGAGGAAATCCAGCCGGTTGTCAAGAAGCTCCATACCGAAATGGCCGAAATGGGAATGGTGGCGACGCTCGTGCCGAACGAAAAGTTCCAGGATACCGAAGCCCGTGAACTTTCCAAGACTTTTGGCGAAGAAGTGGTCATCAATGCTCAGAAGTTTGCCGAAAAGATGGCTTACGAAGAAACCGACAAGGCGACCTTCCAGGCCATGGAAGCGTTTGTTCACAACCTGAACTCCATGCATAGCCGTGCCGGTGCCCAGACTCCGTTCTCTAGCATCAACTACGGTATGTGCACGGAGCCCGAAGCCCGCATGGTCATGAAGAACTTGCTCCTCACGACCGAAGAAGGCCTCGGTGGTGGCGAAACGGCTATCTTCCCGATTCAGATTTTCCGCGTCAAGGAAGGCATCAACCTGAACCCGGAAGACCCGAACTACGATTTGTTCAAGCTGTCTTGCCGCGTGAGCGCCAAGCGCCTGTTCCCGAACTTCAGCTTCCAGGATGCCCCGTACAACCTGCAGTACTACAAGCCGGGCCACCCTGAAACCGAAATTGCCTACATGGGCTGCCGTACCCGCGTGATTGGTAACCACTACGATCCGTCTCGCGAAATCAGCTTTGGCCGTGGCAACCTGAGCTTTACGTCGATCAACCTTCCGCGTATCGCCATCAAGATGAAGTCCGTGGATCTGTTCTTCAAGGAACTCGACCGCATGCTTCAGCTGGTGAGCGACCAGCTCATGGAACGCTTTGCCGTCCAGAGCCGTCGCAAGGTCAAGAACTTCCCGTTCCTTATGGGACAGGGCGTGTGGATTGATTCCGACAAGCTCGGCTGGGAAGACACCGTGGGCGAAGTCATCAAGCACGGTACGCTTTCGATCGGCTTTATCGGCCTTGCCGAAACGCTTGTCATGCTCACGGGCAAGCACCATGGCGAATCCGAAGAGTCCCAGAAGCTCGGCCTCAAGATTATCGGCCACATGCGCGAATTCTGCGACAAGGAATCCGAACGTCTCGGCCTCAACTTCAGCTTGCTCGCGACGCCAGCCGAAGGCCTTTCCGGCCGTTTCGTCCGCATGGACAAGAAGAAGTTCGGCATCATTCCGGGCGTAACCGATCGCGACTACTATACCAACTCTTTCCATATTCCGGTGTACTACAAGATTTCCGCTTTCAAGAAGATTTCGCTGGAAGCTCCGTACCATGCGCTCACCAACGCTGGTCACATTAGCTATATCGAACTTGACGGCGACCCGACACAGAACCTGGATGCCTTCGAAAAGATCGTGCATCACATGGCTAAGTCCGGTATTGGCTATGGTTCCATCAACCACCCGGTCGACCGTGACCCGGTGTGCGGCTTCGTGGGTGTCATCGGAGACTGCTGCCCGCGTTGCGGCCGTACCGAAGGTCATGCAATCGCACCCGAAAAGATCGAGGAACTTCGTAAGCTGTACCCTGGCATGCCGGTTTTCAAGGGAATTAGATAATTTACTAGTAAGGAGAAACAACAATGTCTGAAAAAGAACTCAACAAGTATGGTGAAGGAATCGGATTCGAACGTATCCGCCGCATCACGGGTTACCTCGTCGGTACCGTCGATCGCTTCAACAACGCTAAGCGTGCCGAAGTGAACGATCGCGTGAAGCACGGCGTATAATATGGACGAATATCCTCGCTTGCGGATTGCCGGAATCGAACCCGAATCGTTCGTGGACGGTCCCGGAATCCGCATGACAATCTTTACTCAAGGTTGTCACCATAATTGCCCCGGGTGCCAGAACCCGCAGACCCACGATTTTAACGGGGGTCATTTTATTGATATTGAAGAAATCCTCGAAATGATCGAGGAAAACCCGCTGCTCGATGGCATCACATTTAGTGGCGGTGATCCGATGGATCAGGCTGCAGCCTTGATCCCTTTGGCGCGTGAAATCAAGGAACGTGGCATGAACCTGGTGATTTTCACCGGTTACACCTACGAACGCCTGATGGAACTTTCGCACGAGCGTCCCGAAATGTTTGAACTCTTGACGTTTGCGGACATTTTGATTGACGGACCGTTTATCATGGCCAAGAGGTCGCTTGAAATCAAGTTCAGGGGTTCAACGAATCAGCGCATTATTGATGTACAGCAAAGCCTGGTTGAAGGCCATGTGGTGCTTCACCAGATTCAGCTGGATGAGATGAAGGCGCGCCCAGACTTGGTGCTAGGCTAAATTATTCGACCAATTGAAAAACGCGCTCGCCCTTGCGGCTCATTCCGTAGCGGGTGCGAAGCAGGTTCTCTTTGTAGAGCGAGTCATTCTTGAGTCGCTCTATTTCTATGTTGCAGGAATCGATCGCACGTTGCAGCGAGTCTATTTGAACTTGAAAACGTTCAATATTCTGTGCCACGATACGTTGCTGCTTAAGACTGTTCTTGCCGAACATAAGCTGCGATACTACCGCTCCGATAGCGATAGTGAGTATCACGAGGAATATCAAAAGCCGCTTGTTCAAGTCAGGTAGTTCCGTTAAAGTAGAATTGAAAATTGTCGGGGGTGTGTACCAGTCCGGCGAGTTCCAGTTCTGTTAATATAGCTAATATGTTGAGAGGCTTGAGTTTACAACCGTCTTGCAGTTCCTGAAAAGTCTTACGGAATCCGTTGAATTGACTAAAAAGAGCCATGGCTTCGCTAGAAAGGCTGCAGCCCGATGCGGCAATTTGCTCCAGGCTTGCTACAGGTCGGTCTTTTTCGGTATGGATCTGGGGGAGGCCGGCGGTAACGCGCAGGCTTTCCGGCAAAAAGACGGGCATGGCTTTGCCTTGGTCCAGGTAATGGTTTGGGCCCGCAGCGACTTCGCTGTCGAAATCACCGGGGACGGCGAGGAGTAGCTTGTTCTCTTGCAGGCAGTATTCGGCGGTAATCAGGGCTCCTCCCTTGAGTTTGCTTTGGACGAGTACCGTGGTGCGGCTAAGCCCGCTGATAATGCGGTTACGGGCGGGGAATGTTCCCTTATGTGCTGCGAAATCCCCCTGGTATTCGCTGAGAATGCAGCCTCCCGCTTTTACGATGCGCTCTGCAAGCTGGGCGCGTTCGCCAGGAATGGGGGCTTCTAGGCCCTGGGCGATAACGGCGATGGTTGGAATGCCGAATTCAAGGGCTGCCTCGTGGCAATAGCTGTCTATGCCTTGCGCAAGCCCCGAAACGACTACAGCCTGCGTGCCTACAAGCGATTTGACCATGCGCCGGCAGAGTTCTTTGGCAGAGCTGCTGGGGCGTCGCGTTCCCACCATGGCGATTCCTATCCGGTTGCTTTGGGGGAGTTCCCCGCGGCAGTACAGGTGGGCGGGCTTAAACTTGGATTCTCCGAGGGAGAGGGGATAGTTCTCCAGGTCGATTTCGATATACTTTCTATCTTTGGCTTGCATGAAATACTCCTTTGAAGACTTGGTGAAAATTATGGCGACCCTGCGTTCTCCTGAGGGTTGCCCGTGGGACAGGCAACAGACGCATCAGTCGCTTTTGCCTTATCTGGTCGAAGAATCCCACGAATACATTGATGCCGCCCAGGCAGACGACAAGGCGCACATGGCCGAAGAATTGGGCGATGTGCTTTTTCAAGTGGTATTCCATTCTCAGGTTGCCAAAGAAAACGGAGACTTTTCTATTGACGACGTGGTGCAGGGGATCTGCGAGAAGATGATCCGGCGCCATCCTCATGTTTTTGGGGATGCGGAGGTCGATGGTTCGAATGGCGTGGTTCGCCAATGGGAACGCATTAAGGCGCAAGAAAAGAATAATCTATCAATGGCGGGCAAGTCTGCTATGGACAAAGTAAGCAGGAGCTTGCCGACGCTAGCCCGTGCCCAAGAAATTCAGCGTCGTGCCGCCAAGGTCGGATTCGACTGGGTCGAGGCGGAACCTGTCTTTGACAAGGCTGTAGAAGAATTTAGTGAATTTAGGGCCGAAATGCAAGCGGTCTCTGACGAAAACCGCAATGTAGACCGTCTCGAAGATGAATTCGGCGACATCATGTTCAGCTTGGTGAATGTAGCAAGACATTGTGGCTTTAATGCGGCGCTCGCACTGGAACGTGCTAACTCCAAGTTCGAAAAGCGTTTTCGCAAGGTCGAAAGCATGTGCCGCGAACAGGGCAAAGAAATGAAAGACGTGGGCCTAGAAGGCTTGCAACAGCTCTGGAAACAGGCGAAAAAGAATAGCTAGCCTCTCCCAGAATTCCAAGGTGGACCATTCCATGTTGGAATATGAAAATCAAAAAAATATTTCCTCAGAAAGATTTTCTGAGGTATATTATTGATGTGCTTCCAGTCCATTCTGGTTCTAGAGAAGGGAAGCTGGATCGAACCGCGGGGTAGAACAGACCGGAAGCACGCTTGTTTTCTTCTAATTCCACTCGTCCCGCAGGTAACCCCTGCGGGACATTTCTGTTTTTACTTCACCAGAACTTTTCTTGCGACTGATTTTGTCTTTATGACGTATATGCCGGGGACTTTGATGGTAATTGCGAGCGAGTTCCCTATGGCGCGGCCTTTCCACAAGATGCGTCCCTTGACGTCTGCAAGGGTGACCCGTTCGTTTGCAAAGAGTCCCTCAAGTTGAATCATTCCTGATTCTGTAGAAATCTTAATGGACGGGTTGTTTTCGGCAATCTTGAATAGGCCTTTTTTAGAATTGAATGCGGTTTTGCTACTTAAAAGTATGGGATACCCACCGTTGACTCCGAGTGAGTCGTAGGTGAATTCTTTGCCGAGGCGTTCCGCGAATTCTTTCGACTTCATGTATTTTTCGGTAACACCGGTAGAATCGTCATCGTTAGACTTTAGGTGGAATACATTTTCGATGATGGATGAAGAGAAGTCTTTTTTATTGAATACCGAATTTCCTGTGGTATCGGTGGTATAAAGATTTTTTAAGGTGATTTTACTGGCGTCAAAGCGGTAGGCAAAATTTGCAAGGGAGTTTAATTTAAGGTAACTCGGTCCCTCAATTTTGCCTGTATTGAAACTGTTCGTGAAAACGCTGTTGCCGTCAAGGATAATTCTAGCGACAATGCCCGAAATAAGGTTGTCGCCGCCAGAGACGTGGCTTGCGTTAAACACCCTGTTGATTGTGAAGTTGCCGTCGGCGAAGGCAACGATTCCGCTGGCGACATTAGCTCCGTTGACTTTTGAATCTTTGCTCCAGCAGTTTTCTAGGGTGCCGCCTTCTAATTGAAGTACGAATGCTGCTGCCGTGTCGGCGACAAACTTTGAGTTTTCGATACCAAGGTTTTTGATGGTTCCTTTTAAATAGCGGAATAAGGCCACTTTGCTATTTCTTCCCGAAAGCATGTTCATGTTGAGCCCCGAAATGGTATGGCCTCCTCCATCAAGAACTCCAGAAAACCTATTGTAGTCGTTTCCTACGGGATACCAGGTGTCTGTAGAATCAAAGATGATGTTGTTTGTGATTTTAAAGTTCCTGTTGGCGAATAAATTTGTGAAGTCGTCGTCTCCTATATAATCCCTCATTCTGTACAGGTCTTCTTTGTTTGAAATCAGGAATGGAGATTCGGGAGTCCCTTCGCCTTTGAATCCCATATACAGTACGGGATAACCGTCGTTTTCATTGTTTTCGTCAAAGATGAAGGCGTCACCCATTTTTTCGATAATCTCTTTAGACAAAAATTCTTTTTGTGTGAGACTGAATGTGTCGCTTGACAAGACGTTTTTACCGGCGAGTCCGAATACGCCAGGCTTTTTCTCGTTGTAGGCGTGTTTTAAAATAACAGAATCCCTGTGGCTATAGTAGGGACGTCCCACAGTATAGCCCGATGCATATACGGTGTCTCCGTAGATGTTACCGGTATTGTACACGTACTCGACTTTCTTGGCGGCTCCAACAACACCGGCTACGTGATCGTAGCTAAAAACATCGCCTCGGTTAAATGAACGGTTGACTCCGCCGGCAGAAGCCGCAATTCCTCCGGCACTTTGCAGGCCGTTCACTTTGCCGTAGTTCCTTGCGAAGCTGATGGTTTCGTCGAAATCGGCTGCAATTCCCCCTGCGTGTACTGTCGCAAAGATGTTCCCGTAATTGGAAACCTTAACGAGACTTGAAGTAGAGTATGACGAGGCATCCCCGATGATTCCCCCAGCATTCCCGTCTACGTGAACGTCTGCATGGTTTTCGAGGTCATACAGTTTTCCGCGCATGTAATATCCAACGATTCCACCGGCATCGGATGGCGTCGTGGAGTCCTTGTCTGCAACGACCTTTCCTGAGACTTTTATGCCCGAAACATCTGCGTTGTTTGCAGTGCAAAGTAAGGCCCCTACGGATATGGTTCCCTTGACGTCAACATTTTCAAGCTCCAGATTCTTAATGGTCATTCCGCTATCGGATATGCTGATAAAACCGGCACATCCGCGTCTCGAATGAGATCTCATGTTAGAGATTTTGTGTTTGCCGCCATCGTAATTTATTGCCTTAAATCTCATTGGTGTCCAGTTTTTGATGGACTTTAAATCGATATCGGCGGTTTGCTTGTAATAAAAGCGGTTTACAAGAGACTCGTTTTGGGAATACTTTTGAAGCTTGATCAGGTCTTCTACGCTTTCAATCAAGAACGGATTATCCGGAGTTCCGCTGCCTTTTAGATAGCGGAAGTTCTTGTCTTCTTCGACAAGGATGGGGTACCCCCTGTTTATTTTTGTAGCTCCTGTGTCGGGCACGTATTCAGGACCCAAAGAATCGGCATAGTTGTCTATAAGGTTTGGGCTGATTCTGTCTACGACAAGATTAGGACCGTATATCTCGGCAAGATTGTAGCAATGAACTGAATAAGGAATATTCTCGTACCCTGCATGCCATTTTGCATGGTAAAATAGAGGATAAGCGTTGGAATCCGCCCTGACGCGTCCCGCGTTGTATGAATAGGAAATGGCGTGAGACGAGTCGTCGGATCTTCCGGTATAATATACGCCCATAAGTCCACCGACCATATCGTTCCCCGAAATTTCGCCCATGTTTCGGAGGTATTTAAAATTGAACATTTTTTTGTATTCGGAGCCGTTTCGGTCTAGATTCAATAATCCAATAATTCCACCTACGTTGTTGTATCCGAAAACATTGCCAAAGTTTCTTAATTTGTATAAATCAACGACTTGGGCTGGAACGTCAATGTAGAGCTCTCCGCTAATACCACCGACATTGTTTTGGCCTATGATAGTGCCGTAATTGTCGCAATACTCGGCTCCTCTTGAACTATTGTAGCTGATTTCGCTATAACCGTAAATTCCTCCTACGTAATCGACGCCCTTTACGGCCCCCTTGAATATGGCATGAGAAATGCGGATAAATGGATAGGCTGTTATACCGCCAACAACATTTTTACCTTCGACAACTGCTTCAACAAAAATATTTTCTATGGTGGTTACGCGAGATGCTAAGGCACTGACGTAATTCCTTCCCTTGACGAATGAATTTACCAGGTTCAGGTTGTGAATGGAACCGTTTAGATAGCCAAAGAGACCTTGATAATCTTCTTTTTCGGAATTGATATAAAGGCCGCTAATGGTATGGCCTTGTCCGTACAGAATACCCGAAGCTTGATTTAGGGAATCTCCTATGGGTTTCCATTTATACTTAGGAGGCGTCGTTCCCCATTGGGCTGCGTTACCTTCATTGATGATGATGTCCGTTTCTAATGCGTAATGACAATTTTTGTGTGTCGAGTCCTGCATATAGCTGGCCATAAGCGCGAATTCGGCATCCGTTGTGATGATATAAGGGCTGTTTTCGGTCCCGTTTCCCTTGAAGAACGACTTGGCGGGAGCAACATTCCATGTTTCTGTAGCGGCAAAGGAATTTGCGAAGAACAGCAGCAAAAGGCAAATGAATGAAATTTTACGCATCTTGTTAATCCTCCGAGTTCTTGACGCATCTAACCGAGCATTGTGCTTCCATGCTCAATTTGCTGTAGGCATAGTTTATTCTTGAAAAACCATAGTAGAATGCGAACTCTGCTGCCATGAATTTTTCTTCGTTGAAACGGTTGGATGTGCAGAAATAGGCGGCGTGACCTATTTCGTTGTACCCTACTACGCCTCGATTTGAATCGTAACTCTGGTTTACAGGTATTACAGAAAAACCGGTTGTGTTAAATTCTCCGCTTAAAACGCTAATGCTACTTGATTCTAAACTTATTAACCAGCCTTTCTGATACATGAAGTCGTTTGTAGAATGGAATCCTGCTAGTGCATCCCATTCGAGGGTGTCGGGAATGTGCCAGCCGCTAGGGCATACGCCTTGACGCTCGGTTTCGCTTTCCGTGGAAGGCGACATTTCTTTGGCATAGCTAGGCGAAATGTTCATTGCTGCAGTCCAGGAATAGTACCGGCCCATGTTTTCGCAGTATTCTTCGTTGTTCAGGTAGCAGTTGGTGTTACCCATAATGTTCTGGGTGGTGTCATAGTAGTTCAAGTTCTCGGCCATCCAGGTTTTACCATTGATTTCGACGGTCTTGTAGGTTTTCCCGTCTCTAGCGTCTTTCAGCGTGCCGTAGCTTATATTTGGATTGAAAAAATCCTTCTTTGGAATGTTCTGAATGCTATCCTGCACCCAGGTGCTGTTTTCGCAACGGAGCAGATACCCGAATAAATTGTATTCTTCGCCTTCATTTGATTTTAAACAGGCCTTAAGGTTGCATATTTCTAGGGGGGCGGCCCGACGCCAGGCTTTATCGTCATATACGTAATAGACGCGGGAGCGCGACAAATCTCCGTGAACAATGCATTGTTCTGGAAGATTGAGGCGTTCTGGATAATATGTAGAATAGCGTCCTAGTGCAAAGGAACCTTCAGGAACGGGTTTGAGTCCGACCGTATCGGCTTCAGCATTGGAGAGTGCATACCAGTATCCCTTTTCATTGCAGCGGAAATGACCGTTGCTAGAGTAATCGAGAAGACTCGTGTCGCGGGCGATGGTCCCGTATTTTTCTTTTGTGCAAGGGCCCAGTACAGAATCGCGATAGTCCGGCAGAACATGCTTTACGTCGTATTCTAAAGGAACAGGGTTCCATGTGTCGTTTTCTGTATTGACTGTAAAATTGAAGTCGTCTAAAGAAACCCATTCGCCGTTGAAACAAACATAGTTGTCAAAACTAATCATTATTTCTCGACCCTGATTATCTTTGTTGCATTCAGGTTCGTTGCCTAGAGAATAAGAGCTGGAACCTTCGTTAAGAAAAGCTTCAACCCAATTAGGTTCGAAACATCTGAGGTAAGCATCCATGTCTTCAACATAGACAACGCGGTAAGACATTTCCTTATCGCAAGCAGAAAGATTTCGCATGCTTTTTACGGAACCCAGAAAAGAGGAGCCGTAACGGGAAATGATAAGAGAGTCGGAACCGGCGGAACCATAATCAGTGCTGGAGCTGGATTGGCTTTTGACGCTGGAACTAGACGTCTCATTCTTTTTCGAACTAGAACTATTGATTCCGTTTTGGGATTGCCATTTAGAGTAGTCGATCCACTTGTTTTGGAAACAGACCATGCGGGTGTCTTCGCTAGAAAGGTAGACGATGACACCCTCTCTGGCGTTAGAACATTCGTATTCCTGTAAGTCATCCTTGCTCTTAATGTACTCGCCTTCTGCAACATACGTATTTACAGAAGAACTGCTGCTGTCTTTGCCGCAACCAAATAGAAACGGGGTGATGCCGATTGCCGTGGCGATGCCAAAACGAGAAATGATTCTGATGATATTTACCATTTTGTTCTCTCCTGCCACTTATTCTGCGTCTTCGATGTACATTGTAGCACTCTTTTTAATGCAACGTACATTGCAAAGGGTGTTGTATATTGCTTTGTCGACGTTGAGCCCGCCAACCTCATGTCGCGTAATATTTATCGTTGCGTAATTTAGATTGTCGCTTGATTTTGAGGCGATGCAAAAGTTTGTATAGTTTTTGCTGTATCCACCGCCTTTATATAACATTCCGCCTATTGCGGAAAATCCGTACTTGTCGACTTGGTCGCCAAAGGCGAAATAGTCCCAAGAGAACTCCCATGCTCCTTTGGCAAAAAGCGTTGAGCCATAGCAGACTCCACCTGTATAACCGCATTTAAATTTGGTGTTTTCAATCAGTTGTGTGAAGTCTGCCTTGTCGGGGATGGCCCAACCGTCGGGGCATATTCCCTGGCTTGTTGATGGCGGCAGAGAATCGAGTGCATTCATAAATTCGTGCCAACTGTAGAATCGGCCGGATGTTTCGCAGTATTGCAGGTTGTCTTTATAGCAAGCCCCGAATTCACCGGAGACGCCCGAGTAGTTTAGATTTTGCGCCATCCATACTTGCGAACCGATTTCTGTTGTTTTGTAAATGCGCCCGTCGCGTTCATCTTCCATGGTCCCATACTCAAAATCCTTGTTAAAGAATTCCTGATTGGGCATTTCAAAAATGAGGGGAATAGACCAATCCTTGTTATGGCACATAAACTGGTATCCATCGAAGTCATAGAATTCGCCTTCATTCTTTTTAGAGCAGATTTCCTTAAAGCATATTTCGGTTGTTGTGGCCTCTCTCCATCCATTATCCATGACGTACACCTGATGATCTGTCGAGATGAAGTCTTCTTGGCAGTAATTTGACAAACTCTTTTCGCCCCGGCCAGCATAGAAGCCTTCTTTGAAGGTCCCGTAAGGAGCCGTCTCTAGTTGAAGGGTGTCGGCAAAGAAACTTGTGACGCCCAACCATACGCCGTTTTTGCAATAGAACAGGTGGTCTGGCGAAATGTCAGAATTTATTGCACGGAGTGTATCCTTAAAAATCTGATTGTCTTTTTGGGCGTCGCATTCTCCAAACAAAACAGATGCGTACGTGATGTCTTTATAGGAGCTGATGACTTTGTTCGGGGCAGTCTGTTTTTGGGATATGTCGTATTCTTCGAAGTAGTTCGTGAGGTCGCTTGTACCTGTGCTTGTTTTGGGATCGACAACAGATCCTTTGTCGGGACCGCTTGATGGCGGGTCGTATTCTTTCCATCCGTCTTCGGTACAGATCATATAAAGGGATAGCGAAATAAGGTAAATATATTTGCCTACATGAGAAGAATTGCAGTCGTTTAAATACCTAAGCGAAAGAATGGTGTCGTCGGCGGCGACCTTTAAATTAAGCTCTATTTGGGCTTTTGAAGAAGAACTTTCCCCCTGTAAGTCAAAGTATCCGTCATCGCCGTTGTTGCTCTTTTGCGAACTGGAACTCTTGGCGCTAGAACTAGAATTGTCACCGATAGTTTCTTCGCTGAATTCACCCCAGAAACCGTCGTGGCAGGTCACGTAGACGTCTTCTTTGCTGGCATAAACGACTACGCCTTCGTGTTTTTTGTCGCATGAGCCGAGCTCACTTAAAGAAGAAACCCATGAGTAACTATTTGAGGGAGAACTAGAAGAATCGCCACCGCAGCTCGTAAATATGAGGGCGGCTACAATTATTCCTAGAAAATTTCTGAACATTTTTGTTGTCTCCTGTTTAGATAAAATAATAAAAAAATCCTCGCAGTTTCCTGGGAGGATTTAAAACAATAATGGTAGAAAAGTTAGCGTAAGACGATGTCGCCATTGGCAACGAGCTTGTCACGCAGCTTGTTGTGAGCCTTGTTGACTTCGTCGTCGGTAAGGGTGCGGTCCATGGCCTGGTAGGTGAGGCTGTAGACCATGTTCTTCTTGCCGGCTTCGATCTTGTCGCCTTCGTAGATGCTCTTGAGCGTAATCTTGGCGAGGTTCTTCGGGTTGAGTCCCTTGATGCGTGCAAGGATCTGCTCGTGAGTCATAGTCTTGTCGACTTCGAGAGAAATGTCGCGGCTAGACGGCACCTGGCGGCTGAACGGTTCGAACACAATCTTCTTGTGAGTGGCGTGTTCCATCTTGTCCATGTCGAGTTCCATCACGTAGGTGGTGTAGCCGATTTCGAAGGCGGCCATGGCGGTCGGGTGAAGTTCACCCATGGTACCGAGCACCACGCCGTCGGCGAGGATTTCGACTTGCTTGCCCGGGTGCAGGTAAATTTCGGCCTTTTCAGGGACGCGGAATTCCACTACGAGACCCACGCGCTTGAGGAAGCTCTGCACAAAGCCTTTGAAGGCTGCAAAGTCAATCTGGGCGGGCTTGTCGTTGAGCGGGTTCACATCGAAAGCACCTGCTATTGTGAGAGCGACGAGGTTCGATTCGTCGAAGCCCGGATCGCGTACGTCCTTGCGGTCGCGCTTGAACTGTCCCTTGGCGACTTCGAATAAACGAACGGAACCGGGGCGGTTCTTTTCGTTTTCGGCAACGCTCTTGAGGAGGTTCGGGAGGAGGCTGGTCGGAACCACGCCGAGTTCGTCGGAAAGCGGGTTGAGGAGCGCTGCGGGTTTGCTGCGACGGTCATCATTTTCGGCGCCGAACAGAGCTTCGGTGCGGGCCTTGCTGGTAAAGCGCAAACTCAAGCATTCGTGCAGACCCATGGCGGACAAGGTCTTGCGAATCTTGCGGTTCAGAACTTCAATCGGCGGAAGTTCGTTCGGCTGCATCTTGAAGCTCGGCAGCGTGTATGGAATGTTGTCGAAACCGATGAGGCGTGCGACTTCTTCGATGAGGTCGACTTCGCGTTCGAGGTCCGGGCGGAATCCTGGAATTCTGAAGGTGATGGATTCTGCATCCTTCTTCACGACTTCGAGAGCGATACCCGTGAGGTACTTTTCGATGTCGGCGGCATCAATCTTCATGCCGATAATCTTTTCGGCGCGGGCCGTGCGGAGCGTGACCTCGTTCAAGTTCTTCTTGTGGTCGTCGCCCGTGTATTCGACGGTGCCCTTGAGAATGCGGCCACCGGCGACTTCCTGAATCATGGCGCAGGCGTAACGGCTGTATTCGTCCTGCGTGGTAAAGTCGATTTCGCGTTCGAAGCGGTAGCTGGAATCGGTCGAAATGCAGAGACGCTTGGCCTGCTTGCGGACAATGGTCGGATTGAACCAGGCGCTTTCGAGGAACACGTTCTTGGTGGCATCGACAATTTCGGATTCGACACCGCCCATCACGCCGGCTACGCAAGCCGGACGGTCGCCATCGCAGATGACGAGGTCGTTCTCAACGAGTTCATGGGCGGTGTGGTCGATGGTTTCGATCTTTTCGCCCTTGGCGGCGCGGCGGACCTTAATCTTATTGCCGTGCAGCTGGTCCATGTCGAAGCTGTGGAGCGGCTGGCCCACGTCCATCAGGATAAAGTTCGTGATGTCGACCACGTTGTTGATGCTATTCATGCCCACAGCGTGCAACAGCTTGGCGAGCCATGCCGGAGACTTTTCGACCTTCACGTCCTTGATGACGCGACCCACATAGCGGGAGCAACCGCAACCGGGAACCACTTCGAGGCTGATGGCGGAGTTTGCTGCTTCGGAATCTTCCTTGAGTTCGTAAGTGAGCGGCTTGAGCGGACGGTTGAACTTGGCGGCAAGTTCACGAGCGACACCGCGGTGGCTGAGGGCATCCGGGCGGTTTGGGGTCACGTTCAGTTCGAAGCATACGTCGTAGAGGCCAAGGCTCACGAACGGAGTACCAGCGGGAATGCTGTCGTCGAGAACCATGATGCCGGCGTGGTCGTCGGAAAGACCAATTTCGTCTTCGGCGCAAATCATGCCGAAACTTTCGACGCCGCGGATCTTGGATTTCTTCATCTTGAGCGTGCCGCCGTCTGGGAGCGGAAGTTCTGCGCCAATCGGGGCAAGCACCACGGTCTGGCCGGCAGCCACGTTCGGGGCTCCGCAAACAACCTGGATGACTTCCTTGCCGTTGTTCACGGTTGTAATGTGCAAGTGGTCGCTGTCCGGGTGGGCGTCGCAAGTGAGAACCTTTGCGACAACGAGCTTTTCGTAGACCTTGCCCGGTTCTTCCATGCCTTCGACTTCGAGGCCGACGGCGGTAAGAGCCTTGGCAACTTCTTCCGCAGATTCCGGAAGATCAACATGACGTCTGAGCCAATTCAAAGAAACTTTCATCTTTTTTCCCTTTGAAAAACTTACTTGTTGTTCGCGCGGATCAGGTTCAGTGCGGAACCAGCCTTGAACCATGCCCACTGCTGATCGTTGTAGGTGTGGCTGAGGGCGATGTTATCGACCGAGCCATCCTTGTGGTGGGCGACGAGCGTGAATTCGGAACCCGGAGCGAACTTGGTGAGACCAACGATATCGAACACATCCTGTTCTTGGATCTTGTCGTAGTCGGCAGCGTTCTTGAAGGTGAGGGCGAGCATGCCCTGCTTCTTGAGGTTCGTTTCGTGAATGCGGGCGAAGCTCTTCACGATTACGGCCTTCACGCCGAGGAAGCGCGGTTCCATAGCGGCGTGTTCGCGGCTAGAGCCTTCACCGTAGTTTTCGTCACCGATCACGATGGAGCCTACGCCGGCAGCCTTGTACTGCTTGGCGAGTTCTGGGACTTCCTTGTATGCACCGTCATTGCCGAGAACCTTGTTGGTTTCGCCGTTGAAGGCGTTCACGGCGCCGATAAGCATATTGTTCGAAATGTTTTCGAGGTGACCGCGGTAGTTGAGCCACGGACCAGCCATAGAAATGTGGTCGGTGGTGCACTTGCCCTTGGCCTTGATGAGGATCGGGGCGCCAGCGATGTCCTTGCCGTCCCAAGCACCGAACGGAGCGAGAGCCTGGAGGCGCTTGCTTTCGGGGTTGATAGAAACGGTAATCTTGGAACCGTCTTCGGCAGGAGCCTGGTATCCGGCGTCCTTGACTTCGAAGCCCTTCGGCGGAAGTTCGCACTGTTCCGGCGGATCGAGCTTCACGGCCTTGCCTTCGTTGTTCACGAGGGTGTCGGTCATCGGGTTGAAGCGGATGTCGCCAGAGAGGGCTGCGATCACGGCCATGAGCGGGCTAGCCACAAAGGCGTGCGTGTTCGGGTTACCGTCGGCGCGCTTGGCGAAGTTGCGGTTAAAGCTGTGGACGATGGTGTTGAGTTCCTTCTTGTCGGCACCGGCGCGATCCCAGCGGCCAATGCAAGGACCGCAGGCGTTCGTCATAATCGTTGCACCGAACTGCTTGAACAAGTCGATGAGGCCGTCGCGTTCGGCGGTGTAGCGCACCTGTTCGGAACCCGGGTTAATGAGGAGCGGGCACTTCGGAGAAAGACCCTTGGCGAGGGCCTGCTTGATCATGTTCGCGGCCATGAAGAGGTCTTCGTAGCTGGAGTTCGTGCAAGAACCGATGAGGGCGGCACTTACGACCGGCGTAGATTCCGGCTTCGTTTCGGTAGCCTTGAGGGATTCTGCCATGTCGGTCACGGCGTAGGCGCGGTCCGGGCTGAACGGGCCGTTGAAGTGCGGCACGAGCGTGCTCAGGTCAATTTCCACGACGCGGTCAAAGTACTTTTCCGGATTTGCTTCGACTTCGGGGTCGGCTTTGAGGTGTTCAGCAATCTTGTCGGCAGCGGCGGCCACGTCGGCGCGGCCAGTCACCTTGAGGTAGCGGCTCATGGAATCGTCGTAGCTGAAGGTGGAGCAAGTGGCGCCCACTTCGGCACCCATGTTGGCAATCGTTGCCTTGCCAGTAGCGGAGAGGCTGCGTGCGCCTTCGCCGAAGTATTCGATAATGGCGTTGGTGCCGCCCTTAACAGTGAGGATGCCTGCGAGCTTGAGGATGATGTCCTTGGCGGTGGCGAAGCCCTGGAGTTTACCGGTGAGCTTCACGCCGATCATCTTCGGGTACTTCAGTTCCCAGGGGAGGCCGACCATGGCGTCCACGGCGTCTGCACCGCCCACGCCAATCGCGAGCATGCCGAGGCCGCCAGCGTTCACGGTGTGGGAGTCGGTACCGATCATCATTCCGCCCGGGAAGGCATAGTTTTCGAGTACCACCTGGTGGATGATGCCTGCACCCGGGAGCCAGCAGTCAATGCCGTACTTGGCAGAGACAGACTGCAAGAAGTCATACACTTCCTTGCTTTCTTCCTTGGCGCGGGGGAGGTCCTTTTCGACACCTTCGCGGGCGATAATCAAGTGGTCGCAGTGCACGGAGCTCGGCACTGCCACACGGGACTTACCGGCGGTGGTGAACTGGAGGAGTGCCATCTGGGCGGTTGCGTCCTGCATGGCCACGCGGTCAGGGTGGAATTCGGCAAAATCCTTGCCGCGTTCGTAGGTCCTGTTCTCGGCGCCATCAATCAGATGGCTGTAGATAATCTTTTCGGCGAGGGTGAGCGGACGGCCCAGTTGCTTGCGTGCTGCTTCAACGCGGGCGGGAATGCGGGCATAAACGCCCTGGATCATGTCGAAATTGAAAAGCATAGTTAGTAATGGTTGAATGTTTAAATCGAGGCTAAATATAGAAATTTAGACCCTTAAATAATAAAACGCCCCCAGTAAAAACCAGGGACGTTTGTTGTACTTAGAGTGGGGATTACATGTTGCTGAAGATTTGGAATCCGCTGTAAGATTCTTGTCCGTGTTCGCTTTGGTCGAGGCCGCGGAGTTCTTGACGTTCGGTAACGCGGAGGCCCATGGTCTTCTTGATAGCGTAGAAGATGAGGCTAGCAGCACCGAAGCAGGGAACCGCGTAAGCGATCACGCCGATGGCCTGAGTGCCGAGGGTGTAGTCGCCAGTGATATCGAAGATACCGACAGCGAGCGTACCCCACACACCGTTTACCAGGTGAACCGAGAGAGCACCGACCGGGTCATCCAAGTGCAAGCGGTCGAACATGAAGACTGCACCGACAACGAGCACGCCAGCGATGGCACCGATAATCCAGGAAGAAAGCGGGGTAACCACGTCTGCACCGGCAGTGATGGCGACGAGGCCAGCAAGGCAGCCGTTGAGGGCCATGGTGGCGTCCGGCTTCTTCGAAACGATCCAGCTCGTAAGCGTTGCGGTAATGATACCGGCAACAGCGGCGAGGTTCGTGGTCACGAGAATCCAGCTGGTAGCCTTTGCATCGCCGGAGAGAGCAGAACCGGCGTTGAATCCCCACCAACCGAACCACAGCATGAACACGCCGATGGTTGCGAGCGGAATGTTGTGAGCCGGAATAGCGTGCACCTTGCCGCCGACATACTTACCGATACGCGGTCCAAGAATCATGACGCCAGCGAGAGCTGCCCAACCACCCACGGAGTGAACCAGGGTAGAACCGGCGAGGTCATGGAAACCGGCCTTGCCGATGGAAGAAAGCCAGCCACCGCCCCATGTCCAGCTACCCACAATGGGGTAGACGAAGGCCACGTAGATGATGGTGAAGACGAGGAAGGAGTTCAGCTTCACACGTTCAGCGACAGCGCCAGAAACGATGGTAGCCGCGGTTGCTGCAAACATCGCCTGGAACAACCAGTCGGTGAAGAGGGTGAAGTGACCGTTGTAGGCGGCGGTGAACTTAGAGGGGTCTGCCCAGTCACCGATGCCGAATCCGGCAAATCCAAGTACACCGGAAATCGCGTTGAACGTTCCCGGGTACATGAGGGCAAAGCCAATGGCGGCATACATCGTGATACCTATGGCGGGAACCGCGATGTTTTTGAAAGCGACGTTGGCCGCGCACTTGGCACGAACAAGACCCGCTTCGACACAGGCAAAGCCCAGGCCCATGATAAACACCAACATGGCGCTAATCATGATCCAAATGTTTTCTGTCATAAAGATGGCGTCGCTGACAGGTACGACAGTTGCTGCTTCGTTCATTGTTTAAATTCCTTGTGTTAATTTGTTTTGATTAGCCGATTGCCTCGGGGCCAGTTTCGCCGGTGCGAATGCGAATGCACTGTTCAAGTTCCGTGACGAAAATCTTGCCGTCACCGATAGCACCTGTGCGTGCGCCCTTGATGATGGCGTCAATGCAGGGCTTTACGAATTCGTCGTTCACGGCAATCTTCAAGCAGATCTTTTTGAGCAAATTAACCTCGGTCACCACGCCACGGAAACGTTGGTTGTAACCGCGCTGCTGACCGCAGCCAAGTACGTTAGTAACAGACATCTTGTAGATCTTGTTTTCGTAAAGTTCTTGCTTTACGATGTTTAATCGCTCGGGTTGGATATAAGCTGTAATGAGCTTCATGTTCCTATCCTTTGTTGAGGTTGTTTCTTGTTTTGCCCAACCTATTGCAAAAGGCGTGCCAAAATACTCAAATTGGCGAAAATGATTTAAAATCAATGTTTTTTTAGTCAAAAAATGTTATAAAGACGAAAAAATCGCAGCCTGTTAAACTGCGATTACAAATTTTGATTTTACAAATTTGGAAGAGAATTCAGAAAATGTAATATCTGTAAAGCTTGTTATTCTACATATTTCTTGATGAGCCGTAACATCAGGTCGGCGAGCTTTTCTACGTCGGTATCGCCTACAGAGGCCTCGATATGGGAATAACCAATGCCGCTGTCGTCGGTGAGGAATACATAGGTACCGCCCGTGGCTAAGTCAAAGAAGCGTAACATGGATTCTGTGTCCTTATCAACGCCGCTAGCTGCTACAGGAATAAGCTTAATGCCGTTCTTGGCGTAGAAGGTGATGGAGCTTTGAAGGCTTTCTATAATGTCATCCTGGTGGTGTGCGGGGGCGTCAAGAATTAGGAATGCGATGCGTGCGCGTGCGGATTCGTTCCAGGAGAAGTTCTGTAATGTGGCTTCGAGTGCGGAGTGTACGGCTTCGGGGTAGTCACCACCGCCGTTTGCGCTTTGTTCAGCGATGAATGCCTGGGTATTCGCGACGTCGGTGGAAAAATCCTTGCCGCGGGTGAGGTATTGGTCGCCTTCGTCACGGTAGAATACGACTGCCGTACGTAATGCAACGTTGGTTGCCGAAGAGGCGTGATCTATAATGTAGCTGAGGTCTGATTGAAGGAATCGAATTTCGTCGCCCATGGAGCCGGTGGCGTCGACGATAAAGGCGACATCGGCCTTGGCGTCAGCTTGCTTGGCATCGCTTGTAATCACGTTTACTTTGAGCGAATCATCGTAATTGAGGGTCAACTTGACCGGGTCTTCGGACACTTTGCCGTTGATTTTTAACGAAAAGTCTTCGCTATTTAAGGCTTCTTCGGTAAAGCCGTCGAACAATCTTATCCAGCAGTAGGCATGGCCAGTATTGTCTGTTTTGGTGGTGAATTCCACCTTGTCGTGGTTTATAAGTTCTACAGGAACGTTGGCTAAGCCGGAGCCGTTTTCGTCAACAACTCGTACGGCGACGAGTGTGTGCGGGTAAAATTTCCAGTAGCTTGTTTTGTCGGAAAATTCGCCTGTCAAGATTTCTCCCCAGGTATTCCAATTGTCCAGATCGTTCCATTCGGAGGCTGTGAGTAGTCCATAAGTTTTGCCGTTAAATCCGCCGTCACCGCCGGGGGCGGGGTCTGCAGGAACATATTCGTCGATAACGCCGCCAGGAGCGACTTCAATTGGCGCATCTGAGCTGCCATAGACGGCGTCGAGCGAGGGAGCCATTTTGACTTCGTATGAGTCGTAAACGACCATTGAATCGTCGAAACCGTCCATTTCGCTAGAATATTTGCCTTTGGTTTCGAAGGTGGCGCCATCTGCCGTTTCAATGTTTGGGTTTTCGGGAATGATTTTGTCTGCGATTACATCGTCATTCTTGCCTGCGGAATCGCTTGCGTTGATGCTGGTGCTGTCGTCGCTGCAGGAAATGCACAATGCGGCAATGCCTGCCATAAAGATGAATTTGGATTTGCGGATAAGCATGTTCTCCCTCCGTTTTTCCGTTAAATTATATAAAAATGCGGCAAACTTCAAGATGCCAGCCGCATTATGCAAAAAGCCGTGACTGTGAACACTGAAATGTGCTTGGAAGAGGTGCTATATTTGGTTGCAAATGAAAAAACTACTTGATTTTGATAGCGAGCATTTGTGGCACCCGTATGCGGCGCTGAAAAATACTCCGGCCAGGTTCCTTGCGAAATCGGCTCATGGAACGACAATTGAAACGGCCGACGGTTTAAAACTGATTGATGCCGTGTCGAGTTGGTGGTGCATGGCACATGGACATAACGCCCCTGAAATCGTCGAGGCAATTCAGAAACAGAGCGAAAAGATGTGCCATGTGATGTTTGGCGGTTTTACGCACGAGCCTGCGATTGAACTTGGCGAAAAGTTAGTGAATTTTTTGCCGGAAGGTCTCGACAAGATTTTCTTTGCGGATTCGGGAAGCATCGCCGTGGAATGCAGCGCCAAGATGGCGGTGCAGTATCAGCATTCGCTCTCGCGCCCGGAGCGCTGTAAGTTGGTTGCCTTGAAGGGCGGCTACCACGGCGACACCGCAGGCGCGATGGCGCTTTCTGATCCTGATGGTATGCATACGCTTTTCCGCGGAATCATGCCGCATCATTATTTTGCGGAACGTCCGAACTGTCGCTTTGACGAAGCTTGGAATCCGGTGGATTTCGCTTCGATGGAACGCGTTGTCGAGGAACACAAGGATGAAATCGCTGCTGTGATTTGCGAACCCGTGTTTCAGGGCGGAAACGGCATGTGGCTTTATAGCGCAGGCTATCTGAAGGCGCTTCGCGAACTTTGCAATCGTTACGGCATCCTGTTGATTCTGGACGAAATCGCTTCGGGGTTTTACCGCACGGGTCCGCGTTTTGCGATGGAATATGCAGGCGTTAAGCCGGATATTATGTGTATTGGCAAGGCGCTTACGGGCGGGAGCATTACGATGGCGGCCTGCGTCGCGTCTGAACGGGTGGCTGCAACGATCACGAACAGCAAAATTCCTGCATTCATGCATGGCCCGACGTACATGGCAAACCCGTTAGCATGTGCTGCGGGAATCGCTTCGCTTTCGCTGTTTGAAAGTCGCAATTATGGGGCATCTGTTGCTCGGATAGAAAAACGCCTGAAACAGAATTTGGAACCGCTTCGTTCACTTGAAAATGCGGCAGACGTACGTGTGCTCGGTGCAATTGGCGTTTTGGAACTCAAGGCAAAGCCAAGTGCAGACGATATCTTGCGTGTGATTCGCGAAACTGGCGTGTGGCTGCGTCCGTTCTGCAATTACGTTTACACGATGCCTCCGCTCATTACGACCGATTCTGAAATTGACCGCATTTGCGAAGCGATTAAGATAATTGGCGAATGCGAACCCGCGCCTGTCATTGAAGGCGACGACGAATTCCACGAGTAAAGACGACCTAATTTTTTTCTTCAAACGGAACTAAGGTGACGCAGTTCCGTTTTTTCTTTGATACGTAAAGCGCCTTGTCGGCAAAAGAGAGCATGTCTGAAACAATTCCGTCTCCGAATGTTCCGCCAAAGCTCATGGTTAACTTTACATCAGGGTAATCTTGCAGTTTAATTTTTTCTGCCCGAGCGCGCATCTGTTCAAGTCTGTTTCTCAGCACTTCATGAGTAATACCCTTGAACGAGATTAAAAATTCGTCGCCACCATAACGTACTACACGGTCCAAATTACGAACAGATGAATTCAGTATCGATGCAACGGCAGCAAGGGCGGCATCACCACACTGGTGGCCGTAATTGTCATTAACATCTTTGAAAAAGTCAATATCAGCCATTACGACGGCTTGACTATTACGCGATGATAGTTTATCATCAAAATACTTGCGGTTCATCACTTGAGTCAACGAATCCCTGTAGATTTTATCGTTTATTTCCGTGATTTCGTTATTTTTGTCGGTGAAACCGAACACGGTTGTTTCTTCGCCGGTTCGCACAATTTTCATTTCAACATATTGGCCGACTTCGTTGTGAAATATTTTTGACAAACTATTTCCAACTGGCAAGTATTCCTTAATATAGGACTCATCAGCCACTTCTCGGATACTTTTTCGATCCTCTTCGTGTACAGCCGTATTGATAAGTTTTTCAACAAGGATCTTGAACGGAGGCGGTTCTTTCATGAAGCCAAGAGCACTTTTGATTCGATCGCTTGTGCGGAAAAATTCCACCTTTTCTGTGACAAAATCAACTCCGACTACAGAGGCGTATCCGTTCATGAGCGCATTGATCATATTTTGTTGTTTGCGGTTCTGCTCCAAGAGCTCTTTCTCTTGTTCCAGCTTTGTCATTTGCGCATTCACGTTTTCGACAACGTACAGGACTCGACGTAGTGGCTTTTCGTCGCCAATGCGAACAAACATCGCCTTGCTCCAACCGTGAATCTTTCCATGAAAAATTTCTGAAATGACATTTGTATTTTTCAGACGTTCCGGTAATGTAGAAAGAATCGTAAAATTCTTGATGGTTTCTACGCTTTCTGGACATGCAAGATTCACCATGATATTGGTGATGCTTTCTTGTAAGGTGTTACCGCATTTCATAAACTTATCGATGAATTCGTTGGTCTTGAGAGGAAACGCGGTTTGATCCTCAAGATCAAGTTCATGCATCGAAATATACAGTTCAGTTGTGGCGTAAGTTATAGCTTTGAAAAACTCCGCAGAGTTCACCGGAAAGTCTGCTATAAATTGTTTGCAATTGTCCATATCGGTTCCCAATAAAGATCAATACTCCCTTTACCTTTAAAATATATTCTTTTCAAAGAAAAAGAAGAAGGCCTTTTTCTAAATTGTGGTGCGCAAATGTAGGCATTTATGGATTATTACAGTTTAAAAATGCGTGCTTCGCAGCAAGTAGGCGAAGGCGGTCAGAAACACGAACAGCATATTTCTGGTGCAGAACGCATCGTGGGCCGGGATTCCGTAGAAGCAGTGTGTACGGCGATGGTGCGCCGTGCCATGACACATTCCAAGGGTGACCCAGATTTTATCAATGTGAAAATTGAAAAAGTTTGCGAAAGCGATATCCAGGTTTTGAAGGCCTTGCCTGTGACGCGGGTTGATGTAGAATCGTGGCAAGAGGGCCTTGAGAAGGCTTTTGGCTTGGTTAGTAAAGCTGTGATGGATGTTCATAAAGAAAGTTCCCTGAGCTTGCCGAAGGGAACGTGTGAAAATGCGGAACTTCAAAATTTCGCCACAAATTTGCCAGAACTCTTGCGTGCAACTTTCCCGATGCGTGGTGCGATGCTGTACGATGTCGCGACGGGCGAGCGTCTGGAACCTGACCACGAACGCGGTGTGCGTGCGACTTACATGGATGCGTTGCGTTCAAGCGAAGTTGATGGTTGCAAGAATCATTTTAACGAAGCGATTGTACTTGCAACCAAGGTGGCGAATGCGCCCGGAATGGTGGCTGAATTCTGTGTGAGTGATGACCCGAATTACGTGACGGGCTATGTCGCGAGCAAGGAACTTGGCTATGTGCGCATCATGAAGATGAAGGAAATGGGCGACGAAAACGGAGGCCGTATTTTCCTGTTTGATTCGCGCAAGGCCTCTGCCGAAGAATGCATTGAGTACTTGCAAAAGAAAAAAGTTTTGGTGGATGTCGGAGCATGAGTCGCATTCTTGACATTTTTACGAAAGACGCTTTGGAAACGGCACGGGCGAACAACACTTACCGCTCGATGCGCTTGATGGAAACGCCTGAATCGTTGCGTGTGAAAATCCGCATGCCCGACGGCGTTTCGCAGGAACAGATTCTGCTGGCGTCCAATTCTTACCTGGATTTGGCAAACATCGATGAACTTAAGCAGGCGATGGCCCAGGCCGTTTTGGAGTGGGGTACAGGTAGCGGCGGCGCTCGTCTTACGACGGGCAACAAGACTCCGCATCAGGAACTGGAAGAATTTATCGCCAAATTCAAGGGCGAAGAATCCGCCATTACGTTCAATACGGGCTACATGGCGAATGTCGGCACGATTTCGGCTTTGTGCGGCAAGAATGACTTTATTTTTAGCGATGAACTGAACCACGCCAGCATTATCGATGGGATTCGCCTTTCTCGCGCCAAGTGCTTTGTCTATAAGCATAACGATATGGCGGATTTGCAGCGGGTGATTCAAGAAGCGGATAAATCTAGAGCGGGCGAGTCCGCATCGCCGGCCCCTCGCAAACTCATCGTGACCGATGCTGTTTTCAGTATGGATGGCGACCTCGCGAATCTGCCGGAACTCATGCGTATTGCGAAAGAAAATGATTGTCTCTTGATGATTGATGAAGCCCACGCTACGGGCGTGCTCGGCAAGACCGGGCGCGGACTTGCCGAGCACTACGGCTGTGCTCACGCCGATGTAACCGTAGGAACATTGAGCAAAGCCGTCGCCGCCGAAGGCGGCTTCGTGGCGGGCCCGAAGCAGTTGACGGAATTCTTAAAAAACAAGTCTCGCAGCTTTATTTTTACGACGGCGATGGCTCCTGCCGTTGCCGCTGCCGCTTGCAACAACTTGCGCTATATCGATACGCATCCTGAACGCGTTCAAAATCTGCGCGATAACGTGAAATTTTTCTGCGAAGCCCTGCAACGCGAAGGCGTGAATGTAGAACAGTCTCTTTCGGCGATTGTGCCGATTGTCATCGGTGACGAAGCGAAGGCGATGCAGATTTCTGCGAAGCTTCAGGAACAGGGAATCCTGATTCCTGCGATTCGCTATCCGACGGTCGCCAAGGGGCAGGCCCGCTTGCGCGCAAGCCTGATGGCAACACATACGCGAGAACAACTTCAAACCGCTGCGTCCATAATTGCGCAGGCGGTAAAAGAGGGTGTATGAATACGGGATATTTCGTTACAGCAACAGGGACCGATGTCGGTAAAACTTTTGTGACCGCCCTTCTCGTTAAAAAGTGGCGTGATTCTGGTATCGATGCGGGCTACTACAAGGCCGCCCTCAGTGGCGCTGAATTCCGCGACGGCAAATGGGTCGCCGGTGACGCTGACTATGTGAAACGCATTGCAAATCTTTCTGATTCGCAAGAACAGCTGGTGAGCTATGTCTATAAAGAGGCTGTTTCTCCGCATCTTGCTGCCCGCAAAGAGGAAAATCCCGTTGAACTTACGAAAGTTCAGGCGGACTTTAACGCTGCCTGTTCCCGCCACGAATTCATTTTTGCCGAAGGTAGCGGGGGTATCATTTGCCCCATCCGCTATGATGACCAGAAGGTTTTCCTCGAAGACATTATCAAGACCGTGAATTTCCCGATTCTTGTGGTGACGACGGCGGCGCTCGGCTCCATTAACGCCTGCGTGCTCACGGTAGAATATGCTCGTAGCCGCGGCCTAGACATTCGCGGGCTCATCGTGAATCGTTACGGCTCCAGTGGTAACCTGGAAATGGAAGATGACAATATCCGCATGATGCAAGACCTGACGGGACTCGAGATCCTTGCGAAAGTCAAAGATGGTGACGCTGATTTAGGTGTGCAACCGTTCTGATACGATTTTAGGCATTTTTTTCACTTACATTTTTTTATTTGGGCGCCGTGATTTGGAATTTATTGAATTTTAAAATGATTCTTGCGCTTTTGTCGGGCTTGTGCATTCTCGTCGGGCTTGCTAAAAGACGTTCTTTTTCATTTTCGCAAATACTCGGGATGTGCGCTCGCGGCATCAAAACAACCCGCGGCTTGTTGATTTTGTTTGTACTTGTGGGCGTCTTGACCTCTCTTTGGCGTGCAAGTGGTACAATTCCTGTTATTGTGAGTTGCGCAACGCATTTAATTCACCCACAAAGCTTTATTCTTGTGACGTTTCTTCTGAATTGCGCAATGTCGCTTTTGACGGGAACTTCGCTTGGTACTGCGGCTACGATGGGGGTCATCTGTGCGACTTCGGCTCAGTCCCTAGGCATAAGCCCCATGTGGACGGGCGGAGCGATTCTTTCGGGGGCATACTTTGGCAATCGGCTTTCTCCGATTTCTTCGATGGCTCTTCTGACCGCAAATATTACAGGAACCGACATTTATCGGAATGTCCGCAACATGCTCAGAACGACTTGGCTTCCGCTGTTGTTGAGTTGTGTGATTTACCTTGTTGCGGGATTTGTTTTAGATGAATCGAAAAGTGCTTTTTCTGCTGAGAGCGTGCGTACGCTGTTCTCGTTGAAATTTACGCTTTCATGGTGGGGCTTTGTTCCTGCGATTTTGATGATTGTGCTTTCGGTTTTGCGGTTGCGCTCTTGGCTTGTGCTTTTATGTAGCGCAATGAGTGCGTTCGTGATAGCCTTCGTTGTTGAAAATTGTATGTTGCAAGAAATTTTAAAAATGCTTGTCTTTGGCTATCGTGCAGGTGTCCCTGAACTGAATCAAATGGTAAATGGCGGTGGAATTTTGTCGATGGTGAATGTTTTTACCATTGTCGTCATCGCAGGGTGTTATGGGGGAATCTTCAAGGAAACGCGACTGCTTGATTCGCTGAAATCAAAGATTCAAAAAATAGAATCCTGTACAAATCCTTTTGTGTCTAAGCTCGCTACGTCTGTGTTGGTGGCCTGCGTGACATGCAATCAAACTTTGACGATTGTTTTGACGCACCAACTGACGTCACCGACAGATGAATCACCTGGTTGCCGCGAGAGCCATGCGTTAGATCTTTACGATTCTGCCGTGACGGTGATTGCTCTTGTACCGTGGTCTGTCGCAACGACAATAGTGCTTGTGGCTGCGCAGGCTCCGTCTTCATCTGTCTTTTGCGCGTGTTTCTTATATTTGTTGCCTATCACCAGATTGCTGGCGCACAACCGTTTTAAAGTTCAATATAATGCGGGATGATATCTTCGTAGTTCCCGTCTTTGAGCAAGAAGCCTTTGGGGATTACGCCTAGCTGCGTAAATCCGAGCTTTTTGTAGAGTTTGAGTGCAGACGTATTTGTCGCGACAACCGCATTGAACTGCAAAATTCTGAAGCCGATTTCCTTTGCCTTCGCGAGGCAATCCTTCACGAGAAATTCACCGATATGCTGACCGCGCTTGTTCTTCTTGACCGCATAGCTCGCATTCGAAATATGCCCGCAGCGCCCGACATTGTTCGGGTGGAGAATGTACAGCCCCACGACCTCGCCAGAGTCCGCATCGATAGCGATGCCTGTGAATGACTGCGACTTGAAAAACTCGTCTCCCGTCTGCGGGTCAAGCAATTCCATTTGCGGAAACGCGATGCCGTCTTCAACAATATCGTTCCAGATTTCAATCGCGTCGTTGATATACTTTGTACTATATTCTTCAATTTTAAGCATGAGAATAATCTCCTTTTTTTTATTCCCCCAGCACGTGCCGGAGCGTGTCGAGGAAATGTTCCCCCGCCCGCGTGAACTGCTGGCCCCGCCGCCAAATGATGTACATGTTGGTGGTGAGCTCGGGCATGAGCGGCCTGAAGCACAGGCGCGAACTGCGGCTCGTATCCACAAGGCCGTCGAAAGTGAGCAGGTAGCCCGTGCCCTCCTTCGCAAGCACCGAACCGTTGTACGAAAGATCCAGCCCCACAATCACGTTCAGCTTCGAAATATCGTCGCCGAACCATTTCGGCAAATCC
>CACWJY010000001.1 GCA_902761355.1 Fibrobacter succinogenes | reverse complement strand
CTTTGGCCAGCCGAAGGGCCGCGAAGGCGTTCCGGGCTCCAAGGAAGAAATCGGCTTTGACACCATGAAGTACAGCCGCTACGAAGTCGAACGCATTGCTCGCTTCGCTTTCGACGCCGCTATGCTCCGCAACAAGAAAGTCGCTTCTATCGACAAGGCCAACGTGCTCACCACGAGCGTGCTCTGGCGCGAAGTCGTAAACGAAGTCATCAAGGACTATCCGGAACTCACTCTCGAACACCTCTACGTGGACAACGCTGCCATGCAGCTCCTCAAGCGCCCGCGTGAATTCGACGTGCTCCTCTGCCCGAACCTCTTCGGCGACATCCTCACCGACGAATGCGCTATGCTCACCGGTTCCATGGGCCTCCTCCCGTCCGCTTCTATCGCCGAAGGTTCCTTCGGTCTGTACGAACCGGCCGGTGGTTCTGCTCCGGACATCGCAGGCAAGGGTATTGCAAACCCGCTCGCACAGATCCTCTCCGTGGCCCTCATGCTCCGCTACACCTTCAAGGAAGAAGAAGCTGCAAAGGCTATCGAAGCTGCTTGCGAAAAGGTCATCGCTCAGGGCTACCGCACTGGCGATATCTACCAGGAAGGCTGCACCAAGGTCGGCACGACCGGCATGGGCGATGCTATCATAGCCGCACTTGCCTAAAAAGACCGAACTGGCTAAATTCAACAGAATCCTTACTCTGGAGCCAGTTCTCTCGCAACCGCCCCTAGTTAATACTAGGGGCTTTGTTGCTCACACTAATCACGGTCTACTAAAATGCTCAACACAACCCTCTGCTACATCGAACAAGACGGCAAGTACCTGCTGCTCCACCGCGTCAAGAAAAAGAACGACATCAACAAGGACAAGTGGATTGGCATTGGCGGCAAGTTCGAGGAATGGGAATCTCCCGAGGACTGCATCAAGCGCGAGGCTCTCGAAGAAACAGGTCTCACCCTGATTCGTCCCAAGTACAGAGGGATTGTCACCTTCATTAGCGACGGCATGGACCAAACGGAATTTATGCACCTGTTCACGGCGACGGAATTCACCGGTGAACTCAAGGACTGCGACGAAGGAACACTCGAATGGGTTCCCAAGGAAAACGTAGCGAAACTCCCCCACTGGGACGGCGACCTAATTTTCCTAGCATTACTCGAACGTGGCGAGCCGTTCTTTTCGCTCAAACTCACCTATAAAGGCAGTACCTTGACCGAAGCATTGCTAAACGAAGAACCCGTAACCGTAAAGGATTTTATACAAAGCAATCCGTAACTAAAAAAAACGGGGCAAAAAGTTTCAACTCATACAAACTACTAAACATCCCTTTTCGTCCAAAAAATATTTTACAAAAAATCTTGCAACCATTTAAGCAGAATAAGATTACTTTATAAATATCCAAACCAACCCCCTAGCACCGCCTGAGATTCAATCAAAGGCGGTGTGTTTTTTAAGAAAAAAAAGCCCACAGCAACAAGCCATGGACTCTTTAAATACCCTTACAGATTCAAACTACTTTACAGAGAAAACCTTGTTATAATGGCCGTCCTTTACAACATACAGGCCCTTTTCTAGGTTCATGGCATTCAATTTTACCTGAACGTCTCCCATACAAGAAGCCGAAAGCTTACCCACAAAAGCCCCCTTCATGTTGTAAACACTAAAAGTTCTTTCTGAGGCAAGAGTTACAGCAACCTTAGCAAGGCCAGTCTTTCCGTCAGACTTTTGAATCACCACATTGTCAATGAACACACTACCCGTCGCAAGGCCCGCATTAAAGGAAATTCGACCATCTTCGTCAGTAGGTTCTTCCATGGTGAACTCGAGCTCATAAGTCTTTTTCTCGGTACCGAGTTCGAACGTCTTCGCTTCGCCCACATAGCTCGTCCAGGGGTCCGTATCCTTTTCAAGATTTACTTCAAGAGTTCTTGCCTCAGAAGCTTTTGCCTCGAACGTAAGCTTGTAGCTTTGACCTTTTTCATAATGCATACCCTTTTGAATCATCTGAATATCATAGGCGTTGGTTCCCACCTTGGTCACGTTGATTTCGGCCATGCCTTCAGTCAACTTAAGGGAGCCTTCGCCACTATGCTGTTGCAGCGTCCAGCCAGCAAGCTTAAGCGAATCCGAGAAGGTTCCGTTAAACACGGTATCCCTGTTGGTCGGAACCTCAATGGGCGGCGTAATGTTAGCACCATCCAAGGAATACTGCTTCACAAAATTCCAGATGTCAGAAACATCCGCCTTGGAAGGGCTATGGCCACGACCTTCAAGTTTGAGGTGCTTAATATAAACACCTTCATCGCAGGGGCCCCAGGTGTACATCGTCGCCCGATTTTCACTATTGGGGTAATTTTCCTGAACTTCCGCTTGAGACGGGCAATTGAACTGATTTCGGTAATTCTTGATAAAGCCTTCGACTTGGCTATATGGCAGAACATCGTCGCTAGTTCCATGAGGGTGAATAATAGGAACAGGACGCATCGCCTTCGAGGCGCCCATCACGTTTGTACCGGAGGTGGGAGCAAAAGCAGCAATCTTATCGGCGATTTTGCTCATGGCATGGTAGGTAAACATACCACCCATCGAGAAGCCCGAAAGGTAGACTCGCTTTTCGTCAATATCATAGTCCTTGACCATCTGCGCAATAATTTCAGTCATCCACTTGGTATCTTTATCTCCAGAGATATCCCAAGTGTTCATGCCCGTTCCACCTCTTGGGTAGACTACGACAAATCCCGCCGTATCGGCAACCGCTTCCCAATGAGTATTGGACTGCTGGTAATTGGGATCCTGGTCCATGCCGTGGCACGAAATGAGTAACGGGCTCTTTGGAGCAAGATTAGACGGGGCATACACATGAATGTCTCTACCCGAAACAGACATTTTCTTGTAATCATTTAAGGATTTTCCTCCTCCGCCACCCCACTGCGCGAAGGACATAGATGCAGCGATTAAAATCGGCAGTACATATTTCATACAAACACTCTTCAAGATATATTGTTCTGAAATTAATATATATCTAGATTAGTGTAATACGACCTTTTTCACCTAATTAGTGTTGTATAAGACTACAACAACCCCTTCATTGAGATAAAATTGGACTACCACTTAGCTAACGCGTTGGTAATAATAAGGTCCTGCATTTTTTCGATGGCACGGGCTTGCCCATGGCGATCTTCAGATTCATTCGCCTGCACATCATAAGTCCCTTCAGCACTCAAAGACTTAGATTCGTAAATCACCTTTTCTTTTACGTTATCATAAAATTTCACACTGACGCGAATAGTTACACGATAGGTTTCAACATCGCTATTGCTATTGTAGTTTTCCGGTTTATTCGTATAACTTAACAAAGTCATTTCAAAGTCGGCATTAGCATTCTCGTTGACTAAACGTACGCCACCCGCATTCTTACGGAACATTTCGACCACGCCTTCACGAATGTTGTTTGCAAGCACCGGATCAAGCGTTTTGTCTTCTACTTCATGAATTTTAACCGTCTTGATATGACTCGGGAGTGTGGACGCCGTAAAGCTGTAACAGCCGGACAAAGAACAAACCAGCAGGGCAACAAGCAACATCAAAATTCGGCGAAAAATATTCTTTGTCAAAAGCATAGCATAAATTTACAAAAAAATCCTCGATTTTTCGACTTCACTCTGGCCTTCAGCCTGATTCGTTTAGAAAGGCTCATTTAAAGGCTATTCAACTTCACTTTCTAATTCTGAATTTCGAACTTTGAATTCCGAATTAACTATCTTTTTTCGCGTAAAATTTTTATCAACCGAGGCATAAAATGCTTGACATCAAGAAAATCCGTGAAAATCCGGAATACTACATTGCTGAAACCGAAAAGAAATATACAACCGTAAGCCTTCGTGACGTGTTGGCCGTCGATAACGAACGCCGCCCGCTCCTCACCGAAGTCGAACGCCTCAAGAGCGAACGCAACGCCCAATCCAAGCGCATTGGCGAACTCAAGAAGAAGGGCGAAAACGCCGACGAAGCCCAGGCCGCCACTCGCGAACTTGGCAACAAGATTGACGAACTCGACAAGAAGCTCAAGGAACTCGACTACAAGCAGACCGAAATGCTCATGCACGTGCCGAACATTGCCCCCCGCTCTCCGGAAGGCAAGGACTCCAGCGACAACGTGGTCGAAAAAGACGGTCCGATACCCGCCGACTACTACACCAAGAACGACGACTTCGCCCGCGTGGACCACAAGACCCTCGGCGAACGCCTCGGCATTTTTGACTTTGAACGTGGCGCCAAGATTTCTGGTTCCGGCTTCCCGGTTTACCGCGGCCTCGGTTCCCGCCTGGAACGCGCCCTCATCCAGTTCTTCCTCGACGAACACCAGAAGGCCGGCTTCGAAGAATTCACGCCTCCGTACCTGGTGACCCGCAATACCATGCGCGGCACGGGCCAGCTCCCGAAGTTCGAAGAAGACATGTACCGCTGCGACAAGGATGACGACCTGTTCCTCATCCCGACTGCAGAAGTTCCGCTCACGAACCTCTACTCTGGCGAAGTGATTCCGGAATCTGAACTTCCGAAGCGCATCTGCGCCTACTCTGCTTGCTTCCGCCGCGAAGCCGGTAGCTACGGCAAGGACACCCGCGGTCTCCTCCGCTTGCACCAGTTCAACAAGGTTGAAATGGTTTACTTCGCTCATCCGGAACACAGCTACGAAGACCACGAAGAACTCACCCGCTTCGGCGAAAAGCTCCTCGAAAAGCTCGGCCTCCCCTACCACCGCCTCGCCCTCTGCAAGGGCGACCTCGGTTTCGGTGCAGCCAAGTGCTACGACCTCGAAGTTTACGCTCCGGTCGAAAAGAAGTGGCTCGAAGTCAGCTCCTGCTCGAACTTCGAAGACTACCAGGCACGCCGCGCTAACATCAAGACGAAGGTCAACGGCAAGAACGTCTACCTCCACACACTTAACGGTTCTGGCCTCGCCACTCCGCGCGTGATGGTCGGCATCTGCGACAACTACCAGCAGAAAGACGGCTCGCTCAAGATTCCTGAAGTGCTGCGTCCGTACATGGGTGGGCTTGAATTCATCACCCCGAAAAAGTAATACACTTTCTTACGAGAAATAAGATATTTATTACATTTGAAAAAGTAAAATAAAACACTAACCCCTAATAAGAGGAAAATAAACTATGAATATTAAGCTCGTATCTGTAGCTGCAGCCCTTGCAGTTTCTGCCGCAGTCGCTCAAGACTACGATGATGAATACGAAGAAGAAGCTCCGGCCGCTGCCGAAAGCGTCCAGGAAGAAGCTCCGGCAGCCCCCGCACCGGAACCGGAACCAGCCCCGGCCCCCGCACCTGCACCGGCGGTCAACGATGGTTTTGAATCTCTCACCGGCCAGACTGCAGAAGCTGCTCCGGCCGCTGGTGATGCAACCTTGAACGTTCTCCATGGCAATGCTTACAACCAGGTCGGTAACGAATTCGCCGGTGCCACCATCGGTAACTCTAACGGTGGCGACATGGGTGCCATCTACAAGATGTCTGGCCGCAACCTCGTCTATGTTGAACCGACTGGTGAATACGGCGCCCTTTCTCTTGCTAAGGGTAGCATGACCTACATCTTGGCATTCGACAACGGCATCGGTCAGGACCAGGGCTTGGTCACCGCCGGTCTTGCTATGGGCAGCTTCGGTGTAGCCGTTGACTTCGTTCTCGACAAGACTTGGGCCTCCACCGAAAACAAGAACCCTGCCAACAACACAAAGACTACTTCTAGCACCTCTACCACCAGAATGGGTGACTTGCTCCAGGCTCGCATCGGTGCCAAGCTCGGTGCCATGGATATTACCGCAGCCGTCTACTGGCTCACCTTCAATGATGAAGTCGATACCGAAAACGATGACGGTCTCACACCGAAAAGAGAAACCGATAACGATTTCTGGGATCTCGGTGCCAACCTGAATCTTTCTAACGGCCCGTCCGCTAGCAGCTTTGCATGGTCTGTCGGTGTTCAGTTCCTCCGCCAGAAGAGCTGGAACAAGACTTCTCAGGGTAACGAATCCACCGAAACGACCAATAACAACGCCTACATGCAGTTCGCTCCGTATTTCAACTTCGGTCTTCCCGTTCTCCAGGCTACGGGCGCTCAGGTGTTACTCGGCTTGAACACCATCGTACCAATTCGTATCTACGACGAAATCGAAAAGGATAACGGTTTGATGGCTCCGATGACCAAGGACAACCACAACATGATTGGTGTTTATACCAGCCCGAACATCTTGGGTGAAATCGCCATCAACGAAAACTGGATCGTGTTTGCAGAAGCCACTTATCAGTGGGAAGCATTCTCCCGCGATGCAACGTCTTCCGAAACCGGAACCCAGTCTAACGATGCATCTACCATTAATATGAAGACCCACGGTACCATGGCCGACGCCGGTGTTCGCTTCCAGTACAAGCAGCTAACGCTCGAAGCCTCCATCGCCAACAACCTGAACAGCCAGGCTTGGAGCGGTCTCATCGGCAACTTTGGTGCATTCCTCATCTTCTAATTAAATCAATCCGAGGTACGGTATGAACAAATCAACCAAACTGATTCTCACGGCAGGACTACTTGCCTTGGCAGCATGTTCCGGTAAAGGTGGTGCCGGAACCTCGTTTGACGATTCCGAACTGTGGCCTTCTAAACAACAGAACACCGGTAACGGTGGGCAGCAGTTGGGCAATACGGCTCCGTGTAACGTCACTGTGAAGGCCGGAAACAGTACGCTCCACTTCTGTGGAGAAATTGAAACTTCGTACTGTACGCAAGGCGGAGGCTCTGTCGTCAGTGCATGTGATCCCGACTACGCACAAACTTGTGCCGTAGGTGGCTACACCATCTATGCGTACGAGAGCTCGGTTTCATGTTCTGAAATCCAAAGTGGCTACAACGAATGGAAGAGCAAGCAAACGTCCTCCAGTCCGAGTACAAATCCGAGCTCATCGGAACAGCCTTCGCAGTCCAGCTCTGGTTCTAGCATCAGCGACCTTTGTGGCGTAGGCATGTACCAGCCCATTGAATGCAGCAGCGGAACATGGTATATTTGCGGTACAAACGGAAACTACTATTCCTGCTCCAGCGATGGAAGCAACTGCAAAGCTACCGATATGAACGGTTGGATGACCGCCTGCGCAGGTGGCTCCTTCGATGATTACGGATACCCCTCTGATGATGTATATCCAGAATATCTGTATTAATCGAATCGTCTAAACAGCTTTAAAGCGGACCGATGAATAATCGGTCCGCTTTTTTTGTTAAGAAGCATTTCCTTTCATTATTGCTATTTTTATGCTATGGTGTTAAATATCATTTGGCTTGTATTTTTCTTTGGCGCATTTGTCGCCTGCATGGTCCAGTGGATTGCCTTTGGCGACTCTGGAATTTTCAACAAGGCTATCCTCGGCGCATTCGACATGTCGAAAACGGCTTTCGAAATCGCCATCGGCCTGACCGGCATCCTTTCGCTGTGGCTTGGCATTATGAAGATTGGCGAAAAGGCCGGAGCGGTGCAAATTCTCGCCAAGATTGTCTCGCCGCTATTCAGCCGCCTGTTCCCCGAAATTCCGAAGAACCATCCGGTGATCGGAACCATGCTCATGAACATCAGCGCCAACATGCTCGGCCTCGACAACGCCGCAACGCCGATGGGTTTGCAAGCCATGAAGCAGTTGCAAGAAATCAACCCGAACGAAGACAAATCCGTTGCAAGCAATTCCCAGATTATGTTCCTGGTGCTCAACGCGAGCGGCCTTACGCTGATTCCCGTCAGCATCATGACCTACCGCGCGCAAATGGGAGCAGCAAACCCAAGCGACGTTTTCTTACCGCTTTTACTTTCGACTTTCTTTAGCACTCTGGCAGGCATATTCGCT
The DNA here is from genome assembly GCA_902761355.1 of Fibrobacter succinogenes. GTDB lineage: Bacteria > Fibrobacterota > Fibrobacteria > Fibrobacterales > Fibrobacteraceae > Fibrobacter > Fibrobacter succinogenes_M. Next base: position 180,262 of record CACWJY010000001.1, on the reverse strand, counting down.
CTCAGCTTTTTCCAGAAGGTCAAACTCAAGGACCCCGTAACCATCGCATGGCTCGCCGGACTTTCGGCCTGCGTCATTTCGATCATGGTTTACTTTAGCCATTTGACAGCAGAAGCCATCGGTACGACCAGCCTCTTAATTAGCGGCATTGCATTGTTCGGCATTATCGTAGCCTTCCTCGGACTAGCTGTTTATAAGAAGGTCCAAGCCTACGAAGCCTTTGTCGAAGGCGCCAAGGACGGTTTCCATACCGCCGTCATGATTATCCCGAATCTAGTGGCTATTCTTGTTGGTGTCGCAGTGTTCCGCGCCAGCGGCGCTATGGATCTGCTTTTGAACGGAGTTTCTTGGATACTCGGACTCTGCGGAGTGGGCAACGATATCGTCCCCGCCCTCCCCACCGCCATCATGAAACCCCTGAGCGGTAGCGGGGCTCGTGGCATGATGATCGACGCCATGAAGACGCTCGGCCCCGACAGTTTTGCCGGACGCCTCAGTTGCATGTTCCAGGGAGCAGCAGACACGACCTTCTACATTATCGCCGTGTACTTCGGTTCTGTAGGTGTCAAGAAAACCCGCCACGCTGTCACCTGCGCCCTAATCGCAGACGCAGCCGGCGTGATTGCAGCCATCGCAATCGCCTACCTGTTCTTCCCACCTAATTAGACTAGAGGACGGTGCTACACACCTACAGACGAGAGACGAAAGAAAATGAAGAAAGAAAATTCTTCATTTTTTTATGCTCTAGCTTGAACAACAAACAGAGTATCGTATAGCAAGAATCTTTATACACCACACGGATTCGATATACGAAACTAAACAAGAGCCTTTGTTTTAGTTGAGTTAAGTTCTATGAACTAAAAACTAACGTTTATTCAAAGCTATTTTATAAAAAAATTTTCTATTGATAAATACTTTATCAAACAGATTTTACGTTAGTAAAATTCGATAAATGCGTAAGGCGAATGTTGCAGGTCTGCTTGCAGACCTATAACTGAGCCTAGCATTTAGTACTTTAGTTCATCCGTGTGACAATAAAAAAATTAGCCTTTCGCTTGAGCTATAAGCAGGGCAAGATAGCCAGCATAGATAGCTAAGAGAATAGCTCCAGCAATACGATTCAAACGGCCATCGCCCTTACGCCTATAACCAAGCACAATCAGGGCGAGCGTCAAAACAATCATCAAGGGCATGTCACGGTAAGTGACAGCCTTTTCTATTTCGTCCATCGGAGAAACCGTCGCGGCAAGACCTACCACGGCAAGCGTATTGAACAAGTTCGAACCGATGATATTGCCCAAGGCCAAATCGTTCTCCCCTTTGCGAGCCGCTGCAATAGAACTGGCAAGTTCTGGGAGCGACGTTCCAATGGCAACAATCGTAAGGCCTATCAGCAAGTCACTCACGCCAAGCGTGCGCGCGATAGCGACGGCTCCCCATACCAAGGCGCGCGAACTTGCGACCAGCAACAGTAATCCCAAAACAAGCCACAAGATGGATTTGCCAAGGGACTTCTCAGAAGGGGTAGCGGAAGATTCGCCCTGCGAAGCTGAAGCGAGGGGAAGGCCTTCCCCTTTCCCTGTTTTAGCCTTTTTCATTTCGCGACGAATACTGAATGCCATAGTTACGGCAAAAACAGCTAGCAAAAGGATTCCGTTCCAACGCACAACACTCCCGTCCCACACCAAAATAATCGAAAGGATAGAGACGACGAGTAAATTAGGCAGGTCCCCGCGAATCACGGAACGCTGCATCAAAATCGGAGAAATCAAGGCCGTCGCGCCAAGAATCAGAGCGATGTTTGCAATGTTACTGCCATAAGCATTACCCAAAGCAAGCTCCGGGTTCCCTTGCGCAGCCGACAGAGCTGACACCGTAAGCTCCGGAGCAGACGTTCCAAAGCCCACGATAACCATACCGATCAGAAGCGTCGACATTCCGCAATATTCAGCAATGCCTACAGCACCGTCGACAAACTTATCGGCACTCCAAACAAGGACAACAAGTCCTATAATTACAGCAACAATTGCAAGCAGCATAAATTAGAACGGATAAACGGTGAGCCCTACGTTAAAGGACGATGCACTCAAGTTAAGGTTTGTGTACTTCAGATGGCCGTCATACAGGTCCGACATACCCAGGTCAGCACCGATATCAAGCGAGACATACTGATTCGCCATGATAGAGAACCCAAAGAGGAAAGACCAATCCAACGAACTGCGGTAATCATCCATCAGGTTGGTACGGCTAGAAACCTTGTTGTCCTTGCTATCGGTATAAGAAATCTTAAGTTTGTCGTAAAGCGGGACAGACATTTCGACACCGAGGTCGAAATAGACCCTAGAAGAGGCAGCCTTGAAAGTGAACATCACCGGGATGTCAATCTTTTTCTGCTTGAACTCAAAGTTAACCGGAGTATTGTTAATGGAATACGATTCGCTAGCCTTGGCCTGTTCATAGAGGACGCCCAGCTTGATACCCATCGTGTATTCGTTCAGCGGAATAAGGGACATCACACCGACTTTCCAGGCCATGCCACCATAACGGTCGCTATCCCAATCGTTACCGGCCATCTGGTAGGCTGCCACCGTACCATGCGCACCAATCTTGAACTTCATCGGATAAAGCCCCATGAGCTTATCCATGGTCACCGTATCCTTGCTATCCTTCTGGGCCACATACACCGTACGTACGGGGACCCCGTCTTCGTTGGTGTAGACTGTTTCGTAATAAACAGCCTTGGCTTCACGGAAACGCTGAACAGCTGCATCAGAAGATTCCTTATCAGCGCCACGGACTGCCTTGGGAGCGACAACAACAGCAGGTTCTTCGACAGGTTCGGCAGCAGTCACAGCCGGAGCTACGGGCTGTTCTGCAGGCGCAGCCGCATCAGCACCACGAACAGCTACCGGGGCGGCAGATTCTGCCGGAGTTTCGGCAGGGGCAGCATCCGGAGCCGGAGCAGCCGCTTCAACCGGAGCAGCAGCAGGAGCAGCGGCTGCCGGTTCTGTGGCAGCAGCGGGTGCGGACTGTTCGGCAGGGGCGGCTGGAGCCTGCGCAAAAGTCATTGCCGAAAGGGCAAGAACACTAAGAATACCTGTAATTTTACGATTCATACGAACCTCCATTTTTACAACTGTATTATAGCATTTTTTAGTACAAAAAGCAAAATAATTGTAGAAAATAACGACAGGAGTTCAAAATAAGTCGACACACAGCGAAGTTTACTACATTTAAGGCATGAACTTGAATATCGTTTCCTCTGAAAATCTCAAAAACACTGACAACAAGGCATACGCCCTCTTTTTTGTCAAGCAGTCCATTCAATTTTCCACCGTTCTCACCGCTGAAGGCGAAGAACAGGTCGAAACCATTCTCAAGGGCATGAACGACGGCCCCTTTGAAGATTTGGAATATCTCGAAATCGACGGCTGCAACACCTTCTTTGTAGACGCCGCCAAGGAACGCGGCCTTTCGGCACTTGATCACTTGCGTATGGCCGCCTACCGCCTGGCCAAGCGCGCCATGAAGAAACAGATTGCTACCGTGAGCCTATTCCTGGCCGACGCCGCCGATGAACAGTTCAAGTCCATTTTACACGGACTTTACTACGCAAACTACAAGTTTGACGCCTACAAGAGCAAACAGAAAGAAAACTTCGCCGTGACCTACGAAATCGTCGCAGGCGAACATGTCAGGGATTTCAAGAAGATTGCCGAAGATGTCGCCGTCGAACAGAAGGCGATTACGCTCGCCAAAAACTTGATTAACACAAGTGCTTCGGACCTCTACCCTGCCGAATTCGTGGAACGCGCAAAGACCGTTGTTAAGTACACCGAAGGCTTGAGCATCAAGGTCCGCAACATGAAGCAGCTCGAAAAGGAAGGCTTCATGGGCCACGTGACCGTCGGTAAGGGCAGCTCGCACGAGCCGCACATGATTACGCTCGAATACAAGCCCTCCAAGCGCACCTCCAAGGACCACCTGGTGATTGTCGGCAAGGGACTCACCTTCGATACCGGCGGCCTCTGCCTGAAACCGCCTAAATCCATGCCCGAAATGATCAGCGACATGAGTGGCGCAGCGACCGCGCTCGCCGCTATCCAGGCCATTGCAACGCTCAAGCTTCCGATTCGCGTGAGCGCCGTCTGCTGCCTTGCCGAAAACGCAATTGGCAATCAGTCGGTTCTCCCGGGCGATATCTTTACCGCCAAGAACGGCAAGACCGTCATGGTCGACAACACCGACGCCGAAGGCCGTCTAGTCTTAAGCGACGGACTTGCCGAAGCCGGCGAAATCGGCGCCACCCATATTGTGGACCTAGCCACCCTTACGGGCGCCATGGTCCGCGCTCTCGGTTACGCCGTTACCGGATTCTTCAGCAACGATGACGACCTTGGCCTCAAGGTAATCAACTGCGGCGAAGCCTGCTGCGAAAAATTCTGGAGCATGCCGCTCGAAGAAGAATACGCCGACGCCCTCAAGGACAAGTTCGCCGACCTCAAAAATACCGGCAGCGACGCGGGTGCCATTTCCGCAGCACTTTTCCTCCAGGAATTCGTGCCCGAAAACACCGCCTGGACGCACTGGGACATCGCCGGTACCGCTTTCGTCGATAAAAAGTGGAAGTACACCGAATACGGTGCCACCGGATTTGGCGTACAGACCTTAATTGAACTCGCCCGTGAAATGAGCTCTGTCGAAGCCTAATTCAAAAAGTCCCGCCGCAGCAATAGCGCTCTTGCCTTGGCGGGACCCCACTGATAGATTGCCATCGGGTTGATGTGCATAAGCCGACATTCGTCGGCTTTTTAAATATAGGCACAAAAAATGCCCCATAACGAAACACTCTCTCATTTTGCAAACAGCTGTTTGCAGCTATTAACAACTTTTTTTCGATGTCAACACCTGTTTGCAGCTATCAACACCCTCGAACCTAATTTTACTGTTTCAAATTAAAACAAAAACGGTCATCTTTTCTGTTGGCACAAATTTTGCTAAATTTGCGCTCGAAAAGAGCGCTTTCAGCTAGGCTCGGCCATGTCAAAAAAAATTGTTTTGCCGCGGCACTCGCCTTTCGCTGAATTTGCGTCGAAAATTGCAAAACGAAAGCCCTCGGGGCATTTATTATAGGAAAAATAAAAATGGCAGAAGATTTGAACCAGCAGGAACCGACCGCAGAAGAAAAGGCCAAATTTGAACAAGATGTTCTCAAGGCCGCCGAAGAAGCCATGAAGATGGAAGCCGAAGCCAACAAGAACGACGAACAAGCCGCAGCAAACGAGCCCGCAGCCGAACAGGCCGCAGATGCTCCGGCTGAAGATAAAACACAAGCCCCTTCTGCCGAAGAGATCCTGAAGCAGCAGCTTTCCGAAGCCAACGACCGCAATTTGCGCCTGATGGCAGAATTCGACAACTTCCGCCGCCGTACCGCCAAAGAACAGCTCGAGCTCATTGAAACTGCAAACGGCAAGCTCCTAGAAAAGCTTTCTGAAGTGCAAGACAACTTTGAACGCGCCTTTGCCAGCGAGAACAAGGCTAAAGACCTCGAAGCCTTTGAAAAGGGCATGCAGATGATCTACAATCAGTTTGCAAAGATTCTCACCGATGCCGGTCTCGAGCAGATTGACCCCACCGGCGCAGAATTCGACCCGAATTGCCATGAAGCACTCATGCAGCAGCCTTCGGAAACCATTCCCGAAGGCCACGTCGTGACCGTATTCCAGAAAGGTTATAAGCTCAAGAACAAGATTTTGAAGACGGCCAAGGTCATCGTCTCTTCTGGAAAATAGCCCCATTCCCCAAAAGCGTTACTCGCTTTCGGGAGAAAACGCTTTTTCAAAGTATTCGGGAAACATCCGGCAAATACTCGTATGCCCGCACTTGCCCATTATAATATGGTCCAGTACGGGTATTTTTAATATGCGCCCCGAGGCACAAAGCACCCGTGTTACATTGATATCGTCATCACTTGGGGTCGTTTCACCCGAAGGATGATTGTGCGCAAAGATAACCGACACCGCCCGGTCTTCGATAGCCTTGACAAAGGCCTCGCGGGGATGCACCGGAGTCCGGTTAACCAGCCCCCTTGTCAGTTCATGGACTCGAATAACATGATTCGCCGAATCGAGAGTCACCAGCACAAAATGCTCCTGGGGTTCATATTTCATAAATGAAAGTCTCGAAACAATATCCTCGGGACTGCCGACATACATTGCGGAACCACTTAAAATATAGCGTCCTGACAGTTCTAAGCAAGCCAATACCTGAGTGGCCTTAGCTCGTCCAAGGCCACGGATTTGACGGAGTTTCTGGAGAGTCGGCATTTCGGTTTCTTCGGACAAAAAGACAGCCAAATTCCGCGAAAGCTCAAAGACATCGCAATCCTGACAGCCACTTCCAAGAATCAACGCCAACAATTCCTCGTTGCTCATGGCCGAAGCCCCCATTTTTTCCATTTTCTCGCGTGGAAGAAGTTTCTTATTCGACGCCAGATAGAGATTTTCGGTCAAATCCGGTGAAACCGGTAGAAAAGATGTACTCGACATAGGGTTCCTTTTTTTGATGTTTATACCTTATACACGTATAAACACGCCAAAAGTGGAAAAAAGACACCAAAAAAGTCCGGGAAAAGCTCGTCTTTACTCAAAAAGAAAGAAAAAATGCTTCTCAGTAGAGAAAAACCATCATTTGAAGGAGTTCAATCAAGAAAAAATGGCAAAACACAGTCAAAATACACAAAATTTAATTTATTCTAAATTAAAAAATCACAAACTTCAATCAAATTTCATCAATTTTTTAGGTACATTCCATTTTTTAAATCACAATTTCACTCTAAAAACAGACAATTTTAGAAGCAAAAACAATTCAAAGACACCATTTTTTCAAAAAAAATCAAACTTTTTTCACAAATTTAGGGAAAATCTCTTGCCACTAGGGGGTATTCGTTCTATATTTCAGCCATATTTTTAAAACAAGAACCTAATTTAGATAGGAAAAGTTATGGCAAATTCTCCATTAAGTGGCGCAGAGGTGATTATCGAATGCCTCAAGCGCGAAGGAATTGATACCATTTTCGGTTATCCCGGTGGATCGGCCATCCCGATGTTCGATGCCATTCTGGATTCCAATATTAAAGTAGTGTTGACCCGCCACGAACAGGGTGCTACCCACATGGCCGACGGTTACGCTCGCCAGACCGGCAAGGTCGGCGTCGCTCTCGTCACCAGCGGTCCGGGCGCCACCAACACCTTTACCGGTATCTACACCGCCCTTATGGATTCTAGCCCGATCGTGGTTCTTGCCGCTCAGACGACTACTCCGAACTTGGGCAAGGACGCCTTCCAGGAATGCGATACCAGCGGTATGACATTTGCCGCCGTGAAGCATTCTTACTTGGTGAAGGATTCCAATGACCTTCCGCGCGTGATGAAGGAAGCCTTCCACATTGCACGCAGCGGCCGTCCGGGCCCCGTGCTGATTGACTTGCCGAAGGATGTGACTGCAGGTCCCTGCACCGCACCGTTCACCGACAAGATGGACCTTCCGGGCTACAGGATTCCGAGCTACGCCTCTACCGAAAGCGTGGAAAAGGCTGCCGAATACCTGAAGAAGTCCAAGAAGCCCCTACTGCTCGTGGGCCACGGCGCCATGATTTCTGGCGCTAGCCGCCAGGTGAAGGAACTCGCCGAAAAGCTGAACGCCCCGGTGGCATGCACCTTGCTCGGCCTCGGCACCTTCCCGACCGACCATGAACTTTCTCTCGGCATGCTCGGTATGCACGGCACCGTGTACGCCAACAAGGCCGTTCTCGACTGCGACTTGATTCTTTCAATCGGTAGCCGCTGGGATGACCGTATCACCGGTAAGCTCGAAGTGTTCTGCAAAGACGCCATCAAGATGCACATCGACATCGACCCCGCCGAAGAAGGCAAGGTGTTGCAGCCGGATGTGTTCATGTGCGGCGATGCAAAGCTCGTTTTGGAACAGCTCCTCCCGCTCGTGGGTAAGCTCGACACCGCCGAATGGGTGAAGACCTGCCAGACCTGGAAGAAGCGTTTCCCGCTGACCTACCCGAAGCAGGGCGGTCTCCGTATGCAGCATGTGATTCAGACGGTGAGCGACCTCACTCAGGGCAAGGCCATCGTCACGACCGACGTAGGCCAGCACCAGATGTGGGTGGCACAGTTCTTCCACACCAATTATCCGCGCCAGCTCCACTCCAGTGGCGGTGCAGGAACCATGGGCTTTGGCCTCCCATCTTGCATTGGCGCCGCTTTCGGCAATACCAGCGGTTGGCCGGTGATTACCTTCTGCGGTGACGGTGGTTTCCAGATGACTGAAGCCGAACTTGCAACAGCCGCCATCCACAAGCTCCCCATCAAGATTTTCGTGATGGACAACAAGTACCTCGGCATGGTGCGCCAGTGGCAGGACATGTTCTACGACAAGCGTTACAGCTGCGTGGACATGAAGGGCAACCCCGACTTCGTGAAGCTCGCTGAAGCCTACGGCATCCTCGGTCTCCGCATCAAGCGCAGCGCCGACGCCGAACGCGTAATTCAGAAGGCTTTGGAATACAACGAAGGCCCGGTGCTCATCCACTGCGAATGCGAAAAGGAAGACAACGTGTTCCCGATGATTCCGGCCGGTGCTCCGATTACGAGCATGATTACCGAACAGCCGAAGACTCAACTTGAAAAGCCCACGGGATCGACCTAAGGAGATAAGCCATGTTAAAGGATAAAGCACATTCTATTAGTTTGTTAGTTGCAAACCGCCCGGGCGTGCTCGTGCGCATCGCCCTCGTGTTCTCCCGCCGTGGTTACAACATCGATTCTCTGGTGGTCTCCCCCACGCTCGACCCGAACTTTAGCCGCATGAACATCATCGCTCACGGTAATCCCGAGATCTTGATGCAGATTATCAAGCAGCTCGAAAAGCTCGTGGACGTGGTGCAGGCCAAGGACCATACCGATACCGACGCCGTGGAAAAGGAACTCGCACTCATCAAGGTGCGTTGCACTCCGGATCAGCGTACCGAAATTCTGCAGCTTTGCGACCACTTCCACGCCAACACCGTGGACATGACCGCTACTTCGATGATTATCCAGATCACCGGAAACAGCCAGAAGGTCGACACGCTCAAGAGCCTGTTGCAGAAGTTCGAAATCGTCGAATACATTCGCACGGGTAAGGTCATCATGCTCCGCGGCGAAGAACAGACCTAACAAGACCGGACTGGCTAATGCTTCAAGGTTCGTACCATGGAGCCAGTCCTCTCGCAACCACGCCTCGTTCATACGAGGCGTTTGTTGCTCACAGAGACCGCTCGATTTTATCACCGTTCGGCTCTTACGCATATTGGAAATCCGCCCTTTCGGGGTGGATTTTTTGCATAACCGGACGCAGAAGCCACAAATTCCGAAACATTTCCATAAAATGTATCAAAAATAACGCAAATCACACGGCTTACAAGCAAGCACAAATTTGGCAATTGTTAAATTATCTAAAAATTTGAACAAACTCGAAAGGAGTCCATAATGAAGTCTATGAAACTCTCCGCAATCGTACTCGGCCTCGCAGCCGCTAGCGCGTTTGCACAGGCAGCCCCTGCCGCAGCTCCGGCAGCCACCCCCACTGCACAACCCGCAGCAGAAGCCCCCAAGGCAGAAGCTGCTCAGCAGGCAGCAGCTCCCGCAGCCGACCAAAAGGCTGTAGCCGCCGAAGAGGCCAAGAAGGCTGAAGAAGCTAAGGCCGCCGAAGAGGCCAAGAAGGCCGAAGAAGCTAAGGCGGCTGAAGAGGCTAAGAAGGCCGAAGAGGCTAAGGCGGCTGAAGAGGCTAAGAAGGCCGAAGAAGCAAAGGCCGCTGAAGAGGCTAAGAAGGCTGAAGAAACTAAGGCTGCCCAAGCTACCGAAGAAAAGAAAACGGAAGCTGCTGGCGCAAGCTTTGTTGAACGTCTGAACATCACCAAGGCCGACGCCGCCCCCGAAGAAAAGAAGGCAATGGAATTCAAGGTTTCCGGTGCCGCAGAATTCGATGCATACGCCAGTATGACAACGGGTGACGACAAGACCCTTTATCATGACTATTGGTCTACATTAGACGTTGACTTCCAGGTTAAGTTCAACGAACAGTGGTCTGCTCAGGTCGAACTTGAAGCCGACGGTGCAAGCACGAACCCCGGAGCAATCTACAATGGAGCTTTCGTCCAATACACCCAAGGCGAAAACCTCACTGTTAAATTCGGCGATTTGACCTTCTCAGAAGGAGCATTCAACTACTACGACTATGACGATCCTGCAGATTACGCCGCTGGCATGAAAGAACATGATATTCGCGGTCTCGAACTCGACCTTTACGGCCTGCAGCTCGGCCTCGGCTTCACCCGTGGCGACGAAGACAACGGCAAGAGCTACGACGCACATGTCGCCTACCAGTTCGACTTCGCCGGACAGGCACTGCGTCCATTCGCCCATTACAGGAGCTTACAAGAATCCAAGGCCAATGAGCTTCACGCCGGCTTGGAAGCCGCTCTCGAATTCGGACCGTTCGCCATCCACGCCGTCTACGGCCTGCATGCAGACCGTCTGACAGACGACAACAAGAAGGCTACTCACGCATTCTTGGCTGAACCCTCCTTCAAGGTGGCAAACGTCAACATCAAGGCTGGTTTCTTTTACGCCCTCTTTAATGATGACCTGAACAAGGCTACCGTTCACGGCGACGAAATTCCTGAATACATGTTTGCCTATGGTGAAGGCGACATTAAGTTGAACGACATACTCACCATCGGTCTTCTCGGCGAATTGCATACCAATTCCCGTGATGACGATACCGATCTCGGAAGCCTCAACTTCGGTACCCGCGTCTACTTTACTCCGGTTGACGGCCTCGACGTGACAGGCTTTGCCATGGCAATCCTCCCCATGGGTGACGACTGGGAAAAGGCTGGCCACGAAGACAAGGTTAGCCCGAACAGTCATCAGTATGGTGAAGACCTGAATCTCAAGTTTGGTGTTGAAACGGTATTCAGTTTCTAGCTTTCAGCTAAAAAGACCTTACCAAAAATCCCCAGCAATTCTGCTGAGGATTTTTTTGATATTCTTGTGTTAAAACTCTAGATTCTTTTAGAATCCTTAAAATTTTATGGGATACAACAGGTACCAATGAACTTCGGGGTACACTTGAACGGTGGGCGCCGGCAACTTAAAATAATTGAGGTATTTTACAATGGTACGAGCCATACGGCTTTGTGGACGGAAAGCCTCTAAATCATAATCCAGGGCTATATAGACTTCGCGACGTGGATGTGGATCATGCGTAAACACACCTTCGTCAATACTCAAGCCAGCCGCAAGGGCAAGCCAGCTCGGGTAATACGGACGTGCCGCCTTGGGTAGCAAGCGATATATTTTAAACGACGCCCAAAAGGTCTGGTTACAGTAATCATCCGTAAAGACCCCTGTATCACTTTGTCTATAATAAGCCTTGGTGTTAATCCAATAACTCCACTTTAAGTCAACATACTTAAACAACGGTATGTAGCGCTCCGCCATGGGCAAAAAGCCACCCAGGGTTCCCGACATCACATCAAAGATGCTAAAGCCCCATTGAGGCGAAAAGCCGTCTTTTACGTCAATAGCGATGTGCGTTGCCATTGCAGAAAGGCCTGCATAAAGGTAGGACTGGAATTCAGAAACTCCCGCCCAGTGATAAGCCTCATAAAAACTTTCGCCTAAAATGACGCCCGCCGCAAAATGTCCGAACTTATCAAGATTCAGCGCATAGTCAAAATCATTTTCAAAGTGAAAATGATTTCCCTGTTCATCCCACCAGCCTTTGTCAAACACTAGCCAGTAAGCGGCTCCATAGGCAATCAAGACGGTCGACGCAACACCTACTGTTTTGGGAATCGAAAGTACGCGATTCGTATCTGCCGGATCTTCGCTACGATAATCCCACGTAGAATCACGCCACGTCAAGGGATCACTAGGAGAAGCCAACGCACTAGCTCCAGCTAGGGCAGCAAAGGCCAAACCACGCTTAATGTCTTTAAAGAATTTCACTTTTTCAAATATAGAAATTAACGCGCAGATCCAATTTTATAAATCCAGGGCCAATCCTTACCGGTAACCCATAAATTCTTACCATCATAGGCAATGCCGTTGAGCACGTCAATATCAGGGTACTTGCGTCTGAGTTCAGCCACCTTGCGGCTCAAATCCAAGTATCGTAAAACTCGCCCACTCGGGAGTTCTATTACCGCAATGGCACCCGTTTGCCATATATTTGCATACAACGTATCACCCACTAGTTCAAGTTCATTCAGCAGTTTTACGGGGTTCCCATTATCTGTAACGCGGATTACCCCAACAACATAAAAACCGCCAAGAGCAATCTGTAATAGTTCGTTAGAACCGTTACTCATCAAGAGCGCATTTTTCCAGTAGGTTAGGCCCCAGCCTTCTGTAGGAATACTGAACTCCCCTTTTCTCACAAAAGGATTGCGACTATAAATGAAGGCTTTCTTCGATTTCCAGGTCAAAAAGAAGATATCGTCGCCCACGGCAATTGAGCCCTCGCCAAAATACTTGTCCTCAATTCGAGCAGAATCCAGAATTTTTCCATCAAGCGTACGCCGATAAAGCCCCGATCGACCATACTGTCCCGTCGTTTCAATCAGTTCTTTTCCGTCAAAAAAAAGGCCCTGCGTAAAATGAGTCTGTTCATGAGGAATAGAATCAAGAATCTGCGGAACCACTCGCGGAGCTTCAGCAAAGGCAATAGAGGCTAAAAAAACAAAAAACAGCAAATAGCGCATAATCCAAAATTACTAATTTTGCCCCCATGGGCGAACTTAGGACACCAGCCAAAGTCAAGATAATCGTAGGGATTCTAGCAAAAGATTCCCAGGCGGTAGAAGCCGTTCGAGAAACACTCCGCAACCGTTTTGGCGAAGAGGAGCTTGCGCTCCCGCCGTTTCCATTTACCTTTACCAACTATTACAAAGAAGAAATCGGAAACGCCCCCGTGCGAGCCTTCTTTAGCTACGAGCCCCTGGTTGACCGCGAAACCATAGTCGACATCAAACTCTGGAGCAACGACGTTGAACTCGAAATCGCCAAGCAAAACGGCACGCCCGGCCTTCGCCCCGTAAACCTGGACCCCGGCTACATGACGCTCGGACAGTTTTTCTTGGCAACCACCAAGGACCAACGCCAGCGCGTTTACATGCAACGCGGTATTTTCGTAGAGCCCACGCTATACTTCCAGGACGGGCACTTTCACGCCTTCGACTGGACCTACCGCGACTATCAAAGCGATAAGTACATCACCTACCTGGAACAAGTGCGCGCCCGCCTCGCCTACCAACTCAGCACCGGCAAACCATACCGTTTGCGAGCTAATCACTAACCACCAACCACTGACTACTGTCTACTACATCATGAAAGCCGGCATTTTTACCATCCTCCTCCTTTGCTGTTCCAACGTATTCATGACTTTCGCCTGGTACGGGAACCTCAAGCTCAAGGAAATGCACATCAGCACCGACTGGCCGCTATTTCTCGTAATCGTAGCCTCCTGGGGAATCGCCTTTTTTGAATACTGCATCGCCGTTCCGGCAAATGTCATCGGCAGCCGCATCAACGGCGGCCCCTTCACCCTGATGCAACTAAAAATCATCCAGGAAGCCATTTCGCTCACGGTGTTCACCATCATCGCAACAACCGTTTTTAACAACGAGGCCCTACACTGGAACCACATCGTGGCCTTCGCCTGCATTATTGCAGCGGTATTCTTTGCATTCCTCAAATAAATTCATGATTCTTTCGGGTTTTCACAGATGGACAGGACTCCTTGTCGCGGTAACCGTGGCAATCGCCTGTCTCTGCGCACCGGCCAACGCCAAATCCAGCCCAAACAAGAAATCCCACAAAGAAACACAAAAGACTTCCGAAAAATCAACCAAGTCAAAGCCAAGCAAAGCATCATCTAAAAAGAAAGAAAAGCCTCCCAAGAAAATTAAAATCAACGCAAACGATCCTAAAGCATTCACCAAGGCACTCCTCTACGACAAACAGGGCGTCGAATACGAAATTATAGAATCCAAAAAGAAAAAACGCTCTAAAAAAGAAAAACAGCCTACATCAACAAACGATAACGAATCAGAACAAACGTTCGACTTTTCAACAATGCTTCTGCCCATCACGCACGAAGCTCTTGTTGGTTCTCCTTACGGCATCCGAAGCCACCGCCTACATCGCGGTGTCGACGTAAATGTTATAAAAGACGAGCCTGTAGTCGCCGCCTATCCAGGAGAAGTCACCATGTCTCGCTACAACCAAGGCGGTTACGGCAACTATGTTCTTATCAAGCACCCCAATGGTCTTGAAACACTTTACGCACACCTTTCCAAGCGACTTCTAAAAGTCGGCGACCAAGTTTTTCCAGGAGATATTGTCGGTCTAGCCGGCAACTCGGGTCGTTCATCGGCAGCACATTTGCACTTTGAAATTCGCTACGGCGAAGTCAACATCGACCCCACAACCGTCATTGATTTTCCACACTGGACTCTTAAGAACGGTGTCGAAAAATACTCGATGAAAAAAGCGACCGTTGAGCACCGCAAGCTCCAAAACAAGCTCCGAGCCAACAACTATTACATTGCCAAAAAAGGCGACTCCCAAGGGGATGTCGCCAATTGGTTCAACATTTCAATTCAGTCGCTTTGCCGCATCAACAACTTAAAGCCAGGCGCACCGCTCAAAGCCGGTCAAAAACTATACGGCAGCAAATAAGACTGCCCCCATTCTAATTTAAAGCAAGGAACGCTTCTTTCAGTTCACGTGTCGCAGTTTCAGGATTATCCACTTTCATAATCGCAGAAACTGCGCAAACGCCCGCAATGCCCGACCCCTTTAGCACAAAGATATTGTCTTTGTTGAGTCCACCAATTGCATTTACAGGAATCGGCACCGCCTTCACAACATCTTTTAAGGTTTCTACTGGAGTAATAACTGTTTTTACGTGGGTCGTGGTGGGATAAATGGCTCCACAGCCCAAGTAATCAGCTCCTTGTTCAAAAGCCTCCAATGCCTGCGGAACAGTCTTGGCCGTAGCTCCTACAATTTTATCTTCGCCCATAAGCTTGCGGGCCATGCTTACCGGCATGTCGGATTGCCCCACATGTACCCCTTCAGCTCCAATAGCCAAGGCAACATCCACACGGTCATCAATAATCAACGGGATTCCGTAACGGGACGTAATCGCATGTACGGCTTCGGCAAGCTGCATATACTCGCGGGTGGACTTGTCCTTCTCACGCAACTGAATGATGGTCGCGCCGCCCTTGCATGCAGCCTCCACCACCGGCAGAAAACGTTCTTCAGGCACGCAGGTACTGTCCGTAATAAAGTATAGTGTCGTATCGAGATTTTTCATCGTCACAAAAATAGAAAAACACACACAATAAAAGCTTTCAAACAACTACCATCTTTGAATTGTTAACCAAATAATATATATTTATTACAAGACAGGACGAAATATGAACAGCGCTCTTTTTACAAATCGAAAGGATTACAAAAGAAGTGGTTTCACCCTCATTGAAATCATGGTCGTTATAGTCATACTCGGCGTCCTCGCAGGAGTGGGTGCCCCCAAGATTATGGGAGTCATCGAAAAGACCAAAGAAAAAACAGACTTGATGAAGTTATACTACCTGCGCGATGCATTGAATAAGGCTTTAATTGAGAGCGCTGATGCTCTATCCAATACAACCCTTGCAAAGAAAAATGCAACCGCCAAAGATAAACAGGATGTCATCGATAAAATGAACCGGGTTCTCGCAACAGATGCTGGAGCTACCCTTTTTGTGATCGAGGTCCATAACGGGCTTTCCGTCAATGTACAAAACTCCCATGGAGATGCTAATAACGCCAACAACATTAGCGCCATTCTAGGAACCAGCGGAACATGGTGCAATGCATTGAATGAGGCAGGGTTTGAAGGTGTCGCCGACATTGTCGCCGACAGAATTACGGGAAACTATAAAAATAACACCTCCACATACACATCATTTCAATGGCATGACGATGAAAAGAACAAGGATTGGCAAAGAACAGCTCCTAGAAAGCCCATGTTCACTAGCTTGGCCTTAAACAAAGGCAAAGAAAACGCCAACACTCGCTACACAATGAACGCACGTTGGAGCAATCCAAAGAGTCCAGGGCATTCACTCGAAGTATACCTTTTGCCTAATGGCAAAAAATGGAATTCTGCATTCCGCACCGATTACGGGATCTGCTTTTCTACGTATGGCGATGCAGGTTGTGCCAAAAGCGACTAACTACACGTACAAGTAATCATTCAAAACGGGCTGCAAACCTTCACCCGAGATGTCGCTGTACATGGCGTTGAAGCTGCGGCCATCATTAATTTCAAACTGTTCGTCGCCGCCTTCGCCATCATCGTGACCGCTGTACTTGCTTTCGTGGTCACCAATACCGGTCGATACACCAGCAGAAACTTTCGTCGCCGCGATCTTCACGATACCATTGCGGAATTCCTTGCTTTCACGGCTGGAAACCGTAATGCCCACATACGGTAGGAAAATGCGATAAGCGCAAAGCACCTGGCAGAGTTCCTTTTCATGAACATCAAGCGGATCAATTTTGTCGTTATTGATAATCGGGCGGAGTCGCGGACAGCTTAGGCTCATTTCGGCATGTGGATACTTCTTCTGCAAGAAGTAAACATGGAGCGCGCTTGCGAGCGCGTCACGGCGGAAGTCGGAAAGTCCTAGCAAAGCGGAGAATGCCACACCACGCATGCCCGCCATCAAAGCGCGTTCCTGCGAATCAAAACGGTACGGAAACACACGCTTGTGCCCCATCAGGTGAAGTTGTTCAAAACGCACCTTATCATAAGTTTCCTGGAAAACCGTCACGTAGTCAACCCCGCATTCGTGCAGGTAGCGGTATTCGTCCGTGTTCACCGGATAAACTTCGACACCAACCATGCGGAAATACTTGCGGGCAAGCTTGCAGGCTTCACCGATGTACTCCACACTGCTCTTCGCACGGCTTTCGCCGGTGAGAATCAGGATTTCTTCCATGCCACTATCGGCAATCACCTTCATCTCGTGCTCAATCTGCTCCATGGTCAGCTGCATGCGCTTAATATGGTTGTAGCAGTTGAACCCGCAGTAAACGCAGTAGTTTTCGCAATAATTCGCAATATAGAGCGGCGTAAAGAAATAGACGTTATTGCCGAAATGCTTGCTGGTTTCAATTTTGGCCTTAGCCGCCATCTGTTCCAAATACGGAGCCGCCGCAGGAGACAGAAGCGCCTTAAAATCTTCTAAAGAGCAGCGCTCATGTTCCAAGGCCCGCTTTACATCTTTGCCGGTATACTTAGAATAGTCAAAATGGTCGGCTTCATTAAGAACCTTTTCACAAATATCAGACTGAATCACTTCCATTCCAGGCAAGTAATCCATGATATTGGTACGAGCCGACGGATCATTTTCGATACGGTGCTTTTTGGCGAGCGCCCCTTCCGAAAGGTTTCCAGAATCAAATAAGTAATTATTGTCTTTCTTTGCGCTATCCATGTTTACTATCCTTTGGAAACGCAATTTAGCTTTTTCTAGTTCAATGAGCTTGAAAGCATTTCAAAAAGTCTTGCAAAATCAATCGGCTTAGAAACATGACCATTCATTCCCGATATAATAGCCGAACGGCGTTCTTCATCAAAAGCATTCGCCGTCATTGCAAAAATAAAGATTCCAGATTTTTTAGGATCTGTCATCGAACGGATTTTGCGGGTCGTTTCAAAGCCATCCATGCCCGGCATCAAGATATCCATCAAAATAGCATCGAATGTACCAGCCGGTTCTTGTTCCATGTAACGGCAGCATTCCATACCGTCCGAAGCATTCGTCACAATAGCGCCAGCATCCTTCAGCATGTTCCCCACAATTTCGAGGGTCATCGCATCATCATCCACCAGAAGGATTTTCTTTCCTCCTAGTTTATCAGAATAACTAGAGGCATCGCCTTCACTAATTGGCGCATAATCTTTAGAAATACGATGCGGAGTAACCACGACAACCTTGGTGCCCTGCCCCACTCGACTTGTAACCTTAATGGAACCATGCATCAAGTCCAGCAATTTTTTCACAATACTGAGTCCAAGTCCAGAACCCTTAATTCCGCGGGTCATCGCAGATTCTTCTCGTTCAAAATCATTAAAGATGCGTGGCAAGAAACTTTCTGAAATTCCGACCCCCGTATCTTCGACAACCATCTCAAGGTTACACATATTCGGGTTTTCATGAGGAAGTTCATTAAATGAAACACGGACAACGCCATTCTTTCGCGTAAACTTAATTGCATTGCTAACCACATTCAACACAATCTGCTGCAACTTCATTTTATCACCCAAGACACAGCGGTCCTTGATGTTTCTAGAAATCTGCAGCATAATATTTTTTTCGACCAAGGCCCTTTCAAAAATAACCATCAAGTTATCCGATAGTTCCATCGGGAAAAACGGATATTCATTCAAGGTTTCAACACCAGATTCAATACGTGCCATATCAAGCACAGAATCAATCATATCCAACAACTGCCCCCCAGCTATTTGAATATTATCCAAATAATGATTCAGAGACAGTGTATCATCCTTAGAGCAATTCAACTTCCATAACAGATTCTTTGCAAGCGAGCCATACCCCAGCACGGCATTCATGGGGGTACGAATATCATGGCTCATGCTAAACAAAAACTTAGACTTGGCCCTATCCGCTTTTTGTGCATTGTCCAAAGCCTTCACCAAAGCCATGCGCTGGTCATTTAATTCTCTACGTTTTTCTATTTCAGCCCTCATCGATTCATCGACAATTTTAAAGCCGACAACCAATTCAGGACGATCTTTAGAAGGCTTTACAAAATGCGCTTGTATGTAATGAATCGTTTTACCGACACCAACTCTATAAACAAATTCAACATGGTCATGGATGTAGAATTCGCGGTTCAAACTTTCAAGCGTCATCACTCTATCAAACAAAGAGCGATCTTCGGGAAGAACCATACGATTCACATAAAGCGACATCACCTGATTATACTGATTCTGTCCATTTAAAACATCGTTCATGATGGACTGCAATCTAGGATTGACTCGATAAACCACACCGAGTCCCGTTTTAAGGTCTATCACAAAGACACTGCCATACGATTCGGCCAAGGCATCGATTACATTCAAATGACGGTTTTCTATTTCACTGCGCAACCTACGATTGCCGCGATAGACCGAAATCAGGTAAAAAACAAACAAGACCGACACTGCCAAAATAGCAAGGGACACACGCAAAACAACACTAAAGGTAAAATCACTCAACACGTGATACGGCAGCATCTGAATGACCACCCAGCCAGTTCCATTGAGTCGGGCAACGCTTACAATAGACGATTGCAGCCCCATCGAAAAACGGAACGGCTCCGAATTATTTAATGTCGCCGCCTTCTTTATTTTTTCAACAACCTCTTGAGGTAAAAATTCAACAGCCTTTTTTTCAAAAGACATTCCATAATCATCTTCTATGACATTCGAAGATATGATATTCATGTGGTTGTCACATAAAACACCCACAATATTTTCGCCATAAATTTTATAATCCAACATCGAACGGATATCGGATTTACCCCCCATCATTCCAGAAAGAACTCCTACAATAGAATCCTTATAAACAAGGGGTGTAAAAAAGCGAACAATAGCTTCTTGGGATTTTTTGGAATGATATTCTATCACCAGTCCCGTTTCGCCCACCATACCTCTTAAAAAGAACTCTTTATTCGATACGTTTGTCGAATCCCCTTCAACAACATTAATTCCATCACTACGGGTATAATCCAATTTCGAAAAAGGAGTCTGTTTTACCAGCAGGGCCAAATTCAAATCAGAATTCTGTAAAACAGGACCATCCATTTTACGAGAAACAGTCCCTGACACCTGCATAATGCTTGTTCGGGCATAACGCAAAGAAAGATGCGTTTGCTCGGCAACCTTCTGCGTATTCAAGGCCAACGTATTTCTTACTTGTTCATAGAAAGATTCTCTTGAGAAAAACGCAAATAAACAGGTAACCACCACCATTGCAAACATAACTGCAATAACAGCGGGGCTTGGATTAATCAGACGTCTGTGTTTTACATTTTGCATGAATTTCTCAATTTTACAACGCAATTATAATAAAACTTTTTCTAATATGTACCACGTATGAAAGATTTTACCATCGAACACAGCCCCAAAAAGGAACGATGCATCCTTGTAGGCATTTCTACCCCCAAAGTAAGGCCGTGGCTCGCATCGGAACAGCTTTCGGAACTAGCAAGGCTCGCCGAAACGGCCGGTGCCGAAGTGGTCCAAAGTTTTTTGCAGCGAGTACAAAATTTTAGCCCCGCCACCCTTATCGGCGAAGGTAAAGTTAACGAAATTAAGCAGGCTCTTTCAGAACTGGATGCCAAGATGGTCGTTTTCGACGACGATTTGTCCGGTTCGCAGGTCCGTAATCTAGAGCAGCGCTTACCCGGAATCAAGGTTCTTGACCGTACCGGTCTTATCCTCGACATTTTTGCCAAGCATGCCGTTACCGCCGAAAGCCGCCTTATGGTCGAGGTCGCTCAACTTCAGTACATGATGCCACGACTGACAGGTGCATGGACCCACCTTTGCCGCCAGCACAACGGTGGCATCGGAACCAAGGGCCCTGGCGAAACTCAGTTGGAAACGGACCGCCGAATGATCCGCAAGCGTATCCAGGAACTCAAGAAAAAACTTGCCAAGATCGAAGACGCCAGAGAAAGCCAAGCCGAAAACCGAAACGATATTTTTCACGTTGGCATCGTCGGCTATACCAATGCTGGAAAGTCCACATTGACAAATCGACTCACCGGAGCCGACGTCTACGTAGAAGACAAGCTGTTCGCCACACTCGATAGTACCACTCGAAAACTTTATCTAGATGGCGAAAACATCATCCTATCCGACACCGTCGGTTTTATACGTAAACTTCCGCACAACTTAATAGAGACTTTCAAAAGTACACTCGGCGTGGCCGCCCATGCCGACTGCATCCTAGAAGTCGTTGACGGTTCTGCTCCTGATTACCGTGAACATCTAGAAGTCACCCACAAAACGCTCGAAGGCATCATTAGCAAAGACACGCCACGTATCAGGGTCTTTAACAAGGTCGAAATTGTAGATGACGCCAGACGCGCTGAGCTACGCGAAAACTACCCCGAAGCAATCCAAGTAAGCGCCCGCGAAAACATCGGCATGGAACGCTTACGCGAAACATTCAAAGAACAGCTCTCACAATGGCACCAAAAAAGAGAAGCGCACCAAATTAAAGAAAAAGAACTCTCCGAGATGCCTTGGAAAGAATAGAATCAAAAGCCCAGTACAGCTTCAGAGATTTCGTTAGCTTCATCCGAATAGTCATCGGCAAAATCCGGATTAAATTCTCCCCATCCATCGCTAACGCCACAACCGACGCCCACATCCAACGAAGACCATTTAAATGCACCAAATACATGCTCAAATTGGTCCATTAAGTTCGAGAAAAAATCATCCGGGAATTCGTCTTCTATAAGGACCGAGCCATCCATCGCCAACAATTCTCCGTCAGGAAGCTCTTCAAAACGGCACTCGTATTCATCCATCATTACGTCATCAACAGAATACCATTCCCCACAGTCTTCACTAGGCAAATCCATTTCAGGATATTGTTCCATTAGCATGTCATAAATGGCAGCAAGTTCTTCACTTACTCCCACAAAACGCATTAAAATTCGGCAGGCCATATTCGCTCCATTTATATCAATAAATATAACCCCTTCATTTTAGGGCAACTGAAGAAAAAGCAGAAAAAAGGGGTATTTTGTATCAGAAATCACAACTTTTTTACAAATGTAATAAAAATATAACAATATTTTCAGCTTTTTTCCCTTTTTCTCTCTCTAAATTTTGTACATTATATGCCAGAACTCTTTGTTCTCCTCCTAACCCCCAAAGAACTGACCCGGCTCTGCCGAGTCAGTTTTTTTTATAGACTATACTTTAATCAAAATTGGAAATAAAGGAACGGATTATAACTCTGCGTAAACAGAGCTAGAACCGCTAACACAAAAATGGCAAAAACCACAACTACACGATACGGCGAAACCTTATCGCACCAATCATAGCTACGGAATTTCCAGAACGAGAGCATAAAAGCCAGTGCCATAAAAAACTGACAACTAGGCGTAAAAATTTCAGCCGAAAGGATTAGATCTGCAGAGCTCACCGCATTCAAGCCAAGCATGCACTTCCACATACGCCATGCTTCACCTATAGAATCGGCCCGGAACAGCACCCAACCAAACAGAACAATAATCTGCGTAGCGGCAAGCTGCACAACCTTGGGCAACTTAGAATAAAGAGCCTGTTTGTTGTTCGCACGTTCCACAATCATAAAGAAAGCATGATAAAGGCCCCAACAAACAAACGTCCAGTTCGCGCCGTGCCACACGCCGCTCACAAACATCACCAAGAACAGGTTAAAATAAAGCCGGAACTTACCTACGCGGTTTCCTCCCAGCGGAATGTAGAGGTAATCTCGGAACCAACTTGTCAAAGAAATATGCCAGCGTTTCCAAAATTCGGTAATGCTCCTTGAACGATACGGACCATCAAAGTTTCGCGGAAAATGGAACCCTAGCATCAAGCCTAGGCCAATCGCCATGTTCGAATAAGCAGAAAAGTCAAAGTAAATCTGGAACATGTACGCCAAGGCGCCCCACCAGCTATTGAGAACACCCGGCGCATCGGCCGCAAACACACGGTCAGCGATAATCCCCACCTGGTTCGCAAGAAAAATCTTTTCTGCAAAACCAAAACAGAAAAACACCATGCCGCGCACAAAGTTTTCAAGCGTATGCGTGCGAGTTTCTAGCTCCTCGGCCACCGTATTGTAGCGTACAATCGGACCAGCCACCAACTGCGGGAACAGGGCCACGTAGCAGGCAAAAGTCGCAAAGTTCTTGACCGGAGGCGCAGTTCCACGCCATACATCAATCGCATAGCTCATGGACTGGAACGAATAGAACGAAATACCCACGGGCAACAGGACCGTCATCACCGAAAACGGCTCACAGCCAAGCTTGGTCGCCACGTCATTCAAAAAGCCCATGGCAAACATGTAATACTTAAAGTAGCCCAAAGCCCCCAGATTAACCGCAACGGCAGCCCCCAGAGCCAAGTTCCGTTGCAATTTGGAAGCTCCCGGTGCAGAGATAAAACGCCCCGCCACATACACCACCAAAGTGCAACTGAACATCAAAAAAACAAGCCACGGTTCAAGCCAGCCGTAAAAGATGTAGCTAAAAATCGTGATAAAAAAGTTCAGCGTCGAATGCTTTGCATGCAGCTTGTGCAGCACAAAGTAGCCGACCAGAAAAGTCGGCAAGAAATAGAAAAGAAAAATCTGGGAAGAGAAAACCACTAGTTACTCATTCACTTCGATGGCCAGGTAACGCGGAGATTCGTCGTCAAAGTATTCATCTTCGACAGCTCCATCCCAGTTGCCTTCAAGCGGCACAAGTTTGAGCTTATGCTTAGCCTTCGCCTTGAACTCGCCCACATTTCCCTTGGACTTGTCCGCCATCTTGTCTTTCACCTTACCGCGGGCAATCAGCGGGTTATAAACGCCCACCAAAACATCCTTGGCATCCAGTTTACCAGACTCCACCTTCAGCACCTTATACTTGAATACATACACATAACTGTATAGGTCGTTACTCGGCATCTTGCCTGGGATTTCGGTCAGGCGACCTTCGATAGCAATGGGATCTGCCGCGGCAAACACCACGGCGGCAAACATAAGGACAAATAGTTTCTTGAGCATAAAGCCTCCAATCCAAATATAGAAAAAACGGATTCCACCAGGAATCCGTTTAATAGTGCCAAAGGGACTCGAACCCTTGTTACCGGCGTGAGAGGCCAGTGTCCTGGACCGCTAGACGATGGCACCAAAATTGTTTGCCAAATATAGCAAACAATGCAATTTCTGTCTAGGCTCGATTAGTCTCTGTAATAGAGGTCGAGGTTGCTTTCCACAGCCGTCGAGTTTTCGAGATTCGTGACAAATTCATTGAAGAGGCTCATCGCAGCAAAGCTTGCAGTGTTGGCAACATCCGTCTTAACAGCAGCCTTCACAGCATCTTCTTCCGGAGCCTTCTTAGAAACGACCTTCACCATTACAGCGCCGTTATCCGTAGCAATTGCAGAGCTCCATTCACCTTCCTTAGCATTTTCAAGAGCCTTAGCAAGGCGAGCGTTACCGTAGCCAAAGCCCGGCACATAGCCATCCACAGAAGATGTCACCGTTTCAATAGAAACCTTTTCAATCTTGTTTGCAGCAACCTTTGCAGAATCAGCAGCGCTGTCAGCCGGAGCCCATGCCTTGACCTTGTCAGCAACAGAGTTCAGGTAAGCTTCGGCAGCAGAAGCAGCCTTGTTGCGGAGCAACGTATTCTTGATGCTGTTATAGTAAAGGGCAAGGCTTCGTTCACCAGCCTTGAGGTCATTCACCTTTTCAGCAACGACCACCCACTTGTTGTTCTTCATGATCGGAGAAACCTTGCTTGTTTCGTCCGGGAGATTTTCGTTCGGCCAAGCATAGGCGCCAAGACCCTTGAGGTAACCAACGCCTTCGATATTTTCGCCACGAGAAATCCAGTTAGAAGTATGGGTGTCAAGATTCTGTTCCTTGGCTGCTTCAGCAAAGCTCTTTCCGGCATCGACGGAAGCCTTAATCTTGGTAAGGATACCTTCGAGGCTGTCAATCGTTTCAGAAGAAGCATTCACAATCAGGAGGATATGACCGACCTTCACGAGTTCAGCACCGGTAGAATCCTTGGACTTGCCGTAGCTCTTGATGATGTGGTAACCGAAACGAGTACGCACCGGTTCGGACACAGCACCAGAATCCAGTTTGAAAGCAACGTCTTCAAATTCCTTCACATAAACGCCACGACCCACATAGTCGTCGCTCAAGATGCCCCCCTTTTCAGCAGTGCCCTGATCTTCAGAAGAGATGCGAGCCATGTCTTCGAACGTGGTGGTCGAAGAAGAGTCCGTCAGCTGATAATAAAGCGTCATAGCATATTCGCGAATACGAGCGTCGTCACCAGCGGTGGCTTCAACCGGCAGGTAGGCGAATTCAAACTGAGCCATATCCTTCTTCACAAAGAAGCTATCGCGATGGGCGTTAAAGTAGCCAGCCACCATCACGCTATCCACAGAATTTTCATCAGCCTTAAAGTCGTTGTTAGAAGCGACTGCCACCTGCAGTTCGTAATCATTCAAGCGGCGATTAACAGCCCAATTCGCTTCGAGAGAAGTCGGGTGAACCGAAGCTCCGACCAGCATCTGCAGTTGGCGCATCGGAATTGTGTTGGCCTTCAGGTCTTCTTCGAACTGAAGCATTACGCCCCAGCGGAATGCTTCGGGAGTCTTAAGCCAAGCATCGTATTCATCCTTATTGAAGGTAGAATCGGTAAGGAATTTCGGAAGGCTTGCGATGTAGGCCTGAGAACGCTGCATCAAGTCTTCTTGGCTGGTAGCCTGCTGCTGAATCATGTACAGGCGGCGCTGGGCTTCTTGCACCAAGCGGGCACGGACAGCATCCGGATTGCGGCTGAATTCAGATTCAAGTTCGGCAACCGAGGCGCTCAGTTCAGCCTTTTCGAACTGTTCGTTCAAAAGAATCTGGCGAACAAAGCTGCGGAAGACTTCGGTACGCAACTGGTTATACTGTTCGTCTTCGAGGTGCTGCCCCTGATACTGGTTCTGCACAATGTTCTTGATACGAGAATCAAATTCGGAATACGTGATTTTCTTGTCGTTTACCACGCCAACCGGATAGCTGTGTCCCTGGTTCGGGACGCGGTCCATGGCCAGAAGGCCCACCACGATACCCGCGGCAAAGATAACAATGATCCACTTGGCTTTTTCATTAATCCACGTTAACATAGAGTAGACTCCATAAAAATTTTGTCGGGCAAAATGTAGCAAAAAAAAACAAATTCTTTTATTTTACATCCAAATAATGCCGAAATAGCGCATTTTTTCTATCTATTATATAGTAATAAATAAAACTCATCAATGGAGTTCGGTCATGTACGACATTTTGGTTCTGGGAGCAGGCATATCCGGTTTAAGTGCAGCCATACACGCAGCAGAGAAAGGTCTCTCGGTCGTTATCCTTACCAAGGGGGCAAAACCAGACGGATCATCCAACTACGCCCAGGGCGGAATCGCTACCGTTACCGAAAAGACGGACAAGTTTAAGTTCCATATTGACGACACCCTAGAAGCAGGCGCCGGCCTTTGCAAAAAGGAACCTGTGAACATTTTGACCAAGAGCGGCCCCGCAACTATCCGCCAGCTTGTCAAATGGGGTGTGCAATTCACCCCCTCGCCCGCCGACAAGACCCAATTCGACTTGCACCTAGAAGGTGGACACAGCCACCACCGCATTTTGCACGCAGCAGACCTTACGGGTAAAGAAATCATGCGAGCTCTGCTTTGCGAACTGCACAAGCACAAGAATATTCACTACATCGAAAACTGCTACATCAAGGATTTGATTTGCAAGGGCGAAGGCAAAAGCAAGCGTTGCGTCGGTGCAAAGATTATCCATCAAAAGACAGGCATCGTAGAAAACCTTTACGCAAAGGCCTCTATTCTTTCTACTGGTGGCGCAGGCCGTATTTGGCAGTACACCGTTTGCCCCCACGATAGCTGTGGCGACGGCATGGCAATCGCAGCGCGTGCCGGAGCAGCACTGCAAGATATTGAATTCATGCAGTTCCACCCCACAAGCCTTTATGCCCCCAGTCTCAAGAAGCCATTCTTGATTTCGGAAGCGGTACGCGGTTTTGGCGGAATTCTGAAAAACGACAAGGGCGAAGAATTCATGAACCAGGTGCACCCGCTGCATTCACTCGCCCCCCGCGATATCGTGGCACGCGCCATCCACAGCGAAATGCAGCGCCTCGGCAAGCCCAACATGTTCATTGATCTTTCGGGCCGCACGCCAAAAGACATCAAGAGCCACTTTCCCAACATTTACGCCAAATGCCTAGAAGCAGGCATCGACATCACCAAGCAATGGATTCCGGTGGTGCCCGCCGCACATTACATGTGCGGAGGCGTACTGGTCGACACTTGGTCCAGGACAGAAATCAAAGGCTTGTACGCCTGCGGCGAAGTCGCCGCAACGGGCGTCCATGGAGCAAACCGTCTGGCATCGAACTCTCTCTTGGAAAGTGTCGTTTACGCCATTCGCGCCGTTGACAACATTTGCGAAAGCGGACTAACCAAAGATAAAATCACCGTTTCCAAATCCAGCAAGACCGAAAAGGTTTCCTTTACCAAGGCCGCTTACTGGCGCAAGCGTAAGAAGATTCTGCAAGACATGATGTGGACCCACTGCGGTATCGTACGTACCGTAGCAGGTTTGAATCAGGGACTCAAGGTCATCGAAGACCTCCAGAAAGATGTTGACGCAGCCATCAAAAACAAGGAAACCGAGAATTTTTATTTCCTCGAATTCCTTAACGCCTTGCAAGTTTCCAAGATGATTCTTACCGCAGCACTCCACCGCAAGGAATCCCGCGGTCTCCATTATATTCTTGACTACCCGAATCTGGACCCCAAGACAAAGCACCACACTATTTATTTAGACGGGATGAAATAAGAAAAAAGAATGCCCGAAGCGAAGAATACAAAGCCTTCTAAAATTGGCGGATACACGCCCACTCAGGAACTCGGTTCTGGAGCCATGGGCAAGCTGTGGCTTTGCCACGACAAGTCTCTAGACCGCATGGTTGTCGTCAAGCAGATGCAGCAAGATATCGAAGACAGCGATATCAACATCCGCCGTTTTCTGCAAGAAGGCAATATTCTCGCACATCTAAACCACCCCGCCATCACAAAGCCCTATGCCCTTTGGAAAGAAAAAGACGGCAAGTTATCGCTTTCGATGGAATTCATTCATGGGCTAACGCTTCGTCAAATCCTAGACAAAGTAAAGCAGCCTCCCCTGTGGGTCGTTTACAGCATCCTGCACGAAATCTTATGCGCCTTGGGCGAAGCTCACCGCAAAGGAATTGTTCACCGAGACCTAAAGCCAGCGAACATCATGGTCGATAACGACGGTCGTATCCATCTGCTCGATTTTGGTATCGCCCATACAGAATCTCCGTTAAAATTCAGCAAAGGCGAAGACGCCGAGCGACTCACGCAAACCGGAGCCATTCTCGGAACAGTCACCTACATGAGCCCAGAACAAACCATCGGTGAAGAAGCAACCCCCGCCTCGGACCTATTTGCAGTTGGCATTATCGCATGCGAAATGCTCATGGGTCAAAATCTTTTCCGCGGGACAAGTTTCAGCGATACCATTCAGCGAATTCAAAAGCTCAAGGTCACCGAAAAAGCTTTCTCCAAAGAGATTCCCTCTCGTCTCATAAAGATTATCGTCAAGCTCTTGAACAAAGATCCTCGTAAGCGCCCCCTCACCGCTTTTGACGCTGCTGAACAGGTTTCAATCGTCATGAGAAACCTGCCTCGCGACATGGTTCCCTACATGGCCAATTGGATTTATGCCATTAAGGACTCCATCAAGCAAAAAACAGAAACTCTTGACGAGACCCTTTTCGTAACACCGCCCACCTATCCCACGTATTTTAAATTTCACTTTTTTAAGGGAGCGATCATAGGAACTCTCCTTGGTGCTCTTATTAGCTATTTAATCACCTATTTCATTATAAAGTAATTCAACAATGAACAGCATCGACATTGTCTGCCTCGTTTTGATTATCTTTTTTATGCTGATTGGAATTTGGCATGGCTTTTTGCGCGGAATATTCCGCTTACTAGCCTGGGCAGCAGCTATCGCCGGAGCCTATTTTGCCAACAACCTTCTTTCGGACACGATCTCTAGCACCTTACAAACAAGTACGTTTTCGACAACGCTTGTCTGTATCTGCATCGGTTTCCTAATTCCGTTCCTCGCTTTACTCTTTGTAAGCCACATGGTAAACAAGGCTATCACAGGAACCGTTGCAGGCAGAGCCGACCGAATTCTTGGCGGCATATTCGGCGTCGTCAAGGCCATTCTTATCTGTTTTGTATTGCTCACCATTCTGCACATACTCCCCTTTGGCGGAGTCGTCCAAGAAACCCGCGACGATGCAGTCGCCTACGCAGCCTATAAAGGCTCGCTAGAAGCAATGGGATACTCCTCCGAACCTATCGACCTTGTGGGTGTCGCAGAACGAAAGGCAACCGAATTTACCAAAAACATGGCTAACAAAGCCGCCGAAAAAACAAACGAGGCAGTCAAAGAAGCAACCGAAAAAGCGACTGAGGCAGCAAAAGGGGCCGCCAAAGAAGCAACAGACAAAGCGGTAGATGCGGCAAAAGAAGCCGCTAAAGAGGCTGCACAAAAAGCCGCCAACGAAATTACAGATAAAGCAACAGAACCTATAAAGCAATAGATTCTTAAAGTTCGCCCCCCCCTTTGTCAACGCAGGAATAAAACATCAGTGCCGAGCTAATCGGCACTTTTTTATTTGCCGGCTAATTTTAAAGCACAAGCATTAGCCTCTTTAACAATATCTTCTTCGCCATCTACATGACGATTACGCATCACAAACTTTCCATTACAGATAACCGAATGAATCGCACTAGAATCAGCCGCATACACCCAATTGCTTTCGAGATTATGAAGCGGATTAAGTCTTTCATTCTTTA
Source organism: Fibrobacter succinogenes (assembly GCA_902761355.1). Taxonomy (GTDB): domain Bacteria; phylum Fibrobacterota; class Fibrobacteria; order Fibrobacterales; family Fibrobacteraceae; genus Fibrobacter; species Fibrobacter succinogenes_M. The sequence goes on along the minus strand of CACWJY010000001.1, from coordinate 150,397 downwards.
AGTCCAGCAACAGAGCATCCGCCAAGAAACCTTCGCTAATCACACCCGCAGGAATATTGTAAGCCATAGCCCCGTGAGCAGTCGCCATATTCAGCACCTCACATGCCGGAAGTGTATCGGCGCGACCGTTCGCTTTGGCCAACAGGGACACCAGTTTCATGTCTTCGTGCATATCAAGGTTGTTATTAGATGAAGCGCCATCGGTCCCGATACCAAGCAACATGCCACTATCCAGCATCTTAGCAATCTTCGGAATACCGCTTCCAAGCTTCAAGTTAGAACACGGATTCAAAATCGAAGCGGCACCCGCATCAGCCATCAAAGACATATCACAATCTGTCAAATGGACACAATGTGCAGCCACCAGATTTTCATCCAAAACCCCATATCGGTCAAGCAATTCTACCGGCGAGCAACCATGTTGCTTATTGCAGTCGCGGACCTCTTTAAGAGTTTCGGACAAATGCGTATGAAGCACCATTCCTTCTTCATGGGCAATCTTCGCGCAACGCTTGAAAAGTTTTTCGCCGACCAGGTAAATGGAATGTGGCATCACCGCAATCTGTACTCGTTCCGATTCATGCAAATGCTTGCGGACAAAATCAAAATTTTCTTCGATGTGTTCCGGAGTATCCAGATTTTCTGCAAAGGTAACGCCAATGGCGGCGCGGATACCCATTTCCTTGACAACCTTCATGGTGTATTCGCGGCGCCAGTACATATCCGCGAAGAATACCGTTCCGGACTTGATCATTTCGAGGACAGCTAGGCGAGTTCCGATTTCAACAGCCTTATTCGTCAGTTTTGCTTCGAAAGGCCAAATATATTTTGTAAGCCACTCCTGTAGCGGCATGTCATCGGCATAGCCACGCAAAAGAGTCATGGCGGCATGACAATGACCATTGTAAAACGGCGGAACAATGGCAAGACCATCACAATTTACCACTTCAGCCTTTTCTCGATCACGTTCCGTAAGAGGCTGGCCCACCTTAGAAAATTTTTTTTCAGAAATCAAAATATCTTGCTTCTTGCCTTGGAATAATACAGATTGGAGTATAAGCTTTGCCATTTACAGACCTTTTTTACCATACTTTTTCCAAAAAATAGCATTTTAGAGTTCCGTTTTAAAAGATTTTGTATATAATTATGGTATGAGTGCTAACGAACTAGAAACACTGCCTATTTCTAGGGCAGAATTCGTGCGACAAGAAATATTCAAGAATGTCGCCTTCGAAAGCCTTGCAGGGTACCTGCTCGGCTGTAAGACTCTTGTCGCCACCCCAGGGACAATGCTTATCAACCCTGACCACCCCATGCGGCGGCTTATCGTCCTACTAGATGGTCTTCTAGAAGTTAGAGTCGAGTCACAAGGCGGCAACTACACCGACTTTATCAGACCAGGGCATTGCGCCGGCGAAATGTCTATTTTCGAGAACGTAAAACCCAGCGCCAAGGTCTATGCAAAAGAGACTAGCAAAATTCTGATTATTGATGGCGATACGGCTCTCGCCATGCTGAACGCGTCACATGACCTTTGTCTCAATTTTTTACAGATTTTAAGTCATCGACTTCGCAACAACAACAGGGTTGTATGTGAAGAAGAATACCATATCCGTTGCATCGAAGAAAACGCCAAGGTGGACTCTCTCACCGGACTTCATAACCGCCGTTGGCTCGAAGAAATGTACACCCGCGAACTCAGCCGCAGTAACGCCGGAAATCTACACCTTTCCGCATTCATGTTGGATATCGATCACTTTAAGAACATCAACGACACCTACGGCCACCTTGTAGGCGACCAGGTGCTGATTGCCGTCGCCAAGGCTATTTTGCAATGCTTGCGACCAACCGACATGCCCGTTCGTTACGGAGGCGAAGAATTCACCATTTTCTTGCCAGGAACAAGTATCGAAAACGCAAAGATCGTAGGTGAAAGACTGCGCGCTACTGTCGAGGCGATGAAAATTCCGCTTCCCGACAAAAATGACTGCATTTCTGTCACGATTAGCGTTGGATTTACAGAACGTCAACCGGGCGATTCCGTCGAGACAATCATCAAACGCGCCGATGATGCTCTATACAATGCCAAAGAAAATGGACGTAACCGAGTCTGTGTCAACCTCGGCGACGGCACAATGTTTTTATTCTAAAAGTGTTTATAATTAAAAAAGGCTCCTCAAACGAGGAGCCCTTCTTATAGGCACTTAACTATTACAGGCGCTTGAGAACAGCTGCAGCGTGGTGGATAAAGCCTTCTTCAGTAGCAACGGCGGCAATCGCCTTCGCATTCTTTTTGATGGCCTTTTCACTGTAGCGGATGATGCTCATACGCTTGAGAAAGTCGTACACACCAAGCGGGCTGAAGAACCGACCCGTGCCGTTGGTAGGCAGCACGTGGTTGGGGCCAGCAAAGTAGTCACCCACCGGTTCGCTGGACCACGGGCCGATAAACACAGCGCCAGCGTTTTCAATCTGAGCAGCCATCGATTCCGCTTCGGCAGTCATCACTTCCAAATGTTCCGGAGCAATGCGGTTTGCAATTTCAATTCCGTCAAACCAATCCTTGACCACCAGAATACGGCCAAAGTTTCCAAGAACCTTTTCCAAAAGTTCTCGCTTCGGTGAGTTTTCCACCTGAACGTCAACACAGGCACTCACCATCTGGGCCGTTTCCATGTTGTCTGTAATGCAGATGGCGGCCTCAAAGCCAGAACCATGTTCAGCCTGAGAAAGCAGGTCTGCAGCGACAAAATCCGGATCGCAAGTGTTATCACAAAGAACCAACACCTCCGAAGGACCAGCCACCATATCGATATCGACAACGCCAAAGACTTCTTTCTTTGCAATGGCTGCAAACACATTGCCCGGTCCCACAATCTTGTCGACGCGTTCTACGACCGTCTTACCCTTGGCATCTTTTGCGCCGTAAGCCAAAAGACCAATAGCCTGCGCACCACCAATATGGTAAACTTCAGTAATGCCAAGTTCCTTGAGAACAAATGCTACCGCGCGGTTGATTTCACCCTTAATCGGAGTCACCACCACGATATCCTGCACGCCAGCCACCAGAGCCGGCACCGCATTCATAATCACGGTACTCGGATAAATACCAGCACCACCCGGCACATAAAGACCAACACGCTTCATCGGGCGAATACGCTGACCAAGAACCACACCATCCTTGCCTTCCATAAGCCAGGATTCTTCCATCTGATTTTGATGGAAATCGCGTACGTTCTTGATTGCCTGCTTTAAGGCCTTTTGAAGTTCCGCAGGGCATTTGGCCGCAGACTTTTCGATTGCAGATGCCGGCACGCGAATGTTCTTGCCCTTAAGGCCATCAAACTTCTGAGCGTATTCAGTCGCCTTGGCGATGCCGCCCTTCTTGATATCGGCAAGAATTTGCATCACCTTGTCATGAATATCTTTAGACGGAGCAACCTCGCGGCCGCAGATGCGTTCAATTTCAGCAGATTTCGGAGTAACTTTTACAATTTGCATAACTTACTTTTTCCTTGAAACACCGGCGAGGTTACGGACCTTACGGGCAGTCAAATTTTTCGATTTTGTCGGAGCGGGTTCCTCTTTTGCCTTGGCAGGAGCAACTGGATTCACGTCCAGATGCTTGTAGGCGTTTTCAATCACCTTGTTGTCCACCAGAATCTTGTAGGTGAGGCCATCCACGAAAGCCATCCAAGAAGCTTCGATGATGTTGCTCGAAACACCGACCACATTCCAGTAACCTTTCTCGTCGCCGAAAGTTGTCCACACGCGGACCGTCGCATCGGAGGCCACCTTGCTTCCAAGTACGCGCACCTTATAGTCATCGAGTTTGACCTTCGCCATGTTCGGGAAGAACGGGAGCAATGCCTTACGGAGCGCCGCATCAAGCGCGTTCACCGGACCGTCGCCTTCGCTCACCTGATGGCTAATCTTGTCGCCAATCTGGAGCTTAACCGTCGCCTGCGACACAGAAACGCCCTGCGGAGTCTTATCTTCAATCACGCGGTAGTTCAGCACCTTGAACGGTTCTTCGACCATTCCCAGCTGACGGTATACCAACATCTTGAAACTCGCCTCGGCGCTATCAAAATGCCAACCAGCGTTTTCACGTTCCTTGATAAGGGTAAGAAGCTTACCGACCACCGGGTCCTTCTTATCGATGCCCGGCTTGATAGCCTTGAGCTTTTCAACCACCAAGGAACCACCTGCCTGATCGCTCGTCACAAACACGCGGTCATTACCCACGGCATGCGGGTCAATGTGTTCAAAGCTGCGAGACACCTTCATCACACCATCGATGTGAGCACCGCCCTTATGCGCAAAGGCGGCATCCCCCACATACGGTGCATGAACATCGCTCGGCAAGTTCACAATCTGATCCACATTACTACTCAACTGACGGAGTCTTGCCATCTTTTTAGCGGCAAAGAACTTCGCCCCCATCTTAAAGTAAAGGTCGGCGGCGATCGTCGTAAGATTTGCATTACCGCAACGTTCACCATAGCCGTTCACCACGCCCTGCACCATCAAGGCGCCATTCTTAACGGCATAGATGCTATTGCATACGGCAAGGCCAGCATCATTATGAACATGGATTCCGATGGGCGTCGAAATTTTCTTTTTTACATCCTTTACAATTTCTTCGAGTTCCCAAGGCATCGTGCCGCCATTGGTATCACAAAGAACAATGCAATCAGCACAACCCTTTTCGGCAGCACGGAGTGTTTCTATTGCATATTCAGGATTTGCCTTGTAGCCATCAAAAAAATGTTCCGCATCATAAATCACTTCTTCGGAATGATCCTTGAGGTAGGCGACCGAAGATTCAATCATATCAAGATTTTCTTCGAGCGTCGTACGGATAACATCCGTCACATGCAAGTCCCAGCTCTTTCCAAAAATGGTCTTAACCGGAGCACCCGATTTAACAAGTGCCTGCAACAAGGGATCATTCTCGGGCAGCATCTTAGGACGACGAGTCGAACCGAATGCAGCTATCTTGGCATGCTTCAGCTTGACATCCTTAATCTTCTGAAAAAATTCTTCATCAGTCGGGTTGCTCGGATTAGGCCAACCCCCTTCAATGTAATCAAAACCGAAATGGTCCAGAATTCGCGCAATCTGCAACTTATCAGCAAGAGAAAGGCTTATCTTACGGTCTTGGTTACCGTCACGGAGGGTAGTATCATATAAAAGGACTTTCATGTCCTTAAAGATAGAAAATTACTTCAAAGGATTCAGGTCGCTTTTGAACCACTGCATGAATTGTTGAATACCATCATGCAAACGCCAATGCGGCTTGTAGTCGGCCTCGGCTTCCAGCTTAGAAGTATCAGCATTCGTTTGATAGACATCACCCGGTTGCATCGGCAGAAACTTCTTTTGAGCAGGCATTCCATAAGCCTTTTCGATTTCATCAATAAAGTCCATCAACTTTACAGGATGGCTACAGCCGATGTTATAAACCTTGTACGGGACATTGTTCGCACAGAGGTTTGCATCGGGCTTACGGTCAAGCACATGAATGGTACCTTCGGCAATATCGTCGATATAGGTAAAATCACGAATCATGTCACCATTGTTGAAAACCTTAATGGGCTCACCACGCGCAATTGCCGTTGCAAAAAGCATGGGCGACATATCCGGACGACCCCACGGTCCATAAACCGTAAAGAAACGGAGCCCCGTCATGGCGATTCCATACAACTTTGCATAGGCATGGGCCATCAGTTCGTTGCTCTTCTTGCTAGCCGCATACAAACTAACAGGAGAATCTACCTTATCGTCTTCGTTATAAGGCACCTTAGAATTCATGCCATACACGGAACTGCTAGATGCATAAACAAGATGGTTTACACCAAAGTGGCGACAGGCTTCCAAAATATTCAGAAAACCTACCATATTGCTCTGCATATAGGCATACGGATTAGTAATCGAGTAACGAACCCCAGCCTGAGCCGCCAGGTTTAAGACCTTATCAAATTTTTCTTTTTCAAAAAGACTATCAATCGAAGCCTTGTCTTCTAGCCCCATGCGCACAAAACGGCAATTTGAAAAGCGGGAGCTCGTTTGCATCTGCCCCCAAGCCATATCGCACGACGGGCAATCAAAGCCATTTTCTCGCAAGCGGCCATACTTAAGACGAACATCATAATAATTGTTGATGTTGTCTAAACCAACGACCTCGTCACCACGAGCAGCCAACATCTGCATGACTTTAGAACCGATAAACCCTGCAGCACCGGTCACAAGAACTTTCATGTCAACAACTCCGTAGACTAGCTTCTTTTCTTTTTGTCTTTGTTGTAATAGCCGTACTTACCATAGTAGCCATAACCACCGTAGCCACCATATCCGTATCCATGGCCATCATGTTCACAGTGGTTCATTACAAATGCTCTTGGTTTACCTTCACAGCAACGATCAAGTTTTTTCATGGATTCTTTAATCTGGTCCATGGAATGCTTACCGTAATGAAGTACGAACAAGGCAAAATCAACATTCGGATAAATCAATTCCGTATCCGTCACCAATTCCAGAGGAGGTGTATCCACAATTACAATATCAAACTTGGACCTGGCCTCATCCAGCAAATTCTTAAAGGTATCGCCACGCAATAGTTCGCTAGGAGCAACAGTCGTTTTACCAGCACCAAGCACAAACATATTCGGCGTAATGGAATCAGCAACTGCACTATCCAAAGAACACTTACCTTCAAGAACATCACCAAGTCCTTGCTTACGATGACTATAAACCACGCCACGACGCATGTCCGCATCAATCAACAACGTTTTCTTGCCAGACCCAGCAAACAGCGCGGCAACATTCTTAGAAACAAACGACTTGCCGACACCCGGAATCATGCCAGTCACAAGCATCACATGCATATCTGCAACAGCAAAATCAATAGCCGTATAAAGAGAACGCAACGATTCACTCGCGGGAGCTTCAGGATCTTCATTCACTAGAGGCTTCGTATTCTTGCCCTTATTGCGGCGAGACAAAATCGTATTTTCGGATTTCGGAATTTTAGCGTAAACACTGATTCCCGTTTCACGTTCAATTTCGAGAGAGCTACGAACGCCACGCTTGGTCATCTGCAACAGGTAAATCAGCAATGCACCCAAAAGGAAAAAACCGCCAACACAGCCAGCAAAGACAACTTTCTTATTCGGCTTGCTCGGCTTACGTTCAATCTGGGCATAGTCCACTATACGAACGTTACCGACTTCGCCAGCGCGCACCACACGAAGCTGCTGGATATTGTTAAGCATCGCCGTGTATTGAGCATTGTTCACAGCAACTTCTTCTTGCAAGCTCAACACATCTTGCTGCGTTCTCGGCATATTTTCAGCAGACTTTTTCAACCTAGAAAGTTCTGAACGCAAACGGCTCTGCTGCTGCATAATGGTCTGAACAGCCGGGTGTTCTTCCTTGAACAAGCGAGTGGCTTCTTGACGTTGTTGATCCAATTCCAAAATTTGTTTCTCGAGTTCTGCAACCTTTTCAAGGTGAGATCTCGTTTCACCCGTCATATCCACAGAGCCAATTTTCAATCGGTAATCAGCCAAGGCCTTTTCTGCAGTATCCAACTTGGCCTTGACACCCGGGAGCTGCGCTTCCAAGAACTCCAAAGTTTTTTCGGCTTCAGCACTGCGCATTTCGACATTCTGACGCAGATAGATATTGGCAATAGAATTCAAAACCGAAGCAGCCTTGTCAGCATAGCGGTTGGTATAAGAAACACCAATAATACCCGTCTGTTTGCCTTTTTCAGCGACATCCAAGGACTTCACCAATCCTCGAACCGCATCTAGAGGTTCGGACTGAGCAATTACAAATTTCTGACCCGGCGTTGCAAGCAGGTGTTTCACCTGAATCACCAAAGTATCGCCACCATAGGCAGCAGTCAGACGTTCTCCAACAGGTCCCTGCAATAGTTTGATTCCTTCAGGCGTATAAACAGCAATTTCATTTTCACTGACCGCTTCCGCAGTCCATTTTTCGGCACGAGCTATTTCTGGAATATAAAGGTTTTCAATATCCATGCGGCCCTGTTTATGCAGCAAGCGATCCAGAGCACCAATCGGATAAGCGTTAAAACAAAGATGTTCCTGTTCCACCACAAAACTTAGCACCATGCGGCTCTTCAAGAGTTCAATTTCTGCTTCGGCCGGGCTAGCAACATCCAAGAGGGCACCCATTTCGCCCATAGCTTTACCAGCCTTGTTACCCTTAACATCAATCTGCAAAAGGGCGTCGCTTGTATATTGCGGGGTCATCCAATTTGAGACCAAAAATCCAACAACACAACCAAAGATGATACATACAGAAAGAAAAAGCTTATGCTTTAAAAGGATTCCCAAGACTTCGAGCAAGTCGATTTCGTCATCATCTTTATTATGAGAAGCAGAATTTGAAGCGGAAGAAGAATATTGCGGATTCGGTTCCATTTTTTACCTTTAAAAACTCATTTTGATGTAAAAATAGAAAAACATAATCAGCTTTGAAAGTTTTTCTTAAGTTTTTTCGTACTAAAATGCAAAAAATTTTGCTGTCCCCAAACAAAAAGAAACCGCGGATATTTTCCACGGTCTCTTTAAGCTTTTTAGCTTAAATAAAATTACTTCTTTTTGGAAGCCTTCTTAGCCGGAGCCTTCTTGGCGCAAGCCTTGCAAGCGCTCTTGCAGAACTTCACGTAGGCAGCGAGAGTGTCGCAGAACACTTCGTCCGGAGTGTTATCGCCGTTAATGCGGCTGATGATGGACTTGCTGTACTTGCCGAGCACCTTGGCAGTGGATTCCTTGTACACCTTGAGGCGGTTCTTGATGACAGCTTCGTCGGCGTCATCCTTACGGCCTTCAATCTTAGCGCGGTTGAGGAGGCGGGCCACGATGGTCTTTTCGTCCTTGATGTCGAGCACGAAGATGTGCTTCACGTCGACCACAGATTCAATGAGCTTGACCTGAGCAACCGTGCGAGGAATACCGTCGAGGAGAAGGGTGTCCTTGTCCGGATTCACCTTATTGGTGTTCACGAGACCTTCGATGAAACGACCGAAGATTTCGACAGTGGCTTCGTCCGGAACCAAGAGGCCCTTGCTAGAGTATGAAGCGAGGAGCTTGCCGGATTCGCTGGACGGAGCGATACCGCGGAAGATATCACCCGTAGAGATGTGCTTGAGAGAAGTAGTAGCAGCGAGCTTTGCGCCAACGGTACCCTTTCCAGAACCCGGTGCGCCAAAGATAAGAACTGCAGGAATTTTAGCCATTGTATAACCTCTTGGGTTTAGTGTTGAAATTTTTCGAGCGGAAATATAGTTAATTCCGATTTAACTTGGCAGAGCCTCAGATGTAAACTTGAGCTTGTTGTTTTCGACATCAATCGAAATCGTCGTGAAATCCTTATAGATTCCAAGCAACAGGCCTTCGGCAATTTCGTCTTCAACCAGATTCTGAATGGAGCGGCGAATCGGGCGAGCACCAAGAGCAGAATCATAGTTATGCGAAACGATGAATTCCTTAGCAGCTTCAGAAACTTCCAAGAGGATTCCCCTTTCGGACAAATTCTTCTGGAGGAACGTAAGCTGAATATCCACCACCGAGGCAAGATCTTTCTTAGTCAGCGGACGGAACACAATCTGTTCATCGATACGGTTCAAGAATTCAGGAGAGAACACACGCTTGACTTCTTCGCGAATGGCGGTTTCCATACGTTCGTAATCGTCGGTCTCCCCCATCTTGGTAAAGCCCATGCCAGAGCTATGGCGCACTTCGCGAGCACCAGCATTACTCGTCATAATGATGATGGTATTCTTGAAATTGATCTTACGGCCATAACTGTCTGTCAAGATACCGTCATCCAGAATCTGCAAAAGCAGATTATAGATATCCGGATGAGCCTTTTCAATTTCGTCTAAGAGCACAACACAATAGGGGCGCTTGCGAACCTTTTCGCTCAACTGTCCGCCGCCATCTTCAAAGCCCACATATCCCGGAGGCGCACCAATCAGGCGACTGATGCTATGCTTTTCCATGTATTCGCTCATGTCAATGCGAATCATGGATTCTTCGCTACCAAACAGGCATTGACTCAAGACCTTCGCCAACTCAGTCTTGCCAACACCCGTGGGACCAAGGAACAAGAAACTTCCCATCGGACGTTTGTTGTTACGAATTCCCGCACGAGTACGGCGAATCGCCTTAACAACAGCATCGACAGCCTGATCCTGACCAATGACTCTTTCCTTAATTTCGTCACCCAGTTTCAAGAGTTTTTGCGTTTCTTCTCCAGCAAGGCGACTTACAGGAATCCCCGTCATCTTGCTAATACAATCGCGGATTTCATTTTCATCGACTACCGGGAAATCCGCAGAATCTTCCTTATTCAACGCATCACGTCTTTCTGCGATGCGGCTCGTCAATTCTTCAATCTTATCGCGAAGGGACGCTGCGGTTTCGTACTGTTGCTCAGCAATCGCCTCTTCTTTTTTCTGCATGGCCGCCGCAAGTTCATCTTCCATTTCTTTAAGGTCTTGCGGCGTGCGAATCGAATTCAATCGAACACGTGCTCCAGCTTCATCAAGTACATCAATAGCCTTATCTGGCAAGAATCTATCACTAATGTAACGTTCAGCCAAGGTTACCGAAGCACGGATAGCCTCGGGAGTATAATGTACCTTGTGGTGCTGTTCGTACTTGGGACGAAGCCCCTCAAGAATCTGAATGGAATCTTCGGAATTGGGCGGATTGACGATAATCGTCTGGAAGCGGCGTTCAAGCGCAGCATCCTTTTCGATATACTTACGGTATTCATCAATCGTTGTTGCACCGATACACTGAAGTTCACCACGAGCAAGAGCCGGCTTAAAGATATTCGAAGCATCAAGACTTCCTTCGGAACCTCCGGCCCCCACAATCGTGTGAAGTTCGTCGATAAAGAGGATAACCGAATTGTCGACACGCTGAAGTTCCATAATCAGACCCTTCACACGTTCTTCGAACTGACCACGGTACTTGGTACCTGCAACCATCGCGGCAACATCAAGCGTCACCACACGCTTATTCATCAAGAGTTCAGGAATCTTCTTCTGAACAATTTTCTGAGCAAGGCCTTCGATAATGGCCGTCTTACCCACACCCGGTTCACCAATAAGGGCTGGGTTATTCTTCTTGCGACGGCAAAGAATCTGAATCAACCTTTCAATTTCGCTACTACGGCCAATAATCGGGTCCAACTTCCCCTGCTTGGCAAGAGCGGTCAAGTCTCGACCAAAATGATCGAGAATCGGAGTCTTAGAACGGCTCTGTGCACGAACCTGCTGACGAGTTTCGCCACGTCCCTGATTTTCATAGCGTTCATCGGGTTCCGCATTTTCAGCATCACCCGGAGTCTGTCCATTCATCGCCTCGCGCTTAATCTGGACCAAGGCTTCTTCAAAGTTTTCGTAAGTAATTCCAAAAGTCGAAAGTGTCCCTGCCGCCGGAGATTCTGTCTGCTGCAGTATGGCAAGCATCAAATGCTCCGGACCAATGTACTGGTCCCCTTCTTCTTTGGCAATCTTGGCAGCATTAAAAAGAGCAGCCTTGCAACGAGTCGTAAAAGAGAGCAATGCACCATGGGCATCCCCCACAGTCATGATACCACCGTTTGTGGTAAGAGAACGCTGGACGGTTTCACCAAGGTCATTCAGATTCACCTTAAGAGCTCGTAACGTTTCTGCCGCAAAACCGGAATCTTCGCGAACAAGTCCTAGCAGCAAGTGCTCAGTTGTCACACTGTCGCTGCCCAAGTTGCGGGCCGCAATACGAGCAGCCTGTAAAACAGCTTTCGCTTTCTTCGAAAAAATACCGTTGATATCTGACATAATTTTGCCTCAACTACTGAATCACGCCACCATGCATTACGACGCGGCGTTTTGCAAAGCTAGCCAATTTTTCGTCATGCGTTACAATCAAGAATGCCTGGTTGAACTTTTCGTTGAGTTCACCAATCAGTTCGTTCAGCATTGCAGAATTCGCTTCATCCAGGTTGCCGCTCGGCTCATCCGCAAGCACCAAGTCCGGATGGTTCATGAGCGCACGGGCAATCGCCACACGCTGACGTTCACCGCCACTGAGTTCACGAGGCAAATGCTTGAGACGGTCCTTAAGGCCAACAGTCTCCAAAAGCATTTCAGCTCGTTCACGGCATTCCTTTTCAGAGGTTCCGAGAACTCGTCCCGGCACGCACACGTTTTCAATCGCCGTAAATTCACTCAACAAATGGTGGAACTGAAACACAAAACCCACCTGCACGCGGTGATAGCGGTCCCGTTCAGCATCGTTGAATTTAGAAAGGGCCTTACCCTTAAAAAGGATTTCTCCAGAAGTCGGCGTATCGAGCATGCCCACCAAATTCAAGAAAGTAGACTTACCCGAACCAGAAGAACCCGTAAGAGCCACAAGTTCACCTTCTTCCATCGAAAAGTTGACACCTTTCAAAATTTCAAGTTTTTCGCCCGTTTCAGAAAATTCGCGACGAAGATCAATCGTTTGCAACAAGCTACTCATGCCTAATCGCCCCCACAGGATCCAAGCGGCTAGCCTTCCATGCCGGGAGCAAGGTGGCAGCCACGCAAAGTGCGATACCAATTACAAAGATAAGGAGAACATCCAACAAGTGTACCGAAATCGGGAAGTACGGAATCACGTAGACATCGCCGGGGAGCTTGATAAAGTGATAAGCCTCTTGCAACTTGCAAAGGACAAGACCAATCGTTCCACCGACAATCGTTCCACCTACGCCAATAAAGCTACCCATGAGCATAAAGACGCGCATGACACCCGCCTTGCTAAAGCCCATGCTACGGAGGATACCGATTTCTTTCGTCTTGTCAATCACCACCATAATGAGGCTACTGATAATATTGAACGCAGCCACCAGAATGATCAGGCAAATCACCGCCGCCACAATAAACTTTTCGTAGTTCATCCACTTGAGAAGCGTGATGTTTTTGGTTTTCCAGTCCATTGCATAATAGGGGTAACCAAGCCAAGAGGCAAGGCTATCCACCGCTTCACCGGCGAGCCAATGATTGTTCAGACGGAACTGAATTCCCGTCACCACATCACCCAAGCCAAGCAGTTTCTGCAACTCCGAGATACCCACATAGGCAAGGTTTCCATCGTATTCGTAGGTACCCGTTTCAAAGATGCCGCTCACCACGCACATCATCATTTTGGGGCCACCACTGCTAACCATCGCGTCAGGACTCTGGAAGGTCTGCAGCACAAGCTTATCGCCTACCACCACACGGAGTCTGTTCGCAAGGCCTGCCCCAAGGATAATTCCAGGACGTCTTGTACCGCTTAAATCTTCAAGACTATCCACAGAGTAGTTACCCCACTTCATAGACTTATAGATATCGGTAACACCCTTCGATGATTCCGAATCGATACCGTAAATCACGATACCGTCGTTCACCTTCTTGGAACTGATGCCCACCTTATAAATGATAAACGGGGATGATGCCACCACGCGCGAATCACGCGAACGGACTTCCTTGGTAAGGCTGTCATAGGGAGCGATAAAATCACCGTTATATGCCATGACTTCAAAGTGAGCGTCCTTCCCAATCATTTGGGCAGTCACTTCTTCTTCAAAGCCGTTTACGGCAGCAAGCGCAACTACCAGCGCAAAAACGCCGATAGAAACGCCAAGCATACTGAAAATGCCAATCAGCGACACAAAGAGGCTTTTGCGTTGGGCCCCCAAATAACGCCAGGCGATAAGCCACTCTAGTTTATTCATCGATTAGCAAGTCTCCGGCTTCATCAGCGGGAACAGCTGCACGTCGCGGATGGTCTGCTGATTCGTGAGGAGCATGACCATGCGGTCGATGCCGAAGCCCACACCACCGGTAGGCGGCAAACCACTTTCGATAGCGTGCATGAAGTTTTCGTCCATCGGGTGAGTTTCGCCTTCACCACCGCGGCCGCGGCGCACCTGGTCTTCAAGGAGCTCACGCTGACGGATGGGGTCGTTAAGTTCGGTGTAGGCGTTGCCCAGTTCCCAGCCGTTAGCGTACGGCTCGAACTGTTCGATAAGGCCTTCGATGGTACGGTGCTTCTTGCAGAGCGGCGTACTTTCGGTCGGCATATCCTTGATGAAGGTCGGCTGGATGAGCTTGTCTTCCACGGTGAGCTCGAACAGTTCAAGGATACCGCGGCCACGGCTGAATTCGCCGTCGAGGTGTCCGCCGAGTTCTTCCATCTTGGCCTTGATTTCGTCGTCGCTCATTTCGTTGACCTTGAGGCCGCCGAACTTTTCGATGGCTTCGATCATGCTGTAGCGCGGCCACGGGGCCTTGAAGTCGATTTCCTTACCCTGGTATTCAATCTTAGTCGTACCGTTAGCGGCAATACAGGCACGTTCGTAGATGTTTTCGAAGTGCACCATCATGTCGTTGTAGTCGGCGTAGGCTTCGTAGAATTCGAGGCCGGTGAATTCCGGGCTATGCGTACGGTCCATACCTTCGTTACGGAAGTTCTTGGAGAATTCGAACACCTTTTCCATACCGCCCACGATGCAGCGCTTCAGGTAAAGTTCCGGGGCCACGCGCAGGTAAAGCGTCATGTCGCAAGCGTTGTGGTGTGTGGTGAACGGACGGGCGTTCGCGCCGCCGTAAATCGGCTGGAGCGTCGGAGTTTCGACTTCGATGAATCCCTTTTCGATGAGGTATTCGCGGATAGCCTGCAGAATCTTGAAACGCTTGATGAACACGTCCTTCACATCATCGTTCAAGGCCATGTCAATGTAACGCTGACGGTAGCGGGTATCCACGTCGGCAAATTCGTTGAACACGACCTTGTTGCCGTTTTCGTCAACCTTTTCCTTAGCCACCGGAAGCGGGCGCACAGCCTTACTGAGCATGGTCACCTTCTTCACATGCACAGAGTATTCACCCGTCTGGGTTTCGAACATAGAACCGTTCACGCCGATAAAGTCACCCAGGTCGGTCATCTTCACGACTTCGTAGTTTTCTTCGCCGACTTCGTCGCGGGCGACCACCACCTGCAAGCGGCCATAACGGTCCTTAAGGTGCATAAAGCACATTTTGCCCTTGCGGTTAAAACGAACCACGCGGCCAGCAAAAGCGATTTCTTCGCCAGATGCCATCAGGGCATCCTTATTTTCTTTCAAAACCTTGGAATCATGCGTGCGGTTGAACTTGTGCGGATATGCTTCCACACCCATTTCCTTGAACTTGTCGAGCTTAGCGAGGCGCGCTTGCACCTGGTCGTTCATATCTTGCATTGCCATAGTATTTATCCTGTGATTAAATCACGTTTAAAATTTACGGCAGAAAGATAGAAATTTTAGAGTTCGCCATGGCGGCGCATTTTGCGGATATTCTGCGGCAAAACCTGATTATGCCACTTAATCCATTCGTCATAATAGATATACTGCCGTTCTCGCACCCTAAAATTACGGCCATGCACAATGCGGCGGCCGTTTCGCACTTCTACAGGAATGGCAATATGCAGGCATTCGTGGTAAACGACACCCGCCACGGCATATTCGGGGCAATTAGCGGCATCATACCCCTTGCTAATGCTAATCAGATGAAATTCCTCTCCGGTCACAGGATCTTTTCGTACCGAATGAAAGCTAAGACCGCCCACTCGATTGCTCCAGGTAATCCGGCAAGTTAATTTATCTTCAAAATAAGTGCTATTGATAGCCGCAAGCACATCATTTAAGTTGTGATACTTTCCCTGAGGTTTTATAGGCGGAAGGCGCCCCTTACTCGAAAGCGACTCATCGCCACGATCCGCAAGAATCTGCTCGACAAGAGTCCAAAAGCGGTTCACCAAATCCTTAACAACCGCCTTATTCTTAGCCGTTTTACGCCGAACCGCATGTTCAGCCCATTCTGCAGCCAGTTCTCGAGCCGGAGCAAATTCCGGGTCTTTCATATAAGCTGGTAAAATCACTTCGGGATGCCCAAACAGCACACCCCCCTTGCAACGGATACTTTTCTTGAGTTGTGAATTATATTTGAAATGTACCAGCCCATTTTGCGAGACACTACTCGGAACCTTCGGTTTTTCCGGTTCCTTTGGTGCGTTCCCAAAAAGGTCTAGCTGGATCCCAAACAAATTCATTTTTCAACTCCACCCAGCAACCCTTCAAAGCGATTTACAGCCAAAAGCCCGCCAAAATAACTTTCCGGCAAATCCAATAGGGCATAATGCTCCGAAATTCCATAAACAGCATCTTCGATACTGTCAGGCAAATATACGATATAGCTGTCGTTCTCGGGCGTCTGCAAGTGTTCTGGAGTACAAAACTTGGGATCAGTTTCGCTAAAATACATGCGGCAAGATACTGGGCGCAACGGATAAACAGTACAATCCCCTACCTTATCCGAAAAAGGGCACGGCTGCCAACGGCTAAAGTAATCATGCAAAGCCTTATCTTCGGCCAAATCATCCAGGTCCATAGGCCCAGATTCACCTTGATCACTTTCATCCTGTTTTTTTTCGGTTTCTTCACGACGAGTAACAAACAACTTACTAAAAAGCGAGGCCCGAACCTGACATGCCTCCATAATATTCAGTAGGTCATTCCGCCCCCGGAGGTCACTATAAAGGGTTAGCAACTCAAACGGTTCAACCGACATCGGGTAATGATGGCAACAATTACCACAAGCGGGGCGACATTGAATAGGGCGAGGCTGTTGGGGTAAAACAGCATCCAAATATTGAGAGAAAAGCTTGTGGTATTCGCGGGTAAACTCCTTGATTTTAGGGAGTTCCTGCAGCAAATTGTCCGTTCCTATCGCAGATTCCCGTCCTAAAGACGCAGCAATGGCATCCAAGCGATCCCTTTCCGCCCTCAAAAGGGTTGCAAGACGCATTTCGGCCAATCGAAAAGCCTTCGTCGGAAAATACTCTCGATAAGATTCCATACCACAAAGATAGATATTTTAACAATATCCGAAAAAAGGTTCCAAAAAAGCCACAAAAAACGAAGGATTTCCAAAAAACTTACGAAAAAACAGATTCTCATTTCCTTTTTGTAAGAATAATGTTATCTTTTGGTTAAAATGGGAATAATGTAATGAAAAACGTACTTAAATCCAAATTTTTATGGGTCTCAGCCTTGGCTCTTGCATTTGGCTTTGTCGGCTGCAACCTGTTCAACCCGACCGAAAGTGTAGACATCAAGGGTAACGACGCCAACGCCCTCACCTACGAAGGTTATCTTAAATTTCGCAACAACGAATACAGCGCCGCCGAAACCTACTTTAGAAGAGCCATCTTTGCCGATTCCTCGCACTCCGAGGCATGGTACGGCCTAATGAAGTCCGTTCTTAACAAGAGACTCGCTGAGCATAATGAAACCAATCTTTTTTCTTTGCTGAAATACGCCCAGGATGACCGCGCCTCTGGAGGAACAAATAATCCTCTCGTAAAAATGGACACCGCCGTCGCCAGAATGCTCGAACCAATCATTACAGAAGTTAATGATATAGCTCAGCAGTTTATTGAACGCGATAAGGCCGGCAAGAATGATGGGGTCATTACCTACAAGACCATTTCGGACGGCTACATGGTGTTACAGGCACTAAAGACAATGGTCATCCTCAAAAAGAAACTGCCTTCTGGATGCGAAAATCCCAAAGCAAACGTCACAGGATGTGATTATGCCACAGTATTAAACCAATATAAACAAGATCCAGGCGAAACAATGGAAACATTCAATGCATTTTTTGAAGCCTGCGAAATGAACCCCGAATCCATGTCAAACTACTTCGACGACATGTTTCAAGGTTTTAACAACCTAAGACCCGAAGCTCAACAAGCAGCAATTGGAAGCATGTGCTCTGCGCTTGCTAAACAAACCAAAGATGCTGCCGATGACGAAGACGAACAGAAAAAGACTCTTAATATTATCATTGGTCAAATGGCCTATAGCGACATCACCGATGATGACGGTGACGGATGCATTGACGAAGAAGTCTACGATGGCGAAGACAACGATGGTGACGGAGAAATTGACGAAGACGTTAGTGACAAGGATAACGTAGATTACGACGAAAGCAAATCCGTTTCAGTAGTCTTAGAAAAGCAAAAAAAAGGCCAAGATGTCCTAATTAGCGACATGCGTATTGTTAAAGAAACAAAACCTAACAATAAATACAGGTATGTTGACATCGACATGAACGGAATAACCATAGCAACAGATAAATCAACGAATCAACAAGAGCTAAAATGGGAATGGGGCTTTTTTAGAGGGGATTATGCCAACAGAACCAATATTCTAAATTCGTACATCAACGAAGCCACCGGTCTTACAACACAAGGCGATCACCGTTTTAACTTTGCGACAAAGCTCATTTGGAACCCAATGGGTTTACCTTACAGCCAATTCAAGGACATTAAGGATTCTATCGCAAAAGTAAAAGCACCGGCTTCAGACTTAGCAACACGCCAACTTGATTTAAAATACAGACAGACGCACATTGGTGGTTGTTGGGCCAATTACGATGACGACAGATACCTTAAGTGGTTTGAGAGGAGGAACAAATAATGAAGAAGGTTCTTTTAATCCTGATTTTTGTTCTAACCACAACCTCTTTTGCGGCTAAAGCGCCAACGCACCGTTCCATACGTGCCGAAGCCATGGGTAACGCCCACGTGGCCTTGGTTGACGACAAAGAAGCCATCTATTTTAACTACGCCGGCTTAACCCAAATCAACCGTCTGGGCAACTACGAGTTAAAACCAGAACAAGGCTATTATCCCCGAAACAGGGGCGACATGCGGCTCAACCTTGGCGGCGCAGGCCCGTTTCAGACTTATTTTTCAACGTATAACGTCGCCAAGGATTTGCAAGACATTTACAACAATGCACGCGACGTTGCAAACGCCAAAGGCCTTAGTCCGTCAAATGTTTTGATGGACTCCCTTGCCGGACATCCGGAATTAGTTCACAAGATAAACAGCTATGACCATGAATATCTCTCCATGAAAATCAAGATGGATGCAGAACTTGCATTCCATAATTTTGGTGGAGCCTTCTGGGTCGATGGTACAATCGCCCCCTACTTGGATGCAGGCCTTTTTCTCCCGCAAATAGCAATCGATACCTTCTATGTCGATGCGGTAGCTCAGGCCGGTGGTGCATACGAAATTATAGACGGACTCTCTGTCGGTGGAGGTCTTAAGATCGCCAAGCGCCATAAGGTAGACATCATTACCGTCGGTATAAGCAGCTACAAGAACCTTCAAGATTCCCTTGAAGACCGCTACCATGACGTTTCTGACGAACTGTTCGACCTCGATGCAATTTCCTTCGGTATGGACCTCGGCATTCTTTACCAGCTCACCCGCGAAGTTCGTTTGGGAACATCTCTGCGCGACATTTACTTTAAGTCACTCGCCGGCGACAAGTTCACCCCGAACTGGACGCTGGGTGTAAACTACAGTCCCCGATTCTTTAACAAGAATACCGCTTTTAGCCGCAAGTTCAACATTGCTTTCGACTACGCAGACGCCTTAAATGCCGGAGACCGCAATTACAAGACATTCTCTCACATCAACTTCGGTATGGAAGTCGAACAGACCCTACTTGCCTGGCCCAGTTATAGCAACATTTTCCGAGCTCTGGCCGTACGCCTTTCTGGTGGTTTCAAAGGCGGCTACCCTGCCGCAGGATTTGCCGTCGAAGCACTACAATTCTTTACAGTTGAATTCGCCACCTGGGCCGAAGAACTGGGGTACTACACCGGCCAGGACGAAGAACGTATCTACATGGGTCAGCTGAGCATCGGCTTCTAATTTACCCCTCCATAAAACTTAAAAGAGCTCCTTCGGGAGCTCTTTTTTTTGACTATAAAATTTATCTAGAGATCCTTCGACTTCGCTTACGCTACGCTCAGGATGACACTACGTGTCATTTCTTATCTTGAGGAACAAGTCGTTCAACAACGCGGAACAGGTCATTATAGATTTCGAGGAAGTCTTCAATCCAAATCGGATCGCGTTCGCCCACCACATGGAACGTTTCTTCGAGGGTATGCAAGGCGTTATAAGGACCAACAAGACTCCCTGCTGGAACAGAAGCCGTTCCACGGTAAAGATCCGTTCCCACAAGGCGCGCGCGCAAACTACGCCTTAAGCGAGCAATAAGCGCAGTACGGAGCGACAGTAATTCGTCATGGGCCTGCAAAAGCAAACCATCACGGACCCACCCTTCGACTAAAGTCAAACGGCGAATAGTCGACTCGCGTTCCGTGGCCGGAACCAACAAGCGCTTCTCAGCCAATGTCTGCTTAAGTTTCGCAGACATCGCATTGAGCATGTCCGCATTCCAGAAAACCATTGGGTTCTCGGCGTATCGATCCGACGAATCTGTACGCGGAGTATGCGTTTTAATCCAGCGATCCAACTTATCGGCGACCATAGCCGCTTCAGGCAGCCTATCAACTGCCATATATTCGCCAGCACGGTTCAGCAGATTTTCGGCATAGACCATACGCCAATGAGGCAACTTGCCGCTCTTGCGGATTGCATCAATACTCGTCCGTAATGTTTCTAGGCGCTCTTGCATAAACTAGTGAGCCGAATGATCCATTTTTTGAAGCGGTGTCACACCGATTTCGACACGACGGTTTAAGCGGCGGTGTTCTTCGCTATCATTGGGATACTTAGGCATATGTTCGCCAAATCCCGCCGCAAAGAGCCTATCGGGCGGAAAGCCCTGCGCAATCAAGGTTTTGACCACGTTTACGGCACGTTCCGTCGACAAATTCCAGTTGGTGTAAGTTTTCGATTTCACCGGAGTATCGTCGGTAAAGCCGCTCACCATGATTACATCAGTAGAATCAAGAGCTTCCAAAAGTCCCTTGCTAATACCACGAATCACGCCTTCACCTTCTTTAGTCAGGTCCGCACCGTTAATCGGAAATAGGAACGAAGCCTGAATCTGAATCTTACCGTCTTCAAGAGCAATAAGTCCAGCTTCAATAGATGTCTGTAGGCTCTTAGACAAGAGTGCATTGCGTTCGGCGGCAATTTTGCGCATTTCTTCTTGGCAACTCAAGACTTCTTCTTCGGTACGCGTCAGGTCTTCAGCCTTTTGCTCCTTAAGAGTCGCCATGGCCACAAACGCAAGGATAAACAACGAAACCAGGGCTACACCCAAGTCCGTGTATGCCATCCAAGGATTACTGTTTTCGTCTTTTCTAAAGCGCATGCTTAGCCCTCGACATCAGATTTATGCGACTCGATCGAAGCAGACGGAACTCGCTGAGTCTGTTCCAGGACTTCGAGCAAGATTTCTTGTGTCTTGACCGCGTTTTCCATAAGCACTTCACTTGCGCGTTCGTGGAAGGCTTCGAGGGACTGGTTGAGGTGTTCCACAAAGCTTTCTTCTTCTTCGCGTTCTGCAGTGTCGCCCGAGAGCTTTTCGAGGATGGTTTCGAGACCAGCACGCAACATTTCGAGGTTCGCACTGAGTTCGGACTGATTCACGCGCATCAGTTCTGCGGTTTCTACAATGTTTCCGCCCAAAGCATCCGTTGCTTCCTTTTCCTTAACCACACGGTTGTCGATGCTTTCGGTAAGAGCCTTTTGGGCTTCAAGCAGCACGGCAGACGTTTCGAAAAGCTTCTGGAAAGCACCCAGAATGTCGGAAGAAAGAGCCGAAAGTTTTTCGGCAACAGAATTGCTGAGTTCGGCAGACCCCGCCTGAGCCTTTTCCGCCACCTGGAGCGCCACATTCTTGAGAGTTTCGAGGCCTTCTTTCTGAGAATCCACATTGGCAGAGGTCTCTGCCGAAAGGCGTTCCATAAAAGACTTCCACTGTTCATCGGACTGTTTGACCTGATCGGCCACAGCACTAGCGATGTTCTTGGAAGAAGCATCCATAGCCGATTCCGTAGCCGAAGCCACACCATCAAGGCCAGCCTTCACATCAGAAGCCACCTTGGCAAGCGCCGTCTCTACATTGCCCGAAACACCTTCAAGCGAAGCCTTCAGCGTTGTCGAAATTCCATTCAGTTTTTCGTCAAGTTTACCCGGAATCGATTCAACAGAAGCTGAAAGGACCTTGATATTCTGCTCCATCGGCGTAAACGCGCCCGACAAAGAATCCTTGACAGACGGGCCCAGATTTTCGACAGCCTTGTTCATATTAAGCGACACCGCAGCAAGGGAGTCATTCAATTTAGATGTCATGGCAGAAAGTTCATCCCCCACCATCGAAACAACGCCAGAAAGACCATCCTTGACCGAAGACGCAACTACAGACAAATTATTTTCAACAGAATCAAACAGGCGTTCCAGTTCTGTTTTGGCTTGAGCTTCTTCACTTTCGTCAGCGGCTGCGCCCTGCAAGTCAAGCGTAAACGCATCGAGGCGAGCCACAAAAGCATCACGAGCAGCAGTCATCATATTGCGGCTCACGTTTAAAATCAAAGCAGCAAACAAACCACAAAGGCTTGTACCAAAAATGCCCTTCATATTTTGGAACAAGAGCTGGATGGTATCAAGCGTCCCCTGCGTTGTAGAATTATCGATAGCACCACCGGCAGTCGCCACAGAATACATAAGGCCAAAAAACGTACCCATAAGGCCCAAAAGAATCACCGTACCGCCAGCGCTACGCGGAACTGAAATACCTACACTATTCGAAAGCACCTCGTATGCCATCGAAGAATCCAGGCGAATCTTTTTAGACAACAGGCTTTTAGCAAGAGAGACACGCTGGGCAACCACCCCGTCGCCAGACACATAGCCGCCACGGTTTTTACAAGTTTCCAAAATCTCATTTTCCGCAGTAACAAGCTTAACGGTCTTGAGCGCCACAAGCTGTTCGCCGATAAACACGGCAAAAATGGCAATCATAATAA
Source organism: Fibrobacter succinogenes (assembly GCA_902761355.1). Lineage (GTDB taxonomy): Bacteria > Fibrobacterota > Fibrobacteria > Fibrobacterales > Fibrobacteraceae > Fibrobacter > Fibrobacter succinogenes_M. Next base: position 127,491 of record CACWJY010000001.1, on the reverse strand, counting down.
TCCAGCCAAACAGCGGAGCCCCAAAATAAAAGGCCGCAATGACCAAGGCTATCAGCCCGACCACCGTAAGTGCCAAAATCGTATTAAATGCATTCTTCATAGTTTACCTGCATCCTTAAGCCTTATACGAGGCTGTTGTTTCGAACAAATTCAATTGACCACGCGAGAAACCTCGCAGGAACAAGGCCCACTTGCTTTGATACCATTCAATAATCTGAATCGTAAGCCCGCGAGCATAATCACAAAAATCATCGGTAAACGCCAAGAAGGCGTTTTCATAAGCGTAATGCGGATTCCAAAAGCGACAAATGTTGCGAGCACAAGAAGCCGCAGAGTTGTAATAATGAGGAGTCCCCTTGGTCGTGAATGCCGCAGCAAAGCGCTTTTTAGCAAGAGAATTCAACGAACTACGCAACGACACCACCATGGCATTTTCTTTATCTCGGAGCGACGCTTCCAAACTGGGGAGCAGTTTGGAAACCGCATCCACGGCGCTTTCAGAGTGCCAATACTTGCAGAGTTTTTCTTGGAGTTGCATCACGCGCCCGTGCATGCGGACGAACAAGGGTTCGGCGTCGCTCACCAAAAGGTGAATTGTTGCCGAATAAAAAGCATTAATATCCTGCTTGTTGTTCTTGACCGTCAAGGCCCAGCCTTTTTCTTCGTCGTGATGCAAAAAATCGCCACCTTCAAGCAAAAGACGCATCACTTCGTCAGTCGAAAAACGTTGCATCCACTTGGTGCGGAATTCATCATACAGCTTATTGGCATCCGCGATAATCTGCGGAAAACTGGAATCCGCCAATTTCCACGCCGTCTCACTAAAAGAAATCAGTTCCGAGGTTCCCACATTTACAGCAGGGTCATTCAGCATGGCATCCAAATGCTCATGCAACACGATGGACCACGTCACCATCATCGATTGCGAAAGTGTCGACATCATCGAAGATCGGTTGGGGCGCACCGAAAGACGGACACTGCTGCCCGTCATTTTTCGAATGGACCTGCGAAATACCTCTTGCACTAAAACTCCTTAGAAAGCAGTCTCTATGCGGTGCCAAATATTGCGATTGACGCGCTTACCCTGAGCAGCCAATTCTTCGGCTTCGTTACGAACATCGGCCTCTAGATTATCCTTGATAAGGCTCTTGTCACCATCGAACTTGCCACCCGCTTCTAGATACAAGCCATAAACGTTATCGCTTATCTTGGTATCAGCCGACATTACCTGACCAGCACGAACCGAAAGCGCAAAACGGTTACGTAAGAACTCACAACGAGCCAAATAAACTTCAGGAACATCATCAATCCAAAGTCCGTAATAATTGTTCACGAACTTTACATTTTCAAAAATTCCCTTGGAGCGGAACACCGTATTGCGGAAAGCGTTTTCAATAATCAAGTTCTTGATTTCAAACGGGCGGTTTGCCGACACAAAGTGGACGCCATTCCAGCTTTTTAAGGAATCTGCGCTCTTAAACACAATCGGAGCAGCATCAGTACCGACAATCTTAACGGATCCTCGGAACATAAGCTTTGCATACTCACCCATGAGTACGGTCACCCCGGGTTCAATTTCCAAGGTATCCTTAGCCGAAAAAACAGCCCCCTGCTCAAGCAAATAAGGACTATCCGCCACCACCAGTTTTACCTTGCCATTTTCGATAGACGGGAAAGGCATCTCCCCCGCTACAGCAAAGACGCAAAGGAGCGCAACCAGAACACTTGCAAAATATCTAGCCTTCAAAATCAAAATTCACTCCTCAGTTTAATCTTCTGGATAACATGCATATCAGGAATAACGCTGTTTGCAACGATATCATTCACACTCAAGTCGCCAGTCAATTCCATTTTTACGCTAGCAATGGCACCATGAGTCATATCAAACAGAATCGAGCCTGTACCCACGATAAAGCCCTTACTCTCCATACGGAGGTCAGATGTCGAATCGGGTATTTCCTTGTACTTTAAGTTCATACCAATCTTTGCCATCTGGATTCCATCATGGACATACTGGTCTTCCAACGTAAAGGACTTATACACAACCGTTTTTCCTGAATTACCCGGAATTTCGACGGGGCGGTCCCAAGTTTCACCCAGCTTAACGGCTTTCCCTGGCAAGAGCGGTTGCACCTTAAGGAACACGCGAATAAGGTCCAACGCCTCCGTCCCAAGCATCACGGAGTCCTCGACGACAGCATCGCGAATGGCACCATCTTTAGCCATTTTGAACTGAAAATGTTCTGTAGACATGTAACGTTCCATGCTGCGGAACTCTTCGACCGTACGTTTATCGGACTTATAGTCAACCGAGTCAATCTTTAGCTGGAACTTGGCTGAGCCATCATCATAGGCCGTCAAAAGCGAATTCGTCGCACGAACTTCGAGGTGTGTATTCATGGCCTCAGGCGTCGCCGAAACAGAATCTGTCGCCGGGAGGATAGCATTTAAAGAGGTTTCGAGGTAATAAGTCTGCGGCGGAACATTTTGGGTGTTAAATTCAAGAACGAATTCGTTCCCGTCACAGGCACACAATGCAAAAAGAGCGCTTGCGCTCAAAAAAGACTTAAAGAAATTCATGTAATGAATATAGTAATTCGGAATTCAGAATTCCGAATCCTAGATTAGTTAAGCCCTTTATTCCCAGAATCACCCTTTTCGAGGCGCATCTTTTGGAAAAAAGCCTTTAAAATGCCCAAACATTCGTCAGCAAGAAGTCCTCCAAGCACTTCGACTTCGCGTTTAAGGGCATTATTCGAAATAACGTCAACTGTGGTGCCACAGCCGCCAAAACGGGTATCCGGAGAACCATAGACCACACGAGAAATACGGCTATTGAGAATGGCCCCAGCACACATCGGGCATGGTTCCAGCGTTACATACAAAGTGCAGCCATCTAAGCGCCAATTTTCAAGGCTACTTGCCGCCGTCCCAATAGACAAAATTTCGGCATGAGCGGTGGCATCCTTGAGCATCTCAATCTGGTTGTGGCCTTTACCGATGACTACCCCATCTTTCACAATAACGCAGCCAATAGGGATTTCCTTTTCGTCAAAAGCCTTCTCCGCCTCGCGGAGCGCCATGCGCATAAACCTTTCGTCGTCGGCAGTGAAACTCACAGGCCTCTCCCGTAAGCGCAGTAGGAATCTTCTTGCATGTAGTCACCGTCGTGATAGTAGGCGGCGCGAGCGCGGCAACCACCACAGCGGTCGTTAAATTTACACTTGCCACAGGCCCCCTTATAGGCCTTTGTACGCAACTGCTTGAAGATTTCCGCATTGGCCCAGATTTCGTCGAACGGAGTATCGTGTACATCACCCGCTTCTTCCATCATATAAGCGCAGGGGCGCACCTTACCGATGGGGCTTACGATGCAGTAGTCGAGGCCGGCGAGGCATCCACGACTGTAGCGGGTCTTGATGTCGAGTTGGTCGGCGATACGCAGAAACTGCGGAGCGCAGGTGGGCTTCACCGGGATGCCGAGCGTGCGGCTCTTTTCCATAATTTTGCGAAGCAGACCTTCGTATTCAGCAACGCGGAGAGCGTGGCCTTCAATTTCCTTGCCGCGACCCACAGGAATCAAGAAGAAAATCTGGTGGTTTACAGCACCGATTTCCTTAACCCAGTCCATGATGTCAAAAATTTCGTTCTGGTTCCAGTCCATAATCGTCGTGTGAATCTGGAACGGGAGGCCCGCAGCCTTACAATTCTCGATACCCATCATCGTGAGTTCGAACGCATTCGGGAGACCGCGGAAGTCGTTATGGCGGTCATGGTCGATGCTATCGATACTGATGCCCATCGCCATTGCACCGGCCTTCTTAAGTTCAAAAGCCAAGTCGTGCGTAATAAGCGTACCATTGGTACCGAACACAGGACGAAGGCCCTTACTCGAAGCATGAGCAACCAATTCCACAATATCTGGGCGAGTCATCGGCTCACCACCGCTAAAAATCATAATCTTGAACCCCGCCTTCGCGATTTCGTCAATCAGCTTGAGCGCCTCGGCGGTCGTGAGTTCGGCAGCCTTATTCTCTCCTGCATCCTGGTAGCAATGCTTGCAGGTCAGGTTACACTTGTTGGTGGTCATCCAAGATACAATCATTTAAATCCTCTTTATCACATGATTGCCGCGTTGTCTGCGGCACCTCGCAATGACGTCTTAATATAGAAATTACAGAGACTTGAAAACCTTGCGGGCGGCTTCAATGGTACGGTCGATATCTTCGTCGGTATGGGCCGCACTCACAAAAATCGCCTCGAACTGGCTCGGAGCTAAGTAAATACCTTCATCGAGCATGCCAAGGAAATATCTGCGAAACAGTTCCAAGTCAGACTTTTGCACATCCGCAAAGCAGGTGACGGGGCCTTCGGTAAAGAAGATACAACCCATGGAGCCCACCTGGTTCGTGGCCAGCGGAATCCCTGCCGATTTTGCAGCTTCTTCAAGGCCTGCAATCAGCTTCTTTGTGTTATTTTCGGCGCGGATATAATATTCGGGGTGCGAATTCAATTCGCGCATCGTGGCAAGACCAGCCGCCATTGCGACCGGGTTACCCGATAAAGTCCCGGCTTGGTAAATTCCACCGAGAGGCGCAATCTGCTGCATCACATCCAGGCGGCCACCATAAGCGCCCACCGGCATGCCGCCGCCAATAATCTTGCCGAATGTCGTGAGGTCCGGCTTGATGCCATAAAGACCTTGTGCACAATGAACACCCACACGAAAACCGGTCATGACTTCATCGACAATCAAAAGCGCGCCATGCTTCTTGGTTTCTTCAGAAAGCGCCTTCAAGAATTCGGGTTTCGCAGGCACCACGCCCATATTCCCGGCCACGGGCTCCACAATCACACCCGCGATTTCATCGCCGATCTTATCAAATAATTCACGCACGCCAGCCACATCATTATACTGGAGTGTGAGCGTGTACTTGGCCAAATCAGCCGGCACGCCCTTGCTGCTCGGCTTACCCGTCGTGAGCATTCCCGAACCAGCTTTAATCAGCAGGCTATCGCTGTGACCGTGATAGCAACCTTCAAACTTGACAATCTTGTCGCGACCGGTAAATCCTCGCGCCGCACGAATAGCACTCATCGTGGCTTCGGTACCGCTGTTCACCATGCGAATCATTTCGACACTCGGCACAAGTTCCATCACAAGCTTTGCGAGTTCCGATTCAAGTCCACAGGGAGCACCAAAACTTAGACCGTTCTGAGCCGTTTCTGCCACCGCCTTAATCACGGCGTCATGGGCATGTCCCAATAGCATCGGGCCCCAGCTGCCCACGTAATCGACGTAATCGTTACCATCGACATCGTAAATATGGCTACCCTTAGCCCGAGCAATAAATGGCGGCGTAGCACCAACGTTGCTATAGGCTCGCACCGGGCTATTCACACCACCCGGCATTAAGTTCTTGGCTTCTGCAAAAAGTTTTTCACTAATACTGTGCTTCATATACTCAAAAATAGAAATTCAACAAACTAAAAATTTTCTATGTTTCATGGAATGAGGAACAATAGAGTTAAATCCGGTTTATTGATCGGAGCTGCACTTTTTATTTTAAACGCCTGCGGCTCTAACGAAAACATTTACAACGTCACTCCCCTGCCAGAAGAAATTTCAGGCATCAAGGAACTGCCAAACTGTACCCAAATATACGATGGTGAAAAAGTCTACATCAAGGAACTTGGCTTAACCTTGGTTTGCGATAACGAAAGCTGGAAGGACAAATCTTCGGCAAAATCAAGCAAATCAAGTTCTTCGGGACAGAATAAATACGGTTCATCCAGTTCGACAGAAGAATACCACGAATACGTTAAAACCGACTGGGAATACCTAGACCACTATGTCGACGGAGGAACTTTAACCGACAGCCGCGACAATAAAAAATATCCGACCGTCATTGTCAACGGCAAACGTTGGATGGCCTCAAACCTACGCTATATTCCTGACGGAGAATCAAGTATTACAGCCTGCTATAAAGGTGAAAGCGATAACTGCAAAACCATGGGGCCCATGTACAATTACAGCGTCAAAGGGGTTCCCAAAATCACTCGAGACAATTTTTGGGACGAAGAAGACATTTTTGAATCTAGCATTTTTCCTCCTAGCGACAACATTTGTCCCGAAGGCTGGAGACTCCCCTATTCAAGCGATTGGGAAAGCCTTATAGACGCCGCCGAAGAATTAAATCTCCCAGAATTCCGCGCCTATTACTTATCGGCTCTATTTGACACAACCTGGAACCTTTACAAAGACACCGTCATTATAGCCGGGACCAATCGACTTGGTTTTAACATAAAAGGTTTTCCTATAAAACAAGACCCTAAATCAAAAGGATACACCATCAACGAAATCGCAGACTCCATTCCTTTCTGGTATACCCTTTATTCACCTTACACAAAGTCCATCTCAGAGACCTCTCAAAAATCACAAGTAACCCTTAAGCCATGGCATTACAACTTTATTAACGAAGACAACAAAGCAACAAACTACGCTTTTATTCGCTGCATCGAAAAAGACAACAGCGATAAATATGAAATAAAAACCGGAACCCTGACAGACAATCGATACGGCGACGTCTACAAGATTATAAAGATAGGTTCTCTATGGTGGATGGCAGAAGATTTACATTTTAAAGACAATCCCGATGACTGCTATCCCTACACAATAAACGAGTGCTACTACTCTTACAACCAAGCCATGGAATATCCCGAACCGAATTACATTTGCCCCGAAGGATGGAGATTGCCCACACGGCTAGATTGGTTCAACATGTTCTTCTACGTAGATATGTACAATGGGAAAAACAACGCCATCGAAAGCGTCATTTACACAAGAGATTCAACCGGGAAAATTCCCTCAGAAACTGGATTAGATTTAAAAGACGGTGAATCCTACTTTACCAGCAGCACAGGTTACTATTCAACCGGCTTAAGCAGCGTTCCCATACAATTTCTTGTTGATATTTCAGGTGATCATTTTTACTACGGACAGGCAAATCTCCGTCAAAACTATGCATCAAGAGTCCGTTGCGTGAAGGACGAAAAGGAAGGGGAATAGAATGAAGAAGTTTGCTGCATTATTATCGATTTTTATTCTTTTAATTGCCTGTGACGAAGATAAAAGCATTACAGCATCACCGGTACTCGCTTTTGGTGAAGTCAAGACATACAGCGACTTACCCAAGTGCACAGACAAGCTAAATGACATCACCTATTACGTACAAAAAGAAAACACCAAGTACAAATGTACCGACAACAAATGGCAGAACGAGATTCTTGTCAACACCGAGAACATCATTTCTAGCAGTTCTGCAAGCGAATCAAGCTCTTCTCACACAGGATCTTCTAGCGGGACTTCTTCTAGTCCAAATTCTTCGTCTTCCTCATCGTCAGCAACGAGTTCGTCTTCGGAACAATCCTCCAGTTCCGTCTACTACACCATCGCCTTATTCGGCAAATGCACCACCGACCGCGAAGGCGAAAGAATGAGGCAAAAAGACAGCACCAAACTCAATTATCTAGCCGATTTTGTATGCGAACCGCCTTACTGGCGCCGAATGCACGCCTACGACTATTCACTAGACGAACTACATACATCTACCGCAAAATATGGAACATTCACAGACGAACGCGATGGTGAAGTTTACAAGACGGTTGTTATCGGGAATCTCGAATGGATGGCCGAAAATCTACGATACAAGGTCCCCGGCGACACCATGTTCGAAGGAGGAAAGAATTGCTATCGAAATAATCCCAAATATTGCAAGATTGGCGGATATTACTACAGCTATGTTGACAAACCCAATGCCTGTCCCAAAGGTTGGAGTTTACCAGGCAGAGGAGATGTAGCATCTCTTATTGAAAACACAACCACAGAATCACTTAGGTCGCAATTCGGGTGGTATGAAGGTGATACCGCACGCGTACTCGAAAATACCAACGCATCAGGATTTACGCTGCTACCAGAAAACGTTATCATGGCTGTTGAAATCTACAATACGCAAGAATACCTTGGCTACTACAGTTTACCCAACACATACATGTATGCAGGTGCCAGCTATTCAAAGAATGGTAGATACGAAAAAGCCTACCACATACGTTGCCTCAGAGGCGCACCAAAATCCTCTAGTAGCGCCGTACAATCCAGTTCGTCAAACGCTCCCGCGTCTTCTAGCAGCAAAATCACATCATCATCTAGCTCAGCATCACCAGAAAGTTCGTCTAGCAAAGTAGATCTATCTTCATCAAGTTCCGTTACACACGAAATTTCTTCTAGTAGCGAACAAGAATCAACATCAAGTAGTTCTGCCGATGCAGAGCAATCCAGCAGTTCAGCAAAAGCGTCATCATCAAGCAGTTCAGAGACAGAAGAAACAACTTCCTCGAGTACCGCAGACGATTAACAAAAAAAATCCGGCCCTTAGGGTCGGATTTTTTTCTTAAAGAAGACTATTGTGCAGCCTACCCATTTTAGCTCTGGGTAGGTTAAGTTGTTATCAATCAAAGATTTAGAACAAATTTACTTTAAAAGACCCTTTTCGAGAGTTTCCTTGGCGTGATAAGTGATAATAATATCAGCTCCGGCACGCTTAAAGGCAATCAAATTTTCGCGAATAATGGAATTTTCGTCAATCCAGCCCATTTTTGCAGCCGCCTTGACCATCGAATATTCGCCACTCACATTATACACAGCAACAGGGACATTACTCATGTCTGCAGTTTGACGCAGAACATCAAGGAAAGCAAGTCCCGGTTTTACCATCACAATGTCAGCACCTTCTTCTAAGTCAAGTTCTACTTCGTGTAGAGCTTCACGACCATTGCGTACATCCATCTGGTAGCTTTTACGGTTTCCAAAATGCGGAGCAGAATCTGCAGCATCGCGGAACGGACCATAATAGGCGCTAGCAAACTTTGCACTATAAGCCATAATCGGCAAATTCGTGAAGCCGTTCGCATCCAGCTTTTCGCGAATCGCCGCTACGCGACCATCCATCATGTCGCTCGGAGCCACCATATCGGCCCCCGCCTCCGCATGCGAAAGCGCCGTTTTTGCCAAAAGTTCAAGTGTCGGATCATTATCAACATCACCGTCTTCTTTGACAATGCCGCAATGGCCATGGCTCATGTATTCGCAAAGGCACACATCGGTAATCACGTACAGTTCAGGAAACTTCGCCTTAATGGAGCGAACAGCACGCTGCACAATGCCATCGTCATCATAAGCAGACGAAGCAATTTCATCCTTAAAACTCGGAATGCCGAACAAGAGAATTGATTTGAGTCCAAGCGCCACGCAACCATCGAGTTCCTTCAGAATTTCATCAATCGAAAATCGATACTGGCCCGGCATCGAAGGAATTTCTTCCTTGACACCTTCACCTTCAACCACAAACATCGGGTAAACAAGCGCATCAGGGTTCACGGCCGTTTCAGCCACCATGTTGCGGATGGTTTCATTCTTGCGTAAGCGACGTGGACGGATAACCATAATATTCTCCTTATTTTGTTTTCAATATAACAAAAAATCCAGCTCGAAAGCTGGATTATTTTTATTATTTAAAAGCCTCACAGGTGCTTTCAGCCATCGATTTTAGCCCTTCCATGGTCATTGGCGTCGGAACCTCAAATGGTTCTTCGTCTTCTCCTTCATAAGTGATCATATAACCTGAATCCGTCAGTGTGTAAACGGTTGTTGACGAATAGCCCATCATGGAGGTCACTACAGCCACCGAATTATCACCGATCCTGACTTCGCAAGTCATACCGGAGATATCGGGAGCAGAAGTTTCTTCACCATCATCATAATAATCATCATCGTCATAATCATCTTCATAGTCATCATTATCATAATCAGCAGCATACCGTTTCATTTCTTCACAACTTTCATCAGCTTCTGCTTTCAATTGAGCAAGCGTCACACCGTCTCTCGGCTGAGTCTCTGATCGCCCGTCTATGGTATAAACAATATATTCACCGTCAATAGTCGCACTCATTTGGGAAACGACACCGTCCATCTTGGCGACCATCGTTACGGTGTTTCCTGAACTTGTAACAGAACAAACTTCATTGGCGTTCGAAGAATTTGTGCCGGAATCAGCCTTTTCGACAATATCACCGGTTTCAGCCGGAGTCGGCACCTTGGACGACTGCAATTTGAAGGTTAATGAATAATCCCCCATGGGACTCATCGTGAACACACCATTCTTGATTTCAATAGGCAGAGTCATGTCTTGCGTACTACCATTTTCACTTTCGAACACAAATGAAATCTCAAACGAGCCGTTCTGGAAATCATTACTGGTTCCACTCCAAGTACCCGTAGTCGCAATGTCATTAGAAAGCGTCGTTTTATCCGACTTGACTTTCAACTTACTTTCTGTTGCAACGAACGATCCATCCTTAAACAGATAAACGGCGTCGAGCAAAGTCTTTGTTTGATTGCCCTCATTGACCGTCTGGACATCAGTTGCAAACCACGCCACTACATCTTCGGTCTTGTAGCCCGTCGGGAAGAATGCGGCTACAGATTTTGACGAAAATTGCCCAGAACCGGAAGCTCCGGTTGGCGAGCTGGAAGAATCGCTACCACAGGCAGCGAGCATAGCCATCGATGCGACAAGCGCAATAAAGAAGAGTTTTTTCATAGAAAGCTCCTTTGATATGTTTTTCTTTCAAAGAATATACTTTTTTTAAGAAAAAAAACAACATGATAATATTCCAACTTGGAACATTATGATGCCTATCACAAACAATTTTTGGAGAAGAACGCCTTATTTATTGAAATTTCGCTCAATTTGCGAAAGTTCTTCGGCCCATTCAGACTGAATCTTTTGCTTAAGTTTTTTGGCTAGCGAAGGGGCTCGGCCCTGAGTAGAAACAGTTACAGCAATATTTTCGCCAAAATCCATGCGAGCAGGAACAATGAAGTCTCCGTCGAGGTAGTCGCAGGCATTATTCACCAAAATACGACGAGCGCGGGCATCATTTGACACCACCGCATTTACAGCGGGTTGGTCGGTGCAAATGAAAACCATAAAGATTCCCCGAAGATCGAGCGGTTCGTAAGGACGCTTTTTCAACGTAATCGACGCCGATTCGGCCCTTCGGCTTAGCTCAGGGACCTTATCGACGGATGCAAGCGTTTCAAATTCAGGATCAAACTGCGGAGCAACAACCGTAATGCGGGCACCCGTGGGCAAAAGGGTCTTGACCTTACGCAAGGCAATACGGCCGCCCCCTACAACAAGAACGTTACGCCCATCGAGATTCAACTCGATTGAGAATAGAGATCGATTTTGTGAAGGCATGGATTGCTTAGCCCCTTCGGGACTCGCAATAACGCGTTCAGTTTTCTTCTGGGCAGAACGAACGCCATCCACCACCATGTTGGCAAATTCTTTCCAGTCGCCAAGGCACGGCAACAAGGTAATCGGAATCTGCGGATATTCTGCCTGCAAACGAGCGACAACCTTGGGCACATCGTTCTTGGTATGCTGACCATTCAAAAGGAGGTACGGCAAAAGCGTTACCGATTCCACATCCTCGCGAAGCAACGTCCGCAGGTCATTTTCTAAATCCAACAGACTTGTACTCGCCACTCTCGTACCGGGCAAATCATGGTGCAATTTATCCATGATTTCTTCAAAACCCTTGTAAGCCCCAGGCAAAATACAGTGATGTGCAATGATGAGGATAGCCTTCATTAAGCGTTCTCCCCAGCAACATAGTATTCAGCAACTTTCTTTACTAGCGAATCCATCGTGGTTTCGTCAGAAGTCATCGTTTCAAAGCCGGCCTTTTTCGCAGACGCCTCGGTCATGCGACCAATGCAAAACGCTAATGAATTAACACGGGCATTTAACTTTACAAAATTTTCAACGGCGCTGCTACTAGCAAAAACAACGGCATTTGCACTTTCAATAGCTTCACGTTTCCAGTCTGGGAGCTCTGCTACAGGGGTAGTTTCATAGACCACCCAGCGAGTCGCCTTCGGAAGCAGTTTCATCAAGGTGTCATCAGCAAGGTTGCCCTGAAGCAGCAAGATACGAGAATCATTCAATTCTCCAACAGAACACTTCTCAGCAAGCAGTTTACCCAAACCTTCGCCGGTATGATCTTCGGGAACATAATCGCAGCGAATGCCGTATTCCAGCAGTTTCTTCTCGGTGATTTTCCCGACACTCGCTATTTTTTTACCCGCAAGTTCTCGGATATCTCTACCAGAAGCCAACAATTGCTTAAAGAAACTTTCAACTCCGTTCGTACTCGTAAAAGCAAGGAGATCGTAATTTGCAAGGTCTGCCCAATTCCGAATATCAAGCGAACGAGTCTCGATCATCGGAGTTTCGATAACTTCGGCACCAAGCGCCATAAGGCGTGCAGTAATTCCGCTAGCCTGTTTAGCAGCGCGAGTCACTACCAGACGTTTGCCAGACAGCGGCAAGTTCTTTTTCCATGCAAGAGTCTTGCCAAGTTCCACAACGCCACCCATAATCGTAATTGCAGGGGCGGTCACATTATCGCGTACAATGGTCTCCCCCGCCGTTTCAAGCGTCGCCATCACGGTACGCTGGTACGGGGTCGTTCCCTTTTCTATAAAGGCAAGCGGCGTCTTTGGATCTTTGCCACATTCTATCAAACGCTTAGCAATGAGATCCATGTTGGCAATGCCCATCAAAAAGATGAGCGTACCAGGGCACTTGGCAAGAGCATCAAAGTCAAGAGAGAGGTCGGATTTTTCATGCCCTGTGATAATATGGAAACTGGTTGCAATTCCGCGATGACTCACAGGAATTCCTGCATAGGCAGGCACCGAAATCGCAGAAGTAATGCCCGGAACAATTTCAAATTCCACACCAGCATCCACAAGTTCCAGAGCTTCTTCACCACCGCGGCCAAATACAAACGGGTCTCCGCCCTTAAGTCGGGCAACAACACCCTGCGGATATTCCCCCGCAAATTGTACCAAGAGCTTATTGATTTCGGACTGTTTTACCTTATGATGCGTCGGCATCTTGCCCACATCGACCATTTTCGCCTTAGGGTTACACATTCCCAAAATAGCAGGCGAAACTAGGCGGTCGTACACCACCACATCGGCAAGTTCGAGGATTTCTTTGCCACGGAGGGTCAAAAGGCCAGGATCCCCGGGGCCAGCACCAATCAAGTAAACCTTTCCAGACATCATGCCAAAAATAGAAAAATGCCCTAAAAAACGCAATTTCAGCCGTAAAAGTGTGACATCGACAGCTTTTTTTGCCAAAAAAAATATTTTTTTATTCGTTTTGTAATCAAAGTGTTATATTTAAGGTAAATAAAATTTTCCATTGGAGTCCATATGAAAAAATCCACATTTTGGAAACTTGGCTTAACGGCAGCATTGCTCTTTGGCCTAAGCGCATGCTCCGACACCACATCTTCAGACAATGAATTTGGTGACGAATCCACTCAGAAAACAACATCATCGTCATCTAAGAGCGACAAAGACGGTAAATCCTCCGGAAAAGAAGCTTCTTCTTCGTCCGTGGCAACCGCCAAGGATTCCGTTTACTGCGATAGCCTAGAAAAACTCACTCTTGCAGCTCCGACAGACTTGAACGTTGTCAAGAACAGCGACTCCACCTGGATTCTCCTTTGGAATTACACGGCAAACGATTCTAGACCCGAAAACGGATTCCTTATCGAAACTTTAAACATGACGGACTCAATCCCCTCATGGAAAAAGATGGACTCGACCGCCGCGGCCGTAACCATGTACAACCTGGTTGGCAAAAAGAAAGCGGGCAAGTACTACCGCGTTTCGGCTAAGGATCAATGCCTAGACAAGGCCACAAAGAAATTTGTCGCAAAATATTCCAAGCCAACAAGCATGGTTCAGGTCAGCACTACCGGCTCCGGTTCGACCTCTATCAGCGAAGGGCTCTCTATCCCGACCGACCTTAAGCTCGACACCCTGGGCGACAACCAGTGGTTACTCTCTTGGAGTTACAGCGATAACGCCTCTCGCCCCGAAAATGGATTCAAGCTGCAGAGCTTGAACCCCAATGATTCCATCCCCAACTGGAAAGATGCCGGAACAACCCAAAAGGGAGTCCGAGTCTTTAAGATTGACGGCAAAAAGAAGGGCGGTTGGCTATATCAGGTAGCCGCAAAGGATGCCAACGGCATTTCTGAATACTCCTCTCAAATTTTGATTCCAACCGCACCGGACCCGAACGACGCAGCAGCCAATACCGAAGAAGCTCTCGCCGTCCCCACCGACGTCAAGATTGATTCTATGGGCGGCAACAAGTGGAAACTTTCTTGGAGCTACGCCGAAAACACGGATAACGGATTTAAGTTGGAATACCTGGATTTGACGGCAGCCGCACCTACCTGGGCAAGCACCGCAGCCGACACCACCGCTAAAAATGTTCGTTATATTATTATCGACGCCACCAAGCACGGCGGTCAATATGTCCACGTCGCAGCCAAGGGCAAAGACAGCAAGGTCTCTAAGTTCTCTAGCGACATTATGATTCCGCAGCAGGTTGGTGGAAACGTTGTCGACGAAACCATCGTCATGGCCGTGCCGACAAGCCTCAAGCTTGATTCTATCGGACAGAACAAGTGGCGTCTTTCTTGGAGCTTCGTTGATAACAGCAAGCGCCCCGAAAACGGATTCATATTGCAGACCCTTAATCTGGAAAGTGGCACCGGATGGAGCAATTTGCTCAAGGGCACTACCGCCCAAGGCGTTCATCACTTTATTATAGACAACACAGCAAAAACCTTCGACAATGTCTTTGTCCGCGTAGGTGCAAAAGACGCCGCAGGCAAAACAGACGATTACTCCGAAGAAATCCTTATTCCGAGCTATGTAGACTATTCTACTCAAAACGAAAAGAAAACAATGGTCGCCCCCACAAGCCTTAAGCTCGACACGCTTGGCTTTGGTCAGTACCAGCTTTCTTGGGATTACGATGACTATGCCGATAACGGCTTTATCTTGCAGAGCATGGATCCCAAAACGACCGGATCTTCTTGGACCTATGACCCAACTAAGGACGTGCCCAAAGGCGTTCACCTGATTATTCTTGATGGTGCTGGCTCTGACGGAGGCCTGCTCTTCCGCGTGGCAGCCTTGGGCGGCACTTCCAAGAGCGACACCTCCTTATATTCATCCGCTATCGCTATTCCGTATGTATCTGCAGACGGAACCGTAGACAACGGCACTATCACAACAGCATTGAGCGTTCCCAGCAAACTCGACGTCATTGACATGGGTAACAACAATTACAAGATTACCTGGGAATACAAGAACGCCAGCGGTCGCACAGCAGAAGGCTTTGACATCGAAAAGCTCGACCCCAACGCTAGTCAGCCGTCTTGGGGTGATGAAGGAGAAACCAACAAGGGCGTTTACTTCTATACCGTTAAGGCAACAACAAAAGAAATTGCCTACCGTGTTTCGGCTAGAGACAACAAGGGCAATTCAGAATGGAGCGAAAGTGTGGTCGTGCCCGCAGCATATACCGTTCCCCCTAAAAAAGGATGCATTGGAGAATTTGCCGCGCCCATTGCCTTTGCCGCAGAACGAGTCGCCCCGAGTGCCTGGCGCCTTATCTGGAACTATAACAGGAATACCGAATGCGTCGAAGAAGGATTTGTTATTCAAAAACTCGATGTTACGGGTGGACCTACGGGAACCACCGAGAAGGTATGGGTTGACTTAGACTCTACCGATGTAAACGTTCTTTACTACAATCTCGAAGGCATCGCCAACTTAAACCAGTATTATCGTGTAGCCGCAAAGCGCGGATCTCACCGTACAGAATTCAGCAGTGATGTACAAATCACCCGCTTGATTGCATACAGTGCAGACGTTCCTTTCAAGGCTCCTGAGGCCAAGGCTAGAGTCTATCAGAGTTTTTACGCATTCAACTACTACGACTACACAAACAACAAGGTTGTAGCAAACCGATTCACAAATTGGCCTAAAAGATGCACTAACGCAGAAATAGCAGCTGAGCCGGAGAATTGCAAAGAAAAAGATATTTTCGAATTCCAGACCGTTGTCGTCGACAGTTTCCCCAACCACGCCATTGTTTACAAGAATACCAAAAAACTTGAATACCAGTTCCGCTGGGATGGCGAGACCGAAGATATGTGGCGCACCGTGACAATTACAGACGATGCTCCTGATGGTTACTCCACCACAGCCACCGTCATTCCATATGATCTTTGCCAATCCTATTCACAGGTACGAACAATTTGGGAAGACAACGAAGCAATCGATACTACCGAATGGTCAAAACCAGTCGGTCCGGTTTACAATTCCTTCGAATACTTAAAACTGGATGTTGATGAAGAAAATTGTGATGATCTCTATGATCAAAACAGCGATGATCCAGATGAGGTTGCGAAATACAAGGAATGCAAGAACAAGCCGAAGCCCTATGACGGCACACCTTGCAAAGCAGGCTAAAATAAACTTTCATTAGTCAAAGAGTCCGGTTTTTTAAACCGGACTCTTTTTTTGCAGCAAGTTCTAAAAAAAATACCTTACAGCAATTCCTTGATTTTATTTGCGAGAGCGAAGCCTGCAATGCGGGATTGTTCAATAGAATCGATTGCAGAAGCATTTACCGATTGCAGCACCTCGGCATGGAGCATACGTTTGCCATGATCGTCCCAGTAAATGCCGCGGACCTTAAGCGTGTTGGCATCGGCAAATTCAGCAAAGCTAGCCACGGGGAATTGGCAACCAGCGTTGAGCGCCTTAAGGTAGGCCATTTCGGCAACGGCGATGGCATATGTTTTAGCGTCGTTGATACGAGCAAGTATGGAGTCAATGGATTGCGTTGCCACTCCGTGATTCGTAATGACGTTTAGCGTTTCTATCGCGAGGATGCCTTGGCCAGAAGCAGGGAGCATTTGTTCGGTGCTAAAGTATTCGGTGACTTGGTCAGCAAGTCCCATACGCTTAAGGCCGGCGGCGGCGAGTACGACTCCGTCGAGTTCCGCTAGTTTCGAAAGGCGCGTCTGGATGTTACCACGAATGGGAACATATTCCAAATCCGGGCGCAAAGCCTTGAGCTGTACGACTCGACGAATACTGCCGGTGCCGACGCGGGCCCCAGCGGGTAAATCCATGAACTTAAGGCCAGCGGCTCCCCCACGGGCGATAAACGCATCACGGGGATCTTCGCGGCGTAAAACAGCCGCAAGCTTAAACTGCGGCAAAACCTCGGCAGGCATGTCCTTAAGGCTATGCACCGCAATATCGGCACGACCTTCAAGAAGAGCGACTTCAAGTTCCTTGATAAACACGCCCTTGCCGCCGAAACTAGCCAACGATTTATCGAGTCGGCGGTCGCCTTCGGTCGTCATCGAAACAAGCTCATAGGTAAGCCCCGGATTAGCAGCCGCAATAGCATCGGCGGCCATGGTGGTTTGCGCCACAGCAAGTGCGCTTTTACGAGTTGCAATGCGAAGCTTGCTATCAGTCATGTGACGCTCCCAAGCACTTCAAAAACACCTGAACGTCTTCTGGCGAATTATCCGCTTTCACCTTATAAAGGTAATCGTTCGCCATCTTTTTGGCAAAACGTTCGTACATCATCGAAATTCGTTTACGGTTTTCTTGCGGCAAGTCCGGCATAGAACGCAGCAACTTTTCGGACTCTTCGTTCGCGGCATTCACCATACGTTCCGCAAGCCAACTGATTTGCTTAGAAACCTCATCCATGCGCATCCATTGCAAGAATTCGTCGAGGCCTTCTTTCAAAATCTTTTGGGCGGCCTCAAATTCAATCGTACGCAAGCGACGGTTTTCAGAAACTATTTTTTCAAGGTCGTCGACGCAAACGTATTCTACGCCAGGGATTTCGCCGATAGAGGCTTCGGCGTTGCGAGGGCTGCCAAGGTCAATGATTAAACGGGGGTTAGATACCAAAGATTGCTTCGGGCCATCGCCCTCGCAATAACAGACTCTTCCAAATTCTTCTTTAGTAACAATCGGCTCAGAGCAGGCGCTGCAGAGAATAACCACGTCGCATTTGCCAATGACGCCATAGCGGTCTTCGAAATGGACCGGAGTCAACACATCCGCATACTTTTCGGCATTTGCATAAGTCTTGCTGCTCGCAAAAATATTCGTAGAATATTCCTGCACATACTTGAGCATCAAGGAACCCATTTCACCGAGGCCCACAATATAGACAGAACGGTTTTCCAGGTCATCAAATGTATGCAGCACCTGTTTCATCGCCAAAAAAGGAATGTTACAGCTAAGCTTGCTCAAATTGGTTTCGGTCTTGATACGCTTAGTGGTGTGGATGGCACCCTGAAACAACTTATTCAAGGTGTTCCCAGTTGCATTCAGCTGGTGAGCCGTTTCGTAGGCACGCCCAATCTGGTGGAGAATTTGATCTTCACCCACAGCCACAGAATCGAGCCCAGCACACACGTTCATGACATGATGCGCCACATCGTCACCGGACTTAAAGTAAAAGAACTTTGCAAAGTCACCGTAATTCTGGCCCGCAAGGTTACACACATAACGGACCAATTCTTGTTCAAGTATTTCGCGATCCGATGCCACATAGACTTCGGTACGATTGCACGTCGCCAAAATCAAAAGTTCATCAAAAGGAGAATTTTCGAGAGCCTGGGTCTTGACGTCCATCGCAATATAAAACTTTTCTCGAATTGCGATTTCAGCCACCTTGTGGCTCATTCCTGCCATGTAAATTTTGCGCATATTATTCTACGCCAGTAGGATCGTCACTTATGCAACGAATTGGGTATCCAACACCATCTGAAATAGACCCCCCATGACCCAAAGAAGCGTCAACAGATTGATATGTCAAAATCATAAAGACGTTGTAAACATAACCAGTGCCATTACCATTTATATGTTTTCCCATGAATGTCTCTTGAGCACCATTTGCGGCTATTGCAGAAAAACCATAGAGGTCGGTACCATTACCATCTGCACCGCTACTGGTCTCTCTCCAGCCTCTCCTCGCCTTAAGGAAAGCGGCACTACTATCAATTGGAGAACCTAGTAGTTGATGATTTTCATGTATAAGTATTGAAAAATCATCTTCTGTGGGCAAACGCCAACCATGCGGACAAAGATTATTTTGGTTATCCAACGTTGCAGCCAACGCCGGCTTATACAATCTGCCATAAATATTGCAATTGCCATTGCAAGTACTACCTTCTACATCATAGTTCAAATTCTCGGCCATCCAAGTTTGATCCCCAATCTTGACCGTTTTATACGTTTGTATGTAATTTGTATCACGATCATCGACAATGGTGTCATAAGTAACCATTGGATTCAGGAATTCCCATGCAGAAGTTCTATGATCCTTATCCTCCATATAGGTATCGTAGGCATCTTTCTTAGCTGTACAAGTACCTATAGCAGCAATATTAAATTCAAGTCCCTCAAGATTCTTATTAAACTTGAATCCAATCGTCTTAACCTTACGCAAGTAGGCATCTAGTTTTACAGCAGAACCCGTTCCATCCTGTTTAAAATCATCAAGCCAAGAGAAGCATTTCTTTTTAAAACTGCCTTCAGCATTTAACGTAGCGTGGTAAAAATCGCCACCAATCGTCGTTGCGTAATCCGCGTCGGTTTCAAGAACGATCTCTACAGGGCACGAACCTGCATTAGGGCAATAACCGGCACCTTTATAGGTTACACAGATACCGCCCCATTCTTCCAAATTGGCAGATGTCGCCACGGTAAAGCCTACTTCAGGGTAAGTACCATCCGGAACTTCGTCAACATTGCCACAGACTGCGCCACCACAACCAGAAATCAGCTTATCCGTTGCATAGCCGCTGCTGACATCCGATGCAAACTTAATATACTCTTTCGAAGCATCATCTATCCAAACCTTTGCCTCCAAAAGATTCTGTTTCAAATAGGAGCTTCCACCACTCATCTTATTGCCCCCATACCAAATGAGTTCGCTTTCATCAATCAACGGGGCGTATGGTTCTGTCTTTATACAGCGAAGGGATGAAGCATAGTTCTTAGAAAAAGGAATAACATCCCCCGATTCAGCGCCTTCGTATAGTCCCATGTGATAAGCTTCTTTTCTTGGACTATTCGTATTCTGCGTAGAACTCCAAAAAGTAGCTCGATCCGTAATCTCATAATAACGGACTTCATTTTCGTTTTTCGAAGCATAACCACCAGGAAGTGCCGAGAATCCGTATCTATCTATACCATCACCGCCCTCTTTCCAACCAGATGCCGATTTGAGCCTTTCCCCCATTTTTGCAAAAGTAACATACATTTGCAAGGCTTGAAAATCATCATGATTTGGCACACGCCAGCCATCAGGGCATATTCCCTGCACATAATGAGGCAGGTTGCAGTTTTTCATATAGCCACATTCTTTAGGATCAGTTGCGTCGTTCGCAAGCGAAACAGAATCAATGACAGCAGCCCAAGTATAAAGTCGGCCATAAATATTGCAATTCACTTCGCGATCATCATAACAATAGCTGTTTGGAACTTTGTAATTAAGATTTTCGGCCATCCAAGTCTGATCGTTAATTTTAACCGTTTTATAATAGCGCTTACTGCGAGAATCAGAAATCGAATCATACTGGATATCCGGATTCATATAATCAGAAGCTTTGACAAGCATATAATCAAAGTAATCCTTATCGATATTTACCGCAGACACATTACCGTCTTTACCGCACTGGCCAAGACTACCGATTTCGTAAATATTAAAGAATTGCTTCGTTCCAACGGGTTTACGGAAATGAAGTTCTACCGTTTGAAGTTTTTTTGCAACTTCAGTCCCCGAAATATTTTTCGAGGGGTTAGAGGACTGTTCAAACTTATCCCAAGTAAATTCAACGACATTATATTTGTCATTTTTATCAGTAGGAACAGCAGGAATCGTTACGCGAGGAACATCATAACGATAATCGTCCCATGCGTTAGAAGGAACTAATCTCAAGACAAAATCATTATCGGAGTAATAGGTAATGCATAAACCTCCCCAATCAGAAACATCATACGTATAATTACCCAAATTAAACAAGACTTGTGCCTCGCTAGAATCTGCAGATTCATAGTTATAAAGAATCAATCCACACATACCGTTACAAGTATCCATTGGACTTCCCTCGGGACGGAGTACAGTCGTTTTTGAGTCTGCAAAACTCCATTCAACATCTGAATAAACAATCCACGGACCCATACCAAAACTGGTTTCAACAGTATCATTATGTCCAAGGCCCTTCCAATGGAACCAATCCGCTTCACTCGAACTGGACACCGCAACAGAACTACTCGATTTAACCACGCTAGAACTAGAACGGGCACTGCTACTCGAGCGAACAGTAGCATTGCTGCTACTAGAGCGGGCGCTACTGCTTGACACAGCACAAATCCGAGCAAAATCAATCGGACTCATGCTTGAAGGGTCAGAGCAGTTAAAGTATACAGAAGCACTGCTATTGGGAGGACGGCTAGAACTAGAAACGCGCACACTGGCACTAGATGCCGGATTCCCAGAAATGTAAGATTCACCCATATCGCCAAAGCCCACTGCCACAAGTGTCAAGCCCTTTGTAACCGAAGCATCTTCAGTCAGTACAAAAGCAGCCATATTCACCTTAGCAAGGAAGGCTGGCAAATTAACCTCACCCTTTACATATTCCAAATCAGCAAAAGCCAACGCCTTTGTAGAGACATCACCCTTGTCTAATTTCCAACGCCATTCGCTTACCACTTCGCCTGAAACAACTTCACGCAGGCTGAGATAAGCCCCAGGATATTCGTTTGCATAGGCAATGACAATCGATTTATATTTTTCAATATCGGCAAGATTGATACCCTCAAGGCTTACGCCAATGCCAGCTTCAAACACCCCCGAGGTATTTTCGACTTTTACAGAAACACCTCCATTGCGACGAATAAGCGGTGTAAGGTCCTGCGGCAAGGTATTTGTAGAATAATTATAGGCATTGTTGTCTTTAGCTGTAAAAATCAAGCCCACAGAACCGTTCGTGAACTGAGTCAAAGAAACGGCCTGCGATGTGGCGACCTTACCATTCTTAGAGGCGCACCAAAGCCAGTTCCCCGTTTCACAGGTCGCAGACCATTCCCATTCAAAATTATTCAGATTATCGATAAAGGTAGCCTCGTCACCATAGGCTTCCTTGTAGTCTCCCTCATATTTTTCCACATAGTCCGAACAGGCGGCCAAGAGAAGGAGCGAGAACAGAATAAAGAAGAGTTTTTCGAACTTCATTTGGACCTCCTAAAACAGGAATGTAACGCCAACGCCAACAAGACCAGCAGCCATTATACCGAGAGAAACATTTCGCATCTGCTGATTCTTTTTGATTTTGTCGTGTTGGTCGTTATATTCAGCCGGATTCATTGGGGTTTCTTCGCTCGCAGACTTGGCCTTGTTGTTGAACACGGCAGCCATGACTCCACCGGCAACCGCCACTGCACCCGAAATTGCAATCGGAACCCAATGAATCTTTTTTGCCCCATTTTTACCGCTAGCACTTTCAGCAGCCTTTCTAGCCTTTTCGGCATCTTTTTCAAGCAGGCTCAATTCTTCCATACCCTTCATGTAAGTGAGAGAATCCTCCATCGTCATCACATCGGATTCGTCCTGATTCGAAGCATAGTCTATTACTTCGGGCATTTTTTCGGCATCCCAGGTCCAGCGGCCAATCATTTCCATATTCTTTAGCTTCTTGAAAACCTGACGGCCCTTAAAGTCTTGAATAACAGCGTCTTTAGGTTGACTCCATTCTGCCTTTTTTGTTTTAAGGTCAAAGAACAAGTTGGAATACTGTTTGTCGGCCTCTATCGTTTTTTCAAACAAACGCATACCATTCAAATAGTAGGCCCCGTTAACCGGACGACGCATGTCCACACGCAAAGAAAGCGTTTTACGGTTCATCATAAACTTGACGTTGGACCCCGCCTTTTTGAGGCTATCGTTTTTCATTTTCATGGTCGCCACAAACATCGGAGCAAAATCAGAACCCGACTGGCGGAGCACTATAGAGCCGCACTTTTCAATCCAGAGGTTTGCAAGACGCTGTTGCTGTTCTACGCGGACCGGGTCATACGAAAGGGCAAAGTCGTACTCAGCATCAAAGTCTCCGCTATAATTGATAGGTTCCAAGTAAACATTACCACGCAAACGGAGCAACTGATCCCTGCTAACCACAATACTCGTCAAAGCCTCAGAGCAACTGGCCAACTGGCGGATTCGTTCATCGAGAGTTGTCGCCATGCGCATGGAACCCAATCGAATTTCACCGGTCAATTCCATGTATTCGTTTTCGAAAGCCGGGAGTTCTACTTCATAAAAGCGTCCGCAAGTCGTATCCAACAAATCGTTTAAAGAAATAGAGGCGCATCGATCGTTTAATTCGGCAATACGATTAGCCTTTTTCAAAAGGGCGTCAATTTCCGGATTAGAATCCCCGGCCATAGTCTGCAAGTTTTTCAATTCATCCTTAAACGCCTGAATTTCTTGCGGAGACTTCACAAACACAGAAACGGTTGTTCCCTTGTTATTGGAACTAATGACTCCAGCCACATTGGCAGATTGCACAAGAGTCGGCTGTTCAGACAGCGATGAATCCACTGGGGCCACTTGCACTGGAGCGACAGGAGTCTGCACTGGGGCCTGGGGAGTTTCTTGCGCAAACAAAAATGAGGCTGCACACAAACCCGACAAAAACAACCGCTTTAAGGACATAAATCGCTCCATTAATTAATTCCTTTATAAATATAAAAAGAAACTTACAAAACGATAATTTGAAAGCTCATTTATACGGTCATTACGTCCAAATTGTGAAATTGGACACATTTTTTCTAAAAAAAACTATAGCTGGTCTTTTTGAGTTCTTGTATGGAATTCAAAATAACGTAGTCCGGATCGCCTATAGAGTGTGCCGCCTCTTTAATATAGAGGTCTAAATCCTCGGCAGATTGAGCATGCATCATGGCATACAGGCGATAAGGAAAGCCTTCAAATACCGGGCGTTCATAGCAATGAGACACATGGGGATTATTTGCGAGAACATCGCCACCCTCAGCAGAATCAAAGCAAACCATGGCATTATAGGCAAAACCGGCATTCTGATGTCGAAGAATCGCCCCCAAACGACGCATTCGCTTTTGCTGAAGATCCTCGCGAAGCCCATCGACGGAGACACCCCAATCGGCATAAGGGGTAAGCGTGTGAGGAATATCACCACAAGCGACATGGATACGAGAGCGATCCATTAAAGAAAGATCCTTCGACACCGTATTTTCGATGTTTTGCCTAGAATGTTCCCTATCTGCAACAGGTTTAGAGCTCGTACGGCGAGGCGATTGCGTCATCACCGTATTGATTTTAAACTTTTTTGTTGCCGCAAGCACATGAACATCGCGAAGAGCCGTTTTAGAACAAACTTCGTCTACAATTTTACAGATAACATCTTCTGATTCACCAATAACCGTAAACCACACGTTATATTCATGGCTGCGTACGTAATTATGCGTAATTGCGGGAATTTCATTTACAATTTCGGCAAATTTTACGAGAGCAGAATCATCTTTGGCACCATTTTTGACAGTAGGCACCTTGCCAGCACAAAGTCTCGAGGTGAAGCCCAACTTTTTGGAATCATAAATTCCACCGATGCGCCGAATAATTCCTGTATTTCGCAGGTTTTCGACCGCAGCAAAAACGGTCTGTTCATCAGAGCCCAGCTGTTCCGCAAGCGCCTTATAGGGGCGTTTTTCTAACGGGAAAGCGTCCTGGATGATTGCAAGGAGATTTTGTTCAAGTTCGGTCATGGATTGCTTCGTCACTACGTTCCTCGCAATGACGTGTTACAAACCAACTTCTTCGTCGGTCAGGTAGCAAGCAGGATCCTGTTCCCAGAAATCACCAGTGACAGCCTCAGCGCGGGTGCGGAAGTTACCATTACAAAGGTTCAGGTAAGCGCACTTGGGGCAGCGACCCTTTAAAATTGGCTTACGATTCTTCAGGCCAGCCATAATCGGATTGCTTTCATCGCTCCAGATGTCACCGAAACTACGCTCACGAACATTGCCAAGCGTAATGTATTGCGTAAACTGGTCAGGATGAACGTTACCAATACTGTCAATGTTACCAAAGGCCATACCGCTACGATTGCCACCATTGCGCTGGATAAGTTCCAGAACCTTTTCGGCACGGGCCGGATCTTCGCGTTTCATACGCAAATACAGATAAACGGCGTCGGCGTGGTTATCAACCGTCAAAATTTCTTTATCGATTCCACGCTTTTTAAAATCAAGCGTACGGTCGATAATCAGGTCCATGGCCTTGCGGCTTTCTTCATGGTTCAAATCATTTTGAACCATTGCAGAACCACGACCGCTATAAACAAGGTGATAGAAACACACGCGATCAATGTTTTCTGCTTCGAGCAAGTCAAAAATGGCATTCAAGTCTTGCACGTTGTACCGCGTAATCGTAAAGCGCAGCCCCACCTTCTGTCCAGTTGCCACACAATTGCGGATACCACGAAGAGCAAGTTTGTAAGCCCCCTCTTTACCACGGAACTTATCGTGAGTCGCTTCGCAGCCGTCCAAACTAATGCCCACATAGCCAACGCCCATGTCCTTGAGCTTTTTAGCCACATCGGGCGTAATGCAGGTGCCATTGGTACTGATGGTCGGACGAATGCCCTTAGAGGCTGCATAATTCGCCAATTCAAAGAAATCGGGGCGCAGCAGAGGTTCTCCACCACTAAACAAAATGACAGGCACCTTAAAATCAGCCAACTGATCGATCAAGGCCAAGCCTTCTTCGTGCGTCAATTCATTCTGATACTTGATAGCCTCGGAACGTGCATAACAATGCACGCAACTCAAATTACAAGTCTTGGTGCAGTTCCACACCACCACAGGGCCACGACCAGGAGCTACACCATTTTTACATTCATGAGCCTTAGGTTCATAACGCAACTGATCCCCATAATTCGGGGTATCCATCAAAAGCTTGGTAATACTAATCATAATAAAACTGATTTAGGGAACAAGCATAAAGATAGAAAAATATAAAGCCGAACAGTCTCCCGTGAGCCACAAAGCCCCAGACGTTAAGCTGGGGCGGTGGCGAGGGGGCTGGCTCCAGAGTAAGGATTCTGCAGAATTTAGCCAGCCCGGTCTTATATAGCGAATTTGGTAGCGTCGGCGAGCTGCACGCTGGCGATGCGAGAAATACCCTTGATTTCCTGCGTCACACCATAGAGCATATCGGCTTCGGCCATGGTACGCTTGTTATGCGTCACCACGATGAACAAGGTCTGCTTACTGAATTCGCGGAGTAGCGCCATGAAACGACCCACGTTAGCATCATCCAACGGACCATCAACTTCGTCCAGCACGCAGTACGGAGACGGCTTTTCCATGTAGATGGCAAACAGGAGTGCCGTCGCAGTCAGAGCGTGTTCGCCACCGGAAAGCGCCTTAATACCGCGCATTTTCTTACCCGTCGGGCGCACGTTGATTTCGATGTCGGCATCGAGGATATCCATGGGCTTGCCCATTTCGTCCACCTTTTCGACAAGGCTCATCTTGGTTTCGCCATTCAGGAACAGCTTACTGAACACGAACTGGAAGTTCTTCTGAATACGAGCAAACGTATCCAAGTAACGACTGCGGGCAATGTCGTCCAGCTTGGTGATGGTGCGGTCGAGCGAAGCACGAGCACGATCCAAGTCATCGAACTGCGCTTCCACTTCCAAAAGACGTTTCTTTTCGTCTTCGTAGTCTTCCATCACGTTCACGTTGATGGGGCCCAGTTCCTTGATCTTTCCGCGGAGTTCGCGGATTTCACGGTCGGCTTCGGGCTGAGAGTACTCAACCCTTTCCACATCTTCGGGGTTCGAAAGATCGACACTGTATTCGTTTGTAATACGTTCGGTCAAGCGGTCGATATTCGCCTGCAGAGCTTCTTGTCTGCGGCCCACATCGTTCAATTCCTTCATCTTCTCGATCATGTCGTCGCGGAGACGGTTGACTTCGCTACGCCATTCTTCGAGGTCGCCCGAAACAAGTTCATACTTTTCTCGGGCCAAATCGCGCTGATTTTCGAGTTCGCGGAGAGCAGAATCCTTGGACTGTACCTGATCGGCAACGCCCTTTGCGTCCTCTTCGTTTTTCTCGATGGTTGCGCGGTTCTTTTCAATTTCTTCGCCACGACTGCGCACAGAATTTTCGAGGAAGTCCACCTGTTCGGCAATAGAAGCCAAGCGGTTCGTATTCTGCGTCAACTTTGCATTCTTGTCCTGCGCAGAACGTTCCAATTCGCGGACTTCTTCTTCTTTTTCGCGGAACATCGTATCTTGTTCCGAAAGTTCGTCATTCACGCGAGCGTATTCGTCTTCGGTGCGTTCCAAAGTCGCAAGAGCTTCGTTCAATTCCTGGTCGCTGTTCTTGGATTCCTGAGCCAAACGAATCTTGTTTTCAGCATTTTGCACTTCGCCTTGCAACTGAGAAAGACGACGATCGCAACCGGCAACAATATTGTTCTGTATCGAGATGCCGGCACCAGCACCGCGTTTCATGTCTTGTTTTTCGCGAATTTCGTCATCGATCGAAGAAAGCATTTGGGCATTTTCGTCAACAAGCGACTGCAGTCTTGCAATTTCTTCTTCGGCCTGGTTCACTTCGTTCACCACGCCTTCCAAAAGGCCCTTTGCTTCGGCAATTTCATTCTTGCGGCTGAGCGTACCCGAAGTTGCGGTACCGCTGCTAATCAAGCCACTTGTACGTACAATCGCATCAGGAGCTACAAAGCAAAGGTCTTCGTCGCGCATGCCACGAGCCAGGCGCACTGCCGTCGAAAGACTATCAACCAAATAATAGCGGGAAAGCAACGACTTTAGCCAACCAGCAGCGGCGCCCTCGGCCTTCACATAGTCATTCAGGCAACCGACAACGCCTTCGCCCATCACCGAGCCGGCATAAGCAGGGGTCGTCTCGCCCACCAGAGCAAGGATAGCCTTCCCCACATTTTCGCCCTTCATGGCGTTCACCGCTTCGACAGCGGCATCGTCAGAAGCAACCACCACGGCATCCATCAAGTCACCGAGGGCGGCCTCCACTTGGGCGGCATATTCCGGAGCGGCTTCGATACTTTCGGCAAGGAGCCCACCCACCAGGTTCGCCTTGTGCTCCATGAGCCAGCGGCTGGCGTCAGTTCCTTCGTTCGCGACACTTTCGAGCACGTCGATTCGCGACTGAAGACGGGCTTCTTCATTTTTCAAATCCTGAAGTTTCTTTTGCGCATCCAAGAGTTCGGCGCGTTCACCATCTAGGCGTTCTTCGCGGGTAGAGCGCTGCTCAGTCAGGCGTTCCAGATCTGCATCGGCCTGTTCTAGCCCAGCATTAATTTCGGCCAAAGTCGTCTCGGCAGATTCTTTTTGACCGCGCACCGAATCCATTTCATTCTGCCACTTTTCCAGATTCGCCTGCAAAAGTGAAGATTCGGCGTCCATGCGTTCAAAACGGCTCTTGAGGGCGTTCGCACGGTTTGTCGCCTGCAGGCGTTCGTTCGAAAGTTCCCTAGACCGGCTACGCAGGTCATCGAGTTTGTCACGCATAACCTGCAAAATTTCTCGTTCACGCTCCAAAAGCGCATTCATCTCGTCGACATCATTGTCGGAACTGAGGACGGCGTTTTCTTCTTCGAGGCGTTCACGTTCCTGCAACAATTCCTGGACTTTTGCCTGATTGCGGTCGATTTCTTCTTGAGCCTTTTCATTGGCGGCTTCCAAGTTCGAAATCACGTCGCGGAGGCGGCCCATGCTGTTGTTCAAGTCATTGAGCTCGATGGTCGCCTTCTGCACCTCGCGTTCCAATTCGCGGTAGGCGTTTTCGTCTTCGGCAATCAAGAGCTTCTTTTCATCGATTTTTGTCTGAAGAACCGTGGCGTTAGTCTTGGAGTTTTCCACATCGTGATTCAGACGACGGGTCGCAGTATCGAGGGTCGTTAGGCCCTCTTTCATATCGTCAAACTTATCGATACTGACCGACAAGTCCAGTTCGCGCAGTCGCTTACTAAGGCGCTTGAACTCGTTCACCTTTTCGGCCTGCGTTTCATAAAGCTTTACAGAACGGCGCACGCTGCGCAGGTTGTCTTCCACACGTTCCATGTCCATCTGCACGCGTTCGAGCTGGCGGCGGGTTTCCTTGCGCTGTTGCTTGTACTTGCTCACGCCGGCGGCTTCTTCGAACAGCACACGGCGGTCGTCGGCCTTGTCGCTCAAAACCGCCTTGATCATGTCGGCGTTCATCTGGGAATAGGTGCTGGAACCGAGGCCCGAGTCAAAAAGCAGGGCATGCACATCGCGCAGGCGGCATTCCTGGTTGTTAATCAGGTATTCGCCCGAACCGTCACGGTGCACGCGGCGGGTCACAATCACTTCGGAATATTCGGAATTGAGCGTTCCATCGCTGTTATCGATGACAATGGAAACTTCAGCGAGGCTCATGGCGGCACGTTCTTCGGTACCGCTAAAAATCACGTCCTGCATCTTGCTCATACGGAGCGATGCAGCTTTCTGTTCGCCTAACACCCAGCGGATAGCATCGGTAATGTTGGATTTACCGCAACCATTAGGCCCCACCACGGCCGTAAGACCCTTCGTGGGGAAGTTGATTTCGGTCCTCTGGGCAAAGGACTTAAAGCCAAAAATCTTTAGTTTTGTAATCTGCACTTCAACGAGAAAGATAAAAATGATTTTGTCAAAAAATTGGAAATTTTGCGTAAAAAAGCCCAAAAACAGCTTTTACCCCTAATATATTCCGATTTGGAATATCATTTTCGTAAAAAACTGACAATATTCATATATATTAGATATATTATGTAAAAGAAGGACATTGTTTTACATGCGACTAACTTTTGCAATCATCTATTCCGTACTAATCGTCCTATTGGGATTATTCGGAATGATTTCGCGACGTTCAAAAAAGACCGTCGCGTTACCCGTTTCGTATCTAGAATTCACGTTTATTGTTCCTATTGTCGGAAACCTAATCATTGTCCTATCCCAAAACGAGCTTTTATCCACCATCGGTAGCTACACCTACTTTATCGGCATGGACCTGATGGTCTTTAGCCTGTTTGACTTTACACTTTCCTATTGCCACATTCCCTGGAGAAGCCACCGCAAAAAATGCTATGTCATATACGCCATTCTCACCTTAGACATTATCCAATATTTATTTAACCCATTCTTTGGGCAGGCTTTTGGCATGGAAGCCATTATGGTCGACAACGCCCCTTACTACAGACTTGTTCCTCACATAGGGCAGATCTTCCATCGTATCATCGTCTATATAGCATTCTTCACATCCTTATTTATATTCATTATAAAAGCAATTCGTGTTCCCCGTATTTATGCCGAAAAATACTACGTCATCCTCTTTACCATGATTTTGGCTAGCTTATGGCAATCCTACTACATTTTTTCAAGAACTCCCATCGACAGATCAATGCTCGCATTTGCCGTTTGCGCCATACTCATTTTCTATTTTTCGCTTTTTTACAGACCATTTAGACTTTTGGACCGGATGCTTGCCAACATTGCCTCCAAAATTCCTGAGGCAGTACTCTTCTTTGACGCAAGCAACCGATGCATCTGGATAAACAATAACGCGAGCCAGCTTTTGCAGATTAGCACGGAGAAACTCGACAGAGTCAAGCACCGCCTGTCAGCCATGTTTGACGATATAGGCGAAGGAAATGACAACTGGTCTTCAAAGCAAGTCATTGGTTCGGGTAAGAATGCTCAATACTTCACCTTAAAAAAGCACTTAGTCACAGATTCCAATAATAAGAAAATCGGTTCGTTCCTCACCATTCTAGACAATACTCCAGAAATCAAGAAACAACAGCAAGAGATCTACGAAGCCACCCATGACAAACTCACGGGGTTGTTTACCAAAGAACACTTGTTCAATGTCATCAAAAACAGAATCGTCAACGACAAGGAAACATCGTATTCCATAGCCTACTTTGATATCAAAGATTTCAAAATGGTTAATGACATTTTTGGTAATACCACTGGCGATAATGTTCTTATAAGAGTCGCTAACTGGATTAAGGAAAAAGCCCAAGACAACTGGAACTACGGACGTATTGGAGGCGACGCATTCGGTTTATGCTACCCCACAAACACAGTTCGCCTGGGAATTGTCGAAGACAGGCTTTCAAAATTCGTTATTTCCAACGGAACTATTGACCAACATATCCTATTGCATGTGGGCATTTACCACGTAACCGACCCAAGCATAGACGTATCAATCATGTTTGACCGTGCGCATCTAGCCCAAAAAAGCATCAAGAACGAATACAACATGCACATCGCCATATACGATGATAAAATGCGCGACCAAGTGCTTTGGAGTCAAAAAATATCGGCAGAACTCGAAACAGCTATCGCCCAACGCCAAATCGTCCCCTACCTGCAACCCATCGTAGACAAAAACGGCTCTATTATCGGTGCCGAAGCCCTGGTACGTTGGATCCACCCGACAGAAGGATTCCTCCCGCCATTCACGTTTATTCCAACGTTCGAAAAGAATGGCATGATTGCCGAAATCGACAAATACATTTGGCGCTGTGCCTGCGAAATTCTTTCTTCTTGGACCGACGAAAAAGAAAAACTCTTTATTTCGGTGAATATTTCACCCAAAGACTTCTACTTTATGGACATCTATGCCGAAATCAAGAATCTAGTCGACGAATTCAAGCTAGACCCCTCACGCCTGCGCATCGAAATTACCGAAACGGTGATGATGACCGAAGCCGAAAACCGTATGGCCATTTTAAGCAAATTCCGCAAATCCGGATTCATAGTCGAAATGGATGATTTTGGTAGCGGTTATTCATCCTTGAACCAGCTTAAGGATATGCCGCTAGATGTGCTTAAGATTGACATGAAGTTCTTAAACAAGGCTGAGGACAACCACAAGGCGGAAATAATTCTGCGCAACGTGCTCAGACTTTCGAGCGACCTCGGGCTATTCTCGCTCACCGAAGGTGTCGAGACCGAAGACCAGTATAAAATGCTGAATGAAATGGGCTGTAACCTATTCCAGGGTTACTACTTTGCAAAGCCCATGGCTGTCGCGGACTTCGAAAAACTTTGCGCTAGCAAAGCCTAGCGAAAATGGACGGAAAGCGAATCGCCTTCATCTTGAACAATCAAGAAAAGGCTACCGCCATCAAGTTTTGTATCAAAAACAAACTGGGATTCTTTACCCGAGCCATCCGGAGACTGCGTGTAGCGAATACGGAGCTTAAAGTTCCCTACCCAATCTTCTTCATGAACACGGCTACGTTCACCCGGCAAGACCGTTTCGTCTATCCACGTTCTAAAAGCAGACGTATCCTGCTGTTGCATGACATCGAGTCCCACAATGGTCTTGGCCGCCGTCGAATTCAAGAATTGCAGGCGAGAACTAGAATCAACAAACCAATGACTTAGGCAACCCGTAAGAGTCATGCAGCAAGCCAAGACTGCCGCTAAAGAAAGAGCGCATTTAAAAATCGACTTCATTAGATGCCTCCTTCGGAACTACCGCTATTTCCAACCTTTTCGTAACGAATTCCCTTGGCTTCAATGGTCTTAGGAGCGCCAGACTTACTATTCAAGGGAGTAATTTCGCTCGGTTTAGAGCCCTTTTCAAACTGCTTCACGACATCCGTTTCGATTGGAGCACTACGAGAGGCTCCTCGATTAAAGAGCATTCCATCAATTGTTGCCAAGTTAAATTTGAATTCGACCAAGAACGTTCCCTTGGCGCCAAAGAAATTATCGTAGTCGTAAGCAGCATTATAGGCCAAACGAGCAAACAGCAAGTCAATGGCGCCACCCCACAGAAAATCATTGGAACCACTATGCGGATGCCTACGAAGGCAAGTTGCTTCAAAACCAATCATACGGGACGGATCTGGATAAAACTTGAGAGTTGCACTATGGAATTTGCCATCGGGCAAGTCATAAGCCACCTCACCGTACAACTGCTGACCATAAAGATTCTGTTCCCACGTAATACGGAGCGAATCTACGTCGTTTTCAGAATCGGCGTTATACATCGCCAAAGAAACATTGGGCAAATAGGTCAACGGTCCCGACTTACGACCTCCATAAATGGAGCGGCTTTCTAAATCGAGCGAAAAACGGAACAGTCGCCAATCGGAGCGGTAAAAATTAGCCTGAGCACTTAGCTTACTCCAGCGTAGATGAGCCCACGTATACGCCAAGGAGTCTTCCTCATGCGGATAAATACGGCTCACATGTTCCGAATTCAGGTGTTGCATACCCGCCGCAACAGTCAAGTCTTTTTGAACATCGGTAAAAGTCAAGCCCCAAGTAACCACTGAATGCTGAATAGAAAAGCCGCCGTAGTTCGGGAAAAACAAGAAGTCCTCACCATCCCAGCCAGAGCGATCAAACCATAAGAGGGCACCCATGTGCTTACCCTTGGCCACCTCACCCGCACCAAATCCGGCAAAATGGTGATTAAAGGCAAAACCCTTATGTTCTCCGTATTCGCTCAACAACGGCGTTTGCGCACGAGAAGGCAAAAAGTAAAAGCCCAAGTCAAAAAATCCCCCACGGCCACCACGCATAATATCCGAAATTTCGGACAAATGCCTGTCACGTGTAACAGCGCCATCTTTGGCTAAGGCGGCAGGAGTAATTCCATCGGCAAAAGCGATGGCGGATCCCGCCAGCAAGAACAGAATAGCTCTAGAAATAAATCGCATGGCAGAAATGTAGTAATAATTCCAAATTCAATATTCAGAATTTAGAGTCAATCATTAATTGAAACATCCTTGCAAGGAGTATAACGACTCGCTTTGTCACGTCCAAAACGGCATAACCAGTAATAAATCTAGGCTATAACTCAATTTACTATATTTCATCACATGACAGAACAGGAAAACGCATTAAAAGCAGCATGGAGTTCGCACCCTCGCGAATGGGAAAACAACACCTGGGTTTACCCGGTCATAAGCCGGCGTGCAGGCGGTTTATCCGTCGGTATAAACCTCAACCCCGATCACCACTGTTCCTTTTCGTGTGCCTATTGCCAGAGCGGTCCTCAAGAGGGCCACAAGCGTATTCCTGTTGATGTCGAAGCTGTAGAACGCGAGCTGCGCGCTTTTCTTACTTTTTATCAATCTGGCGATTTTGCCAAGTGCAAAGCCTACGAAAATGTTCCAGACCAAAATAAGGTCCTAAAAGACCTGTGCCTTTCGGGCGATGGCGAATCTACCATTGTCAAGGAATTCCCCGAAATCTGCCGACGCATGCGCCAGATTCAGAAAGAATTCAGCCCCGTCATCGGTGACTTTAAGCTGCGCCTTATCACCAACGCTAGCCACCTTGAAAGTACGACTGTACAAGAAGGGCTTTCTTTGCTACTCGAAAGCGACGGCGAAATCTGGGCGAAGCTCGATGCCGGAACCGAAGAATGGTTCAAAAAGATCAACCGGTCTCCGCTCCACCTCGAGAAAATTTTAGACAACCTAACCGCAGCCATCAAACGCTACCCCATTTGCATCCAGACCATGGTCTGCAACCTGCAGGGCGAAATTCCAAACGACGCAGAAATCGAGCGCTATATTGAAAACCTGAAAAAAATTCACAATGTTCGCCCCGGAAACCTAGTAGAAGTACAACTATACACCGTTATCCGCGACCCCCTACTCAAGGGTGTAGAGGCACTCCCTAAAGAATTCCTAGAAAGCGTCAAAACAAAAATCACCGACGCATTGCCGGTGAAAGTAAGATGCTTTTAATTGAAAACCGCCGCTAAAAAGCGGCGTTTTTTTTTAAATCAATTCGTCAGGCGGCAAGTGGTCGACGCTTTCCGGTTCCTGATAACAAGTTTCAGGAACTTGCACCTGCATCTGGAAATAAGCCTTGTGGGCGGCAATTACCTTTTCACGGGCAAAGGCGGCATTCTGCCATTCACCGATTTGAACATCCTTGCCTTCTAGTTCCTTATAGTTCTGGAAAAAGTTACGCGTAATGCGAAGGAACATCTGGTCCACATCGGTAATATCCTTGATGGGGCGCGGATTAAAAACAGGGACTCCCAAGACCTTGTAGTCCTTACGGCCACCATCGGTCATGTCAAGCGCACCAATCACGCGGCAGGTACAAACCGTACCCGTCATCATCGAAGCCGGGCTGTAAATCAGCATATCGATAGCGTCACCATCATCAGCCTTGGTGCTCGGGATAAAGCCGTATGTACAGGGGTAGCTCATAGAGCTCAGCAAGCAGCGGTCCAGACGGAACACGTGCAGGCGTTCATCATATTCGTACTTGAGGTTGGTGTCTTTACCGATTTCCACGACGCAGTCCACTTCGTAAGGGTACTTGCGACCAATCGGGAGATCCAGATAGTTAATTGCCATTTATACTCCAAATAGCCCACTTTGAGCCATATTATCTTTTTGTTATAAATATGAGTCCTAATTTAGTATTTATCCAAAATTTGTAAAGGGCTGTTTACCAAAACTACCTACTGCGCCAGCGTGACGATGTCACCTTGTCAAACAGTCCAAAGTAGAATACCGGTTCGCCCTTGTCAGGACTATACCCCACCTCAAAGCGCAAACGGTCAAGAGCCGGAATCACCAAGTGAAGTCCGCCATAGACGGCTCCTTCATAATTATCCCAACCGGGCCGGCCCTTATCCCACAAAAGGCTACCATCAAGACCAGCCACCAATTGTACTCCATAAAAGAAATTAACACCCCATAAGCTTGCCGCATGGCGGTCCATCAAGACAAAACGTTCTTCTAATGTCATCAGCAATTCGTGAACCCCCAAGCGGGATGAATCCGCATCATGGCCACGGAAGGTATTTGCACCGCCATGATACAGGTAATCGTATCGTTTTACATCACCTAGACGATAGCGCGCAAGAGCGGTCGCCCCCGTCACAAAACGATTTAGAGTAAAGTAAGCACGAGCATCCGTCAAGATTTCATTATAGTCTTCACCGCCCATTCCTTCGCAACTTTGGGCCTGTTCTATTTTACAATTAGAATCTTGATTATTCCCCTCGCCTACATGGGTGATCATGTATTCAAAATAAACACCCTTACGAGTATCAAGCTTGGTATCGCGGTAGTCAAAGGCAAAACCAAGACCCGCTTCTGGCAAGAAGGCGGCTTTCTTTAATTCGCGGCCAGCAACCGTCGCCAACAACGACAGGTGCGGAAGAATCTCGTAATCCAAGTCTAGATCAACCAACCAACTATCATCTTGAAAACCGCGGATATCGTCATAACTATCGGTACGTAAAAACTCAAAATTCCAACCTAGCGACAATCCAAACAGGTAGGGCGAACTAGCATAGAAGGCATACTCGTTATTGTCAAGAAACGGACTCGTCGAGGTTCGGTATTGAACTTCGGCACGGATGTCCTCGCCAAGCACATTCAGGTTAGCAAGAGCAAGGCCAATCATCAAGCCGTCACGGTCCGTCTTTTTACCTGCTGGTGACGGAATCCATCGGAAAATTTCGACAAAGCGATAGATCAATTCAGAATTCGCAGACGACTTACAAGAAACAGAAATATCCGTGAACAGGTCCAAATCTTGTAGACGGCGTTTTTCTACTTCGAACTTTTCTACAGAAAAAGGCTCACCCACACGGTTCAGCAATTCGCGCTCTACCACGCGACTCTTGGTATGCTCTAGCCCTTCGAACCGGATCGACGAAACAACGGTACCGTCGGTACAGGTGCTGTAATCGGCAGCAGCAAAAGCCAACACGGCAGCACTCAACACTACCAACGCAATATGTTTTACAAAACCTTTCACTTTTTGAAAATATAGAAATCTTCCCATGACACGCCCTATTTTTCACAGCCCACAGTCTACTGCCCACCGGCTACTTTACTATATTTGCGAGCGTAAAAACAGATTTTCGAGGTTTTTATGTTAGATTTTCTCGCCAACTATTGGCCATTCATTGTAGCCCTAGTCCTGATTGTGCTCGGCGTATTCGCATTCCGCGGCGTCCGCAAAGCCCTCAAGGAAG
This sequence comes from Fibrobacter succinogenes, assembly GCA_902761355.1. GTDB lineage: Bacteria > Fibrobacterota > Fibrobacteria > Fibrobacterales > Fibrobacteraceae > Fibrobacter > Fibrobacter succinogenes_M. Next base: position 90,356 of record CACWJY010000001.1, on the reverse strand, counting down.
GCGGTGGTGCTTTCAGCCTTGAAACCATCAAGAAGAACACCGAGCCCAACTTCGCCGCCCTCAAGCAGAAGTCTCGCGCCCTCTTGGCCGATGCCGATATGATCTGCGAAGTCAAGGAAGGTTCCCACCTTGTAGTTCCGAAAAAGGAAGACCTCAAATTCTTCCGTCGCGCCGTTTCGCAGAAGTACAAACTCGCCATGTTCCTGGTGCCCGGCACCAACAAAGTCGCCTACTTCTTCTGCAAAACCGAACAGGGACTGCGTCGCCGTATCGACAACCTGGTCATCAACCAGAAGTTCCACGAAGGCAAGAAGCCTTACAACGACGTTGCCACCGGCGAAAAGCTGAAATTCCCAAGGTAGTGTTAGGGGGAAGCCTCCCCCTCGCCAACACGACTCGTTAAAACGAGTCGCTAATGGCTCACGACATCATCGATGAATTATAACGATTTAGCTCTCGCCGAAGAAGAAGGTAAACTGGAAGCCGCAATCGCGGCTTCTCGCAATTTATTGATAGAAGCACCGACCGGCTCGGGCAAGTCGTTATTTATCCCCTACTTTTTAAGCAAACACTGCAAAGGCCGCGTGGTCGTCTTGCAGCCACGCCGCATTGCAGCACTCGCACTGGCGCAATTTTCGGCAAAGCTCCACGGAGAGCCTTGCGGCAAGACCGTTGGCTACCAGTTCCGGCAAGACAGTAGCAAAAGTGCAGATACGCGAATTCTCTTCCAGACCTACGGTAACTTTCTGCAAGAACTCTTGCACGGCAAGTGTGATGCAGACTGGATTGTCTTCGACGAATACCACGAGCGCAAAGCCGACATGGACCTGCTGTACGCGTATTTTAGAGAAGTCGAACAGCCTCATCGGCCTCGTATAGCAGTGATGTCGGCGGCGTTGAACCGTTCCGAACTCGAAACGGTTCTCGGCGTCAAGTGCTTAAGCTTGGGCCACCCGCTCTACCCCGTCCAGATTATCAACCAGATACCGGCCACAGGAACATCGCTTGTTTCGGGCGTTGGACTTGATGCCGAAGTGGTGCGGGCGCTCCGCACATTATACCGCAACAACATCTGGCAGACCACACTGGTTTTCTTACCGGGTAAAGCAGAAATCGCCCGCTGCCACACCGCCGCCTCCGAAGCCCTCGGCGAAAACTGCGCCGAATTCCTGGAACTCTACGGTGGCCAAGACCGGGAAACACAAGACCGCATTTTTGAAGTTACCGAACGTCCGCGCGTGATTTTCACCACCAACATCGCCGAGACCTCCATCACCGTACCGAATGTGACAGGAGTTGTAGATAGCGGTATCGAACGCGTCAGTATTTACGACGACAGTGAAAAAGTGAATGTGCTACGCACACTCCCGATTTCGATGCAGAATGCAATTCAGCGTTCGGGCCGTAGCGGCCGTACGCAAAACGGTTGCGCCATTCGCCTGTGGAGCGAAGAATCCGAAAAGCGCATGCCTCAAGGCATCGTGCCCGAAGTATTACAAATCGAACCTTCGGAATTGCTGTTGCAAAAAGCAGCGTTAGAATTAGATCAAAGCGCCATCCAATTGCCGACTGCTATTCCAGAAGCCCGCGAAAAAACGGCGACGGCACTCCTCGAAAAATTCGGGATGCTCCAAGACGGAGCCATCACCACACTCGGCCTCAAGGCTATCCGCACCCCCATTTCGAGCATCCCGCTCGCGCTGCTTCTGGCATCAGCCCAAAGCAAGGCGGACCTCCCCGACTTACTCCTCGCCGCCCTCGCCTGGATCCATTCCGGCACCGAATCCTTGCAGAAAGCAAAAGCCGCCTACGACATTCTGACTCTGGCAAGCGATACGTTATCCAAAAGTAGGGATATTCCGCGAGAAGTGTCTTTCACTCTGAGACAGCTGCGGGATTACCGAGATCAACTATCCGACGGTCCTAAGACTACAAATGGGGCTGAAACATTCACCTGCAAGCAACTACTCAAAGCATTCCCCGACAGGCTCGCTACTCCGAGTGGGAACGCCTATAAGCTTGCTAACCAGAATGTGATTCGCCTACAGGTTACAGAACCGCCTTATGCGATTCTTGCTCTCAGCATGCTCCGCACCGGTACTACTAAATCCGAACTCAAGGTGAATCTGTACGCCCCCATCTCGCAAGAGATGCTCGGAGGCAGCAACGCAAAGACCCGCTACGAACTCTTGTGGCGCAGCGGCCAGGAACGATTCATCGGAGTAGAAATCAGCGAATCCGAAAACGCCGACGGCACCACCACCGAACTTTCCCGCAAAGAAATCCTCACGCAAGAGGCCTCCCCCAAAGTTCTCGAAGAACTCAAGAAGCTCACCGTCGATGCCTGGCGCGAAAAAATCGAAAAGGAAAACTGGAGCGGAAAATTCCTGACCGAAGCCACTCAGACGCAACTCATCAAGATGCGCCTTGCTGCCAAGCTCTACCCCGAATACGGGCTCCCCGAATTCAACGAAGAAGACATGGAACTCATCTTTGACGAATTCGCAAGCGGCAAGTTCCTGCTCCGCGACATTAACGAAGACCGTTACCGCAGTATTGTCGAAGATTATTTTGGCAAATCCATGCTGCAGTGGCTCGGCAAGACATTCCCCGACCATTACATGCTCCCGAACGGCAAGCGCGCCCGCTACAGCTATCAGGAAGTCGCCGTAACCGACGACGGGAAATCCGTACAAAGTATCGAAGGTGTCTTAGTCGAGATTTCGGCCCGCATCGAAGACTTGATGCAACTCCGCGGCGAACATAAAATTGCCGATGGCAAATTAAAAGTCCGGTACGACATCCTGGCACCGAACTTCCGCACTATTCAAAAGACATGGGATTTAACAGGATTCTGGCAGAACACCTACGCAGAAGTGCGCAAGGAATTGCGTGGCCGCTACCCCAAGCACCCTTGGCCTGAATCGGTTATTTAACCGTATAAATCGTCAGTGTCTTGCTATATTCATAGCCGACGACAAGTAATGCCTGACCAGAAATAGGGCTGTTTTCAGCGGAAATAAACAACACACCTTCGGGTCCACGGTCAAGAGGATCCAAATAGTAATCCACCAATTTAGGCGACTCCGGCTCCGTCATATCAAAAACAGCAATACCACTTGTGCGTTCCAATCCCGCAAAAGCATAGCGGCGATTACCCACCTCGCCCACGGTCACATTCTCTGGTTCACAGCCTTTGTCGCTACTACGTTTATCCATTTTCGCCTTGCCCTTCTTGGAATTCCAATTAAAGTATTCTGGAGCAATCTTTGCCAAAACACGTTCAAACATTTCACCGGAATCCCAAATAAGTCTTCCTGTTTCGCCATCGAAAACACTGACCGATCGAGAACCAAATGTATAAGCATAAGGGCACTTGCCATTCAAAGTACGGAATTTACCCTCATCGCAACGTTCCAGCGAACTCACTGAAAGGTCCTTCAATTGCGTCGTCATCTTTTCTGTAAAAACACTTTCGTCTAAACGTCCCTGCTCTACAAGCGTCGGCAATTTCACTTCATCAGTCCATGCCTTGTAATCATTGACAGGAGCACCTTCGTTCGCCGTCAAAACATAGTGCCTATCCCCCGCCATAAAGGTAGCTATGCCATCGGGTTGCCGCAACCCACGCAACGGATAATAATTTTTGATATCAATTTTTCCGTCACTCACAGCATCAACGGCAAAGCCTGCCCTAGAATGATCCACAAATCCGAGCGGGAAAACCTTCGTCACTTTTTTTGCGGCAACATCCAATATTGCAATGGCATTGTTTTCTTGCAGGCTCACCCACGCCAACTTAGAATCATCGGATACCGTAATGTATTCCGGTTCTAGTGACTTTATAAAGCCCTGCGTTCCCGGAGCACGAACGCCGGCCTTCTTAAGAGCTGCCGTATCAAGATGATTAAAGCGTGCCACAGTCAGTTCAGCATTTTTCCACAATTCAGCATCCGCTTTTGCAACCGACAAAAAAGCTATTCCACCTTCAGGATTTTCCGTAAAATCAGTACTCGGCGAACCTTCACAAGCAACCAACAGGTTTTTGCCGTCAGGTGTAAACTTAATCATATCCGGTTGGCTACAGACCTTATATAGTCCAAGAACTTCTAGACTGTCGGTATAGCGCATCACTTGCACTTGTCCCTCTTTCCATTCTTCATCTTCGAGCATGCTAACCGCGACCAAGTCTCCAAAAACGGTCACACTAGAGGCTTTGCCCGGGATTTCAATTTCAGCAGTCTTTTTTACAAGACCAGGATTACTCAAATCAACGATTTCGACAATACGCGCATCGCCAACGACAAACAGCTTCTTTTTATCTGGCATATATGCCGATATTTCTGCCGTTTTCATAGACAAAGTCGCCAAAGGCTCCAGCACACGCCCCCATTGGAACGGACCCGCATCAACGGCAGTCTTTTTAGCAAAACAAAAGCCTGCGCACAAAAGCAGGCTTACATAAATAGCAAAGAACTTTTTCATTCACGCCTCAATTATACTTATTCCCAAGCCCCATTATCTCATAATAAGCCACATCACCAAAAGGCCTATTCCTATTCCCCCAAAAAAGGAGGACGAAGCCATCATGGCCGCAGCTTTATGATCTTCCTCCTCTTTTTCTTTTTTATTTTCATTCACGTTAAGTGAGGTCGTCAACATTTGAGCACAAGTCTCATTGTCTTTCTTGACGACGTTATAGCTTTTCTCCCAGTTCTCGCTTTTGGCCTTTTCGGCTTCTATAACAGCACGTAATGAATCTTTTTCTACGGTACAAGCCTCGCCCTGCACCTGCATCACGCTATCGCGCACCGCAATTTCTTGTTTGAGCTCAGACTCGGCAGATTCCTGAGCATAGGATACCGATAAGGAAAAAAGCAAGGCAGCAGCAAAATATTTAATTACTTTAACCATGCTAATGAATATAGCAAAAAGTGTGCTTTCGGCACAAAGGTTTATTGTATTAAAAAAGAAAAAGCCCGCCTAAGCGGGCCAAAACAACCGAACTTAAAATTCTATTTGCTTTTTCCAGCGGCCATCAAGCCCCTTCACATAATAAATGCCCGGAACAAGCGATTCACCAGCCTTGACTTTAGTGCCGTCAAGCCTACGAACTTCTCGTGGACCATTAAATACACGCGGGGCAACATCAAGGCGGCCAATCACCGTCGATTGTTCCACACTAGACGAAGACTCCTGTTCTGAACTAGATGTCTGCACATAGCTGCTCGAAGAGTTTTCTTTTGATGTAGAACTGCTACTTCCGTAATAAGTCGAGGAGCAAGACAACAGCGGATTATCACCACAATTCCAAGGACCGGCGCCGCTATAAGAACTCGACGATAGAGTATCTGCAGACGAAGTTTTTCCGCTGCTCGAACTCGATGCCGCACTGCTAGAAGATTCCGCCTGCGTTTTCCTAGAATCATTCAACACCGAATGGAAGATTTGAATTTCCACCTTAGAAACCTCATCAGGAACATTAAGGTCTTTAACCACATCAGCAACCGCTTTAGCCGAGTCCATTCGGGTTACAAAGGATGAGAACGAACGAATCATTTCCGTTGTATCATTCAGTTTAACAGACATCTTGTACTTGGCAATGGCAAACCACGAACCAAAATTAAATTCAAATGTTCTAGAAACCATCATATTTTCAGTAGTCAAACCTTCCAAAGAATACCCTTTTTTAAAAAGCAAGATGTTGTAGGAATTTGACGAATCATAACCATCAAGCTTATTCATGTTTATATCCAGAATTTGGGTGACATAGTTGCTGTCTTGATTGTTCAAGGACCAACTCTTGCTGGTTTGATCCCATTCGCCATAAGCATAAAGGTTTTTAGTGGATTCTCTACAGATAGCCGTAATCGAATATGGAATCCTGTATGCATGTTTTACGTAAATCGGTTCTAGGGTAGAATAATCCTGATGACGAATGTTCTTAACCGAATCAGCCTTGCTCAGGTCCTTGTCACCATACCAAAGGGTTTCGTCAACATAGGCCAGTTTCAGTTCAGTTTTCAATGTTTCATAATTTGGCAGAGTATCGCAGATATTGCGGATATACGCATCTTGAGCAAACGTAAACCCCATTGCTACCAAAACTAAGCAAAGAACGCGCTTCATCATATTTCACCTCCGTTTTTTACCAAATATATCTTTTCTTTACATATCTGCAAAGTGTAAAGAAACAAAAACAGGCTAAAAAACTCTTTTAGCCTGTTTTAATACCATGAAGTGAGGATATCAATTAGCCACGGGCAGCTAAAATTCGCTTCCAGCCGTCTTCGGGAATCTGGGCGCCCATCACCTGGACCACTTCATTAGAAACGACGCTTCCGAGGTTTCCCGAGCGTTCCATATCCCAGCCGTTCATATAGCCATACAGGAATCCCGATGCCCACAGGTCGCCAGCACCCGTCGTATCGATAGCCTTGGCTGGGCCCGCCTGCACATGCACCGTTTTGCCGTCCTTGGCAATCAGGGCGCCACGCTTGCCGATTTTTACCACGGCAACCTTCGCCTTCTTGGCGAGCACATCGAGCGCGGCTTCTTCCTTAACGCCAGCGTAAGCGAAAGCTTCGTCTTCGTTAGCGATAATGATATCTATCATCTTTTCAGCAAAGAGTTCATCAAACAATTTGCGGCAAGCTTCAACCACGCCAAAGCTACTAAAGTCGAGGGCAGTTTCGACACCCAGACTGCGGGCTAAAGCAAAAGACTTCTTGAAGCAATCGGCGTTAAAGGCGCGGTAGCCTTCGGCATACAGCAAGCCTACACCATCGTAAAGAGCCGGCACAAAGTCATCGCTAGCCAGGAAATCGGAGGCGCCCAGGTAAGTCCACATAGAACGCTGCGCATCGGGTGTCACGGCACTAAAAACGCAACCCGTAGCGGCATCGGAAAGACCTAGCTTCGATTCCACGCCGTTATTTTCCAGGTGCTTCTTGAAAATGTTGCCGAGTTCATCGTTGCCGATTTTCGAGATAAAGGCGGCCTTGCCACCCAGGCGAGAAAGCCCCACCATGGTATTGCAGGTTGAACCACCCGGCACACGCAGCGGATTCTGGAGAGCACCCAAGAACTTTTCCATCTGGGGCCAGTCCACCATATTCATGCCGCCCTTCTGCACACCCTGTGCTGCAATCCAGGCATCATCTACATTAGCCAAAATATCGACAAGGGCTGCACCCATACCTAAAACTTTCTTCATTAGAAGCCTCCTCTGCGGCGGCGCAATTTTTCGCTCGCCTGTAGTAAAAATTGTCGTTCGGATTCGTTCAGCGAATTGATTCCCTCGCGATTGACTTTCTTGAGAATTTCATCCATTCGCTTGTTTTCGTCCACATAAAAAACTTCACCTTCAAGCGGAGCCTTGCCACGAGGTTCACCGCTAGAATCATAGTCAGATTCGTTTTCTTTTCGGCCACCCGGATGCACCGTAAATTTCGGTCCGCGGAATTTTGCGAAGGCCTTACCGAGGTTGCCGAAGCCCCGTTCGTAAAAATGCATGTAGAGGAAGCCGCCCACAACACCACCTAAATGCGCGAGGTGAGCCACGCCATCGCCCGAATGAGCCATGAATACGTCAACAGCAACCATGAACCACATGGCATACTTGATTCGCATCGGGAAGAAGAAGAACATCAAGAGCATGCGGTTCGGGAAAAATTTGTAATACGCCACAAAGATCCCCATAAGGGCGCCCGAGGCACCGATAATCGGAGAATTCGTCATGCCGAGCCAGAACATCACCATGCTGAAAATAGCCGCGAAAATTCCACAGAAGAAATACATTCCCGTAAAATGTTTCGGCCCCATCATATCGGCCACTTCACTACCGAACATCCAGAGCATTAGCATATTAAACAGAAAATGCCAAAAATCCACATGCACAAACATGTAGGTTACAAAGCGCCATGCCTGTTCCGGCGCAAACGGCCAGAAGGCACCAAGGTAAGCAACATATTCACGAATGCTTCCGGGGCCAATGCCAGGCAAGTTGAGTTGCAGGCCAAGCATGCCTCCAAAGAACGCTAAACCAAAAATAATAGCGTTCGAAATCAGCAACACTCGCAAAACTTTAGGTAAAAATCTAAAAGGTCTCATAAATCATTATTTTTTAGATTGCCACGTCACTTCGTTCCTCGCAATGACGTGTACGTTACTCTCTTTTCAACAATATAGGTACAACATCGGCAGGGACATATTTCGCGAGTTTCGCCATACCGGCATCATCCTTGGCAACGCCCACTTTCAAAATTTCGCGTACAACGGTGCTAGATACCATCAAATGTTCCGGAGCACTCGACAAGAAAACCGTCTCGCATTCCGGATAAAGAACCTGATTGTTCCAGGCAACCGTCTGCTCATATTCCACATCGGCAGCCCCGCGAATTCCGCGCACCAAGAATTTCGCCCCGACACGTTTCATAAAATCCACCGTGAGGCCATCAAAAGTTTCGACCTTTACATTCGAAATACCTGCGACCGCCTTACGGATGATTTCAAGCCGGGTCATTTCCGAGAACACATACTTCTTGGAGGTGTTCACCGCCAAGAGCACATATAATTCGTCAAACAACGCTGCAGCGCGTTTCACGACATCAAGGTGCCCCACGGTAAACGGATCAAACGACCCAGCAAATACGGCGATTTTCTTCATATTCTAAATATAGAAAAACCGAGGATTGCCAAGCCAAACTAGGCTCTATTTCGACATAATCCTTTTCGTTACAGTCCCGATTCGGACCAGATACATGCCCGATTGAGGCAACGGAATCGACATTTCAGAAGAATTCATGCGATAATCGGCAATTCGCTTTCCTTTTACATTATACAGGGTTATCTTTTGCCCCTGAGCAAGCCCTGTTATGTGCAAGGTTTTTCCATAAACAGCAGTCGAATAAGCAACCTGAGGCATTGCTACAACAACTGGAGTCAAATCACCCGGATTCGAAGAGTTCGGAAATTCAACATACAGATACCTAAGCACCGGATATGGATTTTTCCCTTTTTCCTGATACCACACATTCCCTCTTACATCTCCTTCTTCGAATGCAGAAAGCGAAGCATAAACCGTTCCATCGGCATATTGCGACAACGAAGCTTGCGTTCCCAACACACGTGCATCCTTGGAACTGTTCAAGAAATAACAATTCTTAATTTCTATTTCGGTATAAGAAGTGTGCGAACCAATAAGCCCGCCAAAAGTGTATGACGTATCCGTAATATGGCCAGCACTAAACGAATTCATCAAACGAATAGAGCCCCCCTCAATATTTCCGATAAGACCGCCCCCTTCCCATTCAACATCGATATCCCCCGTATTGCAAGAATTGATAATAGACGAGCTCCCTTCGCCCGTAACACCACCAACACTTACAATACCCGACACATTGGCCATATTGCACGACTGAATAATCTCTGAAGCATCAGCCGACCCCACAAGGCCCCCCACTCGATTTTCTCCTTTAACAGTACCGACATTGTACGAATTAAAAATCGTAGCAGAGCCGCTAGCGCCCGTTAAGCCACCAACGCTATAGCCTCCATCAATTTTTGCGCTATTGTACGAATTGCGAATATAGCCATCATTCCAAAGGCCACAGGACAAGCCACCGGCACAACCCTTCGAATAGACAAAGCCCTCATTAAACGAGCTATCAATTGCAACAGCCCCTTTATAAGCCATATTGCCCAAAAGTCCGCCCGCATAACTTTCAGCACGGATAATTCCCTTGTGGCTACAATTGTTCATATACAAATAAGTCCGAACATTGGCACCGACAATACCACCAACAAACTCTTTACCCCTAAAATACGAGTCTGCAATATGCAGGTTTCGAATGAACGAAGTATCTTCATCCCAGAACGACCCCGGAGCAACCAAACTCCCTATAAAGCCAACGCTATCAATTCGTTCATCACTAAAATAAAGTCCCGATATTGTATGACCTTGACCATCGAATGTTCCACGGAATGCATGAATTGGAATCCAGTCCAGCAAACCCGTATAATCACCATTCAACACAGAATCCCCCACCAGAACATTCTTGTTAACCGTGATGTCTGCGGTAAGCCTTGCACACAAAGCATCCTGCCAATCCGTCCGGTTCGTATCGTTTACATAAACGGCAAACTGATACAATTCTTCAACGGAGCCAATATCATAGCATTTTCCATTCTTTACAGGAGCCTTGATTTCAATCCATTTTGCATACAAAGTTTTATCTTCTGTATCTTTTTCGCCAACCGTCAGCACGGCATCGCCAGAATAGTTCTTATCGGCAAACCACCCGGCAAAAACAAAGCCTTCGCGACTCGGTTTGGGCAAATAAGACTTAAGACCTTCTACATATTGAGCATTATATTTTGTAGTATCACCAGTATACGTAACAAGGTTTAATTTATGAACTTGCAGTGCAGTTTCCATCGTTCTAAAGACCGGGACCGAATCCACCTTGACATTTTGTCCCCATACAGAACCATCGACTCCATATCCATTATAAGAATGAAGGGCCGCCGCCACAGAACCATCCTTAAATCGAGCATTCTTTACAGGAGTTCCTCCATAACGATTTTCCTGGCCTTCGGAATAATAGACGTTATCTACAAGAACCTTTGTTTTTGGAAGAGCGCTGGCAATCACAGCATCAACAACTTTGGTTCCATGTATAAATCCCTGTACATACGAATTTAAAACAGTCAGACGTTGATTTTCTTCCCAAGTTTCCCCAAAAGCACCAATAACACCACCTACATTTTCATATCCAAAAAGATTTCCCAAATTATAGGAGTTTATGACAGTCAAATTTCCACGGTCAACAGCCCCTACAAGGCCACCCGACAAAAAAACTCCACTAATACTTCCTGTATTATATGAATTCTCTACACGGATATCTTCAACATTATCCACAGAGCAAATAAGACCGCCGCCAAAATTACCGTATAGTCTAGCGCTATTCGATGACGAATCAATCAAAAGCACATCCTTGCGGTCATTTACAAACATATATTCAAAAAGAATTCCCACCAAGCCTCCCACATTGCCACTTGAAGCCAACGCTCCACTTACATGGGAATTTATAATCTTAAGAGATGAACGGGCTCTGCTTACAATTCCCCCAACGCCACTGCCATAGAAAAATACATCGCGGAGCCTCAAATTCTTGATGGTCACCACATCACTAGCCGATTTACCGACAGAGCCAAAAAAGCCAATCGAATCTTTCTTTCCTTCATCACAATACAGACCCGAGATCGTATAGTTCTGTCCATCGAAAACACCCTTAAATGCTTGAATGGGAGTCCATGGTATAAACGACTTTGTGGAATCGGTATTCAAGGTGTCATTGACGACAACACTATCATTCACAATAATATTTGCGGTCAGCTGACCACAGACCTCGGAATTATCCGTAGAATCCATGCTGTTGACCAACTGGGCAAAGCCGTATAGTTCTTCGGCGGTACCAATCTGATAACAACCCTCTTTTTGTTCTGGAGTCTTAGGAACAATCGTCGCTACAGATTCAGCAGCAAATACTTGGGCAAAAGTGATAAACAGCACTAAAAATGCAGTTCTCATATTTCCTCCTTAACACTAATTTCGATTTTAAATATAACTTATCTTAAATAAAATGTGAAAACGACTCGTTAATACGAGCCGTTTTCTGCTCATTGAAGACCGTTCGGTCCATAAGATTGTCATGCCCGGCTTGACCGGGCATCTCCTTTTTACATTAAGTTTTCTTCAAGCAATTCTTGAACATACTGCGCGAAGGCCTGCAAGCTCGGATCTCGCGCACCCTATAAAGACCGAATCGGCTAGAATCAACAAAGGACTTCCCCAACGCCGATTCTCTCGCTGACACGACTCGTCAATACGAGTCGTTTTCAGCTCACAGCGATGGGTGTGCTTACATTAACTCTTCTTCGAGTAACTTCTGCACATATTGAGCATAATTCTGCAGACTCGGATCTCGCGCACCCATCAGCAGAATTGTGTCGCCGGGCTGGGCGTATTCCACCATCTTTTCGGCGCATTCGTTGCGGTCGGCGATGTAGATGGCCTCGCAGCCCTTGAGCAGGAGGTCGTCGGCAAGGTCACCGGCGCTGATGTCGCGGGTGACGGTGCCGCCGGCGTAGTAGATTTCGCTGAAGAACATCACGTCGTTTTCACGGTCGTCGTCAAAGTCCTTGGGGCGGAGCGTCTTCGCGATAAATTCCACAAGGTCTTTGCGCAAGAATCGCGTGGGGCCAAAGCCGTGAGGCTGGAACCAGGCGATGACGCGGCCCTCGGTAAAGTCCTGGGCGCTCCTGATGCTTGCGGCAATCTTTGCCGGATTATGGGCGAAGTCGTCCACCAGAGTCACGCCGTTGAAAGTCCCTAAAATCTGGTGGCGGCGGAACACGCCGGGGAATGTCGCCAGGGCGTCGGCGCAAGTGTGGAGCGATACCCCTGCGCGGAGGGCGGCAGCCGTTGCGGCCAGGGCGTTTTCCATATTATGCTTGCCCGGAAGCGGCACCACGAACTTCACGAGTTCTGCCTGGTGACGCACGCGGAACTGAATCGAAGTTCCGACGGACTTGAAATCCGTGCCCTGCACGCCTACGTAATTTTCAAAGCCGAAGTCGAATTCACGGCCGGCGCTGAACTTCTTGGCCAGCGGGTGTGCGTCGTTTACAATCAGAATCTTGCCGTTATCCAAAATGTTGTGGCTGAACTTGAGGAAGATTTCCTGAAGCTCGTCCATTTCCTTGTGGTCCTTGTCCACATTCAAAATCAAGCCGATTTCGGGTTCGTAGCGCACCAGCGTTCCGTCGCTTTCGTCTGCTTCGACCACGAGCCATTCACCCTTACCGGACACGGCGTTACCGATTTTGCCTTCTTTCTGCAAGTTCACGAGGCCCGCCCCCGTCATGACCGACGGCTGGAGACCCGCATATTGCAAAATGTGGTAAATCATGGCGGTCACGGTTGATTTTCCACTGGTGCCCGAAACGGCGATTGTCTTTGCTTCCTTAGAAATCTTTGCGAGCATTTCGCTACGGTGCATTACCGGGATTCCCAGTTCCTTGGCGCGTTTGAGATCCGGGTTCGTATCTTCGATGGCGGTACTGACGACCACTGCAGAGAGGCCCGCGACAACGCCCGAGCCGTCTTGCGAAAAGCACTTGACGCCACATTCTTCAAGCTGAGTCATCACAAGCGGCTTTTCTGCCGCACCGAACTGACGGTCAGACCCGCTAATAGAAACACCCTTGCCAACCAAATACTGGGCGATGGCACTCATGCCTACGCCCGCTACACCGATAAAAAAGTAAGATTCCATGCGAGGAAATGTAGTAAATCAGGATAGTTTTAATTGAAAATTTTTGATGATCACACGGATTCGATTTTACTAACGTAAAATCAATTAAAAAACAATCAGATATACCATGAAAAAACGTTAGTTTTTTCCAATCCGTGTGGCATATTTAATGCGATTTGAATCTGTTTTTATATATTAAAGTCATGAACTTCTCGGATTCAAGATTCACGACGATTGCGCACCGCAATTTGTGGGGCGAGTGGACATTCGTGTTCGAAAAATCCAAGTTGTGCAGCCTGCGCTATACGGGCGAAGGCGTTCCGAGTTCGGTTCAGGCCTGCGCCTATGCCGAGCCAGATGTGGTTCAGACACTATCTTCGACGGTGGCCCGCGCCTACCGCAAGGCCGTGCAACAGCTTAATTTGTATTTAGCGGGTAAACTCCGCGAATTTTCGCTCCCGCTCAAGGTGTACGGCACCGATTTCCAGAAGAAGGTCTGGGAAGCCATCGCCGAGATTCCTTACGGCGAAACGCGGACTTACCAGCAGGTGGCCGAAGCGGTTGGAGAGCCCCGCGCCACGCGTGCCGTGGGCGCCGCCCTCCGCGCGAACCCGTTACAGATTATCCTCCCCTGCCATCGCGTGGTGGGCAAGGGCGGAAGCCTGGTCGGCTACGCCCTGGGGCTCGACCTAAAAAGAAGGCTCCTCGTCATCGAAGGAGCCATTCCGCAAGAACTTTTGTTGGAATAAAGTTAATCCTTATCGTCAAAGGCCTGAGCATCTTCAGGCTCTTCCACAATCCAGTCACGAATATGGTCGGCAAGAGCCTTTTGACCATCCTTTTCAACGGCGTCTGCAAATTCCGTCAATTCTTCGGCATCAAGCGTCGTCAGGTCCTTTTCAAAACGGTCCACGTAGCCCGAAAGCTGTTCATAACGTTTCATGCCAGCAAGCAGCTGCATGAATTCTAGGTTTGCTGTATTACCGTTACGGAACTGTTCATGTTCCTTAAGTACACGGTCCGCATCAGCCTCCGGCAAGAAGGCGACCAAACGGCCAAGGTTTATCACCTTCGGGAAGGTTTCATACAAGGTACGGGCTATTTTGATGCAATCGGACTTACGGCCTTCCTTGTCAGCAATGGCCGCCTGCAAATCCAGATACGCTTCTTCGTCTTCCGAACCGGGGTTGCGGACATCGCCGAGCCACTGCTTGGCAAGTTCGATATTCCCCGCCATAAACTGGGCGTTTGCGATATCAATGAGAGTCGCATTACTCTTGTCCGGATCCTTGAGAAGGGCCGCCTTTGCAAAGTTCGCGGCATCCTTGATAGAATCGGCCATATCGCAAATGGCATCCAGAATATCTTCGCGGTTGCCCTGGTCAACTTCGGTGACCTTGTTAATCAATTCTTCGAGCAATGCCTGCGCACGGTCCTTGGGCAAAATTTCTTCGACACTCAAGAACACCACCGAACGGCCTTCGCCTCCCACATGGCGCATGGCGAGGTCATGAATCAAGTCCGCGACATAATCCTTATCGGTATACTGCGATGCGAGCTCCACAAAGAACGTTCCTGCATCGTAAAAGAGGTTGTCCCAGTATTCCTTTTCTTCGTCGGTATCGGCCTTGAACGAAATAAAGTCGGCGCGCAAAGTCCAAGCCAAAAGTTCCAGCTGATCTTTCGGGTCCTTGAAGTTTTCAACATCGTCAATGCCGTTTGCAATCACCTCGTACAAGTCTTCGGGGCGGTGTAAAAGTCTACTCTGACCGCTCACAATCTGCGTAAGCGTTTCACGGAGTTTGTCTTCTTTGCTGCGCATGGCCTGTGCCATGGCAGGAGATTTCCATACCTTTTTCTTCTTTGCCATAATTATAAATGTAGAAAAAGACGCCGTTCTCTATTTAATGGCGATCCAGCTTTCGTTTGATTCGCGCTTGTTTCAGTTTGTTTTTCCGGCGTTCTCGGCGGCGTTCCTTACGGAGCCTTCGGCGCAGTTCCGCCATTTTCTCGACCTGGTGCAAAATGTCCTTAATTCGCTCGGTCGCGAAAGCATTATGTAACTTTTTACGCGTCACATAATCGAGCAAACAGACGCACAACAAAAGGCAGCCTACAAATAACGCCAGCGCCACCGGCCACACAATCACAGATGTCTTGATGGCTACAAGTCCAAACGCAGGCGGCATCAGAATAGAGCCCACATAAGAGCCCGCCATTTGAATACTGATCGCTCGACCCGAAAGTTCTTCGCCAAACCGAGCAGGAGTCGCATGAATGAGTGACGGATATACCGGAGCACAGCCGAGCCCAAGTAAGCAAATACACACCGGCGTAAACCAGAGCGGCAAAGGCAAGACCAGCACCAGGCAGCCGAGCACCACGATTGCAATACCCGCATGAACCAAGCGCATATCCGTAAACTTGATGGCAAAAAATCCACTCAGAATACGCCCAACCATAACTGACGCAAACATGAGTGAGACCGCAATTGCCCCGATTTCAGGTTCAAAGCCGCGGGCCACCAGATAAGTACCACACCAAAGACTTGTAGAAATTTCAAGAGACGAATAAAAGAAAAACACCCAAAAAGAAAGCTTCATTCCGGGCACCTTGAGGGCCGCCCGCAACGAGATATCTTTGGGCTCCGCGGCTCCCTGCTGCAGGGCATCGCGGTTTTCCATCTTTTTCCAAATCGGGAGCGTCACCAGCATCATCGCGGCAATCACCGCAAGAATCAAGGCGACCATATCGTAAGCGCCACGCCAACCGACACCCGTCACCACCGAAATCGAAAACAGCGCAGGGCCAAGGCACGCGCCTACGCCCCAACTCGCATGCAGCCAACTCGTGTGCTTTGATTCCAAATAAATCGCCGCAAAGTTATTCATCGCGACATCAATTGCACCCGCCCCTATTCCCATAGGAACCGCAAACAGGCTCATCATCCAAAAGGACGTCGAAAAACCGTAACCGAACGAAGCCACAGCTGTAAGCGCGATACTCACAAAAACAAGCTTGCCCGTTCCCATCAAGCGTAAAAGCGTCGGAGTCCACAAGCTTGAAACAATCGTCCCCACGCTTACAATTATCGACAAAAGCCCCGCCGCCGAAAGAGGCGCCATCAGGTCTTGTTGCATTAAAGGCCAAGCCGCCCCAAGTACTGTATCAGGAAGCCCCAGGCCAATAAAAGCCGCATATATGACAACGAGTAAAAGCAAGCGCTACACCACGAAGAATCTACTTTTTCTCGCGAATGCGCTTGTACAGGCTTTCGGCTTTTTCAGTATCGCCTGCATTCGAGAACACGTGGCCTACATTTTCGGCGCCAATACGTCCCTGCGAATTACCGGCAATCCATGCCTTCATGTAACAATCGAACGCTTCGTCGTAGCGTTTCTGAGTAAAGTAAATCTGTCCCAAATCCAGGTTCAAATCTGCTTTACCCTTATTATGGCGAAGTCCTTCTTCAAGTGTAAAAATGGCCATCCACGGAGAATTGTTCTGCACATACATTTGCGCCAAGTAGCGGCGTGCCGAAACATTTTCCGGGTCCATCAAGATTCCGTTTTCCATTTCATTCAAGGATTGCCTCGTAGAATCCATGCTGCGGTAGTAATAGGCCATCGTAAAGTGTACATCGGCGCCCGCGGTAGCCGTCATCTGCAACGCATTCTGAAGCGTCTTGATGGCGTATTCATAGTCGCCCAATTTTTCGTAGACTTCAGCCAAGCCATACCACGCATCCATACGGTCGGGATTCAGCTGCAGGGCTCGTTCAAAATTTTTCTGGGCAAGAGTCCAGTCGCGCCCCTTTAAATAGCATTCCGCCAAGGCAAAATGCACATGGTCCGATTCTACGCCGAGTTCAATGGCGCGGTTGTATGCCGCAATGGCCTCACCCACATCGCCACCCAGATAGTAAAGGTCGCCCAGGAGCATCCAAGCCTTCTCAAAATTCGGCAAAAGTTCTACCGTACGCTTGTAAGCGACCATCGCCACCTGCTTGCGGTCCAGCTGCACCATGGCATTGCCCAAGTTGAACCAGGCAAAGGGTTCATAGCGGCCTTCATCAATGGCCGCACGGTACAGCGGCACCGATTCCTTAAACTTTCCCTGGTCATACAGCTCATTCGCCTTGAAGAAATAATCTTCAGCGGCAAGCAACGGGAGCGACAACAATAAGACGAGCGAAAAGAGTCTAGTTAACAAAGCGGAACTCCTTTGTGGCTTTCTGTGCCACGGGGAATCCACCCAACTGCGCCGGGCTAAACTTCCACTGCCTTACAGCCTTCAAGGCTTCATTATCAAATCCATAACCAGCCGGTTCCTGCGTTAGAACCTGAGCCTGCGCCACATCACCATACACGTCAATCACGATCAAGACTTTCACATAACCCGAAACGCCCATGCGTTTTGCCTTTTCGGGGAATTTAGGCTGGATTTCACGCAACACCTGCGCCTGTTCATCCACTTCACCGGCCTCATACACTACGTTTTCCATGGAACCCGTGCCAACAGCAACGCCATCGCCAGCGGCACCGCGAGCGAGCGACAAATCCATCTGAAAATTCTGGCTGCGAGACACGCCCATGTTAGAGGTTATCTTGAACGGGTTCGGATTCACAATGGTGCGAATTACCTTCTGCTTGACTTCGGGTTTCTTTTCGCTCACAAGAACTTCGACTTCAGTCACGGCCTCAAGTTCCTTTTCACCCTTTACCCCCTTATCCGATATCAACACATTGATTACCGGAATCGCAAGGAAAAACACTGCGCTCAACACAAAGGAGAGCACCAGCGCTATCGGGTAACGGAAATATTTTCCAACAAAATCAAGCATAAAAAATGGAGTTATTCTTCCTTATTCGCCGAAATAGAAACTTTGCGGACCTTGGCGAGATTACATTCATCCAGAATATCGACAACCACACCGTTAGGGGCATCGCGATCACTCACAATAATCACCGGACGGTCAGGCGCTTCGGCCATCATCTGACGGAGCACCGTATTCAAAGTCGACAGATTTACCTGGGTTTCGTTAATGTGAATCGTCCCCTGACGAGTCACGCCGATCAAAATGCTTTCCTTGGCCAAGTCCTTCGCAGAACTTGCCTTGGGCTTGGTAACGTCAACACCCGTTTCGCGCGTGAAAGTCGACGTCACAATAAAGAAGATAAGCAGGATAAAGACGCAGTCGAGCATCGGCGACACGTCAATCTTTCCTGTATCATGAACTCTTTTACGAATAAAACTCATTATTTGACCTCAAACTTTCCTTCTTTAAAAACGTAACTTTCGTACTTGAGCGCTTCGCTCCAGGCAAGTTCCTCAATTTTTTCGACACGGCCCGCCAAGAAGTTATAGGCAAGCATCAGCGGGAACGACATCAAAAGTCCCGCCTGCGTCGTCAAAAGCGCTTCAGAAATGCCGTCAGCAAAAAGCACCGGGTTTCCGAAACCGAACAGTTTGATGTTTTCAAACGTATGCACCATTCCCGAAACCGTACCCAGCAGGCCAAGCATCGGAGAAAGGGCGGCACAAGTCGAAATCGTCTTGAGCGATCTAGACAAATTGAGCGATATGCGGTGGCGAGTTTCTTCCATGGCGTTACGGACAGCAACAGGCCCCTGGTCACGGTAATTGCGGACATCGCGAGCAAGCGCATAAAAATATCCATAACGATGGTGCGAAAGCTTTTCGAAGGCGTAATCTTCACCCTTCTTTTCGAGATTTTTCCAAAAGCCACCATCTACGGCATGGATGGTACCGCCTCGAAGCATAAAGTAATAGGCGTAGCGTTCGAGCA
Source organism: Fibrobacter succinogenes (assembly GCA_902761355.1). Lineage (GTDB taxonomy): Bacteria > Fibrobacterota > Fibrobacteria > Fibrobacterales > Fibrobacteraceae > Fibrobacter > Fibrobacter succinogenes_M. Next base: position 71,228 of record CACWJY010000001.1, on the reverse strand, counting down.
TCAAAAACCAACCGAACCACCCCAACACAAAGATCGGGGCAAGCACCCAGCCACCTCTAAAGAGAATAGCCATCGCCGCTTCAAGTATGGAATTTTGGTCTACCGCAGGCACTACTTTTCCTTAATCCAAAGGGCGTTCAACACGGCAAGACCAGCTTTTTCCATTCGGCCTCGCAAAGCTTCAGCACGGTTAACCAAGAACGTGTGGATGAGCTGCAAGGGAATGGCAACAATCAAACCCGTTTCCGTCGTGACAAGGGCAATCGAAATACCACCCGCCAAAAGCTTGGGGTCCGAAGTACCATGCATGGTAATCACATCAAAAAGTTCAATCATGCCCATCACCGTGCCCAAAAGACCAAGCAACGGAGCCACCGCCGCAAACACAGAAACCCAGTTCAGACCAAAGTCCAGTTTGGGAACTTCGGCAGAGAAAAGTTCTTCAAGAGCACGTTCCGCACTTTCGCGGTCCTTATAATTCTTAGTTAATACCGCCTTAAGGACCTTGCCCACTTCGCCATGAGTTTTTACAGCAAGTTTACGGGCACATTCAATATCGTTCGCCTTCAAGGCCTTAATCACACGATGTGCTTGAATAGTACCATAGCCCTTATAAGAAAGCCAAACAAAGCGCCACAAGGCAATCAAAAGCCCCAGAGCAAAGAGCACCGACAGCGGATACATCAAAAGGCCGCCGTTCTTGAAAAACTCCCGAAAATCATCCTTCCAAGTGGTTTCTTGGTGGCTAGCCATTTCAGACGAAAGTTCCGTACTCAAGAGCACATCGACCGGCACCATTACATAAGCCGAATCATTCGCTTCTACAAAAGCTTTGCTGATATCGGACTTTGTATCGGGAGTCAGGTTTTCTTGCCAGCTGAACATGCGTTTCTTTTCGCCTGCTACCGGGAGCATCAATGCAGCCGGATGCAAGCCATTAATATCGACCGCATTCGCCATTTGCATTGCATAAAGTCCGCCTAGACGCAAGCGGCCACCCTGAGCCACAGCATTCCCGAAAACGAGTTCCGTCTTTTCAAGCTGAATTTCGCGAGAGAAATCCATTTCGTTTTTAGCAGCATTCAACACAGCCCGAGCAATGCGCAAAGGATCGTCCCTATACAGGCCCATTTCCTTTTTCACCTTGTTCTGGACCTCGATACGGTCTGCAATCTTGAACGGGATTCCCTGTTCGCTGAACTTGGCAAGCGTTTCAAGACGTTCGGGCCCTGCGGCAAGCGAAAGATACTCGGCACGAGCCTTTTCGGCCTGCAACTTGACCTGAGCCAGGTCTTCGCGGGCAACACGTACATCTTCAAACAGACGAGCACGTTCCGACATCAAGGCGTCAACCTTTTCTTTACTCTCGTTATACTTTTCGTTAAAAAGTTCGCGTTCCTGATTAGCCGTTTCACGGTCCTTCCAACGGGCCGCAACCGCCATGTCGCGCTTCTTGCGGGCTTCTTCCAAATCAGCCTTCGCACTGTTCAATGCAGCACGTTTCTTAACCGCATCAATATCGGAGTTCTGCTGCGCAAAAGAGATAGGAGCAAGGCAAGCGACGGCTACAATCGCGCCATAAATTCCAAACTTGAATTTCATCACTTACCCTCCTTCGGAATCACAACAGGAATCGTCACGAGCCTAGGAGCGGTCTTTCCTTCGGCAACCTTCATTACATCCTTAAGGACGGTACGCATGGCAAGGTCATCGGACACATTTTTCCAGGCATAACCACCATCGGCAGTTCGGGTTAGCCACAGCACATCATTACCATCGTTACTTACAAAAACCGAGGCAACTGCGCCATAGCGTAAATAGGTTCCCGGGACATTACGGGTATTCACCAGCAAAAAGCCCTTGTAAACTTCAGTCGTGTAACCAAGACGGATTCGGTCATAAAAAACTTCTAGTGTACGATTGAGTCCATCATCGGCTTCAATTAGTCCCTTATGCAACTGGTTTGCAATTTCTTGGACGCTCTTGACCGTTTCGTCATTCCTATAGGGGAAGTCCGACTCGAACACAGGCACCAGAGAATCAATCACCAAGGCAAGCGATTCTCCATACTTAGCCTTACGGTTTTCAAAGTACTTTACCGTGCCCAAGGATTTCTGACGCACTGCAGCCAAATTCTGAAGCTCCGCTTTCAACGAATCTATTTCGGCCTTCAAGGTCTTATTCTGCGTCGCCAAGGCCTGAACCTTTTTACGCCCCACCTCGACAAATTCGGCATGGCGTTTCTTTTCGGCATCGTGCAAAGACTTCTCGCGGGCCGTTTCAGCTTCCACCGCCTTGATTTGGCGGCGAACACTTTCCACCGTTTCTTGAGCCTGCGAAACAACGCCCGCAAGACACAGACAAAGGAAAATTTTAGTCAGCAAATGTGATTTCATAAGACGAAAAATACAAAGAACCGCAGTCACTAGACCACGGTTCTAAACGAGAAAATCGCGAAATTTGCGTAAAATCCAAGAATTACTTCTTAGAATCCTTGAAGTACTGCGGAGTATTCTTTGCACCGGCCTTCTTAAGGGCCTTAATCAAGCGGGTATAACCTTCGTTGGTAGCCCAGTCGAGCACCGAGTAACCCTGACCGCACTTGGCATTCACATCGACACCCTTGTTGATGAGGAACATCATGGCGTCATACTGGCCGTTTTTCACAGTCCAGTGAATCGGGAGGTAGCCATCAGCGCTGCGGGAATCCAGCGGAGCACCGGCTTCGGCCAAGACTTCGAGCATGTCGACCTTACCGGTCTTTGCAGCGAGAAGCACGGCGGTACCGAGGGTCTGAGTTTCGGCACCTTCGGCCTTAAGCTGAGTCAAAAGGCGATTAACAACATCCTTATTGCCCATCATCACGGCGTTGTCAATCACAGCTTCACCATTGCCGTTCTTGACATCGGCCTTAGCACCATGGTCAAAGAGGTAATTCAAAACAACCATGTTACCCTTGTTAGCGGCAATGGCCACGGCATTATTGCCATTATCGGCAGGAGCATCAATTTCGAACGAAGCCTGCAAGAAAAGGGTCATCTTGGCAGTATCGCCGCTAGCAGCAAACGATACAAACTGGTTCGGGGTAAAGGGAATCTGCTGCTTGGTCAAGTACTTACGCACGGACTGGGGATCATTGGGGTCCATCTTGTCGTTACAACCGGTAACGGACATCATCAATGCTGCTGCACAGAGAGCCAACAACTGTTTTTTCATAAAATCTGCTCCAAAAAGAGGTTTTCCTTATTTTTGACCTAAAAATAAACATTTTTCATAAAAAAATCACGAAAAATTTCATTTTACATAAATTTATTTAGATTTACGACATGAACAAGCTTTTTCTTAGCCTCTGCCTTTCTGCCATCACCCTTTCTTTTGCCGACAGGGTCATCAACGACAACACCATGGCCGCCGCCGAACAAAACGAGCACGGTGTATTTGAAGACCGAGGTTCTTTTGGTCCATACGTAGAATTCAACAATATCAAAATGAAAAACGTAGATTACAGCTACAAAATCTACAACCAAAAGCATTTTATCAATATTGACAACTCCTATATATATGGAGCCTCCGGGTCACTCCCCATTACAGAATGGTTCGACATCTACCTAATGGCCGGTTACCAATATCTAGGAATCAGTCACCGTCCACGCAACCCCGAAGCCGCCTATGCCGATTTAGAGTTCCTTGCCGACGACTATTTCGACAACCCGCTCGATTCTTCAGATATCGAAGGCCGGCACCAAATTCACACAGCCCTTTTCCAGTTCGGATTCGACTTAGCGCTACCGATTGTTGCAAGCTACAACCACCAATTCATGCTAAAACTTTACGCCTTCGCCGGCGGACTTTTTGGCAAGACTTTTTTCTCGGATGACACCGAATTTCTTTCGCCGGTCCTTTTCGGTTACGCTTATGGAGCCGGTATCCGAACCTCATGGCATAGCTTTTTCCTTTCTGGAGGCGTTCGTAGCAGCCACGAATATTTTCACACCTACTTTGAACGCAAGCTATCCGACACCAAGGACGGCGACGAGTTCATGCTCGACATCGACATGTACTTTCAGCCCTACGTAAGCCTCGGCATTACGCTGTTTTAAGGGAAACCCTATTTTTTGATCTTTAGACGATCGCCAACCTTAAGCTTGGTATCTTTCAGACCATTCCATTTCACAATTTCTTCAATGGTAACCTTGTACTGGCGAGAAATATCCCAAAGGCCCTCGCCTTTTTTGACCGTATGGGTCAGGAATTCTTCTGCAGCGGCCCCTTGAACCTTGATTTTTTGTCCAATGTTCAAGTTTGTCGAAGAACCCATATTATTGAGGCTCTGGAGTTTGGCAACCGTCGTACCGTACTTACGGGCTATAGAGCTCAAATTGTCACCAGCCTGAACCACATAAATCGAAGACTTTTCATCGTCCTTGGAGCTATGTGCAGGCTTTGAGTCTGCACGGTTCTTTTCGGATTTTGAGGCAGATCGGGGTGCGGTTTTAGAAGAATTACGCACAAATTCAGGAATCACAACCGAATCGCCAACCATAAGACGCTTTGAAAAGCCCTGGTTCGCTTGCAAAAGCAAGACAACAGGCACATCATACGCACTTGCTATAGCCGCATAGGTATCACCTTCTCGAGCCACGTACTTTTGCCCCTTAGCAAGTTTGGGACGGTCAACCGCTACCGAAGGTTTAACTTCGGGTTTAGAAACTAGCAGCGTATCGCCCACGTTTACAAATGCAGCCGCATCCATCGAATTCCAGGCGCGCAAAGATTCTTGAGACACTCCAAAAAGTCTCGCAATAGAGGCGAGGTTATCCCCCTGTTTTGCAACATAGGTTCGCACCTTTTCGGGCTTTTTGGCGACCTTGGACTTGGGTTTGGGAGTCACCTTGATCGGAATAAGCAAAGACTGCCCTGCACGAATTCGAGTACTTTTCATGTCATTTGCCTGCTGCAATTCGGACACCTTTATTCCGTACTGCCTTGCGATGACACCTAAACTTTCACCCTTGCGCACCTTATGATGGTGCCAGCTCGAAAAACTGTTCTTTTCCATTTTATCGTAGCCGTCAACAAAGGCGGAGCGTGTTCCAACAGGCAAGCGCAACACATAAGATTCCTTATTGGGCGGCGTACACCACTTGACCAATTCCATGTTCAAGCTACGGAGCGTATCTTCGCTAACCTTCAAAAGTTTCGCGACTTCTTCGAGCGGGAACGAATCAAAAACCGTCACCGTATCAAAATCGGGCTGGTACGTTTTTTCAACCGTCATCTCATACTGTTCCGGATAATGCCCGATGACCATGGCCGCCAGGATCCTAGGCACATAGCGCATGGTCTCTTTCGGGAGTTCCAGATCCCAGTAGGTTATCGGAAGAGTCGTATCGCGGGTAGAATCTTCTTGCATTTCGCGAACAAGCCTACGCACGCGACCTTCACCGCAGTTATAAGCCGCCATGGCCAAGAGCCAATCCCCAAATTCACTGTGCAAACGGTTCAAATACTTAAGAGCAGCTTTGGTCGCTAGTTCCGGATTACGACGCATATCCACCCAGTAATCAACCTCAAGCCCGTAACGTTTACCCGTTTCAGGAATGAACTGCCACATGCCAGAAGCCTTGGCGCGGCTGTACGCCTTAACCTTGAAACCCGATTCCACCAGCGCAAGGTAAATTAAGTCTCGAGGCATCTGCGCCGCATCCAACTGGGCATATATCAACGAATCATACGCGGTCTTACGATTCAGCGATCCCGAGGTAAAACTGCGGGCCGCATTTGTCATATAGTAGATTTCTTGCAGCACTCGTTCGTTAAATCGCACGGGGAGCGTAAACTGAGAAACATCCAAGGTATCCAAAAAGCTTTCTATCACCATAAGGGCCGCACTATCGGCAGCGCTTTCATCCAAGGCGTCCACACCTTCGATAGAGACTTCGTTACGGATATAATTTTCGGCATTTTCACCAAGGTCAGCCACGTTGGGGTAAACTTCATCTAAGGCTCGCACAATACGGAGCGGCATCCTGGATCGGTAAACAGAATCTTCGGCCGCAGAGACATTCCTATAAGTCGAATCAAACTTTTCTGAAACGAGCTGTCGAAGAGATTCGTCTAGGTAATGCCTCGCCAAAAGCCATTCCTGGTTATCCATGGCCTGCAAGGCATACTGGTAATAAGTCCATGACGGACGGATAGCCAAGGAATCAGAAACTTTTTCTTTAAGAGCTCTTTCCGAAAATGAAAGCTGTTCGGACTCGACCGAAATCGGTTCTACAGCAGGAGAAGAGGACTGAGGTTTGCCCGCACATCCCGAAACGACGAGTGCCGACAACAAAAGCGGCAATACCGAAAAAATTGCAACCAAAGACTTCATCATCTAATGGCCAATTACCTTATCGACACCAAACCAAATGACTCCGGCCAAAACAAACGCGGCCACCATCTGTAAAATGATTATAACTCGATTAATACGGTATGCCTTTTGCGATTTACGATGCCAAGAAGGCAGTTCCTGTTTTTCTTCAATATCCTTCATTCCTTCTCAAATATAACAAATAGCAATTTCATCATCCGCTAATTCCGAATTCTGAAAACCGAAATCCGAATTAAATTTCTATGTTATGCATTAGATTATGAAAAAACTGCTTGCAGCCTTATATGCACTTTCGATTTCAGCCTTTGCCCAGGTAGGTATCGTAAGGTCGTCAAGCGGAATTCATGTACCCTCCGCAAAAACACCCATTCAGGGAACGCTTTTTATTTCAGGCACATTTGAAATGGTGAGCGACGGTAAGGCTCCTACCATAGATGGATTCTACACCGATGCACAAGGAAACACAACCGAACTCGACAAGAACACTCCCTCTAATGACGAGACCCTGAACATTTCGTTCAGCGTCCTAGACAATCTAGAATTAGGATTTTCGTTACCTTTTCATTATGACGGAGACATTCCTAATGCCGATGTAAAAGGACTAGCCTTGGGCGACATGCATTTTGGCGGAAAAGTTTCTTTCCCCATCATAAGTCAAATTTACGTCGGCTTTGGAGGAGAACTCTTTGCACCGACAGGTTCAGAAGACTTGGGCTTTAGACCAAGACATCGTTGGTATATCGATCGATACGGCGACGCGAACGCCTACACTGCAAGCCACTGGGCCCTTAACATCAACACCTATTTTTCGATTGATTTAGGGGACATTCTTGCAATCAACAGCCACACGGGATTTTTAAGAGACTTAAGCACCCAGGCATATTATCTTCTTTGGGGCGCAGGCATCAATTTATTCCCCGAAAAACTATTTACCCCCATTTTTGAAATTTCTGGAGAAACGCCCCTTCACAAAACCAACGCCCCCCACAACATTACAAGCAGTCCTCTCCGCCTAACCCCAGGCTTAAGACTACACCTTCCTTACTCAACTGATTTCACCATTTCGGGCGATATCGGATTCAACTATTTCAAGACTGAAAACCTAGAAAACGGAATTCCAGTCACCTTAAAATCGGGCGACCAAGACTTGCACTATTATATTTCTGGAAGTCCCAATTTTACCATCGCGGCCACCATCAGCAAGAGATTTGACCTTAGCTGGGCCGATCATGACGGCGACGGAGTCATTGACCGCAAGGACATGTGCCCAGGAACGGCAAGGAACATGGTCGTCAACCCCCGTGGCTGCCCTGTCGACGAAGACCAGGACGGAGTCCTTAACATTGTGGACCTTTGCCCCGGAACCCCCGAAGGACTTATCGTAGACTACAGCGGCTGCCCCCTAGACGACGATGCCGACGGCGTCCCCAACTACCTAGACATTTGCCCAGGCAGCCTAGCTGGAGCCGCCGTCAACGATTCAGGCTGTATTGTAGATGATGACGGCGACGGTATCGACAACAACCACGACCAATGCCCTGCTACTCCGCAAACCGAAAAGGTTGGAGAAGACGGATGCCCGCTTGATTTGGACCAGGATGGAATTCCCAATGAAATCGACCAATGTCCCAACACCCCTAAAGGATTCTCAATAGACCTTTACGGATGCCCGCTCGATTTTGACGGTGATGGAATCCCGGACGAAATAGATCATTGCCCCAATTCTAAACTGGGAGAATCCGTCAACAAAAACGGGTGCCCTGCCGATGCAGACATGGACGGAGTTCCCGACACCAAAGACCAATGCCCCGACACCCCTCATGGAGCAAGCGTCAACATTAACGGATGCCGTTTGGACCAAGACGGAGACGGAATATTCGACGAAGAAGACAAATGTCCCGGAACGCCACAAGGCGCCCCAATTGATTCTCTGGGCTGCCCCATCGATTCAGACAAGGACGGCATTGCAGACTGGCAGGACCAATGTCCGGGCACATTCACCGGAGCCATCGTCAACAACGACGGCTGTCCCATCAATCCGCGACACAACTTGAACGCCATCTCACAGCGCATCCGTTTTAAAGGGAACGACACAACCTTCTACAATTCAAGCTACACCGCCCTGAACGATATCATCCAAATGATGCGCGAACACCCCACCATGACGCTAGAAATTGAATGCAGTGCAAGCGATTCTGAGCACGGCACAGCCCTTCAACATTCAACAGCACGTGCCGAAACCATCTACAATTATCTCGAAATGAAGGGAATTCACAAGGATCGTCTTAAGTTCAGTGGCACCGGAAACAAGCTCCCCGCCATCAAAATTCAAAGGACCGGTGAATCCGAGACCATAAGGCTTACCGCTTCGATTCAAGAAATTCCCGAGTCTCCAAAGAAATGACCATAGGTCATTTTTTCTATATTTACCCATCCGCACATGATTGCGGACAAAAACCGCCTAACTCAAAGGATTTACCATGAAAATAGCCGACAAAACCGTCGTCCAGATGCATTACACCCTCACCTCCGACGAAGGCAAGGTCATCGACACCTCCGAAGGCCGCGAGCCGCTCCAGTACATCCAGGGAGCCCACATGATTGTGGTCGGCCTCGAAAAAGCAATGGTCGGCCATGACGTCGGCGACAAATTTGACGTCAAGGTGATTCCGTCCGAAGGCTATGGCGAATACAACGAAGAAATGACTCAGGAAGTTCCGCTAGACGTTTTCCAGGGAGTCGAAAAGGTGGTCGAAGGCATGATGTTCTATGCCCAGACGCCCGCCGGCCCGATGCCCATCCGCGTCAAGTCCGTTTCAGAAAAGACCGCCGTTATCGATGCCAACCATGAGCTCGCCGGCAAGAACCTAAACTTCGCTATCGAAGTTGTTTCTGTGCGTGAAGCCACCGAAGAAGAATTAAACCCTCAAGGTCACCACTGCTGCTGTGGCGGCAACGGCGAAGGCGAATGCAAGTGCAGCGAAGAAGGCCACGAATGCGAATGTGGCGGCGAAGGCCACAAGGAAAACTGCGATGGTAACGGCGGCTGCGGCTGCCCCAACCACGACAAGCACCACGGCAAATAAGTCACAAAAAACCCCGCCATGGCGGGGCTTTTTTTATGCGACAAAAAAAATTATTCTGTCTGCGGAAGAGTCCAGACCGTCGGAACTGCAGGTGAATCACCATCATTATGGTTATAGGTGAAGCCGACCTTGGCGTCAAATCCTTCAACTTTACCCTTTACTGCAGAAGTACAAGTTTCAGGTTTCAGGCAGCCGGTATTTTCAAGCATGAGCTGATCACCATAAACGTCCCAGATCCCAGACTTAGATTCTTTAGGCTTTCCTGCATCAGAGGCGCTAACCGAATAGCTACCATCCTTTCCTAGCTTCAAGATCCATTCAAGGCTATCGGAACCATCCCACGAACCAGCCATTTCATCACGATTAATTTCGGAATACTTGAACATAGTCTTTTCGCATTCGATCTTAGATCTATCACCCACATCCATAGTAATGCTGTAATCGGAATTGACCTGTGCCGACAGAAGCGGAGAAATCGAACGCGTGTTAAAGAACACGGGGAGCATCAGCAAATGCCCACGTTGAATATCATAGTATCCAGCAGACCAATGGACTGAATCATTAACCGTTTCTTCAAGTACATAACGGTCCTTATAAAATTTGAACAGTTGGCCATTATCGCATTTGAAATCAGCACTCTGCAAGGAATCCACTTTCGAAAGTCGGGTTTTCGGAGATTGAACCGAAATCACATCGGCATTCTGGAATTCACCTCCATTTACAGAAACCAGCAAAGTGTCTTCGGCATTAACCTTGAACTGAATCTTACCACCCTTATTAAAGAAAGCCCTTAAAGAATCAGCCTCAGGCACCGAAGCTCCGATAAACGATCCCTTTTGCGGATCAAATTCAAACGTTCCATCCTTAAATTCAGAGCGAGCAACCGCCCACCCAACTTCACTTCCGTCTTTATTAAGGACCCACATCGAGATAACGCCTTGCATGTTTCCGGTCGCAAGGAACACTTCGGTACCAAGCACTTTCCCCAGAGAAACATTCTTAGGTAAATCCTCACTTGTCGCCACGCGGTCTTCTTTTTTAGATTCCTCGGACGAAGACGATTTTTTTTCTGAAGACGAAGATTCATCCTCGGCAGAAGACGAGGATATAGATTCTTCAACGCTAGAACTTTCTCCACCCTCAGCACGTTCAACATTAGAAGAAGACGACGAACTATCACTACCGCAAGCCGAAAGCATCATCGAAAAAGCAACGGCCGAAGTAAAAAGGGTGCTGCCCCAAATTTTTTTCATGTTAACCTCTTTTTTACCTGAATATAAACAAAAAAAAGCCCTGCGGCTCAAATTTTCAAATTTTAGTGACTAAAACGACATAAAAACGCCCTACTCCAAAGGGCATCCAGGATTATACCCTAAATCACGACTTGCGTTTTCAATTTGAGGAGCAGCATCATACAAAAAACCGGCCAAGGCCTGCTCTGCCGTCACCGGACGTCCCCCAATCCAACTTTTCAAGACAGCAAGGCGCCTAGCAATCCACCACGGCATCGGGAGCATCAAATGCCGTTCACCACGCATTTTCAACACGGATTGAGCCATTTGAGCAAGGGTCATCACCTTGGATCCCGCTAAAGCATATGTCTGCCCAACGGCATTTTCCAAAAGCCCCGCCAAGGCTATTCCTTCGACCAGATCCTCGCTCTTGACAGGACGTTTTAGGCACTTGCCACCCCCTGGCAAAAAATAAACCGGGAATCGCATCACATAAGCGACAAACATATTGTACTCTATGCCGCCACCATTTCCTATCACCAGTGTCGGACGAACGATGGTCCATGGGATACCGGATTGTTTTACAAAGGCCTCACCCGCCAGCTTACTTTTGCCATACTCCGTAAGCACCGGGTACGTTACCGAAATACTCGATACGTAAAGCAGCCTAGATACACCAGCCTTTTTTGCAGCACAAGCCACATGGCGCGTTCCCTCGGCATTAATACGGTCAAACGCTCCCGGCTTTGTCGAAAGTAAAATTGCAGCTAAATGAAAAACGACGTCAACACCCTTAAATGCAGGGCAAATCGAGCCATAATCGGCCACATCGCCATAAAAGACTTCCACCCCTTGCGGCAAAGCCCCAGCCTGGGCATCGCCCGGAAGCACCAGAACGCGCACACACAACCCGCGTTTCAAAAGCTCCCGACAGAGCGCCCTCCCTACGACGCCTGCGCCTCCCGTCACCAAAGCAATCATCGCTAGGCTTCCAGCAAATAGCGGATATCTTGAACCTTGCGGGCAAGGTTTTCGTCTTTATCCATCTGCTTAACGAGTGAACGGACAGCGGCGATTACAGAAGAATAGTCGCGGTTAAAGAGTTCGCCAACCGTCTCCAACGAATTGGGAGTCAGTTCACGGCAAAGGTACATCGCCACCTTACGCGGAAGCGTTACTCCCGCATCCTGGCGACGGCTCGCCAAGGCGATCAAGTCTGTACCAAATTCAAGAGCGACGATTTCGGCAATTCCCTTGGGAGTCAGTTCTTCTTTGTTCGCCCCTCCCGGAGGAGCAACCAAGCGCTTTACCGCATTCAAGTCAAGGTTCTCTTGACAGAACTGATTCATGGCAGAAAGCCCATTCAACATGCCCTCAATGACACGGACATTTTCACGCGGCGGAATCGATAGAAAACGGCAGATTTCTTCGCGGTCCTTATCCACAAAAGGAATATTCATGGACTTCTTTTGAATCAACTTTATACGCGTCGAAAGATCCGGTTCATCAAGGCCCACGGCCACACAGGATTCAAGCGGAGCCAGCAACTTCGCAGAAATGCAAGGAATCGTATCACCACCCAGCATTCTTCCTGCAGGCTTTGCACCCGGTTCAAGCCTATTAAATTTAGACGGATGACGATCACAAGAAAGCACTACCTGCTTACCCACCGAACGCAAATGCTTAATCAAAATAGCAAGGCGTTCTTGCGTTGCCGGTGCATGCTCCAAAAGCTGCACATCATCCAATAGCAGGATATCGCAGTTTTCGTACTTTTCCTGGAAGGCAACGGCCAACTCGCGAACACATCCTGTCTTGAGTTTAAGAGCCTTGCTCATCGCTGTCGCATCACGTAAGAAATCATAAGCATGGCAATAGACAACGCGCGTATGCGGCTGAGTCTTAATCATGCGAGCGGCAATAGACTGCAACAAGTGAGTCTTGCCCAAGCCCGACTTTCCATACACAAAAAGCGGATTCAGGGCCGGATCACCGGGTTTTTCGGCAACGGACTTACAGGCTTCACAAGCCGTAAAGTTACATTCACCTTCAATAAAATTTTCAAAAGTATAATCTACATAAAGCGAAAGCTTTATTCTAGGCTTGCGAGGACGTGCAGGAACGGCGGGACGCACCACAGGACGGGGGCGAGCAGGAGCCAACGTCATCTGCGGCACACTCGGAGCCGATTGCGCAATCGTAATCTTAAAATCAACAAATTCAGAACCCAATACGCCAGCAAAAGCCTTGCGAAGGATATCCGCGTAATGCGCCTTCACCCAGTTTTCACGCAATTCATCGGGCACAGACAGCTTTACGTAACCATCAAAAAATCCGTCGTAGGCCACCGTATCCAAAATGGTGAGGCCAAAATAATCGTTACATTCAAGACGCACACGATCCAGCACCGATTGCCAGACCGAAGTAACAGATTCAACCAAAGAAACAGTGTTTGTCACGATATACCAAATGATCTAAAAAAGCTCGTCAAAATTACATAAAGCATACAGCCATAAATGCAGGCCCCCTTATTTTTTTTCAAAATTGCCTTTTTTGAGCTAATTTGGACAAAAAAATTTTTCTGCACAATTATCCCCCTCTGTTTTCAAACTAATCACTCCTTTAATCACTCCGCAATCAAGACGCTCCCCCTATATTCAGCACAACTTATCAACAGAAAAATTTTGAACTATGTCTTGACAAAAAAAATAGTCGTAACAAGAACAAATGAGCACTACTTTTTATATCATTACAAAAAAATAACTGCCTTTTTTCGTCAAAAAACGGCAGATTTTCACAGAATGTGTTGACAATCAATAAGTTAGAGGCTACATCAAAATTGAATTTCGAGACTACTTTTTCTCGTCCAATTTCGATTGCAAGTTTTCAATACGACGTTCCAGCAAATCCTGAATTTCGGGCAAAAGACGATCCTTGATACGGTCAAGGTAGAGACACTGCAACTGAATCATGCGATTGCGATGACGGCCAGCATGTTCCTGAATCCAGTGGCTTACTGCGACCTGACGGTCCTGCATACGTTCCTGTAGGACTTGCTTGATATAGGTCGTCTGCACCGACATGTAGCGCTGCATATTGAAAGGGAGCTTATAGGTCCGAATAAACTGCTTCAAGTATTCCAGCAAAGACAGATTCTGGCACTTGCGCTCTTGAATGAATTTACGGAGGTCTTCAATATGGCTTTCAAAAAAAGGAATGATGGCCTTATCGTCAATCTGATAAAGCTCCAGTTCATCCTGTTTTTTTGTAGCTTCGTCTACAGCCATGGCCTAAATTTAAAAAAAAATCCTATTTTTTAAAGTTTTGCCTTACAAAAAAGCAAAAAGTAGCATTTTCAGGAAGGCCTTTTACATCTTCTGAAAGAAAAACCCAGCCTTCGGTTCCCGGATGCAGCCTGTCCGCATCTTCACCCTTAAAATTCTTCATCGAAGCTAGTTCACAGGGAATCTGTCCTGACGGTGTCAACAACTCAAGTCGATCATCAAGCGAAAACGAGTTTTTCACATTAACACGACAAGCCTTTAACGACGCATCATACGACAGAACCTGGGCCGCGACGCATCCCCCCGGAGCATCCTCATGGGTACTTTCGTAGTTTTGCGGAAGAGGACCACGCAAAAAGCCTGGCATAAATCCGCGGCCATCCACAAACGAAATCGCATGGCGGCATTCTTCGGGAATTTCTAGCGGTTTACCCGCAGCAGCCTGAGCGGCACAAGCGTCAATCGCCATTCGATAAGCATGCACCACCTGACTCAGATAATACACCGACTTGGTACGCCCCTCGATTTTAAACGAATCAAGCCCAGCCATCATAAGGTCGGGAATCACATCCATCGCGCACAAATCGCGACTACTCATAAAATAGGTTCCCCAAGTATCCTCATCCAAGGCAATCGGGTCTAATTCGGGACGGTCGGTTCGTTGAAGGCTAAAAGAGCCTTCATGTTCTTGGTAATTTTCGCATTGCGGTTCTGGATTGGCGTATAAACGGTAAGGCATACGGCAACTGTTGTCACAAGCGCCCTGATTGGCATCGCGGCGAGTCACCCAGTTACTCAGCATACAACGTCCAGACATCGACATACAAACGGCGCCATGAACAAAGACTTCCAGTTCCAGGTCTGGGCAACGTTCCTTAATTTCTAGAATTTCGCTCAAGCGGAGTTCGCGACTCAGAATAATGCGAGCCACTCCCAAGTTCTGCCAGAACTTAGCCGCCAGGTAGTTCGTAGTATTTGCCTGAACCGACAAATGAATTTCGACATCGGGACAAGTCTCTCGCAGCCAACCCACAAAACCAGGATCGGCCACAATCAAGGCATCAGGCTTAAGCTCTACAGCCGAAAGCAAGGCCTTCTGAAAAGCTTCAACCTTGACATTCCTTGGAATCACATTGCTCGTCAAGTAGAACTTTTTACCTAAACGGTGCGCATAAGCAATACCTTCGGCAAGGTCATCCAAATTCTTAAATCCATTTTCGCGAGCTCGGAGCGAAAAGGCGGGTTGCCCAGCATAAACAGCATCGGCGCCATACGCAAAAGCGTATTTCATTCGGGTCAAGTCGCCCGCAGGAGCAAGAAGTTCAGGTTTACGCATAGCTACCACTTGAATCCAGTTCTCAAATAAACTTTTTCGTCATTGAACAACGTTATTTCGCCAAGGAAGAACACATACTGTCCTTCGTAACTCACCGAAGGCGTCAGGGAGTATTCCATCTTGGCTCCACGCAAGAAATGCTTGGGTAGTTTCATGTGGTTGTGCGTCGGAGTCGTATCGTTGACCGCACTGCCATAATCGGTCCCCTTCCAGAACCACGTGTTGCGAAGAGAAGCAAAAATACGATGATCCAGGCGGCCATAAGCGGTAAAGTCAATAGTCTGGCTATTGGGACCAGCCTGACTCCCCAGCGGTCGGCCAAGGTGTTCCATTTGAGCCGTATTCTTGATAAAGTGAGAATAAACGTAAGGTTCGATTCGAGCATATTCCGCAATAAAGCCCGATTCTAACAAATGAGTTTTAATCTTAAAATCGTGCGCACCATGCATACCCGCCATCCAAGCCCACTTAGCTTCGATGTTGTCGTTTTTCACCAAGCTCACCGGACTTTCCATGTCATCCAAGAAAAATTCGCTATAGACACGGAGTGAGCGGAAGAGTCGGTAGTTAAAGTCAAAAGAAAGGGAACCGTTATTGCTGTCTTCGGAATAGTTTCCCTTTTCCATGAACAAGGGAACCGTCGGAATAAACAGCCAAGGTTTCAAGTTGTCGTACTGGATTTGCAGTTCGCTAATACCGAATGTAGCGTCACCCACAGCAAGTTCGTAGCGGTGACCAAAGATATTGCGGGTATTATCGATATTCTTCGCATCCATGCTTGAATAAATGCGCAGATCTCCATAGAAAGAAAGAACACGAAGCGGACCAAACTGCATATCGAGCGAGAGGATGTTGTATGGGAGCGCAAACTGGTTAAGGCTCAAGTTGTTATAGTAACCCGGGCCCCAGTGCATTACATCACGGCCAAAGTCAAGGCGCAGCCAGTCATAGTTCAAGGCAATATGTGTACGGTAACGAGCATAGCTTGTATATTCAAGGCCTGAATTATTTTCGTCTTTCTGAACTTCAAGAAATTCGCCATCAAAGGACCTCGGATATTTTGCAGAATGCCCTTCATCATAAATGCGGGCGTCAAGCACAAAATCAATGGAGTCCGCAAAGCCCCTTAAATAAATTCCACCATCGACACCCGGCCAAATGGTATCACCCAAAGCCTCTCCACCACGATAATCAAAGCCCCCCACTAAAGACAAGGCCAAAGCCATTCGCGGTTGGTCGTTTTCAAATGAGCCGTGCCCCGAAACCGAAGCCCCGTTCGCATTATCATAGTACAACAGAGCATTTTTTTCGTTTGCAACAAAGCGCTTGCGGAAGGTCGTATCACGGCGCGGATACGCAAAGAACTGACGTTCAGCCCCCGTTGTCACCCGATGCAGTTCAAACAGCATCGGAGAATTTTCTAGGAGTCGCAAATTGCGAATGTTCTCGGGGCCAACTACCGGAGATGCGGCAAAGGCCGCAACAGAAAGCAATGTTGCCAAAATAATGGTCAACGGCTTAAACAAGGCTATTTTCATAACGTCTCGATTTTTCAAGAATCTTAAGGGCGTAATATGCAATACAAGATAGCTTTTTTACTTAACGCTTACACCAATACTCCTGCATTTTGGAGACTTTTGTTCCGAACGGAACAAATCGTATCACTTTTCATTTTCTTTTTTTTTATTACGGCCTTTTTTTTAATGAATTTCATGCACAAGGAAGGTATCTTTCTCCTTAACAACGGGCGCAAGCCTATAAAAGAGAGGTTCAAATATGTTTGGGAAGTCTTTGGGATTATCAACATTAGTCTCCCTATCATTCGGACTCATGGCCGGATGTTCGGACGATTCTACATCCAATTCAGGTGCACCGGTAGATTCCTATTTAGATCAGCAAGAACTGCTATCGTCTGGAAACGAAAACACCAAGACCAACGTCTGCATAGAAGACACTTACACAGCCATGCAAGGCGCCAACGGAATTATCCTATGTATGGATGCCAACGGCACTCTTGTATTCTGGATTAATGCAGACGGCACCTACAGTTTTCCGGAGTCTACCAATTCAGACACGGCAAATCAAGATACCATCGTAGGAACATCTTCCAACTCTGCGCCCACAGATAACGACACGCTTGCCACATTACCAACCGATCCGGCCTCGTCAAGCTCTATTATCAATTCCTCGGCATCTGCCGGTTGCACAACAAACACGCCTCTGTACACCATCAGCGGCGTCAGCTACTACCAAGATAATACGGGAGCCATTTTCTATTACGACGCCAACTGCAATAAGGTTTTGCTCAACACCATTACTTCTAGCAGCTCTGAGACCACCCTTTCTAGCAGTTCCGAAATCTTCGCCATTTCAAGTTCTTCAATAGTTATCGAAAGCAGCGCTACCGCTCAAAGCAGCGCATCAATCGTAACCCCATCCAACGGCGACACGCCTTCGATTACCTATAGCACTAGCGGAGCCGCTGTTGCAAACAATAACAACTGCGTTACGATTACCGGCGGCGAGGTCGTTATCACCTGCGCCGGCGACTACGACTTTAGCGGTTCTTATAGCGGCGCCGATGCCCAGATTCGTGTGTATTCCCCCAAGAGCGATTCGGGCGTATACCTGAATCTGCGCGGACTTACGCTTACGAATACAACCGACGCCCCCATTTATTCGCAGATGTCCAGCAAAACGTTCGTGGTTCCCAAAAACGGCACCACCAACACGCTTAGCGACGGAAGCACCCGTACGAAGACCTACACTTATGTGAACTCCAACAACGAAACAAAAGTGGATACCACCGGCGCCTGCATTTACGCCAAGGACGACTTGACAATCAAGGGCGAAGGCACCTTGATCGTGAAAGGGAACTACAACAACGGCATTCACACCAGCAACGACCTTCGTTTCCGCGGAGCAACGACAGTCAACGTAACCGCCGTAAATAACGGCTTGAAGGGAAAAGGCACCGTGGATATCGAAAACGGCAACATTACCATCGCTGCTGCCAACGGCGACGGAATCAAGAGCGACGAAGGAGAAGACGACAGTTCCATAGTAAGCAATAAAGGCATCGTCAATATCAAGGGCGGCAACATTACCATTACCAAGGCCGGCGATGATGGCATCCAGGCATACAACTATATCATCATACAGGACTCGGTTTCTGAACCCACGATCAAAGTAACATCGACCGGCAAAGGCATTGTCTCAAACAACAGGGTTTACATCAACGCAGGAAAAATCGACATTTCCTCTGGTGATGACGGAGTTCATTCCAACCTAAACGTCTACTTTAACGGAGGCTACACGACCATTGCGGCCCCCAAGAACGACGGCGTTCATGCCGACTCAACCCTCATAATCAACGATGGCACTATCTACGTGACCAATTCCTATGAAGGTCTGGAAGCCTGGTACATCAAGGCAAACGGCGGCATTACCGATGTCTACGGAACCGATGACGCCTGGAATGCTGCCGGCGGCAACGATGGTTCGGGCAACACCAATCAAAGCGGCCAGTCAAACTGGGGATTCGGCCCCGGAGGCGGCATGGGCGGCAGAATGGGAAGCAGCAGTGGATTCCTTACCATTACGGGAGGCGTACACCACGCAAAGACTGGCTCCGGTGACACCGACGGCATTGACAGCAACGGCGAACTCACCATTTCTGGTGGCGTTGTCATCGTTGAATGCCAGATTAGCGGCGGCATGGGCGGCTCCTTCGACGCCGACGGCACTGCAAGCTTCACCAGCAAAACGGTTCTCGGATTCAGCAGCGGTTCCTCGGAAAAGGGCTCGAACTACAACGTATCCTTCAGCACCAGCGGCTACTATGGAACTTCCAATGTTGCCTTCAAGCCCACCATTTCCGGCAGGTACATGGTGACCACCACGGGTCAGCCCTCACAGATTAGCAACACTTCTAGCTACCAGAAGAGCGTAACCTTCCCATCAGGAAGCACAGTCTACTACAACAACTAAAATTCCTCCTAATCCACCAAAAAGTCCTCCGCGAATTGCGGAGGACTTTTCATATTCTTGCGGCAAAGCCGCCTTGCTATTAGCTACATCCAGCTGCGTTCGGATGTACCCGAAATACCGCGAATCTTAAGATCGAAGTCATCGGGGTTCGTGGCAGCGTTCATTGCCGTTTCAAGAGAAATCTTTTCTTCTTCGTAGAGCTTAAGGAGGGCCTGGTCGAAGGTCTGGCTGCGGTACTGCATGTGGCCTTCAGCAATCGCCTGTTCGATCAAGTCATTCTTGTCCTTGTCTTCGATATATTCCTTGATAGCGGCTGTATTCACCAGGATTTCGGCTGCAGGAACACGTCCGTTACCATCCTTGGTCGGCAAAAGACGAAGCGAAATAATACCAGCAAGCACTTCAGAGAGCAACAAGCGGATTTCGTCATGCTGATGCGGCGGATACATCGAAAGTACACGGTGAATCGTCTCGGTGGCGTTCGTGGTATGGATCGTCGCAAACACCATGTGACCCGTATCGGCGGCCGTCAAAGCAATCTGCATCGTTTCTAGGTCACGAATTTCGCCCACCAAAAGCACATCCGGGTCCTGACGGAGCGCCGCACGCAATGCGTTCGCATAAGAAAGGGTATCGACACCAATTTCACGTTGTGAAATAATCGCCTTGTCATCACGGTAAAGGTATTCAATCGGGTCTTCGACCGTAATGATGTTCACGGCTTCGTTCTGATTGATGTAATCGAGCATGGCGGCAAGCGTCGTCGACTTACCCGAACCAGTCGTACCCGTAACAAGCACGAGCCCGCGCTTGGTCAGAGACATGTCGCGAATCACTTCGGGAAGGTGCAAATCTTCGAATGCGGGAATCTTTGCCTTAATGTGACGAATCACAACTGCGATAGAACCGCGCTGACGGAAAACGTTCACACGGAAACGTCCCATGTCACGGGCACCCACGGCAAAGTCACACTCCTTGTTGGCTTCAAAGCGTTGCTTTTGATCGCGATTCATGATATCATCCAAGAAGGAATCCATCATCAAGGAATCAATCCTTACATCAAACGGACGCTGCAAAGCACCATTAATACGGTAAACCGGCGGAACGCCCACGCGCAAGTGCAAGTCAGAGGCACCACGATTCACCATTTCACGAAGCAACTTTTCAATACGAAGTTGCGGCTGCTGTTCTGCCATTATGCTTCACCTCCGAACTTATCTTTATAGATCTTTTCGACTTCAGCCATACGAGCAGCAATCTCTTCGTTTTCAGGTTCTTTCTGCACCAGATCCTTGTAGATTTCAAGAGCCTTGCCATACAATCCTTGGTCAAAATAAATTTCTGCCAAGGTACGGGTATTTAAACTTTCGTCTAAGTTATGGGCCCCACGATCCAAAGGAGCGTCAGGATTACTGATAAGTCCCGACGAAATTTCATCGTCAGAATCACCGGACATCAAAAAATCAACGCCCTTATTCGAAGGTTTCGACTCTTCGGTTAAAGAATCGTCATCCATGTCGAAAAGGCCCTTGAATGCACCCGAAACTTCCGATTCGAGCGAATCCAAATCCTGAGAAGTTTCAACAGCAGGAGCCTCGACGGTCTCAGCATTCTGAGGCTTAGAGTCTTCGACTACGGCATCCTCTTTTCCAAACAAATTATCAAAAGAATCATCCAATTCTTCAGACAAGCTTTCGTTTGCACTGCCAAGGCTTTCTTCAATAGGAGCGCCCGTCACTTCTTGATCATCTGCAGCGGGAACTTCATCACTCTTAGCTTCGGGCAAATCCAAGTCATCATCATCATTGCCAAACATGGAGGCAAAAGCGCCACCCATTTCTTGGGCAAGGTCAGACGTATCCTGTTTTACCTCAGGCATTTCAAGTTCTGATTCGGCCTGGTCAACCTGTTCCGCAAGAGAAACATTTTCTTCTTGAACAGGTTCCTGAATTTCTTCGGAGGCCTGCTGAGGCTTTTCTTCGGGAAGATCGTCATCGGCACCAAAGAGCGAATCAAAAGCGCTGTCTACGCTAAAGTCCTTTGCCGCAGGCTCAAGGCTTTCAGTCTTTTCGGTTTCGATTTCAGAAGCTTCAAGGTCAGCCGGCAATTCAAGACTTTCTTCTGCGGGGGCTTCAGCCTGTTCCGGCGTAGCCTCGGCAGACTTTTCGAACAGACCACCTTCATCGGCAGGCAGTTCAAGACTGTCATCCATCGGCAAATCAGACAAGTCGGTCTCAGCGGAAACCTCCGGAGCAGCGTCAAGAGCCGGCTCGGCAGAAACGTCGAGAGATTCTTCTTGCGGCTTTTCTTCGGGGAGTTCGTCTTCACCAAAGATGGAGTCAAAAGCATTGTCAATAGTTGTCGATGCGTCGGCGGTAGTAGCATCAACAGGAGACTCTAGTGCCGGTTCTTCGGGAGCAGTAACTTCTTCGAGAGCGGGTGTTTCTTCAGCAGCAGGCTGCGGAGCAGGACTCCATTCTTCTACAGATTCCGTAGAATCAGCAAGCTTCATGTCGGCATCGGCAGACTTTTCAAACAGGCCTCCTTCTTCTACCGGCAGTTCAAGTTCATCTTCGCCAGACAACTCAGACGATTCAGCATCAGAAGCAACCTCCGGTGCAGCATCAAGAGTCGGCTCATCAGAAATGTCGAGAGTTTCTTCTTGCGGCTTTTCTTCGGGGAGTTCGTCTTCACCAAAGATGGAGTCGAAGGCGTTGTCAATGGTCGTCGGAGCATCTTCTGCAGCAGCTTCAGATGCAGGTTCTTCAATAGCAGGGGTCGATGCAGGGCTCCACTCTTCTACGGATTCCGTAGAATCGGCAAGTTTCATGTCGGCATCGGCAGACTTTTCGAACAGGCCACCCTCTTCAACCGGCAGTTCCGGTTCGCCTTCGCTAGAAAGCGGAGAAGATTCCTGCGGTTTTTCTTCGGGGAGTTCATCTTCGCCAAAGATGGAATCAAAGGCGCTGTCCACACTCTGCGGTTTATCTTCAGCAGCGGTTTCAAAAATATTAGCCGCATTTTCTTCGGCAGCTTCATCGATGCTTGCCGGAATGTCGGAGGCCAACGGCGCCGAGATTCCTGCTTGAGCATTAGGTTCAGCTTCCGGTTCAAGATCATCGTCTAGACCGAACATGTCAGACAGAGCCGAGCCAACATCGCTACTCGAGATATTTTCATCGGCAGGGAATTCTTCCATTGCAGAATCAGCGGACAATTCGGTGCTGATGGAATCCATCACAGAATCAAGCGATGCAGACAAGTCTTCTACAGCCGAATCATCAGCAGCATCGCTGTTCGGCAACATCGCGGCCAAAGATGCAAACGGGTCATCCGCATCCACAGGAACATCGACAGATTCAGAATCAGGAACATCAAAAGCATTCTCTTCGGGAGCTTCCTGTGTCGATTCATTTTCTACAGGTTCCGCACCCATCGTCAAAGAATCATCAGAAGGCTGATCCATCTGACTCAGCGAGAAGTCATCGCCACTCAGCGTAAACTCGTCAGACATGGCCGCAGCCGTCGAGGCGGCAACAGCCGCATCAATAACGACATCATACTCTTCTTTCCAGAAGGTATTCAACGGATCCATATCGTGTAGACGGCGGTAACAACGGTTGCGCGCACCTTCGTCGCCCAACTTGTCGTAGGCATCGCCCATAATCCTCTGGGCAGCCAAGTTGAACGGATCGATTACCAAAATTCGTTCGCATTCCTGAACACAGGGTTCAAAGGCTTCTTGCTGGAACAGAATCTTGGAACGGACGAGCCGTGCCGCAATATCGTTCGGGTAAAGAGTCAGTCCACCATCAACCCTCTGCAAAGCCTTATCCAGATCTCCAGCTTCACGCTCAAGATCAGCAAGCCATGCAAATGCCATTGAATTTGCATTTTTTTTGATAGACTTCCTTAGTGATTCTAACGTCACCGCCATAAACACCTCTTAGAGCAAAATTGCCTCGTCCGCCAAAAGGACCGGAATCCCTTCGCGAACCGGATACACCCTAGACCCATCTTCGGTCGTTAAAGCCTCGGTCAAAGGTTCAGTCACTTTTTCGCCAGCAGCGTTCTTGGCTGTACCGGCAGAAATGGCACTATTCACCTTGGCGAGAGTTTCATCAGACGCCAACTGGAGTTTACCCCTCGTTTCGGGGCAGCACAAAATATTCAAAAGAGTAGTATCGAACATAAAACCTTAATAATCAAATACTTACACAAAAAGATAACTCATTTTTGCGCAATGTGTAAAGTATTTATAAGGAATTTAGGCTTTAATGCAGATATTTAAGATTTACAAGGGCATAATTGCCCTCTTTGCCGTTTCCAATCAGCAAAAACACCCGCAACCCTAGGCTATCGAGCCAATCAATATTAAATGGTTCACGGTAACCCGAAAAATTAGAAACGACCAAAAGTTCACGACAACCAGTACGGTTGCAAATGGATTCCATTTCCGAAACGTTCCCAAGCAGGTGTTGGCGGTTTTCTTCTGATATTTTTTCGGGTTCCGAACTGACGCATCCCAGAATTTCGATACCAGGAATCACATTGTAGCGATCAAACCAAGTCTGCAACGAATCTTCTGCACCACCAAGCAAAATGGAGCGGTGACGTTTTTTTGCAAAGATACGATAGAAATAATTTATCCAAAATGCGATACGACGCCAGGCAAAAAGAGCGAGTGGAATAAACAGGCTCGAAACAATAGCGACCAAGACCCATTTCGAGTCATAGGGTAAAAAGCGGATTTCATCATTGATGACTGTGGTCTGCGTAAAACAACGGAATGCGGCATAGCCACCCACTGTTAGCAAATTCAGAGGTATCAAGAAACGCAAAAATTTTTCGCCCTTAAGGCTCGAGGCCGTATATTCCCCACGAAACACAAGGAACACCATATTCACGATGGCCACCAGGCCCACAAGCCACCAATCTTCAAACTGAGAAACATCCAAAATAGAATGCTTCACTACGATAGAATAATCTATGCAAGCCGAAGCAGCCTCTCCCACCTTTGCACAAGAGCGGTCAATCGAGATTCCACCGCCTAAAACAGCTAAGGCCCATATTGCAATCACACCCAAGTCAAGGAACATTTTCCAGAACTTCGGGATCAGACGCGAGAACATGCCCACGAATGCGGCAAACAGAATACCGAATGACACCAGGAAATTCGGAACAAAGTAAAGGTCCTTGTGCTTTTTCACAAAGATAAGCATCGCCTTATAGAAGTCCACATACGAACCCCAGCGGCGAGTGCGGCAACTCTGTCCCTTAAAATGCAGAATATTCGTTACCGGCGTATAATAGTTGTGGAGTCCCATTTCCTTGGTGCGGAAACAGAGGTCCAGGTCTTCGCCATACATAAAGAAGTCTTCGTCAAAACCATTGAGTTTTTCGTAGACATCGCGACGGATGCAGAAGAACGAACCACTAATGGCATCGACTTCGATCATTTCATTCGGATCTGCATACGACATGTTGTAGCTGGCAAGCGTCTTGTTCTTCGGGAAAAGCGCTGCAAGACCGATCGTCTTAGATACTGCAGATACAATTGTCGGGAAAGAGCGGCGGCAAGCCCACTGGAGCGAGCCGTCTTCATTCAAGATACGACACCCCACGGTACCAGCATCAGGATGTTCTTCCATAAAATCAAGTACTTTGGAGAACGAGTCCCGTGAAACCACCGTATCGGGGTTAATAAAGAACAAGTAAGGCTTAGTCGCCTTTTTTTCAGCTAAATTGCAGCCTTTTCCAAATCCCAAGTTTTCCTTGGATTCAAGCCATTCCACCTCAGGGAAAAATGCCTTTATTTCGGGAAGAATGGGCGATTCAGAACCGTTATCAAGAACAATCACCTGCGCGTCGATACCTTCGCACGCATCACGGACGGACTTTAAGCACGCCGGAATAAAATCACAAGAATTATAGGCAATAATGATAACAGAACAAGAATACATAGTCAATTCAAATTTCGGAGTTAAGCAAGTCCTAGGCGGAGTTTAAGCACTAAGAAGAAGGCCTCCGATATAATGCCACCACTCATCTTGGAGGTACCACGGGTGCGGTCCGTAAAGATGATGGGGATTTCCTTGACGCGGAGTCCTTTTTTCCAAATCTTGAAGGTGGTCTCGATCTGGAAGCAGTAGCCGTCACTCTTCATCTTATCGAGATTGAGCGCCTGCAGTGCTTCACGACGGAAGCACTTAAATCCACCGGTCGCATCGCTAATCGGGAGTCCCGTCACAATACGCGTATAGACATTCGCCCCATAGCTGAGAATCAGGCGTCGCAAATCCCAATTCACCACACTAATGCGGTGATTCTGGTAACGGCTGCCAAGCACCAAATCGGCATCTTCAGCGGTTTCCAAGAAGCGGTTCAAGTCGGTCGGGCAATGGCTAAAGTCGGCATCCATTTCAAAAACACGTTCGTAATCGCGTTCGAGAGCCCACTTAAAACCAGTCACATATGCAGAGCCAAGGCCCATCTTGCCTTTACGGCGGATCAAATGAACGCGCGGATTTTTCTTGGTTTCTTCTTCGACCATGTCACCCGTACCATCGGGACTGCCATCGTCAACAACAAGAATTTCAAGGCATTCATTTTGTTCAAGAATAGCCGACATAATGAGCAAGATATTCTCTTTCTCATTATAAGTCGGTACAATCACTAAGCTCTTGGGATACGCCATAAAACACAACTCCTAACTTAAATCTACAATTTCACGAATCGATTCGGCCACAGGATAGCTCTGTTTTTTGCTTCCATTCATCATTTCGCCCAAAAGGCCTAGCGACATGAACTGCACACCCATCACCAGCGAAAAGCCACCCGCCAAAAGGAGCGGGCGCACGTGCAAGGCGCCAGTCTGCAACCATTCATAGCCAAAATAACCCGTCACGCCAAAACCCACGAGCATAAAGACCAACCCGAGGAGGCCAAAGAAATGGAGCGGCTTAGAGGCAAAGCTGCGCATGAACATCAAGGAAACCAAGTCCAAGAAACCCGACACCAGGCGGGACACTCCATACTTAGAAACCCCGTGAACTCGCGCACGATGCGCCACCGGCATTTCGGT
Organism: Fibrobacter succinogenes; assembly: GCA_902761355.1. GTDB lineage: Bacteria > Fibrobacterota > Fibrobacteria > Fibrobacterales > Fibrobacteraceae > Fibrobacter > Fibrobacter succinogenes_M. The sequence continues at coordinate 44,837 of CACWJY010000001.1, read as the reverse complement.
AATGCGGAAGCCCTGCCACTTGGCCATCACTGGAATAAAGCGGTGGTAATCACCATAAAGGTGAATAAAACGCACCACGGAGCTACGGTAAGCTTTGATGCCGCAGTTAAAGTCATGCAAGCGCTGACCACAAACCATCGAGACCGTCAAGTTGAAAAGCTTAGAAGGCCAAGTCTTGTGCCAAGGATCAAGACGGCGAATCTTCCAACCCGATACGAGGTCGTAACCATCTTCTAAAATCTTGATCATCTTCGGAATTTCGAGAGGATCATCTTGCAAGTCGCCGTCGAGAGTCGCCACATACTTGCCGCGCGCCTTAGAAAAGCCAAAAGCAAGCCCAGCGGCCTTTCCGCAATTAAACTGAAAACGGAAAGCACGAATAAAGGCATATTCCTTAGAAAGATTTTCGACCACTTCCCAGGTATTGTCACGGCTACCATCGTCAATGACAATCACCTCGAACTCAAAACCCGTCGGCGTAATCGCCGCCACAATTTCTTTTAAGAGCTCGGGAAGGTTCTCGCTTTCTTCCTTAACCGGAATGACAAGACTCAAATCCATGAAATTCCTCGCAACTTAACCAAACGCGTTATTCTGCCGCGGCAACCACTGCGGGTTCCTTGGCAGAATCTTTTTCAGCAGAATCCGAGGCCGGTTCAACCGGAGCCTCAACCTTCAAAGGTTCCTCAGACATCATTTCAATCTGACGACCACTCATCATCAGGCGAGCACGTCCTCCTTCTTCGTAGGCAGGAACGTTTTCGAGACCGCGGTTCAAGACTTCTTGAGCGTTAGCCTTCTGACCAGCCGCTTCGTAAACGAATGCAGCAGCCCAATAGTTACGCCATTCCGTGGGGAACTGTTTCATACCCATTTCGAGGTACTTTGCAGCTGTAGCGGCAAGGCTATCCACCTGAGCCTTCTTTTCGGCGGTAAACGGATGCTCGTTGCGGAGACTAGAAATCTTATCGCGGGTATCAAACGAAATCTGCAGATACAGGGACACATAACCCGAAAGCAGACGCTGCGTTTCTTCGTTAATGTAAGCAGTACCATCGCCGAGGCCGCGGAACTTGAACACAGAATCAATGAGGTCTGCCGTGTACTTTGCATCAAAGGCGTTGCGCTTGGGGTTCAAATCGCCCTTCACAAAGTTGTAGACCATGCCTTCTTGCACCATGTATTTTTCGAGTCCCATAAAGTTGGATGTTCCAACCGTCGTCGAAATTTCAATCGGCTTATCCATGTTCTGAAGAGCAAGGTCAATCACCAACTTATGCTGAGTAAGCATCATGCTGCTGCGGGTACGGGCAGCCCATTCGGTAAAGGCATCCCACACCTGATAATGCACCTTGAACTGCATGAGCTTCGCAGAATCAGCCGGAGAAAGCGTCTGGCCTTCCATGGCGTCAATTCGATTCTTGAGCTGCGGCATCAGACGCTGCGCATTCTTGATCCAAGTCGAAACCTGATGGTTCGGATTAGAAGCCGAGCTATTGTCGAGTACCATGTCGCGATCAATGGCGGCCTTGTCGTAGCTAAGCTTAAGAATCGGCTCGTTCGTCAGCATCTGCTTAATGTACCAGTCGGTATTACCAAGAGAGAGGTTCACGACGCGGACATCCTTACGGATACCAGCCACTTCCTGAGCAAACCAGAGCGGGAAGGTATCGTTGTCGCCGTTCGTAAAGAGAATAGCGTTCGGACGACAGCTATTCAGCAGGTTGTAAGCGTAATCCCAAGGAACCCAGAGGCCAGAACGGTCATGTTCCTTGTAGTTCGAAACACAGGGAACCAGGAAGGACACCGCAACCAGAAGAGCTGCAACCGGGTTGGCAAACGTTGCAAAAGAAGACGTAGCCACCAGGAACACGAGGATACCGGCACCGATACCGTAAATCATACTCATGAAAATGAATGCCGGCGTATAGAAGTAGTCACGTTCGCGAACTTCCAAGTGTACCGCATCGGGGAACGGAGCGCGGGCACCCACCTGCGAGAAACCACTTTCAATTTTCTGCCAATTCTGCCATACTGCAGAATTCGTATAGCCATCCAGTTCACGCTGAAGTTCAGCCAACTTGGCATCGTTTCCGCCACGAGCCTTGAGGGTTTCCATACGAAGCTTGGTATGCTCAATGTTCTGACGCATATCGATAAGGTCATTCGGATCCGGAAGAGCCGAAATGCCCATGCCACGACTATTGAGGTCAGACACATTGCGCGACATCACCGAAACCCAATAGTCATGTTCACGCTGTTCCATGCGGGTACCATCGGCAAAGTTGATATAGAACAACAAGCCGAGCGAGCAGAGCGCATAGAGCACAGAAACGAACACACCCATGTTGCGGTTACGTTTCCAAACGAATACGCAAACCATCACCAACAGGCCGTTAAAGAGCAAGAACATGATAAACTGCGGGAGCGTGGCATCGCCCATGAACGACATCTGCGTGGGGAACTTGATGCCAAAGCGTTCTATAGGCAGGTTATCAGACGCATCAAACGTATAGACACCATTTGCATAGTTTACATCACCCACCTTGTAAGGCAGATACTGCGCCATCTGATATCCACCGTAACCCATGTGCGGGAACGAAAGGAACTGGTGGCTAATGCGAGAACGGCGGTAGAAAGCACGGCTAATCATGCTTTCGGAACCATACTGCTTACGTTCAATAAAGTTGTTGAAGGCGACCCAGTTTTCATCCTTGAACAGGTTACCAAGCTGAAGGTTTCCTTGTTCGTCACGGATATTGATTTCAGGATCGTTTTCGTCGATAATCGGGTTCAGTTCCGAACGGATCGGAATATAGAGATGCGTGCTGTAACCGATCAAGGCAAAGAATGCAAAAGCCAAGGAGAGACGCATGCTGCGCTGCACACCCTGAGACTTGAACGGCTTGGCAAGGCAAAGAATCGAAAGAGCGATCAAGCAAAGGAACGAAATTTCGATAAAGGCAGACACCATGTAGATAACAGAACAGAGAAGCGTGCCCGTAATCCAGATAGGAATGCGTTCTACAATCTTCTTGGGTTCTGCAACGAGAAGCAAGGCGAAGACAGCCGGCACCGTGAGCATCGTATAAAGGTGAGCGCCTACACCCAGGAATGCGATGTAGCAAATAAAGATAAGGATGCGATCACTATAAGATTCGTTACGCTTGTTGTACCAAACGAGGCCAAGGTAAGAAACAAGCATCAAGATAAACATGGCGATGCCATAAACTTCGGCTTCGACCGCATTGAACCAGAACGTATCGGAGAAAGTCAGCAAGAAACCGGCCACGAGAGCGGCGGTAGCAAGAACAGCCGTACGAACCTTACCCGTAATCTTTTCGGCCAGGGCGTCAGTCTTGAGGACGGTTGCCAAGAGTTCCCAAGCAAAGAGTGCCGTCACATAGACGGTCGCTGCAGAACTCACCACCGAGATGTAGTTCACGCGCTTTGCAATTTCGCCCACGAACGGGAGCAGCACGATAACAGCTCGTGCTAGGAACACAAAGAACGGAGTTCCAGGAGGATGCGGAATGCCCAAGGTATTGGCACAAGCGACAAATTCACCGCAGTCCCAGAAGCTGACCGTCGGAGCCATCGTCAGCACATATACAACCAATGCCACCAGACAAGTGATACCAGCAAAGATATGTTTCATCCATTTTTCGTTGAGCATTTTACTTTTCCTTGGGTTCGGTGACAACCATGCCACGGTTACGCATAAATCCAGTTAAAAGACCGTTCACGAAAGAATCCGAATTGTCTGTACTGTACTTGGCGGCAATCTGCACCGCTTCGGTAATGGCAACCTTCATCGGAATTTCGGGCACATAAGAAAGTTCCACCATCGCAATACGAAGCACAATGCGGTCAAGTGTCGCCATGCGTTCGATATCCCAATGGGCAGCAGCCTTCTTGATTTCTTCATCAAGTTCTTCGCGATGAGCCTGCACCAAATCAACCAGTTTCATACCATACTTTTTCTGTTCGGCATGGAGGGGCTGAGATTCCAAAATTCCGGGGAGAGCCTCCCCCGCTGTCTGTCCCGTAATTTCCATCGCATACAAAAGCTGCATGGCAAATACACGGGCGGGTCTATAACTTACTTTCATAATCGAGTTGCCAATAATTAATTAGATAGTCTTATACAGATTTGCCATTTCAACGGCAGTAGATGCCCAGCTGGAGCCGAGATTGCCGGCCTTGAGACCAGCGCGGTTCATCGCCTGATCCACGGTGTCGGTGGTGAGGATTCCCAAAATCACAGGGAGCTTGCCTTCGGCAGCAATATTTGCGATACCACCCGTAGAAGCATTTACCACAACGTCATAGTGAGAGGTTTCGCCACGAATCACGGCACCAAGCGCCATCACGGCACTGTACTTACCGCTATCAGCAAGACGACGGCATACACCCGGGAGTTCGAAAGCGCCCGGCACATGCACGACCGTAATGTCCTTGTCTGCGACACCGAGCAGTTCGAGCTGACGCACGGCCCCTTCCAGGAGTTTGTCGGTCACGACTTCATTAAAGCGAGCAACAGCGATCGCCACCGTGAGGCCAGAGCCATTCAGGGAATTCTTGATTTCGTTCACCATTTATTTTTCCTCTTTCAAATTCTCTTCGGGTGTTACACCATCCACATGCAATTGGTGTCCCATCTTTTTCTGCTTTGTAAGCAGGTAGAAAAGGTTTTCCTTGTTCGGCTTGATTTCAATCGGAACTCGTTCCACAATCTTGAGGCCATAAGCCGAAATTCCCGAAATCTTGCTCGGGTTATTCGTGAGCAAACGCATTTCTTTGACGCCCAAGTCCGCAAGGATCTGTGCACCCGTACCATACTGGCGCAAATCGGACTTGAACCCAAGGTGCAGGTTCGCTTCAACCGTGTCCATGCCCTTTTCTTGCAGTTCGTAAGCGCGGAGCTTATTGCAGAGACCGATTCCACGACCTTCTTGGCCACGCATATAAAGGAACACGCCACCATGTTCGCCAATGAACTTCATGGCAGAAGCAAGCTGTTCGCCACAATCGCAACGGAGGCTACCAAAGATGTCGCCCGTCAAGCATTCGCTATGCACACGCACGTACACCGGCTTGCTAAAGTCAGGATTACCCGCAACCCAAGCCACATGTTCTACACCATCGGTCTTGCTGCGGTAAGCATAAGCAGTAAAATCACCGTACTTGGTCTGCACGTGCGGAGCGGCAACACGTTGCACCAGTTTTTCGTTTTTCAGGCGGTAATCGATGAGGTCGCGGATCGAGATAATCTTGAGGTTAAACTTCTTCGCGACTTCCTGAAGCTGCGGCATACGGGCCATGGTCCCGTCTTCGTTCATGATTTCGATCAAGGCGGCCGCCGGGTGCAGGCCAGCAAGCTTTGCCAGGTCTACAGCCGCTTCGGTATGGCCTGCGCGACGGAGTACGCCCTCTTCCTGGGCGTACAGGGGCGAAATATGCCCCGGCCGCCCAAAGTCGCTGGGCTTAGAATTCGGATCTGCAAGAGCAAGAATCGTTGCAGCACGATCATGGGCAGAAACACCCGTGGTACATCCTTCAATCTTGTCGACCATGATTGTGAAAGGTGTTCCCAAAATCGAGGTGTTCTCGGCAGTCTGTCGCGTAAGGTTCAATTCATGGCAACGCTTAATCGGAAGCGGAGCGCAAAGCACGCCACGACCTTCATGAAGCATGAAATTCACCTTTTCGGGTGTAATCTTCTCGGCAGCGATTACAAAGTCGCCTTCGTTTTCGCGGTCTTCATCATCGACCACAATCAAAAACTTGCCGTTCTTAAAATCTTCTATGGCCTCTTCAATGGTATTAAGCAAGGTCACGTTCCTTTAGATAATTTTCAATATACTTGCCGAGCATGTCGACTTCCACATTCACGATTGTACCCGGAACCCAATTGCGCAGGTTCGTACGGGCCAAGGTTTCGGGGATAATGCAAACACGGATAGAGTCTTCAAATTTTTCAGCGACCGTCAGGCTGATTCCATTCAGCGATATCGAACCACGACGGATCACGTAACGACGCAAATCAGCCGGGAGCTTCAAGTCGACTTCGACACCCGTTTCACGCGGAGTCACCTGGATGACTTCGGTAATGCAGTCCACATGGCCCATCACAAAGTGACCGCCCATAAAGCTATCGGCTCGGCAAGGAAGTTCCAAATTCACCAACTTACCGACAGCAGCCTGCTTAAAGCCCGTATTTTCCACCGTCTGGTGCATCAGACAAAAAGTGGCTTCGTCATCGGTGCAAGATTCAATGGAAAGACACACACCATCGTTAGCGACACTGTCGCCCAACTTACAATTCTTAAAAAAGCCCGGTGACTTAAGGCGCATCGTAAGCGCATCGCCTCGAGTTTCGATCGAAACGATTTCACCGGTAGATTGAATAATTCCCGTAAACATACGTTACAAATGTAGAAAAGTAAAACACCTAAAATAGCCCAAAAACACGAAAAACACGCCATAAACACCAAAATTGCAGGGCATTAGTTTATCGCAATTTTGACGAGCGCACCATTTAAATCGGCTATAAAACACGAATAAACCGACACACGACGGTGCATCGGCTTATTCAAAATTTTAGAACGGCGAGTATCGCCGAGGTTCGCTAATTAAGCGAGGCTATTAACGACCTTAGCAGCCTTGGCCTTGTAGTTAGCGGCGCGGTTTGCGCAGAAACCGGCACGACCCTTAGCAGCAGCCTTATCGAGCATGCTGAACAGAGCCGGCATGGCCTTGAGGGCTTCTTCCTTGGTGGTTGCGCTACGGACAGCCTTGAGGGCGGTACGAATAGCGGAACGAGTCGAACGGTTCATGGCATTGGCCTTTTCGGCCTGAAGCAGACGCTTTTTGCAAGATTTGTGTTGAGGCACCTTATTATCTCCGGGTGAAAACCTACTTAAAAATGTTGGGTCAAATTTAGTAAAAAATCAAATTATTTCAAGGGGTCAGAAAAATTTTCTATTTTTTAAGGCATGATTCCCTTTGTAAATCTGACTGGACAGCGTGAAAAATACCGTTTTGAACTCGAAAAAGCCGAACGGGAGGTGCTGGAGAGCGGGTGTTTTATCGGAGGCCCCCAAGTCGAGGCCCTCGAAAGGGAACTATCTGAATATATAGGTGGCACATTCACCGCAACCTGCGCTAGCGGCACCGACGCCCTGACGCTCGCCCTAATGACGCTGGGTCTACAACCGCTTGACGAGGTGATTGTCCCCGACTTTACCTTTATCGCCCCGGCAGAATGCGTCGCATTTTTGGGCGGAATCCCCAAATTTGCCGATATCGACCGTCAAACGCTGCAAATTTCACCCGAAAGCGTCAAAAAACAGATTAATCCACGCACCAAGGGGATTATTGCAGTCAACCTTTTTGGCCAATGCGCCCCCTTTGTTAAATTACGAAAAATCGCAGACGAGCACGGCCTCTGGATTATAGAAGATGCCGCCCAGGCCTTTGGAGCCACCGCAAACCAAACAAAAGCTTGCACTTTTGGCGACATCTCCATTACAAGTTTTTACCCGAGCAAGCCCCTTGGCTGCTACGGAGACGGAGGAGCCCTTTTTTCGGCCAACAAGGACTTTATTCTTAAGGCAAAGTCCCTAGCCAATCATGGCAGCACGGGTCGCTATAACCACCAGGTTATCGGCCTCAACAGCCGACTCGACGCCCTGCAGGCAGCGGTCCTTCGCGTGAAACTAAAGCACCTCGACGAAGAACTCCCCTTAAGACGTCAAAACGCCGCAAAATACGACGCATTCTTTGAAAAATACAACCAGGGCGCCCCTAGCAACAAGCAGATTATTCCGCAAAAAATCGCCAAAGGCAACACAAGCACCTACGCACAGTACACCGTACTTGCCGAAAGTCGTGATTACTTTATTCAAAAACTAGACGCAGCAGGAATCCCCCACTGCATCCACTACCCGGCCCCACTGCATACCCAGCCTTGTTTTTCGGATAAACAGCCGCGACCAAATTCGGAATGGGCCTCTAAGCGCACCATAAGTCTCCCTGTATGCGCCTTCACGGATGTCGACAGCATTATTGCGAAACTAAATTTCTAGATTTAGGCCGTGGCGTTCTACTCTAACGAAATCATTCAGCAACTCAAAGCCCACGCAGATATCGCGTTGGTCATTGAGAATTTTGTTCCGCTGAAACGCTCCGGGAATGGCCGCTACCTGGGCGTCTGCCCCTTCCATGATGACAGAAGTCCCTCCATGAATGTGAATCCGAGCCTGGGCATTTACAAATGCTTTGCCTGTGGTGCGGGCGGCGATGTTTTCAAGTTCGTGCAAGAACACGAAAAAATGGATTTTAAGGGTGCCGTGGAATGGGTGGCGAACTTTACCGGTTTTGCACTCCCCCAGCTAGGCGCCCCCGAAGACAGTGAAAAGACCGAAGAACGCGCCATGGTCCGCAGGCTGAACGAACTTGCCTGCGAATGGTTCGAGCAGCAGCTCGCCCTTTCACCCAAGGCGCTCCAATATCTTGCCAGCCGCCACATTACCGACGCCACCCGTAAGCAGTTCCACATCGGTTACGCTCCCGAAGGCCGCGAAGGCTTTATCGGTTACGCCGTCAAGAACGGATTTTCGCCGCTGGACTGCGTCAAGGCGGGACTTGCCGTCGAAAAAGAAAACGGCGGAATATCGGACAAGTTCCGCGATCGCTTAATGATTGCTATTCAGAACCTCTCGGGCGTGATTGTCGCCTTCGGTGGCCGCGACTTAAGCGAAAATAAAGATTTTAAACGTGCGAAGTACATGAACAGCCCGGAATCGGCGCTGTACCACAAGAGCGATATTCTGTTCGGTTTGCACCAGAGCCGCCAAAGCATCGCGAAAGAAAACGCGGTGATTATCGTAGAAGGCTACTTCGACATGATCAGCCTGTATCAAGGCGGCGTCACGAACGTGGTAGCTGCCTCAGGAACGGCATTGACCGAAACGCACGCCAGCATTCTTGCCCGATACGCCAACACCGCCTACCTGGTATTTGACGGTGACGCCGCCGGCCAGAAGGCTACCCTCAGAAGTTTGGAAATTGTCTTGCCCAAGGGAATTGCGCCCCGCATATTCGCGCTTTCGCGCCCCGATGGCACCAAGATTGACCCCGACAACTTTGTGAACGAACGCGGTGCAGACGCATTCCGAGCCGCTTTGCGCGAATCCGAGGACTGGCTTTCTTATTTGGCCCGCCAGCATGACATGCAAAGCCCCGAAGAACGCGCCCGCTTTGTGACATACACTAAGTCACTTGTAAAGAGCATTGCGGACCGCGAACTTCAAAACCAGTATGTGAAGCTGATTGCGGAACGATTCAATACGAGCCGGTCCTTGGCTCAAGTGAAAAGCCTGAAGCCACAAAAAAGCCCCGAAGAACGCCGACCGATGGCTACAAACGCCACTTCCGGCACACCGGAAGTGATTCCGCAACTAGAGCAAGCCGCCTCACTCGACTGGGCAAGCATTCCGCCAATGGAGATCCGTTTTGCGAACTTGATTCTCCGAAATCCAACCCTGATGGATCGCGCGCTGGAATACTTTGACATGGACTGGGCCGCAAGCGGAGTCCGCATGTTCGAATCTCCGGTGGTCGAAGAATTCGTGAATTCAGCCATTGCGCTTTACGCCGAAACTGGCGCCGTTTCGCCGCAGCTGATGTACGAAAATGTATCGCCCACGCTCAGGCTCTTTTTGGAAGGCCTGCCCGAAGAAAAGTGGAAAACGCCGCAAGAAATCATTGAATTTTACCAGACACTGACCGTATTTTCAACCAAGCTCTGCGACAGGCAAAAGCACCTGATTCCGCTGACCAGCAACGAAGCCGTTGAAACACGCATGCAGATGTCCAAGTTCACGCAAGGCATGCAAAAGTTGAACACTTTGTTCAACGCTGAAAAGATTACCATTGATGCCTTCGCCGACCAAGTGGTTCGCAGCAAGGCTCAGCTGATATTGTTCCAGTCGGTGATTCAGGGCGCCCCGATGCCCGCAGCGCCAATCGTGATTACACCGGCCTCCATTCAGGCAACGCCCGCACCGGTCCAAGCCGCACCCGCAATGGTTGCACCGACAACCCCGGCACCGAGCGCTCAACCTGTTGCAAATGCACCGTCACAAGCTCCGGATGAATTCGCCGAAGAGCAAATGCCTGCCGACGAACCGCCCGAGGGTTTTGAGCCCCCGCCGCCCGAAGATGACGAGGAATACTCTTACGGCGGTGACGACAACATGAGCAACGACTTTGACGACTTCGGGTAATCTGTTCATCTGATTATAGAAAGAATTGATAAGACACAGGCCGCAAGTTTTTCTAAATTTGTGCCGTAAAAAATGATTCTAGCGCAAAAAGCGCCGGAGGTAATATGCTGTCCATCAAGAACCTGAAAGCAAGTATCGAAGACGGAACCCAGATTTTGAAGGGTATCAACCTGGAAGTCAAACCGGGCGAAGTTCACGCCATCATGGGTCCGAACGGGTCTGGCAAGAGTACGCTTTCAAAGGTCATCGCAGGCCACCCCGCCTATACCGTGAACGACGGTTCCGTGACGCTCGACGGCAAGGACCTGCTATCAATGGAAATTTGCGACCGCGCCAATTCGGGCCTTTTCATCAGCACGCAGTACCCCACCGAAATTCCGGGCGTGAACAACGTGGAATTCTTGCAGATGGCGCTCAACTCCAAACGCGCCTACCTGGGGCTTGAACCGCTCTCCGATGCCGACTTCAAGAAGCTCTGCGAAGAAAAGATGGCCATGCTCGAAATGGACGACCGTTACCGCGACCGCGGCGTGAACGACGGCTTTAGCGGCGGCGAAAAGAAGCGCAACGAAATCCTGCAGATGGCTATTTTGGACCCGAAAGTATCCTTCCTCGACGAAACGGACTCGGGCCTCGATATTGATGCGCTGCGCATTGTGGCTCACGGCATCAACCAAATTATGTCGCCCGAAAAGGCTGTGATTCTGGTGACGCACTACCAGAGACTTCTGGACTACATCAAGCCTACTTACGTGCATGTGCTGCGCCACGGCAAGATTATTCTTTCGGGCGGTCCAGAACTCGCCCTCAAGCTCGAAGAACAAGGTTACGACTGGATCGAGGAAAACTAATGGACGCCATTACCCGCATTAAACAATTGGGAATGCCGCGTCGCAATAACGAATTGTGGACGTTTTTCCCGGTCAACAAGATTCAGGCTCCTGAATTCCCGAGCGAATGCTCTTGCGACGAAGACTTCGCAAACGAAGACGACTTCGCCGCCCTTTTGCCGATAGCCTGCAACGCCCGTGAGCTCGTGAAGACGATTGATGACGGCGAAAATGAAATGGCGATGCTCAAGTGCAACAACGACTTCGGTCGCACAGTTTTGAACATCGGCAAGAACGCAAAGGCAAGCATCGAAATCCTTGACAACAAGGTGATGCACGAAATTTGCGCCGAACGTTTCGACATCAATGTAGCAGAAGGCGCCGAGCTCGAAATCTTTTTTGCGAATCCCGCTAACGACTTGCCGCTCACCTTTAGGCATTTCGACATCAAGCAGGCCGCAAATTCTACGGTGCATTTTGCGAACGTTTTGCAAGACAGCGGCATTGGCCGCATCAGCGCCCGCGTGGAACTGAATGGCGAATGTTCAAACTTCGATTACCGCAGCTTGAACATTCTGAAGGGCAACGCCTCTAAGCATCAGCGTCTGACGATTTTGCACAACGCCCCCAGTACGGTGAGCACGCAGTTCGTGCGCAACATTCTCGACGAAAATGCTTACGCGAGCTACGACGGCCAGGTGGTCGTGGGCAGCAACTGCAGCCAGGTGAATTCGAGCCAGTTGGTAAATACGATTCTTTTGAGCGACGGCCCGAGCGTCTCGGTGAAGCCGGTGCTCAAGATTTACCACGACGATGTGGAATGTACGCACGGCAATACCGTGGGTGAACTCGACAAGGATCAGATGTTCTATTTGACGAGCCGCGGAATTCCGGCCGATAAGGCCCGCGAAATGCTCACCAAGGCATTCGCGAAGGAATTGTTCCTGGAATTGCCGGAAGGTGCAGCCAAGAAGAGGCTGATGCAAGTTTTAAAAGCTTAAGCAAAAAGGAGCTCCACTGGAGCTCCCTTTTTCTATCTAAGAAAAAGTTCTCGCCTTAGGCGATGTTGAGGCTTTGTTCGCGGATGCACTCCACCTCATTCTTAAGTTCAATCGCAAGCGCCGCGATATCGGCGCTCTGGCACTTAGTACCGAGCGTATTTGCTTCGCGTCCCATTTCTTGAAGGATAAAGCCCAGATTTTTTCCTTGCGCGCCGCCTTCTTTAAGGGCGTTCAAGAAAAGCTTATTGTGGCTACGGAAACGTGTAATTTCTTCGTGGATATCGAGTTTGTCTGCCATAATGCAAGCTTCTTGCAAAAGGCGAACGTCATCAATTTCAGAATCCTTCAAAAGCACATTGATACGTTCCTTGAACTTGCCTTTCCACACTTCGATACGCTGCGGATCCAGCACCTCGATTTTATCAAGGACATTATTCAAGTGATTCACGCGGCCTTCCAGATCGCGAGCAAGGTTTGCGCCTTCCTTTTCGCGCATTTCGTTGACCTTATCCAAGGCCTTATCGAGTTCAGCGGCAAGATGCTTTTCTAAAGCTTCGGAATCGGCGTCGGCATCGGTAAACTGCAGCACTTCGGGGAGAGCAAGTACGTGCTCTAGTTTGATTTCGCCTGCAATGCCGAACTTCTGCTGCATCGCACGGGTAATTTCGACAAACTTTGCAATCGCCTGCTCGTTGTAAGAAACAGGAATATTCGCTGCAGTTCCGGCACCAAGCGTTACGCTAAAAATAACGGAACCACGCACCAACTTGTCTTTTATCTGGTTCTTGAAGCTGTTTTCAAGGTACGCCAAGTTCTTGGGGAGCTTGCAAGAGATATCCAAAAAGCGATTGTTCACGCTACGAACTTCGATGACGCAGGTTGCCCCCTGGTACATCGATTCGCTCTTTCCAAACCCCGTCATCGATAAGATAGCCATAATTAATCCTTTTTACTTACCATGGCAATCACATGTTCAGCACCAAAGTTTGCAAAACCTGTTGCAGTCAGCAATTTACTGAGTTTGTGTTCATTCTGGTAATGAATGTTCTCTATTTTCAGGCCTTCCTTATCACAAAGGGTATAGAAGTCCTTCAACGTCAAAATGCGAATATTCGGAGTATCATACCATTCGTATGGCAGCTCCTTAGACTTGGGCATGCGACCATGCAGCATCAGGCTTCCACGGGTTGTCCAATGTCCAAAATTCGGGAAGGTCACAATGGCACGTTTTGCCACACGCAGGAGCTCGTTCAAGAGCGCCACCGGGTCTCGAATTTCTTGAATGGTGCGATTGATAATCGCATAGTCAAAGCTTCCATCCTTAAAATCGGTAAGGCCGCTTTCATCAAGATCGCGCTGGATTACGGGAACATCGTTTTCGAGGCAATCCATGATGCTCTTGAAATTGCGTTCAATGCCAAGAACCTCGACCTTCTTCTTTTTATTCAGGTAGTCGAGCAGTTCGCCATTTCCGCAACCCAAGTCAAGCACCTTGCTATTTTCCTTGACAAGGCTTCCGATAAAGTCGAAATCTTCGGTATTGTGGAATACAGGCATCACCTGCGTATCGCCAGAAGCCGGGATAATCTTAGAATCCAAGAATCGACCCACCGCCTTACCAAGGTCACCGACTTCAATGAGGAATCCGTCATGACCAAACTGGGTGTCCAGTTCAAGGCTCGTCACCACCTTGCCCGCATTCAGGAGCGCACTGGTTATGCGACGAGATTCATGCGGCGGGAAAAGCCAGTCTGTACTCAAGTTCACATTCAAGAATTCGGCCTTTACGCCCTTAAAAGCATTCTCGAGCGAACCGTATTCCGTTTCCAAGTCAAAGCTGTCCGTGGCATGCGCAATATGCAAGTAGCTGTTCGCATCAAAGCGATCTACAAACTTTGCCCCCTGATAACGCAGGTAGCTTTCGAGCGGGAGATTCAAATCGAACGGCGTACTGTAAGTAATCGCATGATTCCTGTTTTCTTGATCCTGCGCACGCTTAAACTTTTGTTCCATACCCACTGCAGAGAGGTAGGTGATGTGAGCAAGTTTGCGGGCGTTCGAAAGACCGACATCAGGATGCGCCGATTCATAATAATCGCCACCGTTGTAGTTCGGGTCCTGAGTAATCACATCACGAGCGACAATTTCAAAGCCAAGCGCCTGGCTGCTGAAACGCGGAGAACTAGCAATCACAATGCAGCGACGCACCAGTTCCGGATAGTAAATAGCCCATTTCATGGCCTGAAAACCACCCATGGAGCCACCGATTACGCAGCATAGCTGTTCAATACCAAGTCCCTTGGCGAGTTCACGCTGAGCATTCACCATATCGCCAATGGTAATCATCGGGAAGGTACTACCATAAGGCTTGCCGGTGCGCGGGTTGATGCTTGCCGGGCCAGTAGTGCCTTTACAGCCGCCCAAGATGTTGCTGCAGACAACAAAGAACTTGTCCGTATCCACCGGCTTACCTGGGCCAATCAAGGCATCCCACCAACCGGGTTTCTTGTCGTTTTCGGTGTAGTATCCTGCCACATGGGCATCCGCAGTCAACGGAGAGCACACCCAGACCACATTGCTCTTGTCTGCGTTCAGCGTTCCGTAAGTCTCGTAACGGATCGTCAGCGTCGGAAGAGTCTTGCCACACTCCAACATAAAGCCCTGTTCGCCATAATCCTTTTCGAAGGTCTGGGGAACGACGGGGCCGACGCTATATTTATGCAAAAATTCACTCATACGCATAAAATTTAGAAAAAAACAACGGAAAATGGCTTTTGAAAAAAGCTATAGCTGGCAATAAAAAAACTTGATTGTCCCAAATTTTATTTTCGATAAATCACAAGCGAAGACTCACCATAGCGGCGCACCCGCAAATGGTCATCTTCTACGACCCACTTCGGAAGCTTACGGCTAGGGGCTTCAAACACAGCGACGCCTCCCGGATTCAGCCATTCCCAAAAAGGCCGTAAATCAGGATACTCCATATCCTTAAACGGAGGATCCGCATAAATCAAATCAAAACCTTCTTCGGCACAAAGAGCATCACGGTTCAACGCCAGGACGTCCTTTTCTAACAAAGTAAGTTTTGATTCGAGCGAAAGGGCCTTATATGCCTGCAATACGAGCCGCGCCTGAACATGAGCCATTTCTACAGCCGTAACGCTAGCAGCACCACGGCTAAGGGCCTCAATTCCCATGATGCCCGTCCCCGCAAACAGGTCGAGCATCCTATAGTTTTCGACACCCTGCAAAATATTAAACAAGGCTTCTCTCGTACGCGAAGCCGTGGGCCTTGTTTTAGAAGAATCCGGAGAAGGAACATTCCTCCCCCGCATCACACCTCCGGTAATGCGAATAGACATACCGGATTACTTAACAACAAACATTTCGAAATGAATTGTCGAGAACAGGTCCTTCTTGGCCAGTTTCATTTCGATGCTCTGAAGGCCGACACGTACCGGCGAAGACACGTAGGCGCCAACAAACGCCTGCAAGTCACTAAAGTCGGCAGAAGTCGTTACCTTGTACGTAAAGCGTTTGTAGACGCCATAGTCTTCGACCTGGGGCTTATCCAAGCCGGCCAGCTGAACCTTGTTTGCAGTGGCAAAGCTCTTGAGCGCCTTGATTTCTTCGGCAACAGCAGAAACCGGAACAAAAGCGTTTACCGCACCCAAGTTCACGTTGGTCACATTAAACAGACCGAAAGCCGTAATGTCGGTTGCCGGAGCATTTTCGGGCAGCGGCGGGGTCCTGAAGTCGGAACTCACCATCTTGATACGTTCCAAGAAACTTCTCTGCGAAGTCGGCTTTGCCGCCACACCGCGCAGGTAATAGAAGTTCGGAGCCTGGTAAATGCAATCCGAGAAGCCCACGTCATCAGGCGTTGCCGTATTCATGAAAGCCATGAACTGGCCCACAGAAGCCTTCTGGTAAGAAATCTTTTCCAGCGGAAGGTAAGAAGCATATTCCGTACGCTTGTTGTTAAACAGCACCTGCGGGTTGATTTCGCCCACAATCTGCTTAACCGTCATCGCATCACGCTGCATCAAGACCGCATTGGCCGCAGCAGCCTGAGCCTCAAGCGAACCGCCAGCAGAAGTCCGCTGACCAGCCCCCATGGTAAGGGCAGAACGAGTGGGATCATCTGCGCCAATCAACTCAAGATACGGCGTCGGCAACAGCCCCTGCAACTGAGCAGGAACACCAGCAATGCTGAGGAATCCACTGAAAGCGGCGAACACGAGCATTGCAGCAAGGACAACCGCCAAAGCCTTCTTGCGAGATTTTTTCTGCAATTCCTTGATGCTAGTGACATTGACCGGAGCAACGGTTTCGACAACCGTCAAACGTTCCGCAGCATCGATTAAGTTCAAATGAATCATACACCCTCCATCACATTCAGGGCAGCACCAATCGCCCCAGCACAAGACAGCACCGCGGCAGAATCTTCGGCTTCAATAGGCAACCGCATGTTCGAGAAAGAGTCCATAGGAACAATCTGACAATCCGTTAAGGTCTGTCGAAGATTTTCCACAAAGCTCAGGTCACCCGCCATGTCGCCACACAGGTGAATCGTCTTGGTCACCACCGAAGCATTTTCGGCCTGCGCCTGGGCAATCTGCTCGGCAATGCCATCGGCCAAAATCTGGTAAGCCTCTTCTTTGGTCTTGTTCACCAAGGGGAGCGTCGAGACACAGCGTAGTGCCTGCAAATTGTCCTTGGTCAACCAGACGAGCGTCACGCCGGCATAGTCAGCCTTGACTACACATTCCAGTTCGGTCAGATTTTCGGCGTAGTCCATCAGGTTCATGAGCGAAACGACATCGACATCTAAAGCCTTGGGAGCCAACATCTTATTGCGGAAACCCTTGCGCAAGTTGTCGACCCACTGCTGCCTTACAGCAACGAGCATGACGGTATAACCCAACGAGTCTTCGCCAAACAAAGTCTGATAGTCGATAATATATTCGTTTGCATCGGCATTGGTAATCAAGGATACATACCATCTCAGGTAGTCGTTCATGTTCTTGCTCGCCTCGGCGGGAACATAAACCTGACGCACAATAGACCTAAACGCAGGGATAGAAACAGCGACGGCTTCAACAGAGTCAATCTGGCAATAGTCCAACCAACCTTGAAGGACCGTTTCAAAGGAATAAACATCGTCAAGAGGGCTAGTTTCTGTTTCCAGGACCGCAGTCTTTAAAACCCTGCGTTCTGCAGCATCCAGAAGGGCCACTTTCAAGGAAGCGTCCGCCGCCTCTATTCCCATGTAAATCTTCGTATCACTCATATTATCAACGACTTATGAAAAAAACTACACCATAAAAACTAATCAAAAATTACCCCCGAAAGGAGCTTCTCCAACTTTTTCTCACCGATTCCGGGCACTTTTTTAAGGTCAGAGGGCGTTTTAAAGGGGCCTCGACTCTCCCGGACCCCAACAATTTTCTCTGCGAGCTTGGGGCCGACCCCTTTTAGGGCACAAAGTTCATCGACCGTAGCCGTATTGATTCGAACCGGCAACGCCACTTTTTTTTGATTTTTGAACCTATTTTGAGGTCGCGGCTCTTTCACCGAGTCAATTTTTGACAAAAATATTTGTTCATCGTGCAACAGCCTAGAAGGTTCTGCAGCAGGACTTTCGACCGGCACCACCAGGGCATCGCCCACCTCAAAACTTTCAATAGAAGGCAGTCCCCAAGGGAGCAAACGCACAAGAACACCGACAGCAAACAGCCCCGCTGCTAGCCGCACCATGTTTTTTTCAGGAGCATTCATAGGATTCCTCTTCGAAATCCTCAACCACGCTTTAGCGCCCCCTCTACCGCACTCACGTCAGACGGGACATCCACAGAAATCGAACGATAGGGACTCCGAACGATACGGATGGGGCGACGCCCCAACACTCGCATCTGTTCTAAGGAACGTTCCAGTTCAACTTTATTCTGTGGTAAAGACGAAAACTCATCGCGGCAACGCCTAGAATAGGCGTAAATGCCTTGATGCTGGAACCAGCGGACAGCGTCCTCAACCGCTACCGACCGGCTAAAATCCAGCGCGTAATCGCCTTCGACTAAAACCTTAACAACCGAAGGGACCTTTGCCTCGCCCGGATCCAAGGGGCACGCAACCGTCACCCACTCATCAGGATGACTTTCAAGGGTCTTTGCCACATCGGCCAAAAGCGTAGGTTCAACCAATGGTTCATCGCCCTGCAAGTTCACCACGAGGTCTAAATCCAGCACCTTCGCAGCCTGGGCCACACGGTCGGAGCCCGTAGCCGCGGGGCCCGTCAACACATAATCAAAGCCCACTTTAGAAACAACCTCTGCGATTTCTTCGGAATCGGTCGCACATACAATACGATCAAAACAATGGGCTAAGCGCGCACGTTCCATCGTGCGTACAATCATCTCTTTACCAAGAATCTTAATTAGGGGCTTTCCCGGGAAACGGGATGACCCCATACGAGCGGGAACTATGCAATGCACAGCCATAGACAATCCGCACCCAAAATGAAAAATGGGGGTCGTAGAAAAACTAGCCGCCGATCACCTTCGGAATAGCGAAGTGGTCGTTTTCGACAGCCGGGGCGTTCATGAAGGCCTTTTCCAGCGAGAAACCCTGCACCGGCACGTCTTCGCGGAGAATCGTAGCGCCGTTTTCGACAGCGGTCATCGGTTCCACGTCAGAAAGGTTCAGCGCCTTAAGGGCTTCCAGATGATTCAGCATCTTATCCAAATGACCCTTCACGGATTCGATATCTTCTTCGGCAACTTCAAGCCTAGAAAGCTTCGCGAGTTTCAAAACTTCTTCACGTTCGAGCATAAAACCTCTTTTCTTACGACTACAAAATAGCAAATAATTCGGGCAAAAAAGCAACTCAGAGTTGCTAAACGCACCTTACCCGACTATTTGTAACGCCGCATACTTCAAAATAATGGTACGGACAGTCGGATCGTTACCAAAACGGACATCTACGCGGGCATTATCGCCTGAACCGTAACACTTGATAATGGTCCCCACGCCATACTTGGTATGGCGTACACGTACTCCCGGATGGTAAGGATTCTCACTATACTCATCGTAAACCACACGCGGACCCGACGGTTCGACTGTTTTTACAGGAGCAGCCACCTTTACCGGATTACGGTAAACAATACGGCGGTCGTTTTTCTTGACCGAATCGGGAATTGCCGATGGACGGTTAAAGCCGCCACGATTAAATCCACCGGAGCTATAGCCACTAGACGGTCTACGCGCAAAAGCGGGCGGCAAGTTCGGGCGAGCAGGCCTTGAGAACTGCTGGGACGAAAAATCCTGATTAAAATCTTCGCTACCAAAGCCGGAACCGCCAAAACCAGAATCCATGCACGGCGTAAAATCAACGACAGACGGATCAAGTTCCTTCAAAAAACGCGACGGTGCAAACGGGCGAATATTGCCTTGGAAAAAGCGGCGTTCCGCATGATACAGATAAAGTTTCTTTTCGGCGCGGGTGCAGCCCACATAGAACAAGCGACGTTCTTCTTCCATCTGTTCGTTCATCTCGGCCCCCGAAAGCATCGAAGACATTCGCACCAATGGGAAAATTTCTTCGTCGCAGCCCGCAATATGTACCGTATTAAACTCAAGGCCCTTCGCCATGTGAATCGTCATGAGCGTCACCTGGCCCTTAGAATCATCCACCTTCTTGTCGGCATCGGTCAACAGCGAAATATCCTGCAAGAACGCATCGAGAGTAGCCCCCGGATGTTCTTCGTCAAATTCGCGGATGGCGTTCACCATTTCGTCCAAGTTACCGATGCGTTCGTCTGCGGTGAGTTCGTCTTCTTTGCGCAAAAATTCCTTGTAGCCCACATCAGCAATAATCCGTTCCGCAAGAATCGGGAGCGGAGTCTCACCCGCAGCAACAAGCGCCTTCCAGTTTAGCACCAGGTCAGTAAAACCCTTAAGCTTGGGAGCCGTGCGCCCCCCCGCATTCGCTTCGGCAAGCAAGTTTTCCCAGAAGGTTCCTTCGCCGCTGCGCTCACGCGCCAAGATGTTTTCGACAGTCGTCTTACCAATGGCGCGCGGAGGTGTGTTGATCACGCGCAGGTAGGCGGCATCATCACGTTCGTTAGCAAGCAGTCGCAGATATGCAAGGACGTCCTTGATTTCTTTGCGGTCCCAGAATCGCATGCCGCCAAAAATGACCGACGGTATACGGCGGTCATTCAGCGCCTTTTCCAAGGCGCGGGACTGCGCGTTGGTGCGGTAGAAAACCGCCGTCTTTGCATAGCAATCCTCACCAGCCTTTGCAATCGTATCGGCAATGGCCGAGGCTTCGGAACGGTCATCCATAAAGTGACGCACGTGAATGAGTTCACCCGCATCCTCCTTAGAGAACACATTCTTCTGCATTTCTTCGGGGCGAATATTATGCGCAATCACGGAGCCAGCGCCCTTCACAATGTTTGCCGTCGAGCGGTAGTTGCGTTCGAGCTTGACAATCGTCACCGGAGCAAAGTCTCGGTGGAAGTTACGGATAATCTTGATGTTCGCTCCACGCCAGCCGTAAATACTCTGGTCATCATCGCCCACCACCGTCACGTTCTTATCTTCGTTTATCAGCAACTTTAGCAATTCATACTGAACGTCGTTGGTATCCTGATATTCGTCAACCACTACGTAACGGAAGCGATAGGCCAACTGTCGAGCCAAATCGGGAATCTTTTGCAGCATGTAGACCGTATTGAACAACAGGTCGTCAAAGTCCATCGCATTCGATTCCTTAAGGCGCTTCTGATATTCGGCGTAATACTTGGCACGTTTTTCTTCGTCTGCAAAGGCGGCCATTTCAAGAGCAATATCAGGAGTCTGTAACTGAGCCACATTCCCCTTATATAGAATCGTATTCTTGTACCTCGAAATCGCCCCATGCAGTTTTTTGACTTCGGAGGCTTCAAAGTTGTCGCCCAAATCCTCTTTTAAGATTTCCTTGAGAATCCGTTTTTGATCGTCGTCATCGTAAATAGAAAAATTACCGTCGTACCACTTACCACCCATGGCTGCCACGACCGAATCCTTAGAAAGGCAAAGCTTCAACAGCTTTAGGCACACCGAATGGAAAGTCCCCATCCAGGCAAAGTTCATGTTGCAGTCCAGCAACTTCTGGATACGCGACTTCATTTCGCGCGCAGCCTTGTTCGTAAACGTCACCGCCAGAATACGGTCGGATTCCACATTATACTGAGAGACGAGGTGCGCAATCTTATAGGTAATGCAACGAGTCTTTCCCGAACCAGCACCAGCCAAAATCAGCATCGGTCCGTCAATCTTTTTTGCAGCGGCGGCCTGCTCCGGGTTCAATTCTTTATCTAAAACAGCATTATCTACAATATTTGCCATAAGGGGGTCCTATCTAATATACAGATGTGCAATATAGCAAAATTCATCCAAATAAAAAAGCCGACTTTATCAGTCAGCTTTTGGGGAAAGAGAACACTCTAACTATTCCTCACCGTAGGGATTTCCGGTAGGTTTATGAGTATTTGTATTCAACCAGTCACCCCAGCCGGTTTTCTTGTGGAATGATGTAAGTTCGTATGCGTCGCGGTTTGTTTTACCAAAAACGCCCATATCATCATTGTACGAAGCAGAGTCTACCAAAACAATCGAAAAAGAGAAATGATCCAGCGAGCCATTTTCGGAAAAATGAGCTTCCATTTTACGCGTAACCGACAGACTATCCAAAGCCTTATCCAATTCACCTGCTATTTCTTCAAGAGTTTCATCCTCCGTTTCTTCTGCGAGTTTGTTCGCATAATCCCGAACATCGAACAAGAAGTCATCCGAGCTAATCTTATACGTCTTATCAGCAGCCCTGTCGATAGCAGAACGATTTGATTCATCCGCATAAAGTTCAATCAGACGACTTGACAATTTCTTGAAAATGGGATCCAGCGCAGCATACTTATCCGCCTTAATCAGCTTAAAATCGCCATTCTTTCCGATGTCATAATAGGCGGCTAGCCAAGGTACATAAACATTTTTATCTTCAAAAACAGCCTTAGTGACGTCTTCAAAATTACCGTTCACATTTTTCGTCAAGGCGTCAACAATAAAAGTCATCAACTCTCCGCGACCAGATAACAGCGAGTGTTCCGAAACCATTAAATAATCCGCATAAGGGTATATGTCTTCTAAGGTTTCAACGTTAGCCATAAGGCAAACATTGAAAAGAATCGCCTTAAAATGAGAAATCTTGGATTTTTTGATTCCCTCAGCAAGCTCACTCGCAGTCATGCCTCGTGCACCCCCCACAGCAAAGGGGACCCATTCATCCGGCAGAAAGAATCCAACTTGTTTATCCGGCGTTTTTGCAAGAGCCTTTGATTTTTCGTTTTCAGACTTGGGATAGTCCCCCGCAAAACTGTAGCCGGCGCCGTGTCCTTCCACAAAAAGCAAATATTCATCTGCAGGAAGACTATCATGAGCATAATTGAGAACAGAGGCCATAAAATCAGGATCGTACAGCTTAATAGAATCTTCGACAATGGCCGATGAATCTTTCAAGTTAGACAGGTCGGTATTCTTGGTGATTTCAAATTTTAGCAACTGTCCAGGATAGGCTTTCTTTCCATCAAATTTCTCCGAGCCACCATACTTATAGACCAGCAAGACGCGGACTTTATCATTATCGCCGAGAACCGACTGAATGTCTCGCATCGTACCTTCAATACTAGACTCCATATCTCCGCCATTTTGGCCATAAATAATTGCCGTATAGCGAGTGGAGCCTTTTTCGAATTTATCGGTTGTAGACACCGTATCGTTAGAACAAGCGGTCAACAACAAAACTGCAAAAGTCAATGCAAACTGTAAATAAAAATAGATTTTTCTCATCATTTTTTCTCCCTTATAAAATCCTATTCTTCTTCCGCATCGGGCTCATCCCCATCTTCATCGGCCTCGGGATCACCCTCATCGTCAGCCACGGAATCATTTTCCTCTTCATCAGCCTCGGAATCATCCTCATCATCTTCAGTCTCGGAATCGTCATCCAAACCGAGCGGATTTTCTTTTGCAGGAACAAAAGTGATTAGCTCCTCACATTTTTTCCCCTTCAATGCTTGATCATAGAAGTATACCATTAAGGGGGCATCGTCATCATTATCAGAGCATATCGCAACCGGAGTTTTTGCAACAGCGCCGCATTTTTCAACTATAATCCTGCCCACACCGGCCTTATCCAATTCAGGATGACGTTCTCCCAAAGCAGAATCCACATCAGACTTGCAATTTAAGCCCGCATTACATTGCACGCATCTTTGTTCGGGAATATTGTAGTAAGCGAGGGTGAACAAAGATTTCTTTTCTTCTTCGTCATCGCTGTCTTCATAACCATTTTCCGCAACTTTTAAAAAGTCATCACAATCTAAATTTAAGCCCATATCATAAACATACAGCGCAGACAATGGGTCTTTGGGTGTTTTACACTGTCTTACATAATTAGAAGCTTCGCATGCTTCATCAGACAGGCTTCCCTTTTTTGATTTAGTTTTCAGTTCAGAACACAACTCATCTAGCGCCTTTTCATAAATTCTAGGTGCCTGCCAACACATTTGCAGATACTTTTCATCACCAACGGAGACGTTCAATTTACACGAAACCACGTCTTCCTTAGAAGATGAAGACGAGGATGATTCGTCGGAACAGGCCGCCAAAAAAGCGGACATTAAAACAATATTCCAAATGACATTTTTTTTCATATTTTTCCTTCTTTATCAGTCTTTTTAAAATTATCAAAGACGACTAAAAATTAGTCGTCTGCCGTAGAGGCACCAATAGCCTGTTCGAGAGTCGTATGACCATCGAGAGCCTTCTGGATGCCATCCATACGCAGCGTAATCATGCCGCATTCCTGAATGGCGGCACGCTTGATGACGTCACCCGAAGAACGCTTGATGATGAGGTTACGCACGGTTTCGTTCGGCACCAGGAATTCGTAGATACCGCAACGGCCCTTGTAGCCCGAACCATCGCACTTGTCGCAACCCTTGCCATGGTAGAACTGCATATCGGGCGTCAGGTGGAACTCGTCGCGCATGGCCTGCGAAATTTCGACAGGTTCCTTACAGTACTTACAGATGCGGCGCACAAGACGCTGAGCAAGCACGCCCTTGATAGCGGTAGACACAAGGAACGGTTCCAGGCCCATTTCGAGCAAACGCGGGAATGCACCAGCAGCATCGTTTGTATGCAACGTACTAAAGACCAAGTGACCCGTCAAAGCCGCTTCGATAGCCATGGACGAAGTTTCCTGGTCACGCATTTCACCGATCATAATCACATCCGGGTCCTGACGCAGCAGGGCGCGGATGCCCGCCGCAAAGGTAAAGCCTGCGGCGTTGTTGATCTGTCCTTGGTTCACACCGTCAATATTCAATTCCACCGGGTCTTCCATCGTAGAGATGTTGATGGTGGAATCCAAAATTTCTCGAATAGAAGCATAAAGCGTGGTTGACTTACCGGAACCGGTAGGACCGGTCACCAGCACAATACCGTTAGGAGCATTAATCGCATCAATAAACTGCTTGAGCACGCGCGGGTCAAAGCCCATGTCCTTGAGCGGGAACTGACCGGAGTTCGGGTTTAAGATACGCATAACGATCTTTTCGCAAACACCACGCTTACGGAGCGAAATCGGGAACGAGCTCACACGAAGGTCCACTTCGGAACCTTTGTAACGCACGGTAAAGCGGCCGTCCAACGGTTTACGTTTTTCGGCAATATCCATCTTAGACAGGAGCTTAATACGCGAAAGAATCTGCGGCATCAAACGTGCCGGAATCGGAGACATCACCTGCAGGTCACCGTCAATACGGTAACGCAGCTTGAGGAAGGTTTCTTGCGGTTCCAGGTGAATATCGGAAGCCTTACGGGCAATAGCTTCGTGAATCAGCGTGGTCACGATCTTAACCACCTGACGGCCTTCTTCGTCACTCAGTTCGGGTTCGTCGTTGCCGCCCTGACCGCGTTCCACGGTTTCTAGTTCTTCGCCGTCCTTAGATTCACTGATAAGTTCGGCAAGGGATTCTTCGGTAGGACCGTGACCGGCAAATACACGTTCAATGGCCTTCGCCACATCGGCGTCAGAGGCCATCACGACTTCGACATCCATACGGACCTTGAACTTGACCACGCTAATGGTACGCATGTTGGTCGGGTCGGTCATGGCAATCGTCAAAACCGAGCGGATCTGACGACGTTCGTCTTCTCCCTTCTGCACGAACAAGGGGACCACCTTGTACTGCTTACACATGTCTTCGGGCAAGTAGGTATAGGCGTTCGGGTCAATATTGAAGTTATCCAGCTTGACGTAAGGGACTTCGAACTGTCTCGAAAGAATTTCGATAAGGCGCTCTTCGGGCATGTAACCCAAGTCCACCAACGTGCGGCCTAGACGCTTACCAGAAGTTTTCTGGGTTTCTAGAGCCTTATCCAGCTGTTCTTGTGTAATGTAACCTTGAGCAAGGAGCATTTCGCCGATACGCATCTTGGTCGACGACTGCATCTGCGAACCAAGGATATTCGTGAGCGTTTCTTCGCTCACCATACCCAAACGCACCAGGATCTTACTCAACATGAGGCCGGTACGTTTATGTTCGGCCATGGCATGGGCCAACTGGTCTTCGTCGAGGACTCCCTGACGAAGCAGCAACTGGCCAAGGTTCATCTTGTTGTTGTTCATCATATATGCGACCACGCCCGCGGTTGAACGGGCAAAAATTCTCCATTCTGGTTCCGCATGCGAACATCGGGCGCCTTGGACCTTTCCAAAGCAGAACCGATTCTACACACCTCACCTAAACCTTTACTTTTTTCAAATATACTATTTGAAGTTGAATTTGCAAATAGGAGTTCATATTCTTCCCCCCCGTTCAACGCAAAATCAAGAGGATCAAGGTGATATCTATCACTCAGGCGAAGAACATCTGGGTCAATCGGCAATAAATCCTTTTCTATCTGCAGCGTCACCCCCGACGCAACGGCAAGATGATTCAACTCCGACGAAAGCCCGTCGCTAATATCCATACAGGCCCCATACGCCCCCTGCCGAGCAAGTTCAGCGCCAGCCCCCTCGGCTATTCGAGGATTAAGGTGGTATTCCACCAACTTGGGGAATTCAGCCACCGCTTCAGGGTGATTCATCAGCAGCCAAAGCCCAGCCCCCGACTTTCCCAGGGTTCCGTTTACATACAAGTTATCACCCGGTTGTACAGCGGAGCGCAAAAGCGGTCTATCTCCCGCCAGATGTCCCAAAAGGGTGGTCGAAAACATCCCCACATCGCCTACTACGGTATCTCCACCAATCAACGCTATGCCACGCTTCGCAAAGCCCTGCGAAAACGCAACCTGCACACGGTTACGGGTTTCTAAAGACCAGTTCTTGTTCAGGCACAGACCAAGCAAAGCAATCTTTGGGACTCCACCCATCGCAGAAATGTCAGAAACATTTGAAACAATGTGCTTTTCTACAGCCTGTTCCGGAGTAGACCAATCAAGTCTAAAATGCGTATTTTCGACCGAAAGATCCTTGGTCACGAGCCAGCCATCGAATATGGCGCAGTCATCGCCCACGCCGAGCCAGTCTCGTTGTTTTGGGACATCGTGCCTAAATTCGGCAGAATCTTTAAGCAGTTTATCAATAAAACAAAATTCAGGAATATTCGGAAACATTATCGATTCAGAAAAAGCGTTTTAATTCAAAATAAAAAAAATACGCAAAAAACGTTAGCATTTTAAGGCCTAAAACAAGGCTGTTTTGCAAAGAAAACGGGAGCAAAAAATCCACAGGGACGTTTGCGAGACCGATCACAAAAACACATCTTGGTTACAAATTGTTGATAAACAGAGGGCAACTACGGAATAAAAAATAAAATTCAAAAAAGTCGAAAAAATCTATTCACAAAACGAGATAAATACCTATCTTTTAGCGCATGGGACATATCTTCTTTATCACCCCATCCTCTCCAGGTAGTCTGGATCGCTTGAGTCAATGGACCTTCCGTTGGCTGCTTGCGCACGGTGATTTGGCTGAAGATTCGACCATGTACACCTGCAATTCTATCGAAGACGCAACCAATCTTTTGGAATCGGCTTTGATTATCGGGCAGTCCCCCGCTTTGATTATTTTGGATCACGCAGACCGCCCGCACGAACAGAACATCAAGTTCAGCAAGCTCTTGCACGACGGAATTCCCGAATCGTGGATTGTGGAACTGGTACCAGACAACATGCCGCTCCCCGAAAGCGACGAGAACTACTACTGGGTACGCAAGCCCGTAAGCGAAGAAGAATGGTACAGTACGCTTGAACAGGTGTTGCTCAAGAGCGGATCGCCCCAGTGGGCAAACAACTAGTCTAAATTTACAGCATGGATTTGAAATTTAAAGGCGTAAGCTATTTTGGCGTGCGCTCGCCTAAGCATGTTTTGACCGACATGCAAGATATTAAGGCGGCGGGTTTTAACGCAGTGCTCCACACCTGGAGCGAAGAAGACGAGCAATATTACTACGGCACCATGAAGAACATCGTGGATCAGTCCGCAGACTTAGGCCTAACGGTCTACGTGAACCCGTGGGGTGTCGGCCGCGTATTTGGCGGAGAAGCCTATTCCGAACTCACCGTCCGCAATCACGATTTATGCCAAGTCGCACTCGACGGCAAACCCAAAGTGGCCGCCTGCCCGAACCATCCGGAATTCCGCGCCTACATGCACAAGTGGATTGAATCCGTTTGCGCCACCAAGGTGAATACGATTTTCTGGGACGAGCCGCATTTTTACTTCGAAAAGGGCGGGCTCCAGAATTGGAGCTGCCGCTGCGAAAAATGCCAGACCAAGTTCCGCAAGCAATACGGCTACAACATGCCCGCCGAACTCACCGCAGACGTTTTGAAATTCCGCGAAGACAGCCTGATTGATTTTCTGAAAGAAATGACCGAAGACGTTCACGCCCGCGGTAAGCGCAACTGCGTGTGCATGCTCCCGCCATGGTTCCCCGCTGGCCTCGATGACTGGGGCCGCGTCGCAAGCCTCGAAAGCGTCGACGAAGTGGCTTCTGACCCATACTGGGAAAAGGGCGCCACCGAAGAATGGGTCCGCGAAAAATACGCCGCGACCGCTAAGAAACTTGTGGATGTCGCAACCAAATACGGCAAGGCCGTGCAGATGTGGATCAAGGCTTACCAGATTGAAGCGGGCCGTGAAAACGACCTTGCCATCGCCGTCGAAGAAAGCCGCAAGGCAGGCATTGACAACATTTTTGCCTGGAGCTACCGCGGAACAGAAACCTTAAGTTGGCTTAAAAGCGATGACCCAGACAAGGTCGCCGAGACATTCCGAAAATCTTTAAAATGACAAGGGCGTAACACCCAGCCTACTCATTCACGAACAGGCAATTCTTGCAGCGGCCGGTTTCACCCGCCGCTATTTTTTTGCGAACCGCCTCGATTTCGGATTCCAGCGTATGGACTCCATCGAAAAGGTTACCTGTATCAAAGCCATCCGCCGGGCAGCCCTTTAGGTGACCGTCGGGCCACAAGTAGAACGTGTTGTTCGCGAAACGACACGGCAAGCCGCGACGTTTCGCCGTAAGCTTCATCAAAATGTCCTTGAAATAGTACAGCTTGTTCCGCCACAGTTTGCGGTTCATCCAGACGGACTTGAGCTTTTCGGTACTCACCGCCCTCGGATAATCCAGAAGCACTCCACTCCCCTTCAAGATTCCGCGAACTTCATCCAAAACAGACTGCACCTTCGCCGACACCTCCGCATCCGACAAATCCAGCTGTTCTTTGCGCAAGTAATCATGGTCCATGGAATTCAGCCACTGGATGTTATAAGCGGATACCTTGAGCTTTTTCAACCATCGGGCAATTTCCGGCAACCCCTCGAGAGAGTCCTTCATCGCAATGGATGTCACAATCAGGTGCGGGCGTCTCTTTTGCTGCAAACGCTCGCGAGCAAAACATTCGATATGTTCAATAACCTTCTGGAACTGATTCACATTAACGCCACACCACTTGGTAAAAATTTCGGGAGAAAGGCTATCCATCGAAATAAATAGGCGGTCTATCGTCGAATCCAGAATCAGCTTACGATTCTTTTCGTTCAGGAGCAAGGCATTCGTCACCATCGAGACATCCGGAGTATGGACCGTCTTCGACAAGAGTTCCATGACCTCAGAAAACTTAGGATTCACCAGCGGTTCGCCGGCACAGCTCAAGAACAGCGACCAGCAATTTTTCTCTGC
Organism: Fibrobacter succinogenes; assembly: GCA_902761355.1. GTDB lineage: Bacteria > Fibrobacterota > Fibrobacteria > Fibrobacterales > Fibrobacteraceae > Fibrobacter > Fibrobacter succinogenes_M. The sequence continues at coordinate 15,411 of CACWJY010000001.1, read as the reverse complement.
ACTTTTGAAAACCGCTTCAAACTGTTCCAGCGGAAACGAAACTTTCGTTGCCGGATCAAGACTTGCATTGTCGCAATAATGGCAACGGAAATTGCAACGTGTATCAAGGTCTAGTCGAAGGTCTTTTTTGCTCATGAACATAGTCATGAAAATAGAAAAATTACCTCGTTACACGTATTATGGTGGAGTTGTTTTTCGACTTCACATAATACGAGCCGCCGGTTTTCACGAGAGCTTTCGCGCTGGCACGGAGTTCCTGCATTCCAGAGGCCCGCACCGTTCCAAGATAGTTGCCATTCATGTCGAACATGCGGTAGCTTTCGGTTCCGGGCGCATGCGATAGCGCAGGCCTTACAAAGTCTGTGCATCCGTCAACGCAAACGATTTCGTCTTCTCCGAACACAAAGTAATCCACGTCCATCCAGGAACCGGTCACCGTAAAGCGCAATATGTGTTCGCCCGCGGGGAGGTTCACCGTCGCCCGAACCTTGTTATAGTCGTCGTAGTTGTCCTCGCCTTCGTTTTTCGGGACAGAAATCACATCCGTGATGTTCTTGCCGTCGAGCGACATCTGGAAGCCCGAAGTCTCGTTTGCGGATGCAACCGCCGCCAAGAAAGCGTACTCGCCCGCTTCCTTGACATTCACGCTGTATTCGAGCCATTCGCCTTCTTGGTTGTAGCCCACGATGTAGCCCGTCGCCTTCTTGTAAATGTCGACGCCCGTCCCTTCGCGGTAATTGCTGCCGCCGTGGTCTTCGGAATCGTTTTCCTTGTAGGAGTCGTTGCCCGAGCCGACACCCGGGATGTCGAAGTCTTCGGCCTCGATCTTGCCCGGAATTTCAAACGGTTTGTCCTTGAACGGCTTCTGCGGTTCGGGAACTACCGGAGCGCGGTTGATTGCCTTGAGCATCTGCTCCGCATAGCGCTTGCCAAATGTCACGTAGGCATCGTGACCGAAGTGGTAGCGGTCCACGCCGTTGCCGTCAAGGCCTTCAGACGACGCGTAATAGGTATTGTCCATCGTGTTCGGGAGTTTCGACACGCGGTCAGAATAGCAGCAGCCCGAACGCAGGAGCTCGCCCGCTACAAACGGAACCGTGTCGGAACTCATATCGAGCGCCTTCAGAATGTCGTCGCGAGTCTTCTTCACGATTTTCGGCCAGTCCGGGTAGCCGCCATCGGTTTCACCCTGATGGAAAATGAATCCCTTAATGACGCCCTTTTCCTGCGCCTTCTTTGCGATATCGATAATCGTCTTTGTCACGTTACCATCGCTCGCATATTCCTTCGCATAGTTCTGGAGCCAGCTTTCTGCCGTCGAAAGGTAGCTTGCGTACTGGTCCTGGTCAAAGAGCTTGATGCTTGCGCCACCCACCGCAACTGGAATAATCCCGATGGTCACATCCGGCATGCTGTCGGCCATCGTGCGACCGAACCAGTCCGCCACCGAAATCGTATTGCCACAGTTGAATAGCGAAGGCACCGCCGGATAAACCTCACCCAACGTGTTGCGCCCCTTACCCGAGCACTTTTGCGTCGCAAAAATCTTGAACCGCGAATTTTCGACCTTATCGGCACTCTGAGCATCTGCAGTGCCGCCCATATTGGACTGGCCGTAAGCAATGTAAATGTGGAAATTCGGGTCCGGAGCGGCTTTCGCCTGCATTGCACCGAACGACAACAAGCCCGCAGCAATACATGCAGCAGGCACGAAACCAGAGAATTTATTTAAAAATCCCATGACAACCCTTCTTTTTTAAACATCCTTCTTAAAGATATCTTGAAAAAAACACAAAAGGCGCCCCCGGCGCCCTTATTTTATAGACAGATTGTCAATGCATACAAAGAACGAGAATTCAATAAAGTAATTGCCACACGGATTGGGAATCACTAACGTGATTCCTGTTATGATAAAACAAAAAAAATGGAAATGCCGTTAGGCATTTCGAATCAGTGTGGCACCATTAGGGGTCTTAGGGGGCGGAGCCCCTTAGGAGAGGGGGGAGCGGAAAACGCCAAGAGCGGTTGTAGCGAGGGGGATTCTTCCCCCTACATACAAAGAAAGCTCCCAGCCGAAGCCAGGAGCATTTCTGAAATCTTTTTAAAGATAATCTTTATAAAGATTACTTAGCGCGTTCGAGGTAAGAACCGTCGCGGGTATCCACGCGGATCTTGGTGTTGTTTTCGATGAAGAGCGGGATCATCACCTTAGCGCCGGTTTCGACGGTGCATTCACGCATCACGTTACCGCTGGTGTTGCCCTGGACAGCCGGAGGAGCATCGATGATCATGAGGTCAACGAAGGTAGGCGGAATCACTTCGATCGGAAGCGTAGCCTGAGTCTTCGGGTCCTTCCACCAAGTGACTTCGACAGTAGCGCCATCGAGGAGCCAAACTTCGCAGCCATTGAGGGCTTCCTTGGAGATTTCTTCAGTTTCCTGAGTTTCGTTGTTCAGGAAGTACCAAGTAGAACCATCGTTGTAGAGGTAGGTCATTTCGGTGAAGGTCACGTCGGCTTCTTCAACCGTATCGCCACTCTTCCAGGTGCGTTCGAGGGTGCGGCCAGTCACCAAGTTCTTGATGCGAACGCGGTTAAAGGCCTGACCCTTACCCGGCTTCACGAACTGGTTTTCAATGATTTCGTACGGCTGACCATCAACCATGATTTTAAGTTTCTTGCGGAATTCGTTGGTGCTTACAGTACCCATATTATCCTCTTGTTGATTTTGATTCTAAATTTAGCAATATAATGGAAAGCCCCGTTACCGTTTTTACGCAAATCCCTGACTTTTTGGACTATTTGGGATCCGATTTGGCGACAACTATCGCCAAAACGACCGCTTTGGCCAATCTTGACCTGAATCCGAAGTTTCCGTTTCTTTGTTCTAGGCATTATGCAGACCTAATCAAGAAGGCTAGCGACCCCGCCGCCCTGTTGCGCGAAATTTTGCCGACCAAAGACGAACTCAAGAAGGTCGATGGATTTGTAGATGACCCCGTGGGCGATTTACCGGCCGGAAAATCCGACTGTGTGATTCAAAAATACGACCAGCGAGCCCTGATTGTCTCGACCGCCACCTGCGGTGCCCGTTGCCGCTTCTGTTTCCGCAAGAACTACCCTTTCCAAAACACACCCGACGTTGCACGCCAGGTGAGCCACTGGCTCGATACCCACACCGACGTTTGGGAAGTGATTCTTTCGGGCGGCGACCCGCTGACTCTCGGTCCCGGCGCCTTCCGCGAACTGATTGAAGCGATTGCGATGCACCCCTCGGTCACTACGCTTAGAATCCATACGCGCCTCCCCGTGATGCGCCCGGACTTGGTGATGCAGCATTTTGAATTGTTGCGCGAACTTCCGGCAAGGTTTAGCTGCGTTCTGGTGTCACATGTGGACCACGCCGACGAACTCGACGAAGAATCGGCAACCGTTTTTGCACAATTGCGCTTTAGCGGCTGGACGCTCTTGAACCAGAGCGTGCTGCTAAGGGGAATCAGCGATGACGCCCTCAAGCTCACCGCCTTGTGCCGCAAACTTTTTGAACAGGGTGTACTCCCCTACTACTTGCACCAGCTGGACCATGCGAACGGAGTCGCCCACTTTGAAGTGAGCGATGACGAAGCCCGCAAGCTGATTGCAGAAATCCGCACCAAGTTACCTGGCTACCTCGTGCCGAAACTCGTCCGCGAGATCGCCGGCGAGAAGAGCAAGACTCCCGTATAGAGAATCAATTTTTTATTTGAGAAGAAAACCTGCGGCGAACGACTTGACGCAGCACCCGGATGCCGTAGGTAATTACATTGAGATTCGATTTTTCACCTGCATAGCGGGTCGGAATCGGAAGCTCCGCAAGTTCAAAGCCGTGAGCATCCGCAATAGAAATAAGTTCCAAATCAATATCAAACGACGGGCTCAGTTTCTCGAAATGAACCGTCTTTAAAAAATCCGCAGCATACACGATGAAACCGCTATGACGGTCCGTTAGTTTTTGCCTAAAAAACAAATTTTCTACAGCCGTCAAAAAAGAACCGCCCACGCGCTTGTAAAGCGGCATATTCCCTGCACGTGCCCCACCCCGAACTAAGCGACGGGACCCCTGCACTAAAGCCACTTCATGCGTTTTCAGGTAATCAAAAAACTCGCCCAATTTTTCGGCCGGATATTGACCATCGCCATGCAAACACGCCACAAACTTTGCTCCAGAACGGATTCCCTCGGCAACGCCCCTTTTAACGACAGCTCCATAACCCTGATTCTGTTCAAAACGCATATAACGCAGTCGTGACTTTTTAAGGTTATCACACATATCTGCTGCAAAGTTTTCAAACGTTTCTCGCGTACCGTCAACAGAACCATCATCGATAACCTGAATGTAGGAATTCGGCCACACGGCATCAGGAATTTTTTGCAAAACCTCTGCAAGAGTATCTGCTACGTTATATGCAGGAATGAATATGAAGTAATCACACTTCATAATGGCCAATAAACCAGCGGAGGGATTCTTCGAGCGAAACCTTCAGCGGGACTATCGCCTTAAACCCAAGTAATCGCAGAGCCTTTTCGACAGAAGGCAGACGACGCATCGAATCGTCATAGCCCTTACCGTAATAGGCTTCTCCCGAAACAACCTCGATTCCAGGTACATCACTTTCGGATTTGCCCTTAATCGAAGCATACACCAACCGCATCATTTGGGCCAGGTCAGCAATCGAGAGTTCATTTTCAGCATTGCCCACATTAAAGGCCTCGCCTATAGCCACATTTGCATTTGCAAATAAGCAGAACACAAAGTCGACCGCATCATGAACCGAGGTAAAACAGCGCTTTGCAACGCCGCCATTCACCAACTTGAGCGATTCGCCACGAACAAGCGCCGTCGAAAAATTCGCCAGCACGCGCGGGATGCCTTCGCCATCGACCCCCGGCATAAAATCCATGTACGGTCCTACAAAATTAAAGGGGCGCACCACCGTCCAGTTCAAACCAGCAAGTCCCGTCAAATAGCGTTCTGTCAGAAGTTTTGCCGTTGCATAGCTCCAACGACTTGCCGTCACTGGCCCCAGCACAATTTCAGATTCATCTTCTACAAGTGCAGAAGAATCTGCCGCAGTTTTACCATAAATCTCAGAAGTCGAAAAATGGATTAGCCAAGAACCGCTTTGAGCACACGCATCGGCCAATGCGGCCGGATGGTTATAGTTGCTGCGGATAACTTCTGCCGCCTCGGCCATATAGCGACCGGGCGTACAAATGGCAGCCAAATTTACAACTACCGGATAACGGGCAATACGTTCCACGACAGCAGGTTCAGCAAGATCTGCGCTCAAGAATTCAAAACGAGAATTCGACAAGAACTCCTGGATACGGTACGAATCCAAATCTACGCCGAAAATTCGCCACTGCGTCCGTTCCAGCAGCGCCCGCAATAAATGACAACCAATAAAACCACCGCAACCCACAAGGGCTACGGTGATGGAAGAATCATCAAATCTGAGTGTGGCGTTCAAGGTTATTCGGTCACCTTGAAGGTGCCAGAATTAGAACCCTTTGCCGTCTTTTCGTACGGAATTACGCGAATAATAGCGGTATCCGTCGGTTCTGCGGTAGCATCATCGTCGTCTGTTTCTTCCTGCAAAACAACCTTCTGTTCATAGCAGGTCTTTCCGTCCGGATCTTTAGGACCAGCAGAAGTCGGGAGCATGTCAACGCCAATATCGTCTTCGGAAGTCTTAAACACGAAACGGTAGCCAGAACCCTTGACATCGGAACCATAAATCACCGTGATGGTATCGCCCATCTTGAATTTGGCACCATCTTCCGGATAAAGGACCTTTACGCCATCCGTGACAGAGCAATCGTAATCCTTGGAAGACTCCTTGGATGACGATGACTGATTATCTTTAGAGGCCGAAGAAGGGGAATCCTTGGATGTCGAAGAAGACGAGTTATCACCAGTAACAACAGTTACATTTGCCGATGTCGAGTCATTGCAAGCCGTAAAGGTTACTGCAGCAAGAACAGCACAGGTAGAAACAGTCCATTTAAAGAGATTCATAAGAGCTCCTTTTTAGATGAAAATATACGAAATATGCCGAGCAAAAAGACTCAAAAGCCTCTTTTTTTACATCATTTAGGACGAAAACAGGCGTATAAACATTTGTTCACCCCCTAAAAAGGCTCCTAAATATTCGTAAAAAACTTTTTGCAGACAAATCATCCATACCCTCAAGCATTTGTGACGTAACTAAACTTCAACAATATATTAGTTTATATAAAGGTGTGTTCGTATTAAAAAAAAGGAGAACTCATGGCCACCAAAGTTTCAACGGTTATTTCGGCAGCAAGCCTACTCGCATTCTGCGGATTCGCTTCGGCATACACCATTTCTGGTACCGTTTCTGACGACCAGGGCAAAGCCCTGGAAGGTATTTCGGTTGATTTGCTTAAAGAAGGCAAAAACACCATTACGGATGACCAAGGCAAGTTCACCATCCACGAAGAAGAAGTTGAAGGAATCGCCCCTGCGTTCAAAAATTCTGTAGGATATATCGGCGTAAACAACGGTATTCTTTCGTACTCCCAAAGCAGCACCTCGCCCGTGCAGGTAAAAATATTCAATTCGCTCGGTCACCAAGTTTTCGACAAAACCCTACAGGGTTCCGGCTCGTATGATCTGAGTCGTTGCGTCAAGGCTCGCGGCACATACTTCGCCCAAGTCTCTGTCGGAAACGCAAGGCAGAATTTCAAGTTTACGACCGATGGCGGCTTTAACAGCGCCATCGGCACACAAGCCAATGGAACTCTGTTAAAAGAGGCAGCCCAGGACGAAGCCATCCGCTTTGTGGCAGAAGGTTTTGACACCCTCACCATACCCCTCGGCACGCTCGATACAACCCTTGATGTGAAACTCACGGCAACAGCACCCCAGTTCAAGTTCGGCTACGCCCTCGGCAACGTCCCCACGCCGAGTAAGGGTTGCGGCACAACGTCCAAGTTGCAAAAGGTCAAGAGCGTCGAAAACGGCGACCAGTTCCAGATCAGGGTCGGTAGCGACACCCGCGACTACTTTATCACCCTGCCCAAGAACTACGACAACAAGAAACCGCACAAGGTGCTGTTCGCACTGCACTGCTACGGCAGCCGCGGCGAAGACTTTGTGCACCACAAGGCTGACTACGACCACCCCACTCCGTATTACGGCCAGCAGGTGCTCGACAAGAACGGCGACTACATCTTTGTTTCACTCGATGCAATCGGTGGAGTATGGACCAAGGGCCAGGGCGATCACGATTTCTTCGCCCAGACGCTCACCACCCTGAACGAAAACTACTGCATTGACACGAGCCGCGTGTTCATTACAGGCTTCAGCTTTGGCGCCATGTTCAGCTATTCATTGATGCAGGACATGCAGAGCCGTGTGCGTGCCGCAGCCACCTATGCCGTGGCCGATTACAACATCTGGCTCCCCGAAGGCAACAACATGAAGAACTTGCCGATTGCCTGGATGAATGTTCACGGCAAAAACGACGGCAGATGCGACTACAACCGCGCCAAGAACAGCGCCCTCCCGAGAATCCTCAAACGTAACGGCAAGGCCGACGCCAACGGCGACTTCACCGACGCAAGCTCCGAAAAACCCGAAGAAGTGAACGGCAACACCGGACACGTCTGCTATGACTTCACGACCGTCGACGAACGTTTCCCAGTCAAGTGGTGCAGCTGGCCAGGTGACCACCAGTGGACCGCTCACGACACCGGTAACATGGGCGTCGGTTGGAACTGGGAACAGACATGGGTCCCCGAAGAAGTCCACAAGTTCTTCGAGCAGTTCTAGAAATTCCTATACACACCTCCAACTTAAGGGTTCATCGGTAACGATGGGCCCTTTTTTAGGTTTGGCCAAGGCATGTTTACTTTTTTATACAGACAACTCACGTAAGTCATTGAACATCAACGATTTAAGCCACTTTTTTCCACAGCCTTTTTAATTAAAAAGGCTCAAATTTCTATACTTATACACAAGTTGATTAAAAAACCTACGACATTTGTCGGAACAGCCGTCGTTGCCACGGCTGTTGTTGGCGCCATCGCCCTTGGCGTCTGGTTTGCGCATGCACTCTTAGAACGCTTTTTATCGACTCCACATACCTTTGCTGGGGTTACCATAACGCCCTATGGGCATTCCATGGAATCCCTATTAACACACCATTTTGACTCGTTACGCGTTTCGGCAAACGGTTCCGAATTTACCATCACGGACCCGAACCTAGATATAACTCTCCTTGGAACAGAAAGAGGGGTCAAACTAGATATCCAAAAGTTGGATGCAAACATCAACATTCCCGAAAACAAGGCTAAAGCCCAGGAGTCCAACAAGGCGGCCCCCCAATTCCCCGAAAACCTAAAGATTCCGGTCACGGTTCGTCTCGACCTCAAGCAGGCCGACATCAGACTTTCGGACGGTCGGCAATGGAACATTAAAGGCCTAAGCCTTTACAACCCTGAAAAGAAAGCGGCCAACCTATCGATTAAGAGTATCGAAGGGGACTATATCCCAAGCAAGACATCCGTTCAGCTAAGCACAGACTTCAACGATGACAAACTCAAAATTAACGGCAAAATCAAGACCGCAAGCGACTCGGTACAAATAAACGCCGACCTTCCCAAAGAAAACCTCACCAACTTTAAGGGGAAAACCAAACTAACCATAGACAATCCCAAGAAGTGGATTCCGGCGGAGCTCCCCCCTTCAGTCCCCGCCCTAGGAAAACTGGATGTATCAGCAGACATTTCTGGCAACCTGCAAAAGGGACAATTGAATTACAAGGCGACGGTCAAAACAAGGGTGGGGGAATTCTGGCCACTGCTCCCCGAAAACGTCACCTTGCATTTAGATGGCGACCAGGAACGTGCCGACATAAACCTGCTGTTGCAGAATGACGAAGGCGGAAGTATTCACCTAAGCGGCTATTTCGACAAAGACATGAGCGGCTATCTAGAAGGCTACGTAAGCCACATGAGCGCCATGTTCGGTCCGCAGATGATGCCTCTAGACATGCAGATTAAATCAGCAGAATTCTATGATCAGAAAATCGTTGTTTCTGCCGAAACAAGGCAAGGATCCAATGTCGACGCCGTCATCAATTTACGCGATTCGCTTTTATTGACCTTCACCGGAGATATTTCACCCGTCGAACCATGGGCTCTGGACTGGACTCACGGAAACCTGTCGCTTGGATGCAGACCACAAGTCTACGGAGTCTTTGAAAACGGCAAGGTGCGAATCCAGACAAAATTCGGAACCATTCTGAATGCATACCATATCGCCGCAGACTCCATGCAAGTCACGTTGGATATCGACAAAAAGGGTATCGATTTTTCGAACGGTATTATTTATGGGCCAAAAGAGACCTTTGATTTTGATGGTGATGTTAAATGGGGAACAGAAGATCCCCACACCTCATGGAATGTGACACAACGTAACGGCGGAAAGGCCAGCGCCTACATTACCATCGGAGACACAATTTCTCTTGACGTAAATGCGGACAAGGTCCTATTCTCCACCATTCCGTTTTCTGACATAGATTTGGGATTCAAGATCGACGGCGAAGTCACCGGCAAATGGTATCAGGACTTTACCAACAACATCGGAAAGGCCGATGTTTCAGTCGAAAGTAATCTCGACGCATTCAGTGTAAACGTGAACGTTGCCGTGCGCCAAAACGGAGACACTATTTTTATTGACAACTTTGATGCGGCACAGAACAGAAACACCGTAAAGGCAGACGGAGTCTTCATCTTGCCGAACGATTCTAACCCGGACTTTAAGCCGACCAACTTCTTACCGATACAACTATTGAACGTCAACATTTCTTCAAAGGAATTCAGCATTCCCCTGCTGCTAGAGCCGTTAAACGACTCTACCTTAACCTCGGGCATGCTTAACGGTGACCTTTCTTATAGTCAAGAAAACGGACTTGTCGGCAACCTAGATTTCTACGACATTCATTTCAGAAAAATTTCACCCACCCTTTTCAACATTCGCAAGTTAAACATCTTTGCAGAAAAGAGCAAAGTCGAGCTCAACTCCTACCTAGACATCGGTGGTGGCGGATGGACCGGAAACACCCAGATTATCATCGACAACATCTTTAGCGACAAGCGGCATGTCAGTTTCTCACATGGTAGCGACAACGGCGGCACTGTCTGGGCAAGCGGATTTATCGACAACGACCTGATGTTCAAGGGAACTCTGGACGCCAACGGTTCTTGGTTTATTCCAGGAACAGTCAGTGAAATCAAGAACACCGATTTGCATGTCGACATGGACGTCGATATTCGCAAAGGCCTTAAGGGTATCACCGCCGACATCAGCCTCGATTCGACACAATACCAGCCACCGAAGACACAGATGCAATTCCCCATTTACTTAAGGGGCCATGTCGAAAACGGTTTGGTCGATATTTACGAAGCGAAGACTCAAAACGACAGTAACGAAGTCATTTCGGCAACGGTAAAATTCCTACTCGATAGCATGAAACTAGATGCCGTTGACATTCACTCCAAGCGCTACTCTATTCGAAGGGGCGATCACGAACTTATTCTCGAAAACATCAACGGTCATCTTGAAGATCGCGAAGAAGACCTGTTTATCTGGGCAACGGTTCCCCGCATTGCATACAAATACAATAGCGATATCAATGGCCATGCCGAAGCATTGATGAGAGGGAACTTCGGCTTTAGCATTCCTCACGGGCATGAGGGCATTATCACCAACAATACCATTAATGGCGACATAATGATAGACAAACTCGTGTTCTATCGAGATTTCGACATTGACGTGACACCCACCGCCTTAGACAAGTATCTGACAATGTTCAACAATGCCGTTGCTAATTTACGCAGCAAAGAAGTCCAAGAAGCCAAGCTTTCTTCGGCAAGCCCAATCAATCTATCGATGCATATCAGTGACACTCAGGTCGATTCCATCGCCATTGTCACACCATTCGCCACATTCCCCCTAACGGTCGATCTTTGGGTTTTAGGCAATACGACTCGTCCGCTATTGCGAGGAGACGTTTCTAATACTAACAACGGATTTATCGGCGTCAAGGACATCTATGAATTCAACCTAAACTCATTCTTGATTAGCTGGAACGATGTTCCTTGGCAGCATGGCGTAGTCGATGTTTCTAGTAGTCAGGAACTGCCGTTCTGTAGCGAAACAAACGAAAAAGAAAAAGAAACTTGTCCCATCAATCTAGACATTCAAGGAACCATTACCAATCCGCAACCGATTCCTTCCTCTAACTGCGGTACCGAATCGACACCGGCCGTCATTTATTACAACGTTCTTCTTGGCTGTATAGCAGACGACAACGGAGAACAAACTGACTGGAATAAGCTCGCAGGAAAGGCTATTGGCAAAGTGATTTCCACGACAGCAAACAAGACTCTTGGCGGAGACTATATTGGCGATATCGATATGAAGGTGATGCTGTTTGAAAACAACACCACTAGCGACAAGGATTCCAGTTACTTTAAGGTACCCGTTTCGCTTGACCGCTGGGTCAAAAACCTAAGCCTGATCTTTGGCTACACGCAGGATCAAAGCGAAAACCCCACCTACGACCAATCACTACAATTCGGCATAAACTATACGCTTCCCGTATTCCAGGAAGCCGAATATTCGCACCGCAACCATATTTCACCGACTTTGGCCCTTAACGCGATGCTTATTTCTAAGCAGTACCTTGCCAACACCGGTACAGAAACCAACAACGAAGCCCGAATGGAAAAGAACATCGGTATTGACTATATTTACCGTTTCTGGAACCCCTGTCTACTCGGAATTGGTAAGTGCGAAGGTATACAACCACAATCTACAAAGAAGGAGAAAAATCAATGAAACAACTGATTTTCCTTCTGCTTTTGATCTTTGCGGCCATTACCTGGGCTGACGAAAATGACAAGCACCCCTGGTATATCAACATTACCGGCAACAGTGCCTTTTCTAATTTTCAGCTTGAAGAACAGCTAGACATTCCTGAAGAATTTGGTCAAATGGATACGACCAAACAGGACTTTATGATGAGGCTTTCGATTGAAAATATCAAAGCGCTCTACTATTCTCGCGGTTATTACAGTCTCGACATTTCTCTAGAAATTCACAGGGACTACATTTCTCAAGACAGCATTGTTCGCGGCTACTTTATCAACATTATTGACGGCGACCGTTTCCGGTTTAACGGAGTTAAAATCAACGTTCCTCCCGAAAGCAAAGTTGAATTTGATGAATCTGGGCTGAATGTTTCAAAAAACAAGCTGTACAACCACGAAGATATTGCTGAAGATCTGCAAGAAATTCAAAAAGCCTATAGAAAAGAAGGTTACCTACATGCGAGTGTTTCTTCGATAGAAAAGCTTGATACCACCAAGAAACAGATATTTGTAGATATTACCGTCACGCCCGGCGCAAAAGTCGTTATGGGCAATATGGTAAGCATCAGCCACCGTTCCGAAGACCGCAAGAACAAGACAAGCTCTACAACGGAGCCCGGATTAACGGATACGGCGTGGCTCTCCTCGCTATGGAAAATCCCCCAGGGAGAAATTATCAACGGTAACCAATACAATTCATTCAGAAGCAAGCTCTTTTCAACTCAGCTGTTCACTCAAATCAAGATGAACGATTCACTACGAAGCGACGGTCTTTCGGATGTTTACCTCAACGTTACCGAACGTGTTCCCGGCGAAACCCGCTATGGATTTTTCTACGAAGAAATTTATGGTTTTGGCGCCCAAGCCTCAGCAAAACATAAGAACTTTTTCGGACGTTTTCACGAATTTTCGACGGGCGCCCAAATTGCACAGCACAAGCAAGAAGCCTCTATCGGTTACGCAAATCCTCTTTTATTCGGAACATCATTCAGCTTTATTCCAACCGCAATCCGCTTTGAGGATCGCTTGACACTGAATCATGAAAAAATTAACCCGCCCGCCTACCCCGACAGCATCGAAGAGCGATATGAAATTATCAACCGCGGTGACTTGACCTTCGGCATTACCAAGCATATCCGTTTCCGCGGAACGCTGGATACCCGATACGTGAACAAGAACCGCGACGACATGTTTAAGCTTAAGGGCGAAACAGCCCTGACGTTCGACTACACGGACGACTACTTTAACCCCACCAAAGGTATTCGACTTGCGCCTACCGTAGGTGCAGGCACCAACTGGCGTGGTAACCTGCAATCGCTGACCATGATTGGCGATCCCTATACTTATGGCGAATTTACCATGAACCTTTATCATCCGCTATTCTGGACCTTTTACGGAGCGCTTAGCGGAAGTACCGGCAGGTTCTTTGCCAAAGCCATCGAAGATGATGCCCGCGTGTTTTATCAGGGCGGTTCGCGTTCCGTTCGCGGCTACCGATTCCGCAGCATATTCGCAAGCTACAATAGTATAGACGAAGAAGGAAAAGAAGTCATCAACACGGGCCTTACCCCAATTTATTTCCGATTTAACGAAGAAATCCGCTGGACGCTCCCATGGAAAAGCAGACGCCGTTGGCAAATCGTACAGTTCTATGACTGGGCTAAAATCACCGATGCCGAAAGCATCTACGCTGACCGTGAATGCGAAAGCTTTGGTTTTGGCCTACGCTACCACTGGCAATTCCTAACATTCCGTCTGGACTATGCGTTCAAGAAGGACTTGAGCAACTGGGATCCCGAAGATTTCGCCTGGGGAAGATTCGCATTTGATTTGTCGCAGACTTTCTAGACCGTTTCACGGTAAAGCCTAGAAAGGCCGGCCGACACACGGGTTACATCTGCAGAAATTCCTGCCGCGGCAAGAGCGGCGCGCACTTGTTCCAAATCCACGCCTGCAGAGGCATCAACCTTAAAGGTCACGGAACTTGCACCAATATCAGCGACTCGCCCACTACTAAGCACTTGACCACGGTCAATAATGGCGTAATCAGTTGCTTCTTCTTCCATTTCGGCCAAAATATGCGAGCATACGATAGCGGTACCGCCCTCATTTTTGCGCCAATCGGCAAGCAGGCCCCATACAGCTTCGCGGGCCATCGGGTCCAGGTTTGCAACAGGTTCATCGAGAATCAAAAATTTGGGCGCAGGCGCCATTGCTCGTAACAGCTGAACCTTTTGACGGTTTCCGAGAGAAAGTTTACCCATACGGGTTGCGGAATCAGGCAACTCAAGTTTCTGTGAGAGCTTCGCAATACGTTCGCGAGCCGCAGAAACATTCCACGCCGGATTTTGCATTGCATAAAAGCCCACAAAATAATCCACGTATTCCGCAATCGAAAGCTTCGGGTAAATGCCCGGATTTTCAAGCAAGATGCCGCAAGCATGAGGATCGAGAAAACCATTCTTGCCGCGCAAATTCTCAGTAATTTCTATGGTCCCCGAATACTTTGCAAAGCGGCCACATAAAAGTCGCAAAAGCGTGGTCTTGCCCGCCCCATTCGGGCCCAAGAGCGCAAAGAAACTCCCCTCGGGAATTTCAAGATTCACCGAATCAAGCGCCTTTGCAGGCGCACCGGGGTAAGCAAACGAAACACCTTGGACCTTAATCGCAAACATGGGGATAAATATAGAAAAAGCCCCCGGCTTTGAACCGAGGGCAATTTCGTTGGTATGCGCGGGGCATTCACCCCGCCACATATTTACTCTGTGAGCAACAAACGCCTCGTATTAACGAGGCGTGGTTGCGAGAGCGAGGCGATATCGTAGGTTCTTATCTACAATAGAGCCGAGCAGTCTTACTTGTACAACGGGTGCTTCTTGCAGAGAGCCACGATGTCTTCGCGGATCTTGGCAAGGCCAGCTTCGTCGTCCTTAGCCTGGATTGCACGGTCGATAATGCGAGCCACTTCGCGGGTGTCTTCTTCGTCAAAGCCACGGGTCGTGATGGCGGCAGTACCGAGACGAACACCAGACGGGTCCATCGGCTTGCGCGGATCGAACGGAATCGTGGAGCGGCTGCAGGAGATGCCGACCTTTTCCATGGCCACTTCGGCTTCCTTACCGGAAACGCCCTTAGAAGTCATGTCGACAACGATGAGGTGGTTGTCGGTGCCATCGCTGATGACCTTGTAGCCGAGCTTCTGCATTTCGGCGCACATAGCCTGAGCGTTCTTGATCACGTTCTTGGCGTAGGTCTGGAATTCCGGCTGGAGAGCTTCGAGGAATGCAACGGCCTTACCGGCGTTGATGTGGTCGTGCGGACCACCCTGCATGCCCGGAAACACACCCTTGTCGATTTCCTTGGCGAGGGAGACTTCCTTGAGTTCGCCCTTCACCATCTTCTGGATGGTGCGGTCCTTGCACATGATGATAGCGGAACGCGGGCCACGGAGAGTCTTGTGGGTCGTGGTC